>NZ_LN831034.1:1276574-1914862 GCF_002055535.1 Streptococcus pyogenes | reverse complement strand
ACTAGGTTCCTTCTTGTGGATAATTCTAGAACTATTCTACCATAAACTATTCTAGTTTTCCACAGAACGATGGATAATAGTTAGTTTTTCCACAACCTGTGGAAAATAAATTAACACTGTTAATTTGGGTTCTCCACAACCTGTGGAAAAGCCATTTTAAGGGGACACCGCTATTGTTTTCAACTATTTTTCATGTGGAAAACTAAAAAAGAAAAAACAGAATATCAACAAGCTACTTTAGCTTGTTGATAATTCTGTTTAATTCATCATCATTGGAAAAAGATATCTGAAGGTACCCACTATGGTTTGCTGTCAGCTTCATATTGACAGAGAGTCCCAATGATTTAGCCAATTGTTTCTCTAAAGAAGTGGCAAAAATATTTTTAGTTTTTTTAGATAGCTTCGAACTTGGAGTAGAAGTAACCAGTTGCTCAATTTGCCTAACACTTAGGCCTTCATTTTGTATTTTATGAGTGAGGTACAGTTGTTGCTTATCATCACTCAAAGTTAAAAGAGCACGCGCGTGTCCCGCACTAATTTTTCCTTCTTCAATTGCTTTAATGATAGGTGCTGGGAGTTGTAACAGACGTAAGGTATTGCTAATATAAGGTCTTGATTTTCCCATATATTTAGCAATCTCATCGTGAGTCATGTGTTTTTTTTCAACCAATAACTGATAGGCTTTAGCTTCTTCGATAGCGTTAAGGTTAGAACGTTGTAAATTTTCAACTATAGCTTGTTGCATGCTCTCGAGTGTGGAGATCTTCTTGATGATAGCTGGAACTTTTTTTAGACCAGCCATTTTTGAAGCTTTAAGTCGTCGTTCTCCAGCAACTAACTCATAGCCAAAAATGTCAGATTTTCGAACAATAATAGGTTGAATGAGGCCGTTTGATTTAATAGAAGTTGCTAGGTCTTGGAGTTCTCTTTGATTAAATTGTATCCTTGGCTGATAGGGATTTGTAACAATATCTTCAATTGGTAGGTCTATCAATAATTCTTTTGTCATAAGGGAGTTCCTGGATAGAATAAGAAACATAAAACAGTCCTTTGGACTGTTTTATGTGATAAAATGTAATAGTATTTAGGTAGCTTGTTTACTGCGTTTTAGTCAAATCTTGAGTAGTTTTTGTTAATTTGATATCTGCTTTTTTCTTTGTAGTTCCTCTATAAAAAGTTACTTTAATAGTATCATTAATATCGTGTCCGTATAGACTACTTTGTAAATCACTAATTGAATTAACTGTTTTGCCATCAATTTCTGTAATCACATCGTACTGAGCAAGTTTGCCAGATGCCGGCATTCCTTCCTTAACTTCTGCTACTACAATACCACCAGTTACACTAGTTGGAATATTAATTTGACTAAGAGCATTTGTGGATAAGTCATTTAAATTGACCATGGATATTCCAAGAGCAGGTCTGATAACTTCACCATTAGTTTCTAGTTGTTTAATAATTTTAATAACATCAGTAGATGGGATAGCAAAACCAATTCCTTCAACAGCACCACTATTACCGTTGCTACCAGTTGGGGTAGAAGAAATTTTACTTGAATTAATTCCGATTACTTGCCCCTCAATATTAATTAGTGGTCCACCAGAGTTTCCAGGGTTAATAGCAGCATCTGTCTGAATAGCATTTGTTGAGACAGTCTCACCATTCTCGTTTTTTAAAGTTACAGTACGACTTAAACTAGAGACGATTCCTTGAGTAACAGAATTAGCGTATTGTGTTCCTAGTGGGCTGCCGATAGCAATAGCAACTTCTCCAACATTTAGTTTTGTAGAATCTGCAAATTCAGCTACTGTTTTTATCTTATCTGAAGAGATCTTAACAACAGCTAAATCCGAATAAGTATCAGCTCCAACTAATTCACCAACAACTTTAGATCCGTCTGCCATAAGAATTTCAATTCGTTTAGCTCCGTCGATAACATGGTTATTAGTAACAACGTAAGCGGAGTTGCCATCTTTTCGATAAATGACCCCAGATCCTTCACTAAAAATAGATAATTCAGCATCCTTATTCTCTTTTGAACGCCCTTCTCCAAAGAGTTTTGTATAAGGGTTAGAAAGGGATGAAGAAGGGTTATCTTGATAATTAATAACTGATACAACTGCATTTTGAACAGCTTTGACAGCTTTAGTAGTATTGGTTGTGTTGTTAAAAACCATATTACTAGTTGTTGCCTTACCTGAATTTATTTTTGATGGAGAATGTGGGTAGAGATTATTGAATGTAATAATTGCTATTAATCCTCCTAAAAATCCAATTAGTAAAATACTTAAGGATTTTAAGATATGTTTCATACTTGGCATGTTTTGTCCTCCGAATTATTTGTCCATAGCTTATAGAACTTTGCTTAATTATACCTTAAAAATAAAAAAAAGAAAAGTAATCCACAGCCTGTGGATTACTTTTCTTTTTACTAATAAAGACCTTTGTACAAAGGTTTTTATTAGTAGTTGAAGAAAAATAACTTGTGGATAAATTGTGTAAAAAGTAATGTTCTTGTGATACAATTAAGCTATGAAAGTGAAACTAATTTGTGTTGGAAAACTAAAAGAAAGATACCTCAAAGATGGTATTTCAGAATATCAAAAAAGACTTTCCCGTTTTTGTCAATTCGAAATGATTGAGTTAACTGATGAAAGAACACCAGATAAAGCAAGTTTTGCTGATAATCAATTGATTATGAGTAAAGAAGCTCAGCGAATCCATAAAAAAATTGGGGAACGTGATTTTGTAATTGCATTAGCTATTGAAGGAAAACAGTTTCCTTCAGAGACATTTAGTGAATTAATATCAGGGGTTACTGTTAAGGGATATTCAACTATCACGTTTATTATTGGTGGGAGTCTTGGATTAGATTCAATTATTAAAAAAAGAGCTAATATGCTAATGAGTTTTGGATTGTTAACCTTACCTCATCAGTTAATGCGTCTAGTCCTTACTGAGCAAATTTATCGTGCTTTTATGATTACACAAGGCAGTCCTTATCATAAGTAAGAGAGTGTGAACTGGAATAACTAACTCTTACCACTTTATTAGATAATAGTTCGGTATAATTAAAAGCAAATATTAAAAAAAGACGTACTAAATCCTATCTTTTCAATACACTAAGGTAAATACAAAAAAAGCACTAAAACAGTGCTTTTTTATCTTTGATCCCAGCAGGATTCGAACCTGCGACCGTTCGCTTAGAAGGCGAATGCTCTATCCAGCTGAGCTATGAGACCTTAACCACATCATTTTAACAAAAATTATCTAAAACTGTCAATATTTATTTTGAAAAAACTAGAAAATAACATTATATCCCGCGTTATAAAATGAAGTACAACAAAAAAGACATGTTCGTCTGATATACTAGAATTCCCCAATTCAGTATGGAAAGCAGATGAACATGTCTAATATTAATTCTACCAGAAAATCATCCTATTCTCATCTTTCAGCCACAGAACGGGGTGAAATTGCTGCTTATCTTAAAATGGGAAAGAAACCCGTTGAGATTGCTCGACTTCTGGGTAGTCACCGTTCTACAATCTGCCGAGAAATAAAACGTGGTTCAGTAGATCAGGTAAAGGATAAGAATGGAAAACAAACCTTCTTCAACGCCTATTTCGCTGATAGTAGACAACGTGTCTATGAAACCAATAGATTTGTCTAAGATGGTTAGTATCAGAAAACGTTCTAAGAAAGTCATGAAGACGAATAAGAAGACTTTAGGTAAATCTATCGAAGAACGTCCAGAATATATTAATGATCGTTCTGAATTTGGGCATTGGGAGATTGATTTGGCTCTCGGCAAGAAAACCAAAAGTGAAGCTGTTATGTTGACTTTGGTAGAGCGCCAGACACGCTATGCACTATAGAAGACAAGCAGTCCCAAACCATTAACCGTGCTGTCACGCATCTCATCAGTCAGTATCCTATTGCATCCATCACAGCGGATAATGGTTCTGAGTTTAGTTTACTCTCAGACTTAAAAGCTGTTGACGTTTACTTTGCACATCCCTATTCTTCACATGAGAGAGGAACAAACGAGAACTTCAATGGTCTCCTCAGAGAATATGTCCCTAAAGGAATCTCACTTAATCCACTAACCTCTGAAGAACTTGACAATGATATTACTGCCATCAATGAGCGCCTAAGACGACTTCTTCAATAGCAATCCTCAAAATTCCTGTTTGAGCTATCCCGAACAGCTTAACCTCTGGAACTCTAGTTATCTATGAACTCGTTGCACTTGACTTGACAACTTGCGGTTTAAAAAAAATCAAATTTTTTTTAAAAAAGTATAGACAAAAAAAATCAATCTGCTATAATAGTAAGAGTGTTAAGGAGATATCCTCCAAAACTTCTGGTCCGTTGGTCAAGGGGTTAAGACACCGCCTTTTCACGGCGGTAACACGGGTTCGAATCCCGTACGGACTATCGCAATTGTCATTTTGGCAATTTTTTTCTTTTTCCGGCATAGCTCAGTTGGTAGTAGCGCATGACTGTTAATCATGATGTCGTAGGTTCGAGTCCTACTGCCGGAGTGATAAGATATTTCCTAAGATAATCTTAGGATTTTTTTATTTAGTAAAACAGATACTCAGGTCAAATGCTCAATTTACTAATTATTAAACCACTAAATACAGCATTGTGAACTAACAGGATTGTATTTTGCATTAAAATAGAAGTTCTGTTCTTTAATTGTATAGATGATAACATTAAGTTTAATTACAAACATTAACTGAAGCTTAATTTTTTACATTTTGAAAGCATGTCTCCCATTCAATACTGATGAATATAAGATTATTGTAAGGAGTCAAAAGATTGAAATCGTATCAGCGATGATTATTGTCATTTCAATCTTTGAAAGAGAGTAGTTTAACATTAACCCTCACGAAAAATCTGACCTTTATATTATTTGAGTTTATTAGTAAAATCGATAAAAGCATCTCAAGTATTAGAATATTTGTCTAGCTCTTGAGATACTTTTAGTATATTGACTCATTTGCCAAATTGATAAAAAAATCTGATTTTTTCGGACTAAAGTAATTTAGACTTTATATCTATGTACTTATACAAAAGCATATAAGCGATAATTCCTACACAAGATAGAGATAACCCTAATTTAAAACCATTAGGAATAAAGGTAAGGATAACACGTCCCTTTCCTTTAGGAATAGTAACTGATAGAAATCCTCCTTGTGCTTTTTTGACTGGAAGATTTTTCCCATCTTTTTGTGCTGACCAACCTTTATCGTAAGGAAGTGTAAAAATAAGAGAACCTTTCGTTTTTGAATTATAATCAGTGATTACCGTATTACTTTTAGCGTAAGTATGAACATTTTTTTGTTTAATGCTATTCATTGCTTCAAGGTAAGATTCAATAGACAAACTATAAAAATGAGGTTCCTTAAAACTAATTTGTTTATTTTTTGGAAAAACAAACGAAAATGTAGCAACTTTGGCATCGGCGAAATATCCTAAATCAAAAAAAGAGTAAGCGTTATCTGTAGTATATATGAAATTATGATTATCTGTCTGAATACGCATCTCTTTAGCATCAGGATTTGAAAATATAATATTGGGTATGCTAACATAGAGTTGACTATGTTTAGGGATGTTAATTTGATAATTAAGGGTAACGGAGTTTTGATAATCAGAAGCTTGTGCAGATATTTGTCCGTTAAATTGATTAGCACCAGAAATAAGTTGAGCTGGCTGTAAGTTAAAATAGGTTAAAGATTTCCCACTTAGTTGGTTAAGTAATTTGGTTTGGTTATCAAGGGTATTGACATTTAGGTTGACATCTTTGTAAACATTACGTGTTAATATAGCTAAAGGGCTACTATAGTGATTTTGATAAAGAGTAGTATTCCCGCTAGTTTTTAGTTTTGTAAATCCAAATTTATTTGGAGGTCCTTCGCTAAGATTATATTTTATACCAAGTAGACTGTCCATAATAATAGTATTGTTTTGGTATCTAAGGTTTAAATTTGTGCCTTTAGACTGAAATCCCAATCGATCCAATAAAGAACTAGATAGTCTATTTCTTACAGAGGAAAATTGTGAAATGCCGTAATAATTAAATTTCATGCTATCGTTCCCTGTTTGGGGAAGTAGCCTTTCCATTCTAAAAAAAGGTTGACTATTTTTTGACACAGAGTTGACAAGGTTGTTAATATCCTTTAATTGACTATTATATATCTGTCGTGATGGGAATCCCCACTCCTTATTAATTCCTTGAAGCTGGTAGTAGGTGTTTAACCCTGATTCAAGAAGGCTAAAGATAAGTATGAAAGCAGAAATAAAAGTAGATGGGATTTGAGAATTTCTAAACGAAAATAGTGAAATAGTATAACCTAATAATAAAAAAACACTAAGTAAAAAAAGAGTTAAAGGTAGAAAATTATATTGTTGAGAAAAGCTATAAGGAAGAGATGTCAGTATAATGAGGAAAATAAAAGCAAAACCTGCTTTTATTTGAGTCACTTCTTTTAGTCGAGAGAGAGTCTCACATGCGAGTAATAGGATAACTATGGAAAAAGACCAAGCGTAGCGATGCAAAAACATATTTGGTGAGTGCATCCCCTGCCAAAAAAGATCAAGTGGCTGTAGGTAAAAACTTATTATAATAAAAGTTAACAAGCAGGCATTGGCTAATTTTATTTTTAAAGGGATACTTTCTAAAGTAAAATAAATAACACTAAGCATTAGGGGAAATAATCCTACGTAAATCATAGGCAGAGCATTAAACTTGGTAGTATCGTACACTCCTATTGAGAGCTTAGCAGGTATATCCAAAAACCAAGCATTGTTCGTAACTAACTGTTTTATCGGGGATAGATTCTCTCCATAAGTTGACAAATCTAGATAGGTAGGAAGTATTACTAGAGCACTTGTTAAAGCAGCACATATTGACACAGCTGTAAACCTAACAAAAGCGATAAACATTTTGTTAAAATCATTGAGACGTAAAAGACAAACTAAGGCGTAAAGAATACAAAAAAGAGCAATCATGTAGCCAAAGTAGTAATTTTGAATGAATAATAATGATATCGAAAGATAATAAGTTCTGGTTTTATTTTCTGTGATAAGTTTATTTAATCCAAGTATAACAAGTGGAAGAAGAATGAAAACATCTAACCAAGAATTTAGTTCCATTTGACTTGTCAAGAAGCTCATTAAGCTATAAAAAACTGAGATGGAAATCATCAAGAAAGCACTGATTTTTGGATATAATCTATGAAAAGAATAGCATGCAGCTAATCCTATTAACCCAAATTTTATCAAGGTAAACAAATAGATAGCATCTGGCATAGAGGTTAAATTAAAAAAGAAAAGTAATGGAGAAAAGAAACTGCCAAGATAATAACACATTAAAGCATAAAAATTTATCCCTAGTCCGCTTGTAAAGGTATAAAAAAAACTATCAGAACCGTGCATGATGTTACGAAAGTTCTGCGCAAAAATAACATACTGATGAAAAGCATCACTAGCTAGAATTGTTTTATCACTATTATAATAAATGCCCATCGATAGAAGGATGATAAATATAATACTAAGAGGGAACAAAAAACTAGCAAGTCCAGCAATTATCCATTTATTATTATTTTTCATAAATTATATGGTCTTTCGTTTACAAATTTTAAAAAAGAGGCTAGGAAGAGATCTTCTTAGCCACCTCATTTATCATAAGGTTTTATTTCCAAAGTTCAGCAACTCGGGCTTGGACTTCTGGATTGTCAAGGAATTCGTCATAAGTTTCATCTATACGGTCGATAACACCATTTTTTGAAATAACAACGATGTGGTTAGCAATCGTTTGAATAAATTCATGGTCATGACTGGCAAAGATAACAGATTCTTTGAAGTCTTTGATTCCATCATTAAGACTTGAAATAGATTCCAAATCTAAGTGATTAGTTGGGTCATCAAGAATAAGAACGTTTGATTTCAATAGCATCAACTTAGAAAGCATGACACGCACTTTTTCGCCACCGGAAAGAACGTTAACAGATTTTTTAACTTCGTCTCCAGAGAAAAGCATCCGTCCTAAGAACCCACGTAAAAAGGTATCATCATCTTCACCTTTTGAGGCAAATTGACGTAACCATTCAAGAATAGATTCTTCCGTGGCAAAATCTTTTGAATTGTCTTTAGGCAAGTAAGAACGACTTGTTGTCACTCC
The DNA here is from genome assembly GCF_002055535.1 of Streptococcus pyogenes. Classification (NCBI taxonomy): domain Bacteria; kingdom Bacillati; phylum Bacillota; class Bacilli; order Lactobacillales; family Streptococcaceae; genus Streptococcus; species Streptococcus pyogenes. The sequence continues at coordinate 1,906,674 of NZ_LN831034.1, read as the reverse complement.
CCATTTAATGGTTCCTTCGTAGTCAATATCATCTGCTAAAGCACGCATAAGAGCAGTTGTCTGAATATCATTTTGACCAATAATAGCAGCTTTGTCACCTGGACGTAAAATGAAACTGATATTATCAATGATTTTCTCTCCATCGATCGTTACAGAAAGATTTTCAACAGTGAGGAAGTCATTTCCCATTTCACGCTCTGCTTTAAAATTAATAAATGGGTATTTACGGCTTGAGGGAACAATTTCTTCTAATTCAATCTTATCAAGCATTTTTTTACGAGAGGTTGCTTGTTTTGATTTAGATGCGTTTGCTGAGAAACGGGCAACGAATTCTTGTAATTCTTTGATTTTCTCTTCTGCTTTAGCATTGCGGTCAGCTTGTAAACGAGCGGCCAGCTCAGAAGATTGTTTCCAGAAATCGTAGTTACCCACAAAGAGTTTGATTTTACCAAAGTCAAGGTCGGCCATGTGAGTACATACTTTATTCAAGAAGTGACGGTCATGGGAAACAACGATGACTGTATTTTCAAAATCAATCAAGAAATCTTCCAACCATGAAATAGATTGAATATCAAGACCATTGGTTGGCTCGTCAAGTAATAAAACGTCAGGCTTACCAAAGAGCGCTTTAGCAAGAAGGACTTTCACTTTATCTCCATTAGCCAGTTCACTCATATTTTGGTAGTGAAGGTCTTCTGGAATATTTAGATTTTGGAGAAGTTGAGAAGCTTCACTTTCTGCCTCCCAGCCACCTAATTCAGCAAAGATACCTTCTAGCTCAGCGGCACGAACCCCATCTTCTTCTGAAAAATCTGCTTTCATATAGATAGCGTCTTTTTCTTTCATGATATTGTAGAGTTGTTCATTACCCATGATTACAACATCAATCGCACGTTCTTCTTCATAATCAAAATGATTTTGGCGAAGAACAGATAAGCGTTCGTCAGGTCCTAAAGAGATATGACCAGTACTTGGTTCAATATCTCCTGCAAGGATTTTAAGAAAAGTTGATTTTCCGGCACCATTGGCACCGATTAAGCCGTAAGTATTGCCGGCTGTGAATTTGATATTAACATCATCAAATAGTTTTCGATCACTAAAGCGTAGTGATACATCAGAAACTGTAAGCAATTTGTCACCTCATTTTATTTATCTAAGCTTCATTGTACCTAAAATAGTCCCCTTTTTCAATCAGAAAAGGGCTAATCACTACATAGGCAATAAAACGTCTTTGTCTTCACGTTTGTATTGTTTAGTCAAACTAAATCCTCTTCCCATAACTTGAGCTGCTGGCATGACAACAATAAAGGCTGTATCGTCAATTTCGAGGATTTTTTCTTGGAGAGTAGGTAATTCGTGACTTGATACAATAGCCATTAACATAATTTTATCAGAAGTAGTATAACCACCGCGAATAGGAAGTTTAGTCACTCCACGATCCATAACAGTTGTGATATATTCTCGAATAGCTTGATAATCTTTGGAAATAATCATAACATTTTTGGATGAGTCAAAGCCATTTTCCATAACGCTAATCACATAACCAATTACGAAAAGTCCAATCGTAGAATACATCACGTCATCTGCAGAAAGTGCAATAAATCCCATAAGGACACTAATACCATCTACAATTGTCATTGCAACTCCAAGAGATAAAGGAGAGTATTTATGAAGTATTTGTGTTAGAATTCCAGTTCCTCCTGTCGAAGAGTTTCCCCAAAAAACCATTCCTAAACCAATGCCACAGATAATACCACCAAAAATAGCTGCTAACAACTGATTGTGTGTCAGAGTAGGTAATGAATTGGTTGAACGGATGGCAATAGGATATATCCAAGAACCATAAAGTGTTTTAATAAAATTTTGTTTTCCAAGAAAGAAGTAACACATTAATAATAAGGGAATATTACTAGCCATTAAAAAAAGCGACGGACTAATGCCAAATAGAGCTTTTATAACAACTGCAATACCAACCATACCCCCTGATGCAATATGATTGTCGACAAACATTGTATTGAAACCAATAGCTGTTATGAATGAGCCAATTGTGACAAGTAGTAAATCAATCCCTCGTTTTTTCATGCTTTTAATCTCCTTTATAACTGGTTAAAAATAGTAGACTCATTATCTCTTAAATGTACTGAGACCGTCAAGTCATATTTTCAAAAAATCTGGTGAACTTGACAAGAAGTTTAAAATTTCATAGAATAAATCTAAATTAGAAGAGTATTCTTTTCATGTTTTTAGAGAGTTAGTGGTTGGTGCAAGCTAACAACAGAAAAGGTGAAATGGACTAATGATTATTTGAAAGGAAACCATAACTTTCAGGTTGGCACCCCTTACCGTGCAGCTTCTTTCATTGAGAAGATTGAGATAGTATCTCGTTTTGATAAAGCAGATGCTAATTGAGGTGGTACCGCGTATTACTTGTAATAACGCCCTCACGTTTTAATAGCGTGGGGACTTTTTGCTATATCAAGAGATAGTTAGGGAGAAAATGATGACAAAACCTATTATTTTAACTGGAGATAGACCAACTGGAAAATTACATTTAGGTCATTATGTCGGAAGTCTTAAAAATCGTGTCTTTTTACAAAATGAAAACAAGTATAAGATGTTTGTTTTCTTGGCCGATCAACAGGCACTGACGGATCATGCTAAAGAATCCGAATTAATTCAAGAATCTATTGGAAATGTTGCCTTGGATTACCTCTCTGTCGGTTTGGATCCGAAGCAATCAACGATTTTTATTCAAAGTCAGATTCCAGAGCTAGCTGAATTGAGCATGTATTATATGAATCTGGTATCATTAGCACGTTTGGAAAGAAATCCCACTGTTAAAACCGAAATTGCTCAGAAAGGTTTTGGCGAAAGTATTCCATCTGGTTTTTTGGTTTATCCAGTATCACAGGCCGCTGATATTACAGCATTTAAAGCGAATTTAGTACCTGTAGGTAACGACCAGAAACCGATGATTGAACAAACACGTGAAATTGTGAGAAGTTTTAATCATACTTACCATACAGACTGTTTAGTAGAACCTGAAGGTATTTATCCAGAAAATGAAAAAGCTGGACGCTTACCTGGTCTTGATGGCAATGCCAAAATGTCTAAGTCATTGGGAAATGGAATCTATCTCTCAGATGATGCAGATACCGTTCGCAAAAAAGTGATGAGCATGTATACTGATCCAAATCATATTAAAATAGAAGATCCTGGTCAAATTGAAGGGAATATGGTCTTTCATTATTTGGATATTTTTGCTAGAAAAGAAGATCAAGCTGATATCGAAGCAATGAAAGAGCATTATCAAATAGGTGGTTTAGGAGATGTGAAAACGAAACGCTACCTTTTAGATATTTTAGAACGTGAATTAGCACCTATTCGTGAAAGACGTTTGGAGTACGCTAAAGATATGGGAGAGGTGTTCCGTATGTTACAAGAAGGTAGTCAAAAAGCAAGAACTGTGGCAGCCAAGACTTTATCAGAAGTGAAGTCAGCAATGGGTATTAATTATTTTTAATGTTTTAGAGAAAAAGCTAAGTTAGTAATGATAAGATAATTACTATTATCAAAACAGGACCTAATTTGTCATTTCTTTACAGGATAGTAGAGATTATGTTTTATATAGTCTTATTTTTGATTAAAAATAAGACCCAAATGAATTTTTTGATTAATAAAAAACGGATAATACTGATATATTATGCTGATAGTGACTTCAGCTGTAGGAATATTTTATTGACAAATGATTTTAGCGTGATATGATAGTAACAATAAAAAATAGACCAGGGTAATATTCCCTAAAAATAAAAGAAAAGAGGATTATCTGGATGTCAAATTGGGACACTAAATTTTTGAAAAAAGGCTACACTTTTGACGATGTCTTGCTTATTCCGGCAGAGAGTCATGTTCTTCCAAATGAAGTTGATTTAAAGACAAAACTCGCAGACAATTTGACATTAAATATTCCTATTATTACAGCAGCTATGGATACGGTTACTGGTAGTAAAATGGCTATTGCAATTGCGCGTGCGGGTGGTTTAGGTGTTATTCATAAAAACATGTCTATTACTGAGCAAGCAGAAGAAGTTCGCAAGGTAAAACGTTCTGAAAATGGTGTCATCATTGATCCATTCTTCTTAACACCTGAACACAAGGTTTCAGAAGCTGAAGAATTAATGCAGCGCTACCGTATCAGTGGTGTGCCAATTGTTGAAACTTTAGCAAACCGTAAGTTGGTCGGTATCATTACTAATCGTGATATGCGTTTTATTTCTGATTACAATGCACCAATCTCTGAACATATGACTAGTGAGCACCTCGTTACGGCTGCTGTTGGTACAGATCTTGAAACTGCAGAACGTATTCTTCATGAACACCGTATTGAAAAACTTCCTTTGGTTGATAATAGCGGTCGTCTGTCTGGTTTAATCACTATCAAAGATATTGAAAAAGTAATCGAATTCCCACATGCTGCTAAAGATGAATTTGGTCGTCTTCTGGTCGCTGCTGCGGTAGGTGTTACCTCAGATACTTTTGAGCGTGCCGAGGCCTTGTTTGAAGCTGGTGCAGATGCGATTGTTATTGACACAGCTCATGGTCATTCGGCTGGTGTTCTTCGTAAAATTGCTGAAATTCGTGCTCATTTCCCAAATCGTACTTTGATTGCTGGAAATATTGCCACTGCTGAAGGTGCGCGTGCTCTTTATGATGCAGGTGTTGATGTTGTTAAAGTGGGTATTGGTCCCGGATCTATCTGTACCACTCGTGTGGTTGCAGGTGTCGGTGTTCCTCAAGTGACTGCTATTTACGATGCTGCTGCTGTTGCTCGTGAATATGGCAAAACGATTATTGCTGATGGTGGTATCAAGTATTCTGGCGATATTGTTAAGGCTCTTGCAGCCGGCGGTAATGCTGTTATGCTTGGATCAATGTTTGCAGGTACTGATGAAGCTCCAGGTGAAACTGAAATCTACCAAGGCCGTAAGTTCAAAACTTATCGTGGAATGGGTTCCATTGCAGCTATGAAGAAAGGATCAAGCGATCGTTACTTCCAAGGTTCCGTCAATGAAGCTAATAAGCTAGTTCCAGAAGGTATTGAAGGCCGTGTTGCTTATAAAGGAGCTGCTTCAGATATTGTCTTCCAAATGTTAGGTGGTATCCGCTCAGGTATGGGCTATGTTGGCGCAGGTGACATTCAAGAATTACATGAAAATGCTCAATTTGTTGAAATGTCAGGTGCAGGCTTGATTGAAAGTCATCCACATGATGTCCAAATCACAAATGAAGCACCAAACTATTCTGTGCACTGATAATTTAATTTAGTAACTTTAAGGGCTGACATATTGTGCCAGCTCTTTTTTATATTAAAAAATGATAAAATATAATAACAATTTTCGGATAACTTTTATTGTTTTTTCTTAGTAAATAAGCTATAATTAGTCTTTACATGAAACCATTTTATGATGGAATTATTATAATCTTTAAAGATTTACTATAAAGGAGATAACATTTTGGAAGGTATTTTTTATGCACTTATTCCCATGTTTACATGGGGAAGCATTGGATTTGTTAGTAACAAAATTGGAGGAAAACCTTCGCAACAAACTCTAGGAATGACTTTTGGGGCTTTATTATTTTCATTAGCTGTTTGGTTAATTGTTAGACCTGAGATGACACTGCAACTTTGGCTTTTTGGAATATTGGGTGGTTTTATCTGGTCAATTGGTCAAACTGGTCAATTTCATGCCATGCAATACATGGGAGTCTCCGTTGCCAATCCTTTGTCAAGTGGCTCTCAACTTGTTCTGGGAAGTTTGATTGGTGTCCTCGTTTTTCATGAATGGACAAGACCTATGCAATTTGTAGTAGGAAGTCTAGCACTATTACTTCTGATTGTTGGTTTTTACTTTTCTAGTAAACAAGATGATGCTAATGCACAAGTCAATCACCTTCATAATTTTTCAAAAGGATTTAGGGCGCTCACTTATTCAACAATTGGTTACGTGATGTATGCTGTATTATTTAATAACATCATGAAATTTGAAGTTTTGTCAGTCATTTTACCCATGGCAGTAGGTATGGTTTTAGGAGCTATAACTTTCATGTCATTTAAAATTTCCATTGACCAGTATGTGATTAAAAATAGCGTTGTTGGATTACTTTGGGGCATTGGGAATATTTTTATGCTTTTAGCTGCATCAAAAGCAGGACTTGCTATTGCCTTTAGTTTCTCACAATTAGGTGCTATCATTTCGATTGTCGGAGGCATTTTATTCCTAGGCGAAACCAAAACCAAAAAAGAAATGCGTTGGGTTGTCACAGGAATTATTTGTTTTATCGTAGGTGCTATTTTATTAGGTGTGGTCAAATCTTAATCGCCACATAATATCAAAAAAGGCTCAGTTTAACTGAACCCTTTTTTGATGTTATTAGTGAATATCAGAATCAATTTGAACGGTTCCTTTTGTCACGTGAAAAATACGGATACCTTCTGGCAACTGTGACAGGTGATCCAAACTTGTTGTTGTGATAAAGGTTTGGACATTTTCTTTAATTACTGTTTCAAGTAACTTTGTTTGTCGTGTATTGTCTAGCTCGCTCATGACATCGTCTAGTAAAAGAATGGGATTATCTCCAGTCAAGGCCTTCATTAAACTAACTTCAGCCATTTTTAAGGAAAGGATAAGGCTGCGGTGCTGACCTTGACTAGCAAAGTTAGCATTCATCCCGTTAATGTAAAAGGCTAATTCATCGCGATGTGGACCAACGCTAGTGTTTTTACGGAAGAAATCTTTCTGATGATTTTTTTCAAGTTGGTGTAAAAATTGTTGGTAAATATTAGTTTTTTTGTCAAAGACAACTGACGACTGATAGGAGAGAGAGAGACTTTCTAAACCATTTGAGATGGCTTGGTGATGAGTATTTGCTTCTTTCTCTAACGCATTGATAAAATCAATACGATGTTCCATGACACGGGCTCCATAGCTAGCTAATTGCTCATCTAGAACAGCTAGAAAAGCGGCATCAATTTGTTGGGCACTTTTTAAATAGCTATTACGCTGTTTAAGCACGTGGTTATAATGGGATAACTCAGATAAGTAAACAGGCTTAATTTGACCAAGGTCAATGTCGATAAATTTGCGACGAAGGCTAGGTGCTCCCTTAACTAGTTGCAAATCTTCTGGTGCAAAAAGCACAACCATCATCGTTCCAATATAATCAGATAATTTTGCTTGCTTTAGCGCATTAATCTTTGTCACACGTCCTTTATCTGATAGATTGATTTCTAAATCAACAGTACCACTAATACGCTGAATCTTACCAGTAAGAGAAACAGTTGAGTGATCAAAATGAATCAATTCTTTATCAGCCCTCGTGCGATGACTTCTAGTAAGTGATAGAAAATAGATTGCCTCGAGAAAATTGGTTTTTCCTTGAGCATTATTACCGATAAAGACATTTAAACCCGACGAAAATGAGGCAAGCAGGTGGTCATAATTGCGATAATGTTTTAACTCTAACTCTTTAATCCACATACTAGATACCTGGGAAGCGGACAGGTGCAGTTGGTTTACCTTTAGTTTTCTTAGTTGCTCTTAGTGATTTTTTGGTAGTAGATTGACGATTGTTATGTTTAGAAGAAGTCTTTTTGTTAGCTTGGTTCATTTGTTTCACTAGAGCCGCTACACGTGTCTTTTCAGCCATTTCTTCGGCAAATTGTTCTTTTTCTTCTTGACTAGGCTCAACAATAGTGATAATTAAGTCTTGGTCAGGTAGAGAAATCTTATCCCCTACTCTGATTTTTTTGCCTCGACGTTTCTCATCTTCACCATTAAATAGAACGGTTGTTTCAGCGAGAAATCCCTTGATAGCGCCACCACTTTGGATAATTCCTAATTCTTTAAGAAGGGCTTGTAGGGTGATAAATTCTGTAAATAATTTGTATATCATTGTCATCTCCATTTTGTCATTCAAGTCATTATAGCATAAAACAGAAATAAATAATAATAGCTGAATAAGAGCTATTTATAAAGTATCATACTCGTCCAAATAACTATTTAGTTTTGAAGTTCTTGTTAATTAGTTTTAACAAAAGCTGTACTTATGTTTATCATTTTTCTACGTATAAATCCTATTATTAATATGTCCCTCTAGTAAAGTTGTATAACACAAAACTTTTATATTTTGGAACGTTGACAATTTTCAAGATATAAACTTAAGTTGCTATAAACAAGGAAAAAAGTAAAGTACCAACACATTACTTTGAATGTGTTGGTACTTTACTTTTTTCCAAAGCTTTTCCTAGTTTGATAATGTAATTTTTCAAGTCCTCTTTGACCTGTGGGTGTTCTAAGGCATAGTCGATAGATGTTTTCATGAATCCAAATTTATCCCCAACATCGTAACGATTGCCTTTAAATTCTCGTGCAAAGACACGCTGAGTTTTATTGAGGGTATCGATAGCATCTGTGAGTTGCACTTCGTTACCTGCTCCAGGGGTCTGTCTTTCCAAAATACCAAAAATTTCAGGGGTTAGGAGGTAACGACCAATAATAGCCAAATCACTAGGCGCATCTTCTGGTTGTGGTTTTTCAACAAAGGTGTCTACACTGTAAAGGCCCTTGACAGCCTTGCCTTGAGGAGCGATAACCCCATAGCTAGACACATCTTCATGAGGAACTTTCATCACAGCGATAGTGGATGCATGCGTCTTGTCATAGTCCTCCATGAGTTGTTTGGTGAGAGGTTTAGCGGATGCATTTGTAATGTCCATTAAGTCATCTCCAAGCATGACCACAAAGGGTTCATTGCCCACAAAGGCTTTGGCTTGTAAGACAGCATCTCCCAGCCCTCTTGGGTGGCTTTGACGGATAAAATGAAGGTTAATGGCAGTGGTTTCATCCACTAATTTCAACAGTTCATTTTTCCCCTTAGCTTGGAGGTTGTATTCTAATTCAAAGTTTGAATCAAAATGGTCCTCGATAGAGCGTTTAGCTTTTCCGGTCACCACAAGGATTTCCTCGATGCCAGATTTTAGCGCTTCTTCGACGATAAACTGGATGGTTGGTTTATCAACGATGGGCAACATCTCTTTGGCAAGAGCTTTGGTAGCAGGTAAAAAACGTGTTCCTAGACCTGCAGCAGGAATAATGGCTTTTCTGACTTTGGTCATCAGTAACTCCTCACTTTTTATAATCTATGGCTTAGTGACATTCGTTTTCAGAACGGAATTCATTTGACATCATGTTACGTTTTCATATGATTTTTCGACTATTTCATAGTGCTCAATCATACCACCAACTGCAGTTCTTTTAAAGTAAAAATGAATATTATTGTTATAGATGAAGACATGGCTAGTCTCTATTAAAAATATCTCTACTGTAAACTTTATTTTTAACATCTTGTAATTCATTATCATAGCGATTAGTTACGATAATATTTGCTTGTTTCTTGAAATTCTCTAAATCATTTACAAGTACAGATTGATCTTCAGATTCAAGTTTGTTTAACATTGGCTCATAAATAATTATCTTAATGTCTTTACTTTTAAGAATGTCAATAACATCTTTGATAGCACTTTCTCTAAAATTATCTGAGTTACTTTTCATAATTAAACGGTAAACCCCGACTACTTTTACTGGGGACTCCCGCTCTTCTAAGACGTTGATAATTTGCTTAGCAATATAGGACTTGCGCACATTATTTGATGAAACGATAGCTTCAATTAGCGTTTGAGGAATATTATTGTAATTTGCCAATAATTGCTTCGTATCTTTAGGTAGACAATAACCTCCATAACCAAATGATGGGTTATTATAATGCATTCCTATTCGATCATCATAAGAAATTCCTTGAATAATCATGTGACTATTTAATTTTCTCGATTCTGCGTAAGTGTCTAACTCATTAAAATAAGCTACCCTTAACGCTAAATAAGTATTGGCAAATAGTTTTACTGCTTCAGCTTCTGAAGCTCCCATAATAAGTACTGGTACATTATTTTTTTTAGCTGCAGACTTTAATAAAAGTGCAAATTTTTCTGCGTCTGCCTTTACTTTTGGAGAATCGTTTTCTTCACAAGAAACAATAATTCGGCTTGGATATAAGTTGTCATATAAAGCTTTAGATTCTCTTAAAAATTCAGGGCTGAAGATAATACGATCAGTTTGGAATTTCTGTCTCATTTCAGTAATGAAACCTATTGGAATTGTTGATTTGATGATAAGAGTTGCATGGCTATTAACGCTTAGTACCTCTTTGATAACTGTTTCAACATGCTGTGTATCAAAATAATTAATTCTACTGTTGTAATTTGTAGGTGTGGCAATAATGACCAGTTCCGCTTCTTTATAAGCTGCTTTGCTATCTAAAGTTGCTTTAATAGATAATTGCTTACTTTTTAAGTAATATTCAATATATTCATCTTGAATTGGTGATAAGCCATTATTAATCTTATCAACTTTAGAGGGAAGAATATCAACAATAGTGACTTCGTTTTGAAGTGATAAAAGAACTCCTAGTGATAATCCAACATATCCTGATCCAGCAACTGCTATTTTCATAAAATTACTCCTTCTCTAACTACTCGATGCACATATTATTTAAAAATAGTGACCTTTTTACGTGTTCCCCATTCCGTATTTTTAATGGTGCATAAAGAATAAAGTTTTAGGGGCTGTAAGACAAACAAGTGTAATATTCCATACAGAGGAGATAACAAAAAACTAGCAGGATGTTTGATCATATAATGAACATTACGACATAAAGCAACGATAAAGATGATGGATAAAAAGGCAAAAAGTTTAATAAGGTCTAATTGAATAGCTTGATTAAACAAAAGATTCCCAATTGCGACAATCAACATCATAAACATAACGACTTCGAAAATAGTCCATAAGGCAACGATGGGATTAGAAAGAATTTTTTTAACAGAAATAATAGATTCTCTAAAAAAAGATTTATTCCATCGATTTTGTTGCTTTAAATAACTTTTTAATTGGAAAGGTACATCAGTATCACATCTAGCTGTTGATTGGTAGACAGTGCGTCCTAAATCAATAGCATAATTTGTTAAACATCGATCATCCCCAATGCTAACAGGTAAACCTAGGAATGTTTGATTTTTATAGCGCTCTAAGTTAGGAATAATCACTTCACGTCGATAAATACTCAATGGTCCTGAGCAAACTAAAATATTACCTGTTAATGATTGAGCAGCACGCTCCACCCCAAAGGCATTATCGTAACGGATATCTGTAAGTCGCGTTAATAGATTAGTTTGTCTGTTTCTAGCATTCAAATGTCCTGTTGCAGCATAAACTGTCTCATCATTGAAGCTTTTTAGGAGTTCTTCTAAGGCATTTGGATAGATATAAGTATCTGAATCTACGGTTAAAAAAACGTCAGCGTCAGATCTTTCAAATGCCCACGCTTGAGCATGGCGTTTTCCTTTATTGACAAGGGAACGGTGAACGATAACGTTTCGACAAATATCCACTTCTCTATTTACATACTCTTCAATTAATTGTATTGCATCTGTGTTTGAACTCCCATCATCAACAATATAAATTTCTGATAACGGATAGGTCTGTGCTAACACACTTTTAAGAGTTTCTAATAATGACTCGGCATCTTCATTATAAGAAGGAATTACAGCAGCAACTTTATAGTCATGTGGCTTTCCTTTAAATGGCTCATAAAGGAAAGATAATCCAAGTTTAATAACTAGATAGGTTATTAATATTACTCCATAAATTCCTACAGTTGATGTTCCAAATAGATACATATTTAGATAAATCAAGATAGATATCAAAAAAATAAAGGATAAAACAATTAAAGTTTTTTTAAAAATAGGCACAATTACACCTCTTTCTTTTTTAATTTCCTTGAAAGACAGGGACCTCGATATTCTAATATAAATAAGGGGTAATGTCAACTAGTCATAGAAATATTTTTAATAAAAATGTATTTAAATTAAAAAATTTCCCCCAAAAAAAGAAAAATCAGGATAATTTATTTAATATAAATTATCTCAAAATAATTGAATTGTTATAAATTATTTTAGCAAACTTTTCAAATAGTTTTATCTAATTTTGTGAAAAAAATAGATATATTTTGATTTTTAAAAAATATCAAGAAATATGATAACTGGTAAAGGATATATTGTAGAAAACTATATTTTACTAACACTAGAATCCCGACAATTAAGTCAAAAAAAGTTATCACTCACCTAACCTGAATAAAAATGGTATAATCGTAAGGATCACACTATTTATTAAGGAAACATTATGAAAATTGTTCAGGGAGTACAACTTCATCTGATTAAGACCAAACAGTTTAAAACCAATCATATTACCTTTCGTTTTTCAGGTGATTTGAACCAAAAAACAGTAGCAAAAAGAGTCTTAGTGGCACAGATGTTAGCAACAGCTAATGAGTGTTATCCAACTGTTAGGCAGTTTAGAGAAAAATTAGCACGACTTTATGGAGCTAGCTTGTCAACTAACGTGTTAACAAAAGGGTTAGTTCATATTGTGGATATCGATATTACTTTTATTCAAGATAGATATGCTTGCAATGGGGAAAAAATACTAGATGAAATGATTCAGTTTTTAAAAGATATCTTGTTCTCACCCCTATTATCCATCGCCCAGTATCAGCCTAAAGTTTTTGAGACTGAAAAAAATAATTTGATTAACTACATCGAGTCAGATAGAGAGGATTCTTTTTACTACAGCTCTCTTAAGGTAAAAGAATTGTTTTATTGTAATAAGAATCTACAAATGTCAGAATATGGTAGCCCAGAACTAATTGCAAAAGAGACTGCCTATACTAGCTATCAAGAATTTCATAAAATGCTCAATGAAGATCAGATTGATATTTTCATTTTAGGAGATTTTGATGATTATCGCGTTGTTCAGCTAATTCATCAATTTCCACTTGATAACCGAAATAAAAACCTAAATTTCTTTCATTTACAAAATTCTGTCAATATTATTAAAGAATCTATTGAAAAAAGAGCAGTTCATCAATCTATTTTACAATTAGCTTATCACTTCCCTTCAGTTTTTGGACAACGTGACTATTATGCTTTAGTTCTTTTAAATGGGTTGTTAGGCTCTTTTGCACATTCCCGTCTCTTTATAAAAATTAGAGAAGAAGAAGGACTTGCTTATAGTATAGGGTGTCGTTTTGATAGTTATACAGGATTATTTGAAATTTATACTGGAATTGACAGTCAACATCGCACTAAAACGTTACAACTAATCATCCAAGAATTAAATGCCATTAAAATGGGACGATTCTCAGAACAATTGATTAAAAAGACCAGATCGATGTTGTTGAATAATGCCTTATTATCAGAAGATTATAATAAAAATATAATTGAAAGAATATACAGATCTTCTTACATTGATTCTTCTTATTCTATTAAAAATTGGATTAAAGGGGTTAATGAAGTTAATAAAGCAGATATCATTAAAGTAGCTAATCTTTTAAAGCTTCAAACTGTCTATTTTTTAGAAGGAATATAAAATGACAAAATTAGTAAAGATAAACTATCCTAATATTGACGAAGACCTTTACTATGTAAAATTAGAAAATGGTTTAACTGTTTATTTTATAAAAAAAATAGGGTTTTTAGAAAAAACAGCTATGTTGACAGTAGGTTTCGGTTCTCTTGACAATAAGTTGACAGTCGATGACGAATCACGAGATGCTCCAGCAGGTATTGCACACTTTTTAGAACATAAACTCTTTGAAGATGAATCAGGTGGAGATATTTCATTAAAGTTTACACAGCTAGGAGCAGAGACAAATGCCTTTACAACTTTCAACCAAACGAGTTTCTTCTTTTCAACAGCTAGTAAATTTCAGGAAAATTTGGAACTCCTTCAATATTTTGTTCTTTCTGCTAATATAACAGATGAATCTGTTAGTAGAGAAAAAAAAATAATCGGGCAAGAAATTGATATGTATCAAGATGATGCTGACTACCGTGCATATAGTGGAATCCTTCAGAACTTATTTCCAAAAACAAGTTTAGCTAATGATATTGCTGGCTCAAAAGCATCCATTCAAAAGATCACGAAAATATTATTGGAAACGCATCATACTTATTTTTACCAACCTACTAATATGAGTCTATTCATTGTCGGTGATATTGATATTGACGAAACTTTTTTAGCTATTCAAAGGTTTCAAACCACATTATCCTATCCAGATAGAAAAAGGGTAACTGTTGATCCTTTACACTACTATCCTGTCATTAAATCATCTTCTGTTGACATGGATGTTACTACTGCCAAGCTGGTTGTTGGTTTTCGAGGGTATCTGACCTTAACTCAGCATTCACTATTAACGTATCGTATTGCCTTGAAGCTATTTTTATCAATGCTTATAGGTTGGACTTCTAAAATCTATCATACGCTATATGAAGATGGTAAAATAGACGATTCATTTGATGTGGATGTTGAAATTCATCATAATTTTCAATTTGTATTAATATCACTTGATACACCAGAGCCTATCGCAATGTCTAACTATATCCGTCAAAAATTAGCTACTATAAAGATATCAAAAGAGTTTACAAATGAGCACTTAAATCTATTAAAAAAAGAAATGTATGGTGACTTTATTCAGAGTTTAGACTCTATAGAACATTTAACCCATCAGTTCAGTCTATACCTGTCTGATTCTGATAAAGAAACATATTTTGATATTCCAAAAATTATAGAAAGACTCACTCTAAAAGATGTTGTTACAATTGGAAAAGCATTTTTTGAAAAAGCTGATGCTTCAGACTTCACAGTCTTCCCAAAATAGATGAAAATCTGTTATAATAGGGTTACTATATTATTTTTGAGGTACCTGTATGAGTGAAAAAAGTCTTGGTGAAGTGTTAAGAGAATCGCGTGTTGGAAAAAATATCACACTAGATGATATAGAATTGAAGACAGGGATTTCTTCCCATTACTTGCTGGCAATGGAATTGGATCAGTTTAAAATTATTCCGGAAGAAAAATTTGATCAATTTTTAAAAGAATATGCTGACATTGTTGAGTTAGATTTCAATACTTTAAAAAGACGATACCGTTATCAAGTTAATTCCAAAAAAGACAGTGATATAAAATCTGTAACTGAGATTGTTGAAGAGAAGTTAAGTAAGAAACGATTACAAGAGAAGTTGTTATCACATCAGAGCATGGGGTATGGTCAACCGTTAGAAGTTTCTAAAAACAAAGAAACCTTAGTTATCCCTGTAAAGACTGTTGGTTTAGATAGCAAATCGCCACTAAAAACGATATCGCCTGTTAGCCAATTTAAATCAGATAACAGGTTAATTCCTAAAAAAAATGTGTCACGTATGAGGCGAAATAGCACTGACAGTCGTTCTAAAACGTCACTATTTCCCATAGTTATATTAGGAACGATTGCTTTTGCAATTATCAGTGTTATCATTTTAGGTGTTTGGCAACAATTCGAAAAGAGTCAAAGAGCTAAAGAAGCTGAAGTTGCTTTGCTTAAAGCCTCTGAGCAGTCTACTAACGGTTTAAAAAATAATTCAAATGATCGCAAAACTCAAGTCACAACTGAGGGGTCGGGTAATTATTTAATAGCGACTGTTACTAAATCTAAAGAGACCGTTGATATCAGTGTGTCTTTAACCGAGGCACAAAGTAGTTGGATTTCTCTAACAAATTCAGAAATTGGTGAAGGTGGTATAACATTGACTCAAGACTCGCCAACTTATACAGCGACTTTACCTGCAGAAATAACAGAATCATTGTTGACACTTGGTGTGACAAAAGGTGTATCTGTAACAATTGATGGACAACCTGTTGATCTATCACCTTTAACAAGTACTGACTTAAGTTATATCACGTTTAAGATCCAATAATTAAGGTAGACTAATGATAAAAAAAGAAAATATTCCTAATCTATTAACTCTTGTTCGAATCGCAATGATTCCTTTCTTTCTTTTTATTACTTCCTCATCTAATAAGGTGGGGTGGCATATTTTTGCAGCTGTGATTTTTGCAATTGCCAGTTTTACCGATTATCTAGATGGGTATCTTGCGCGTAAGTGGCATGTAGCCAGTAATTTTGGAAAGTTTGCCGATCCTCTAGCAGATAAGATGCTTGTCATGAGTGCCTTTATCATGTTAGTTGGACTTGGCTTAGTTCCTGCGTGGGTGTCAGCTGTTATTATTTGCCGAGAATTGGCAGTAACTGGTCTTCGATTACTACTTGTTGAAACCGGAGGAAAGGTCCTTGCAGCTGCTATGCCGGGAAAAATCAAAACAGCGACACAAATGTTGTCTATTATTTTATTACTTTGCCATTGGATATTCCTAGGAAACGTCTTACTCTATATTGCTCTTTTTTTCACTATTTATTCTGGATATGATTATTTTAAAGGAGCAAGCTTTCTTTTTAAGGATACGTTTAAATAACATGTCAGCTATTATTGAACTTAAAAAAGTTACATTTAATTACCATAAAGACCAAGAAAAACCAACATTAGATGGCGTATCGTTTCATGTGAAACAAGGTGAGTGGCTGTCTATCATTGGCCATAATGGATCTGGTAAATCAACGACTATTCGGTTAATTGATGGATTATTGGAACCAGAATCAGGGTCTATTATTGTTGATGGAGATCTACTAACCATAACTAATGTTTGGGAAATTCGTCATAAAATTGGTATGGTCTTTCAAAACCCTGATAATCAGTTTGTTGGAGCAACTGTTGAAGATGATGTTGCTTTTGGGCTTGAAAATAAAGGTATTGCACATGAAGATATAAAAGAGAGGGTTAATCATGCTTTAGAGTTAGTCGGCATGCAGAACTTTAAAGAAAAAGAACCAGCCCGTTTATCTGGTGGCCAAAAACAGCGCGTAGCTATTGCAGGTGCAGTTGCTATGAAGCCTAAAATTATTATTTTAGATGAAGCTACTAGTATGCTTGACCCTAAAGGACGATTAGAGTTAATCAAAACTATAAAAAACATCCGTGACGACTACCAGCTGACTGTTATTTCCATTACTCATGACTTAGATGAAGTTGCTCTTAGTGATAGAGTTTTAGTGATGAAAGATGGTCAAGTGGAATCAACATCAACACCAGAACAATTATTTGCAAGAGGGGATGAACTACTCCAATTAGGTCTTGATATCCCTTTTACAACATCTGTTGTACAGATGCTTCAAGAAGAAGGTTATCCTGTTGACTATGGATATCTCACAGAAAAGGAATTAGAAAATCAGTTATGTCAATTAATCTCCAAAATGTAAGTTATACTTATCAAGCAGGGACTCCTTTTGAAGGGCGTGCCCTTTTTAACATTAATTTAGATATTTTAGATGGTTCTTATACGGCTTTTATCGGACATACTGGATCCGGGAAATCGACCATTATGCAATTGCTAAATGGTTTACACGTTCCGACAACGGGAATTGTCAGCGTAGATAAACAAGATATAACGAATCACTCTAAAAATAAAGAGATTAAATCTATTCGAAAACATGTAGGATTAGTTTTTCAATTTCCAGAAAGTCAACTATTTGAAGAGACAGTTTTGAAAGATGTTGCTTTTGGCCCTCAAAATTTTGGGGTCTCTCCGGAGGAAGCAGAAGCTTTAGCGCGTGAAAAACTAGCTCTTGTTGGGATTTCAGAAAATCTTTTTGAAAAGAATCCATTTGAACTCTCAGGGGGTCAAATGCGTCGTGTTGCTATTGCGGGTATCCTTGCTATGCAGCCAAAGGTTTTAGTTTTAGATGAACCGACTGCTGGTCTTGATCCTAAAGGGCGTAAAGAATTAATGACTATTTTTAAAAAGTTACACCAATCTGGCATGACTATTGTTTTAGTAACCCATCTGATGGATGATGTGGCCAATTACGCAGATTTTGTATATGTTCTTGACAAAGGTAAAATTATTTTATCAGGAAAACCCAAAACAATTTTTCAACAAGTCAGTTTGCTTGAGAAAAAACAGTTAGGAGTTCCTAAGGTGACTAAACTTGCTCAAAGGCTTGTTGATAGAGGAATACCTATCTCTTCTTTGCCTATTACCTTAGAGGAGCTAAGAGAGGTACTAAAACATGGATAAGCTGATTCTTGGTCGTTATATTCCCGGAGATTCTCTCATTCATCGTCTTGACCCAAGAAGTAAATTATTAGCGATGATTATTTATATTGTCATTATCTTTTGGGCTAACAATGTTGTGACAAATTTGTTGATGTTGACTTTTACTTTAGCAGTTGTTTTTTTGTCAAAAATCAAGTTGTCTTTCTTTTTAAATGGGGTTAAACCAATGATTGGTATTATCCTCTTCACGACTTTATTTCAGATGTTTTTCTCACAAGGAGGAAAAGTAATTTTTAGTTGGTGGTTCATTAGCATAACTGATTTAGGATTGAGCCAAGCTATTTTAATTTTTATGCGTTTCGTTCTAATTATTTTCTTTTCAACGCTGTTAACGTTGACGACAACACCTTTAAGCCTATCTGATGCAGTTGAATCATTATTAAAACCTTTAACAAGATTTAAAGTTCCAGCTCACGAGATCGGACTAATGCTTTCTTTAAGTTTACGTTTTGTGCCTACTTTAATGGATGATACCACGCGTATTATGAATGCACAAAGGGCCCGTGGAGTTGATTTTGGAGAGGGAAATTTAATTCAAAAAGTTAAATCCATTATTCCTATTTTAATCCCTCTTTTCGCTTCAAGCTTTAAAAGAGCCGACGCATTAGCTATTGCTATGGAAGCTAGAGGTTATCAGGGAGGAGAAGGGCGAACTAAATATCGTCAATTAGACTGGCAGCTAAAAGATAGTTTAGCTATTGGAATAGTTTCTTTATTGGGTTTGCTACTTTTTTTCTTGAAAACCTCTTTGTAATATTTTTTAGCACAAAACTTTTCTTTATTAGTAAGAAGTGAATTGTACCTCAAAAGTTAGATACAATATCTAATGATTGAGGTACTTTTCTTCATTTGAGGAATTGAAAACCGCTATCTCAACTATATTAATCCTCCCAATAATAACAAATCGAACGAAATCTAAAAGGACTGAGTCCTGTTCAATACAGAACTAAATTCTTAGTTTAATGATATTATCCCGCTTTTTAATGTTGCTAAGAAGAAGAGTTTTATGATTTTTTACAACTTCTTATAATATCAATGTAGTTGTAATATTTTTAATATATCTTCAATAACGAGGTAATAATTAAAAGATATTATGGATAACGGAGAAAAGTGAGGTATTATTGAATGTTTAAGAAAGAAAATTTAAAACAACGTTATTTTAATTTTGGATTAGTAGCGTTAGCTCTAACAATATTAGCCATCATTTTTGCCTTCTCAAGTAAAAATGCTGATACTAAGTCTTATGCTAAGAAGTCAGAAAGTAAAATGGTAACAATCGACAAGGCTCCAAAAAATAATCATGCTATTACTAAAGAAGAAAGCAAAGAAAAAGCAAAGAGCATTGCTTCGGAGCCTATTCCCACAGTAGAAAACTCTGTAGCTCCGACAGTAACAGAGGAAGTACCGGTTGTTCAGCAAGAAGTGACTCAAACTGTTCAGCAGGTATCTTCAGTAGCCTATAATCCAAACAATGTGGTACTTTCCAATGGAAATACTGCTGGTATTGTAGGAAGTCAAGCGGCGGCACAGATGGCAGCAGCAACAGGTGTTCCACAATCAACTTGGGAACATATAATTGCGCGTGAATCTAATGGAAATCCTAACGCAGCTAATGCTTCTGGGGCATCAGGGTTGTTCCAGACAATGCCAGGTTGGGGTTCTACAGCAACGGTTGAAGATCAAGTCAATGCAGCCTTGAAAGCCTATAGTGCACAAGGTTTATCAGCTTGGGGTTACTAAATAAACATGGCTGGAAGAAATAAAACCTATTGTTAGTATTTACTAACAATAGGTTTTTGGTATTTAATTGTCTTTATGATTTGTAGTGATGAATTAGTCTCAAAACAAAACATTGCCTTATCGGGAATATAGCTCGTATTATTTAGGAAAACTGACCAGCACTTAAGTGCCTCTGATATTTAAGGCAGTTATACTGATAACAAGCAGGAAAAAAACTCTTAAATGTTTATAAGGTCATTAGCAATTTTCAGTATTTTACACTACTACACTTTTGAGTTTTAACAATTTACTAGAAGTTGTTTCTAAGGGGAAACAACATAGCTTGATAGCTATCTATTAGTCATTTTAGTGAATATATAGCAGAAAAATAAAACGCTTTCAAATATTTCTAAGAATTTTTCTAACTATCTATTTATTCGCCAAATATTTCTACGCTGTAACGTCGTCCAGTTGGAGTAGCGGCTAAACCACCTTCTGCTGTTTCACGGAAAGCAGTTGGCATGGCAGAGCCGACTTGATACATAGCATCAATAACTTCGTCAACAGGAATTTGAGAATCAATATCAGCTAAAGCCATATCAGCTGCGACAAGGGCGAAACTTGCTCCTAGGGCATTGCGTTTGACACAAGGCACTTCTACTAGGCCGGCAACAGGATCACAGACAAGTCCTAATAAATTTTTGATAACAAACGCAATAGCTTGACTAGCTTGATGAGATGTTCCACCGGCTGCTTTAACAAGAGCAGCTGCACTCATAGCAGCTGCAGAACCAACTTCTGCTTGGCATCCACCTTCTGCACCAGAAATAGAGGCGTTATTTCCAATAACAAGACCAAAAGCTCCTGCAGTAAATAAAAACTCTAATTGTTCTTTTTCTGATAAGTCAAGTTTTTCAATAGCTGTTGCGAGCACTGCTGGTAAGCATCCTGCACTTCCTGCAGTGGGTGTTGCACAGACAAGTCCCATTTTAGCATTTAATTCGTTTACAGCTATAGCATTTCTAACAGCATTAAGAATAGTAGTATCAGAAAGGCTGTTCCCTTTTTTAATGTAGTTATCCATTTTGACCGCATCGCCCCCTGTCAAACCACTGATAGATTTGGTTGAGGTTAGTCCTTCTGTTACAGCTGCTTTCATAACTTGTAAATTGCGTGACATGATTTTGATAATATCTTCTCGATTTCTTCCAGACATCTCCACTTCCGTGGCAATCATGAGTTCAGCAATATTTCCATTAAATTGTTGGTCAGCTTGTTTGACAAGTTCTTCAATAGTATAAAACATAGCTTTCCTTTCTAGTCAAAGAAGTTGACATTATAAATATGAGGAATTTTTGCAATTTGGTTGGCTGCTTCTTGGCACTCTCTAGAATCGACTTCTATAATCATAGTAGCTTTTTCACCAGCGGATTCACGTGTAACATTCATTGTGGCGATATTAATATTATTGGAAGATAGGATATCAGTTACCTTTGCGATCATTCCGGGAATATCTTTGTGTACAGTAACTATAGTAGGAGTATTCATGGATAACGAGACAGAAAAACCATTTAGTTCTGTTACTTGAATGTTTCCTCCTCCAATTGAAACACCAGTAACACTAAGTGTTTTGTCAGCTTTTTTGACACTGATTTTAACAGTATTGGGATGGGGAGCATTACTATCTTTTAAGATATCCCAATAGATTTTTATCCCTTTTTGATGAGCAATTTCTAGAGAATTTTTAATATCAGGATTATCAGTACCCATACCCATAATTCCTGCAACAAGAGCCTTATCAGTACCATGTCCTCTGTAGGTTTTAGCAAATGAATTATAAAGGTGAAACGTCACTTCATCAGGAATATCTCCAAAGATGGAATGGACTACCTTACCAATTCTGACGGCACCAGCTGTGTGACTACTTGATGGACCAATCATTACTGGCCCAATGATGTCAAAAACTGATTGAAATTTTTGTGTATTCATAGGCAACTCCGTTTTTTATTTCTATGTTTATTATAACAAAAAAATATCAAAAAACAGCAATATAATTATAAAAAATTATTTTTATAATAAAAAATTATTGAGCAATAAAATGATTGGCATTCCACGCAGTAATTGTTATAATAAGGTTTGCGCTGATGGCGCTTCAAAATCGACCTTCAAATCGACTTTTGAAAACGACGACCTTCAATCGTACGTTAACTGATAAGAAAAAGAATCATAATATTCATAATATGATGATTATCTTTTTCTATCTTATTATTGATGGGAGAATTTTTTATGACAGATAACTCAAAGATACGTGTTGTCGTTGGTATGAGTGGTGGCGTTGATTCATCTGTAACAGCTCTACTTTTAAAGGAGCAAGGTTATGATGTTATTGGTGTCTTCATGAAAAACTGGGACGATACAGATGAATTTGGTGTTTGCACAGCTACTGAAGATTACAAAGATGTAGCAGCCGTTGCTGATAAAATCGGTATTCCTTACTATTCAGTCAATTTTGAAAAAGAATATTGGGACAGAGTATTTGAATATTTCTTGGCCGAATACCGAGCAGGTCGTACTCCAAATCCTGATGTCATGTGTAATAAGGAAATAAAATTTAAAGCTTTCCTTGACTATGCCATGACTTTAGGTGCAGATTATGTAGCAACGGGACACTATGCTCAAGTCAAGCGTGATGAAAATGGTACGGTTCACATGTTACGTGGAGCTGATAATGGCAAAGACCAAACCTACTTTTTAAGTCAACTATCACAGGAACAACTACAAAAGACTTTATTCCCCCTTGGTCATTTGCAAAAGTCAGAAGTTAGAGAAATCGCTGAGCGAGCAGGGCTTGCAACGGCTAAAAAGAAAGATTCAACAGGTATTTGTTTTATTGGTGAAAAGAATTTCAAACAGTTTTTGAGCCAGTACTTACCGGCACAAAAAGGTCGCATGATGACTATTGATGGTCGCGATATGGGAGAACATGCCGGCCTTATGTATTATACTATTGGTCAGCGTGGGGGTCTGGGCATTGGTGGTCAGCATGGTGGGGATAATCAACCTTGGTTTGTTGTCGGTAAAGATTTGTCGCAAAATATTTTATACGTTGGTCAAGGTTTCTACCATGAAGCCCTAATGTCAAATAGTCTTGACGCCTCAGTCATCCATTTTACACGTGAGATGCCAGAAGAGTTCACATTTGAATGTACTGCTAAATTTCGCTATCGTCAACCCGATTCACACGTGGCGGTGCATGTTCGAGGAGATAAGGCAGAAGTTGTTTTTGCAGAGCCACAGCGCGCGATTACTCCTGGTCAAGCTGTTGTTTTCTATGACGGAAAAGAATGCCTTGGTGGTGGTATGATTGACATGGCTTATAAAAATGGGCAGCCTTGTCAGTACATTTAATGAATCTTTTATTAAGATAAAAAGAAAGGGACATTCAACAATTCCTTTGACATCATATGATATTATTTATAAAAGCCAATCATGCGTTAATGGATTAATTTATGATATCTGTATATTTTAAATATAATCACATTATTTTTAAAAATAGTTCGTAAAAGTTGAGTCATTACTTTATTAGTTACTGTAGAAATCATACGATCATGAGACTCACTTTCTCTAGTATTACAACAGATATTTTGATGATTAGGTATTTCGTAAAACAGATTATTTCATGATTATTAGTACCTATTATCTAATACTAAATGTGTAAAAAATTATTGGAAATTCCTAGTTATACTTTTATGGTTTTGTTATCGGCGTTCTTACTTGTAGACTTAGAAACAACAGTATCTGTATTTTACTACTTTAGAAGATATCAAAAAATCGTATGATAATACTGATGACATTTTTATTTCTCGCCTCGCTAGATTAGACATAGTGATACTTTTGTAATCATTTTAAAAACATTACAATAGATTGACAGAGTTGTAAAAACATTGACATTACTGTAAAGGTCTGTGATGAAATCAATATTGACAATCACTAATCATTTTTTTTAAAATAGATAGTAACAATCGGAATGATGGTCAAAGCTCATGAAAGTTGTAGGTTTTTTTGTCCTGCAATCTTCTAGGGTTTTGGCCCTTTTTATGGTTTAGCTCTAGAAATGAGATGGCTAATAGGACTGGAATTTAGAATCACTAGAGGTCAGATAACTTTAGTTTACGAGCTAGTGCTTGATTGTTAGAAATGGTAAGAATTTTTTAACTAGAGATGCAGATGACCAATATTACACCATTGGTGGTACAAGTTTGGTAGGTGAAAAAACGCATGAAACTGTTTTACGTGAAACCTTAGAGGAAGTTGGTATTCGAGCTAAGGTTAATCAACTGGCTTTTATGGTTGAGAATCATTTTGATATCGATGATGTTTTCTGGCATAATATTGAATTTCATTATTTGGTAAGCCCCTTAGAAGACCCTAAACTAGAAATGATAGAGAATGCAAGCGACAGGTTTGTGAATGGATTCCAATCAATCAACTGGATCAAATGAATCTTGTTCCTGAGTTTTTACAAACCGAGTTGGCTAAATGGCCAGGACATATTGTCCGTATTGAAGGCTAAACTAAAGCGTATGATTTTAAATGAATAGACTGAAATAAAGGATTTTAAAAAAATGACACATGAATTTACAGAAAGCTATGACGTCATTGTCATAGGTGCAGGTCATGCTGGTGTTGAAGCCAGTTTGGCCACTAGTCGTATGGGTTGTAAAACTTTATTGGCAACAATCAACCTTGATATGTTGGCTTTTATGCCGTGTAATCCTTCTATTGGAGGATCTGCCAAAGGGATAGTGGTTAGAGAGATTGATGCTCTTGGCGGCGAAATGGGTAAAAATATTGATAAAACTTATATCCAGATGAAAATGCTTAATACAGGTAAGGGACCAGCTGTACGCGCTCTCCGAGCTCAAGCAGATAAATCCCTGTATGCGCGTGAAATGAAACATACGGTTGAAAAACAGGCTAATTTGACTCTTCGCCAAACGATGATTGATGATATTCTAGTTGAAGATGGACGAGTTGTAGGTGTTTTAACAGCCACAGGACAAAAATTTGCAGCTAAGGCAGTTGTAGTGACAACAGGAACAGCTCTGCGTGGCGAAATTATTTTAGGAGAACTCAAATATTCTTCTGGGCCTAATAATAGTTTGGCATCAGTAACCTTAGCAGATAATTTAAAAAAACTCGGCTTAGAAATTGGCAGATTCAAAACAGGAACGCCTCCTCGTGTCAAAGCATCTTCTATTAATTACGATCAAACGGAAATTCAGCCAGGTGATGACAAACCTAATCATTTTTCATTTATGTCAAAAGATGCTGATTATCTCAAAGATCAAATTCCCTGCTGGTTGACTTATACGAATCAAACTAGTCATGATATCATTAATCAGAACCTTTACAGAGCACCGATGTTTTCTGGCATTGTTAAAGGTGTAGGCCCTCGTTACTGCCCATCTATTGAAGATAAGATTGTTCGCTTTGCTGATAAAGAACGTCATCAACTTTTCTTAGAGCCAGAGGGGCGTGATACAGAAGAAGTGTATGTTCAAGGGTTGTCAACGAGTCTTCCAGAAGATGTCCAAAAAGATTTGATTCATTCGATCAAAGGACTTGAAAAGGCTGAAATGATGCGCACTGGTTATGCTATTGAATATGATATTGTTTTACCTCACCAGCTACGTGCCACACTTGAAACCAAGCTAATTTCAGGACTCTTTACGGCTGGGCAAACTAATGGAACTTCTGGGTATGAAGAGGCTGCTGGCCAAGGACTTATTGCTGGAATCAATGCTGCTTTGAAAGTTCAAGGTAAGCCAGAACTTATTTTGAAACGGAGCGATGCCTATATTGGCGTTATGATTGACGATTTGGTTACCAAAGGAACCTTGGAACCTTATCGATTGTTGACATCGCGAGCTGAGTATCGTTTGATTTTACGTCATGACAACGCTGATATGCGTTTGACAGAGATTGGTCGCGACATTGGGTTGGTTGATGATGAGCGTTGGAAGGCCTTCGAAATTAAGAAAAACCAATTTGATAACGAATTAAAACGTCTGAACAGTATCAAATTAAAACCGATTAAAGAAACCAATGACCGCGTTCAAGATCTAGGCTTCAAACCGTTAACCGATGCGATGACTGCTAAAGAATTCATGCGTCGTCCAGAAATTGATTATGCGACTGCAGTCTCTTTTGTTGGTCCTGCGGCTGAAGATTTAGATGCTAAAATCATTGAACTTTTAGAAACAGAAATCAAGTACGAAGGCTATATTCGCAAAGCTTTAGATCAGGTTGCTAAGATGAAACGCATGGAAGAAAAACGTATTCCTACAAATATTGATTGGGATGCTATTGATTCTATTGCAACTGAGGCGCGTCAGAAATTTAAGAAAATTAATCCTGAAACAATTGGACAAGCTAGTCGTATTTCAGGAGTCAATCCTGCGGACATCAGTATCTTGATGATTTATTTAGAAGGAAACGGAAAAGCTCATCGAAAATATTAAATGGAAATGAAATTGTAATCTCAAAGCAAGTGGAAGCTCTGTATTTCAGGGCTTTTTTATGGTATAATGTGTGCTTAAGAGGTTATAAAGATGAAAAAATTTCGTTTTGAAACCATTCATTTGATTATGATGGGATTGATTTTATTTGGACTGCTGGCACTTTGTGTCAGTATTATGCAATCAAAAATATTAATATTATTAGCTATTTTTCTCGTTTTGCTATTTGTTGTTGCTCTTTTATGGTATCAAAAAGAAGCTTATCAATTATCAGACTTAGCTCATATTGAGCTCTTAAATGAACAAACAGAAGATAACCTAAAAACGCTACTTGATAATATGCCTGTTGGAGTAGTTCAATTTGATCAAGAGACCAACGCTGTAGAATGGTATAATCCTTATGCAGAATTAATTTTTACAACTGAAGAGGGTTTTATACAAAACGGTTTGATTCAGCAAATTATTACGGAAAAACGTCGTGAAGATATTTCTCAAACATTTGAAGTTTCTGGTAATAAATACACTTCTTATATTGATGTATCATCAGGAATTTTTTATTTTTTTGATAGCTTTGTGGGAAACAGGCAATTAGCTGATGCTAGTATGTTAAGACCGGTTGTTGGCATTATTTCGGTTGATAATTATGATGATATCACTGATGATTTATCAGATGCAGATACCTCAAAAATTAATTCATTTGTAGCTAACTTCATTGATGAGTTTATGGAGTCAAAACGGATTTTTTACCGTCGTGTTAATATGGATCGCTACTATTTCTTTACAGACTTTAAAACATTAAATGATTTGATGGATAATAAATTTTCTGTCTTAGAAGAGTTTCGTAAAGAAGCTCAAGATGCTCAGCGCCCTTTAACACTCAGCATAGGAATTTCTTTTGGTGAAGAAAATCATAGCCAGATTGGACAGGTAGCTCTTGAGAATCTTAATATTGCGCTTGTTCGTGGTGGTGATCAGATTGTCATTCGTGAAAATGCGGATCATACGAATCCAATTTATTTCGGGGGAGGGTCTGTTTCTACAGTTAAACGTTCAAGAACACGTACCCGTGCTATGATGACAGCTATTTCAGATCGAATCAAGATGGTGGACAATGTTTTTATTGTTGGACATAGGAAACTTGATATGGATGCACTAGGTTCAGCTGTTGGTATGCAATTTTTCGCAGGTAACATTATTGAAAATAGTTTTGCCGTTTACAATCCAGATGAGATGAGTCCAGATATTGAAAGGGCTATTGAGCGATTGCAGGCTGACGGAAAGACTCGTCTAATCAGTGTTTCTCAAGCAATGGGTTTAGTGACTCCAAGATCACTTTTAGTAATGGTTGACCATTCTAAGATATCTTTAACACTTTCTAAAGAATTTTATGAACAGTTTCAAAATGTTATTGTAGTTGATCATCACAGAAGAGATGATGATTTTCCTGATAATGCTATCTTAACTTTTATTGAAAGTGGAGCAAGTAGTGCTGCGGAGCTCGTCACTGAGTTAATTCAATTTCAAAATGCTAAAAAATGTTTAAATAAGATCCAAGCCAGTGTTTTAATGGCAGGTATTATGCTTGATACTAAAAATTTTTCTACGCGAGTGACAAGTCGTACCTTTGATGTCGCTAGTTACTTAAGAAGCAAAGGAAGTGATAGTGTTGAAATTCAAAATATATCCGCAACAGATTTTGAAGAATATAAGCAAATAAATGAAATTATTTTACAAGGAGAACGTCTTGGTGACAGTATCATTGTAGCTGCAGGAGAAAAAAATCATCTTTATAGCAATGTTATTGCTAGTAAAGCTGCAGATACGATACTGTCAATGGCTCACGTTGAGGCTAGCTTTGTATTAGTTGAAACAGCTTCTCATAAGATTGCTATTTCAGCTAGAAGTCGTAGTAAAATCAATGTTCAACGTGTGATGGAAAAATTAGGTGGAGGAGGCCACTTTAATCTTGCTGCCTGTCAGTTAACGGATATCAGTCTTCCCCAAGCGAAGTACTTATTATTGAAAACTATTAATATGACAATGAAAGAAACAGGAGAAGTAGAATCATGAAAGTTATTTTTTTAGCAGATGTAAAAGGAAAAGGTAAAAAAGGAGAAATCAAAGAGGTCCCAACAGGCTATGCTCAAAATTTCCTTATTAAGAAAAATTTAGCTAAAGAAGCAACTAGTCAAAGCATCGGTGAATTAAAAGGAAAACAAAAAGCTGAAGAAAAAGCTCAAGCTGAAATATTAGCAGAAGCTCAAGCTGTCAAGGCTGTTTTGGATGAGGACAAAACACGTGTTCAATTTCAAGAAAAAGTTGGTCCAGATGGACGTACATTTGGTTCCATCACAGCTAAAAAGATTTCAGAAGAATTGCAAAAGCAATTTGGTGTAAAAGTTGATAAACGTCATATTGTTTTAGATCATCCTATCCGCGCCATTGGTCTAATTGAAGTTCCTGTGAAATTACATAAGGAAGTAACAGCTGAGATTAAATTGGCTATCACAGAAGCATAATATAAAAAACATCACAAGATTTGGAGGTTATGAGGTTGCCTGAAGTAGCTGAATTACGAGTTCAACCCCAAGATTTACTAGCAGAGCAATCTGTTCTTGGGTCAATCTTTATCTCACCTGATAAGCTGATTGCAGTGAGAGAATTTATCAGTCCAGACGATTTTTATAAGTACGCTCATAAAATTATCTTTCGGGCAATGATTACCCTCAGCGATCGTAATGATGCCATTGATGCAACCACTATAAGAACAATCCTAGATGATCAAGATGATCTGCAAAGTATTGGTGGCTTATCCTATATTGTTGAACTAGTTAATAGTGTCCCAACTAGTGCTAATGCAGAATATTATGCTAAAATTGTAGCTGAGAAAGCTATGTTGCGTGATATTATTGCTAGGTTGACAGAATCTGTCAACCTAGCTTATGATGAAATTTTAAAACCAGAAGAGGTTATCGCTGGAGTTGAGAGAGCTTTAATTGAACTCAATGAACATAGTAATCGTAGTGGGTTTCGCAAAATTTCAGATGTGCTAAAAGTTAATTACGAGGCTTTAGAAGCACGTTCTAAGCAGACTTCAAATGTTACAGGTTTACCAACTGGTTTTAGAGACCTTGACAAGATTACAACAGGTTTACACCCAGATCAATTAGTTATTTTAGCTGCTCGGCCAGCAGTGGGGAAGACTGCCTTTGTTCTTAATATTGCGCAAAATGTGGGGACTAAGCAAAAAAAGACTGTTGCTATTTTTTCTTTGGAAATGGGTGCTGAAAGTTTAGTAGATCGTATGCTTGCAGCAGAAGGAATGGTTGATTCGCACAGTTTAAGAACAGGGCAACTCACAGATCAGGATTGGAATAATGTAACAATTGCTCAGGGAGCTTTGGCAGAAGCACCGATTTATATTGACGATACGCCCGGGATTAAAATTACTGAAATCCGCGCAAGATCACGGAAATTGTCTCAAGAAGTGGATGGTGGTTTAGGTCTCATTGTAATTGACTACTTACAGTTGATTACAGGAACTAAACCCGAAAATCGTCAGCAAGAGGTTTCAGATATTTCAAGACAGCTTAAAATCCTAGCTAAAGAATTGAAAGTACCAGTTATTGCCCTAAGTCAGCTTTCTCGTGGCGTTGAGCAAAGGCAAGATAAACGACCAGTTTTATCAGATATTCGTGAATCAGGATCTATTGAGCAGGATGCCGATATTGTAGCCTTCTTATACCGGGACGATTATTACCGTAAAGAATGTGATGATGCTGAAGAAGCTGTTGAAGATAACACAATTGAAGTTATCCTCGAGAAAAATAGAGCTGGGGCGCGTGGAACAGTCAAACTGATGTTCCAAAAAGAATACAACAAATTCTCAAGTATAGCCCAGTTTGAAGAAAGATAAGAAAGAGAGACAAAAAATGAGCGATGCATTTACAGATGTTGCAAAAATGAAAAAAATTAAAGAGGACATAAGAGCCCATGAAGGACAGTTAGTAGAATTAACCCTTGAGAATGGACGGAAACGGGAAAAAAATAAAATTGGTAGGCTTATTGAAGTTTACAGTTCACTCTTTATCATTGAGTATAGTGATAGCTCTGATACTCCAGGAGCAATTGATAATTCTTATGTCGAATCATACACCTATTCAGATATTTTGACAGAAAAAACATTAATTCGTTATTTAGATTGATTTTTGCCTCATAGAGGCTTTTTCTTTACAATAAATTGATATAATTATTAGCGATAGAAGATTATTCTGCCTGTATTCTTTTTATTTTGAAAAAATTCCTATAAAAGATAATATTTTTAGGTTAGATTGAAGGAAAAAAGAGGTCTTCACCATGGTTAAGCAAATGATCTTAGTACTAAGGTTAAAAGATTATCGTGAAATAAAGTTTTGACACAAGTGTAATTAATAGAGGAGCTTGAAGTATCCGGTAAAACTATCTTGAAGTGAACAAACGAGTAAACCTCCCCTGATAAATACAATATACTAGCCATTTCAGAGCCATTAAGAGTTTCCAGTGAAGTGCTTTTGATAGAGAGCTAAGAAAAAAACAGTCAAGGTTTAAGAACTGCAAATTAGCATTTAAATTATTTTTTGTTAATGACAGTTGTCTTTATTACCATAACTATAACTTCTTATAATATAGTCTTCTTAATTCATCAGTGGTGGTTCGTCTCATATCTGACCTTAAAATATTAAACTGATCATCAGATGATAGACACGCCAAACGCATGAAGAAACTTTTGTTTTCAGAAAACTAGATTCATAATGACAAAATCAATCAAAGTAGTACACTATAGATGAGGTGACTACGATGATTGATTTTATTATTTCTATTGATGATTGCGCAGTTGAATTGGATAGTCGTCAATCTTGGAAAATTCGCTACCCCTTATCAACCATTCTATTTCTTGTCTTCGTTTGTCAGTTAGCTGGCATTGAAACCTGGAAGGAGATGGAAGATTTTATTGAAATGAATGAACCATTGTTTGCGACCTACGTTGATTTGAGTGAAGGTTGTCCGTCTCATGATACCTTAGAGCGTGTGATTAGTCTTGTTAATTCAGACCGTTTAAAAGAGCTTAAAGTTCAATTTGAGCAATCATTGACAAGCTTAGATGCCGTTCATCAACTGATTTCAGTGGACGGTAAAACGATTCGAGGCAATCGAGGTAAAAATCAGAAGCCTGTTCATATTGTAACGGCTTATGATGGGGGTCATCATCTTAGTTTGGGACAGGTAGCGGTTGAGGAGAAAAGTAATGAAATTGTTGCCATCCCTCAGCTATTGCGGACAATTGATATCCGTAAAAGCATTGTAACGATAGACGCAATGGGCACGCAGACGGCTATCGTTGATACGATTATAAAAGGTAAAGCAGACTATTGCTTAGCCGTCAAAGGAAATCAAGAAACACTTTATGATGATATTGCTCTTTATTTTAGTGATGTCAACTTATTGGAAGAACTCCAAGAAAATGCACAGTATTATCAGACTGTTGAAAAATCTAGGGGACAGATTGAAGTTAGAGAATACTGGGTGTCTTCCGATATCAAATGGTTGTGTCAAAATTATCCCAAATGGCATAAGTTACGTGGTATTGGGATGACTCGTAACACGATTGATAAGGATGGTCAGCTGAGTCAAGAGAATCGTTATTTTATCTTTAGCTTTAAGCCGGATGTCCTCACATTTGCCAATTGTGTACGAGGTCATTGGCAG
This sequence comes from Streptococcus pyogenes, assembly GCF_002055535.1. Classification (NCBI taxonomy): domain Bacteria; kingdom Bacillati; phylum Bacillota; class Bacilli; order Lactobacillales; family Streptococcaceae; genus Streptococcus; species Streptococcus pyogenes. The sequence continues at coordinate 1,874,534 of NZ_LN831034.1, read as the reverse complement.
ATAGAGAGTATGCACTGGTTATTGGACGTTGTTTATCATGAAGATCATCATCAGACATTGGATAAAAGAGCCGCATTTAACCTAAATCTTATCCGAAAAATGTGCTTATATTTTCTCAAAGTGATGGTATTTCCTAAAAAAGACCTCAGTTATCGTCGCAAACAACGGTATATTTCTGTCCATTTGGAAGATTATTTAGTCCAATTATTTGGAGAAAGAGGCTAAGCAGATGATTGATTTAAAAAGGAATCTTTTCAAAATTGATGTCCGGGCACAAAAGGATGAAGAGAAAGTTTTCATGCGTACGGCGTGAGATGATAGATAGACTGACTTTACAAAACAACTTTCTTATGGTAAACTGTTCTTTGTGCGAAATAACAGCAGAAAAATATGAAGCTCGTCAACAGGTGGTTATCTATTCAAGTAACCTTTGCTGTTTAGGCGAAAACCCCCTGCACGAATCAGGATTTTTTAAACCGTTATTTCCTCAAAAAATTTAGAGGAGGACATGTAATATGTCACGTTATACTGGTCCATCATGGAAACAATCACGTCGCCTTGGTTTATCACTTACAGGCACAGGTAAAGAATTGGCACGTCGTAACTACGTTCCTGGTCAACACGGTCCAAACAACCGTAGCAAACTCTCAGAATATGGTTTGCAGTTAGCTGAGAAACAAAAACTTCGTTTCTCATACGGTTTAGGTGAAAAACAATTCCGTAACTTGTTCGTTCAAGCTACAAAAATCAAAGAAGGAACTCTTGGTTTCAACTTTATGGTTCTTTTAGAACGTCGTCTTGACAACGTTGTTTACCGTCTAGGTTTAGCAACTACTCGTCGTCAAGCACGTCAATTCGTTAACCACGGTCACATCCTTGTTGACGGTAAACGCGTTGATATCCCTTCATACCGCGTTGATCCAGGTCAAGTGATTTCAGTTCGCGAAAAATCAATGAAAGTACCTGCAATCCTTGAAGCTGTTGAAGCTACTCTTGGACGTCCAGCTTTCGTATCATTTGATGCTGAAAAACTTGAAGGTTCATTGACTCGCCTTCCAGAACGCGATGAAATTAACCCAGAAATCAATGAAGCACTTGTCGTTGAATTCTATAACAAAATGCTTTAATTTTAAGATTAAACTTACAAAAAGCCTATTTAATAGGCTTTTTTTGTATCTCATAACAAATTTATCCTGATCCCTTCATTTTACTATGGCTTCTAAAAAAGTTATCACTAAGGCTGATGACTTGTAAAATGATACTTTCGTAAGGGTTATTATTTAGGTACTCGTAAGCATTTTGAGAACGAATTGTGTCATTTCTTGAGGTGATTCTTTTTTACCTTTAGCAATCCAACTTTGACAGACACCAAAAAAAGCATGGGCTAAGTAGATACTTTGGTATTCTTTTTCCGTTTGAGATAACTCTTCGGTACTGAACTTGTCCTGTAAATCAGTAGTGATGAGTAGGCGAACTTTATTGATGATAAAGGCCTGTATTTCTTTAGTACCGTTAGCAGACAAAAGGGAAGAGAGAAGCTGTTCTCTTTGGAGAAATTCAAATACTTCAAGGAAGGCTTGTTCTTTATTTTGATATTTTTTCTCAAAAATATATTCTAATTTGTGAAAAAAGGTTTGCTGATAATAGTCAATCATTTCATATTTATCTTTATAGTGTGTGTAAAAACTAGAGCGACTAATTCCAGCTCTTTTAGATAATTTAACTGTGGTAATATCGTCAAAACTTTCGGTTTTTAGTAACATAACCATTGCTTTTAAAATTGCTTGCTTCGTATTTTCTTTACGGTTGACCATCTACCATCTCTCCTTTTGAACACTTTTAGACATAATGTCCAAAAGTGAATTTTTTTCTCTTGTAAATTTAAATTTAAATTGTATAATATATTTTATCATAATTTTTGAACAGTATGTCCATTTTAGGAGAAAATATGTTAGAAGAATTGAAAACACTTATTAAAAATCCAAAATTAATGATTACAATGATTGGTGTGGCCCTAGTGCCTGCCTTATATAATTTATCCTTTCTAGGCTCAATGTGGGATCCTTATGGTCGGGTCAATGACCTTCCCATTGCTGTTGTTAATCATGATAAGCCTGCAAAGAGAGCTGATAAGTCATTGACAATTGGGAATGATATGGTGGACAAGATGTCTAAAAGTAAAGATTTAGAGTATCATTTTGTCTCAGCTAAGCAAGCTCAAGAGGGACTTAAAGAAGGTGATTATTATATGGTTATTACTTTACCCGAAGATCTTTCTCAACGGGCAGCAACCTTATTAAATCCCGAACCCCAAAAATTAACTATCCGTTACCAAACGAGTAAAGGACATGGAATGGTCGCTGCTAAGATGGGGGAAACAGCGATGGCTAAGCTGAAAGAGTCTGTTTCGCAAAACATTACGAAGACTTATACCTCAGCAGTTTTTAGCAGTATGACAGACCTCCAATCAGGATTAAAAGAAGCCTCAGCTGGAAGTCAAGCACTTGCTTCAGGAGCGAAGACTGCTCAGGCGGGGAGTCAAACACTTTCGACGAACTTAGCAGCCTTAACGGGTGCTAGCCAACAGTTTCAACAAGGTACTGGTCGATTGACATCAGGTTTGACTACCTATACAGATGGTGTCAACCAAGTCAAGAATGGGTTAGGAACATTATCAACGGACATCCCCAATTATCTGAATGGGGTTTCTAGGTTATCCCAGGGAGCTTCTCAGCTTAATCAGGGTCTTTCACAGTTGACACAAGCAACAACACTTTCTGACGAGAAAGCTAAGGGAATTCAATCCTTAATTGTAGGACTACCAGTCCTAAATCAAGGCATTCAGCAACTAAATACAGAGCTATCAACATTGCAACCCCCTAACCTTAATGCTGATGAGTTAGGTAATAGCTTAGGAGCTATCGCTCAAGCTGCCAAACAAGTCATTGCTGAAGAGACTGCCGCTCAGAATGAAGAATTATCGGCTCTCCAAGCTACTAGCGTTTACCAATCATTAACTGCTGAACAACAAGGAGAGTTAGCTGCGGCCCTCAGTCAATCTGATAAAAGTCAGACCGTATCTGCAGCCCAAACTATTTTAAGTTCTGTTCAAACTTTGTCAACAAGTTTACAGTCTCTCTCTCAAGAAGATCAGTCAAAACAGTTGGAGCAACTTAAGGAAGCTGTTGCACAGATTGCTAATCAATCCAATCAAGCTTTGCCGGGAGCAAGTTCTGCTTTAACTGAATTATCAACGGGATTAGCAAAGGTAAATGGTAGCTTAAATCAACAAGTTCTACCAGGAAGTAATCAATTGACAACAGGATTAGCACAATTAAACAGGTATAATACTGCCATTGGTTCTGGGGTAATAAAACTCTCAGAAGGTGCCAATGCCTTGTCATCCAAGTCCGGAGAATTACTAGATGGTAGCCATCAATTATCAGAAGGTGCTACTAAACTAGCTGATGGTAGTTCTCAATTGAGTCAGGGTGGTCATCAATTAACGAGCGGATTGACTGAATTATCAACAGGATTGTCAACCTTAAATGGTTCCTTAGCCAAAGCCTCTCAGCAGTTATCGCTTGTTTCTGTGACTGATAAAAATGCTAAAGCTGTCGCAAAACCTCTTGTGTTAAATGAGAAAGACAAAGATGGTGTTAAGACGAATGGGATCGGGATGGCACCTTATATGATTGCTGTTTCTCTAATGGTTGTGGCCCTTTCAACCAACGTCATTTTTGCTAATTCTTTATCTGGTCGTCCGGTCAAAGATAAATGGGATTGGGCTAAACAAAAATTTGTTATTAATGGTTTTATTTCGACTATGGGATCCATTGTTCTCTACTTAGCTATTCAATTATTAGGGTTTGAAGCCCGTTATGGTATGGAAACCTTAGGATTTATTATGCTAAGTGGTTGGACGTTTATGGCTCTTGTCACAGCTTTGGTCGGTTGGGATGATCGATATGGCTCTTTTGCTTCTTTGGTCATGTTATTGCTTCAGGTTGGCTCTTCAGGTGGCTCTTACCCCATTGAGTTAAGTGGAGCATTCTTCCAAAAGTTACATCCTTTCTTACCAATGACTTATGTGGTATCTGGTTTACGACAAACCATTTCATTATCAGGTCATATTGGAGTAGAAGTGAAAGTCTTAACTGGTTTCTTACTGGCATTTATGGTATTAGCACTACTCATTTATCGTCCCAAGAAAACAGTCTAAATAAAATAACCTCAAAAAAAAAACAGCATCTAAGGCAGTTACACTAGATGCTGTTTTTTGTCTTATTTTGACAATAACTTGACAATTTCTGTCAAGTTTTTTATTGTCTTGTTAAGATTATTTGATAGTAATGTCTCCCTTATTGAGATTAACCGTTAAATTTCCAGTAGCTGCTTTATTCTCAGCCACATAAGAAATAACATCTGAAGTTGATTCCTTACCAATCTTAGCTGGTGTCAGCTGTGAGCCAAGGGAGACTTTACCATTTTCGGTCCTTGCTCTGTAGGCGATGGCCTTTGCTTTTGTCAAGGTTATGTCAACATCAATATCACCACCAGTAATAGTATTAGTCCCTTTAAGGGTAAGGGCATGAGCGGTGAAGATAGCATCATTGTCATAGTAGTCGTTCTCCTCTTCTTCTTTGCTTTTAGAAACAGTGAAGGTCACATTTTCAAGGGTTGTTCTCTCGGCTTCTATACCACCAGGGTGTAATGATTGAATATTGACAGCTTTTAGAGTGGTATCTTTAGTAGTTAGTTGTCCATTTCCTAAGCTGATGGTCCCATTTTCCACACTAGAATCAGTCAGGTTTGAAAAAGAATAGTCAGCTTTTAACTCGAGATTTGTTAACTGACTTTTAGTGGCTTCCAACATACCAGTGATAGTAGCTTTCTTGACTTTGGTATGTAAAAGAGTAAGATTGCCATCGAATTGCATATCTTGGACAGTTAGATTTGACAAAGTGGTATGTGGGACATTACTTGCCTTAACTTCATTGAGGCTAGTTTTTTCAGGAACAGTAATGGTAATAGAACGGTAGTTCTTCTCTTGACGACTATTATTGAGAGTAAAACCTAAAATTTCAATTCCACCAGTGATGACAACGTCTTTAGGTGTTTGCGAAAGAGATAGGGTCTTACCTGTTACTGTTGTGACGATAGGATCAATAAGTTTAGGATGTGTGTAATAGGTCACTGTTGGTCTTTGAACGGGTCCTGTCTCTACTGTAATAGTTGAGGCAGAACTGTCAATATCAAGAGCAGTTATTTGGTCAAATGTTTTGATGACCTTTTTGGGAGCTGTTTGGTGTTTAATGTCCTGAAGTCCTCCAGTTGCATAGCCAGTCCCTAGAAGAATGCCTCCTAGAATAATACATACCACACTGGTCATAAAGCATTTGCGTGAGATATTTTTCATGCTTGAGCTCCTTTCTTATTACTGATCCACTTAATAAAGGCAACAAAAGCCCGTCCTGAAAAACGAAGGAATGCTGTGGCAATAATCCAAATAAGAAGACCACCACCAAAACACAACAAGGCGCTGCCGATGCCCATAGCTTGTGCAGGAATAGATGAGCCAATCAAGGTCAAGCTTTCAAACAGGGTCACTCCTGCGACAAGAATACCTGCAAGCCCAAAAATGTAGGCGGCAAAGATAGCTGTGAGCCCGAGCATTAGGCAGGCAATAATAAAGAGAATCAACGCCAGCAATACGGGTAAAGCAATCGGAGCAGCAAAGAGGGACAAAATGGTTAATCCAATAATTGTTGCCCGATTTTTGGGAGTTTTCTCGGGAGTTGCCAAGTGTTTTCCTAGAACATTTGAAATGATTTCACTGGCAGCTTCCTTAGGATTTCCTAAATCGTCGATAACCTGGCTTTCTTTGTCAGGACCAGCTTCATCAAAATATTCAATATAATATTCCATCGCTTCATGGTAGTCTTCTCTAGGTAGTTTGCGCAAGTATTTATCTAGTTCTGCTAGATACTCAGTCCTTGTCATGTCTTAAGCTCCCTTCAATAATCCCGTCTAAGGCAAATTTATAGCTCTGCCATTCTTTTTTTAGAAAAATCAGCTGTGCTCTCCCCGAAGAAGTGACAGCATAATATTTACGCTTTCGTCCCTGATGTTCTTGACTATAAGTTGTCAAAAAACCTGCTTTCTCCAATTTTTTAAGAATAGGATAGAGAGTGGATTCTTTGATATTAGCCACTAGTTTAATGGTTTGACTAATATCGTAACCGTAAGAATCATTTTTTTCGACAATGGCTAAAATCAGAAATTCAATCAAGGTAGCCGATACTGGAAAATACATTTTAGGCTCCTTTCATATATAAAAATTTTATATATAATTATTTTACATATATAGTATAAGCTTAGTTTTTTGATATGTCAATATTTTATATATAAAAAAATAACATATATATCAAAAATCACTAACTAGGAGTAATAAGTTGACCAAAAAGCTAGGATTGGTTATGATGAAGATAAGATTAACGGAAAGAGAAATTAGGGAAGACTATGAAGGACTTATTAAAACAGTATCAGGCAAAACCACTAGGAGAGGAGAAGCGGTACGCCGTATTTTTACCTCTTATTCTTGTCAATGATGACTGGCATGTCTTATATGAAGTCAGAAGTCAGCATATTTCACAACCGGGGGAAGTTTCTTTCCCAGGGGGACAAGTAGAAAATCAGGAGACACTTCAAGAAGCTGCTATCCGAGAAACAGTTGAGGAATTGACTGTTGATGCGTCCCAGATCCAGCTATGGGGTGAAATTGATTATTTAGTACAGTCTTCTAGAACTATTCATTGTTTCGTTGGTCAATTAGTCGTTGATGACTGGAAAAGCATACAGCCTAACGAAGAAGTTGACAAGGTCTTTATAGTACCTTTACGTCAGCTACTTTTCACTGATCCTGTCTATTATCGTTTAGAAGTCACTCCTATTGAGACAACGGATTTTCCTTTTGACCGTATTCGTAATGGGAAATACTACCAATTTAGTCAAGAGTACCGTAGTATTCCGTTTTATGAAAATCTAGAAGAAACCATATGGGGAATGACTGCCCAGTTTACTAAGTGTTTAACCGATATTCTAAATGATGAATCAATTGCAAAGAAAAACCCCTCAGATATTGAAAAATCTAAGGGGAGATAGAGCACTAGTTTGTTGGCGTCAACTTTTTGTCAACAAACTGTAAAGGTTATTTGTATTTTTCTTCTAATTGACTCATCCAAAGTCCGAGCCAAATACCAAGAGCAAATAACACAAAGGCCATAAGCCAGGTTAAGATACCTGCATGACTGTAGGAAATGGATTCGGGACTACTACTATTTGGAATAAGAATTAATAGCGTGCTGGATAATACAATACCAATGATAAAGTGGTAAACTTTTGAATGATGGTGCTGTAAAGCATAATCCATACTTTTAGAAAAAGCCAAGATGGCTAGGACTCCTCCGATAGCAATAGGTAAGAAAGTCCCTAATAAATCCAAAGATTTGAACCCTATTAACATAGGACCATAGAGTCCTAAGATAAGTAAGAGATTTGACGGGCTTAGTCCAGGGACCAGTACTCCTAAAGCAATTAAGGCACCTGCTAAAATAAAGGTTAAAAAGTTAGCTGGTAAGGTACCGATTAAGTCATTTAAGAAGTAAAGACCTAGTCCTGAAATAACAAAGGTAAGGACTAGCCATAGCCAGTCAGCTTTGTCTCTTTGAGACTGCTTGGTTGACTCCTTAATCAGACTAGGAATAGTGCCGACAATAGCGCCAGCAAATCCCCATAAGACGCTAACTTGATAGTGCTTAAGCAAAAACTCAACGGGGAAAGAAAAGAGAGCAATACCTAAAATACCACCAATTCCTACTGGTAAGAAAAATAAGACATTTTCAATAAAGTTATCCCTCATATGAGCTAAAAAGGAAATCATTCGCTCATAGATTCCTAAAATGGCTGCGAGAACACCACCGGATACACCAGGTAAAATAAAACCTAGTGCAATAATCATGCCTTTAAAAACTCTTGAAATAAATGAAACCATTGTTGCCTCCTGAAAAGAATGATTTTATTGTATCATAAATTTAAAGAATTGCTGACACAAAGCTGCATATCCCTACTAAAATAATTGTTCCTAATAAATAATACATTCAATTTTGAAGATATTTTCCTTAAACACCATGTCTTTGTGATCAAGTCAAGTTTGATTGTCAAAGTTGTAAATAAAATTTACAAAGACTGTAAACCTTACGATAATTATTAAAAAGATAAACGAAAAAAAGCTTAGGTCAAAGACTTTTGATAGTAAACTTATTGAAGAAGGATTATAGTAGCTATTAAAAAGGAGATTTATTATGGGCTTTAAAAACCAGTTATCTTATTATTGAAAAAAATTACAGATGTCACAAGAAGAGCTTGCTGAAATGATGTATGTTTCAAGAAGACTATCTCAAACTGGGAAAACGGTAAAAGCTATCCAGACCTGCAAAATCTTTTGATGTTAAGTAAGTCCTTACAGGTTCCTTTAGAGCAACTAATAGCAGAAGATATCCCAAAAATGACTTTAATTATTAAGGATGAGGAGATTAAACAATGTGATAGGAATACGCATATTATGTTATTTGGGACACTCCTAATTGCTATCAGTATTTATCCTATAATGTCTTGGTTAGGTTGGTGGGGATATGGTCCGGTTGCTATCTTATGGTTGATAATCATGCGTATCGCCTTAAGAATTGAGCGATTTAAAAAGACATATGATGTTCAGACTTACCGATAACTTGAAGCTATAGCAAAGGGTGAGAGCTTAGATCAGATTGATAAGATTAAAGAAAAAGCAAAATATCCTTATCAAAAAGCATGGATTGTTATTGCGTACACAGGACTGACAGTGTTAATAACCCTACTCTCTATTTTGTTTTTTCATTTGTTTTTTTAAACACGAAAAAAGCCTTTGAAACGTTCATTTCATAGGCTTTTCTCATCTCAATTATTTTACTTCTGTAAAGGTTAAGTATTTTCTATTTTAGCTGTTATAAACCTTATTGTATCAATATTTATTGATAGTTGCTTAATAAAAGGTAGAGTGAATGGTAGAGTAGTTATTGCGTTAGTTCAGCAATCTTTTCAAGATAAATAAATACCCACAGCTTCTAACTTTCGTTGTCGTAGTAACCCCAATAGGTCATGATAGATAAGAATATAAAAAAGGGGCTGTCTGGCTTTTGCTTAACGCAAGCCACAGCCCCAAGGAATTAACGCTTTTGACCAATAAACCACAATTGGTTACGAACTCGAACAGGAGAAGAGAAATAATAGTCTGTGTGTTGGATGACAATCTCTTCTTTCAGTTGTACTCCCGTATCCTTTAGGATTTTTTGCCCCTGTTGGTCTCTAGGAACTTTTAGAAATACAGTAATGGCATCTTTTCGTATATCTACGATACACTTACGTACAGCTCGGTTAAACCCGTTATGGATTGGATTGATAGTGGTAACGGTCTGGTGTTCAAAGTTGCTTACCTTCTGTACTCGTTCACGCTGGAAAAGGAAGTGTCTTAATAGAAAGGTGCGATAAATAGATTGGCAGTAGTTCCCAAGGCTATCTGTATTCAAGCGTTGTATCATCTTTAATCCAGATAATAAGGCTAGAAGTAAAGAAATAAGAGCGAATCCATAACATACAGAACTAATGGTATCAGTAACGTTTTTAACCGTATCCAGATTGACAAATGTGACGGTAGATAATTGAACTGAAACAAGATTGAACAGCCAACCGAACACATAGCAGATTGGAGCAATAAGCAGTAAGTATAATATGAGATTGAAGCTTCTCATGAAGTAGGTTTTAGTGGTCATAGGATACCTCGCTTAGTATAGTAGGTTGGACAGAGTAAGGGTAGAACTTGATAGGAGTGTTCATTATCGACAACTTGAATGATACCTGTTCCGTGTCCTGTTGGAATGACAATTCCCTCTGGATCTAGGTCTGGAAATAAGAATTGAGTGGTTTTCTGATTGATATTTCCAATTTGCAATAATACGTTTAGCTGTTCCCTCACTGAAATGGGAATAGTGTTATGGTCAAAACGCTGGCTTCCCAAGAATAGATGGATTTTAGTAGCATGTCCCAACAAGGCAATTTGTGATAGTAGGGAGAAAAAAGCTTCTTTGATATTCTTATTGACTCCCTCTGATAGAGCGAGGACTTCATCAATAACAATAGTTAGATGGGTAAATTGATGATTGGGATTATCATACAAGATAGCTTGTCGTTTCTGAATGAGAGTTGCACACTGGTTTAATTGTTCATTGACTTGTGAAACGAAATCAGATTTTGAATGGTTTTCTACTGGGTGGATAACGGCAATTTTATTTTCTCTTGCCCATTGGCTAGGGGTATCGAATTTTGGGTCAATGATAATTAGGCCGGACTTAGGTTTCAGGACACTCAAGAAGTAAGTGAGAGCGTACGGTTTCCCAGAACCTGAATTTCCAGCAATAGCCCAGTGACTCCCCTTATCTAAATTGAGTTCGAAGTGCTTTATGACAGGAATTTTCCCCTGTTGTAAGTTAGATGAAAATTTATCTAAATCAGGAATCGCCAAGCGTTCTGAAATCCCCTTTCTCCAAGGGAAGAATAATCCACGTTGAATGTGTAAGTCATCCGTCTCTAAAGGGACAAAATCTGTGCAAATTTTGATTTATCTATTTTTTGACTTCCGTTTGACTTAATCGATAAAGTTGACCTTGCTTTTTTGGAAATAACTAATGGAACAGAAGTAAGGTAAGACTTTGGTATGTCCTCTTTATACATTCGTTCTAATATATCATTTACCATAAATCCGATATTAAACAAGGGATTTTCTCTAAGTTTTTTTATGAGGTTGGGTATTATCTCTGTTGAGACATTCTCAGACCACCACTTATTGATTATTGAGTCAATTTTATCTAGATTAAATGTTGTCGGTTCACCATTTTTATCTAATTCGAACAGTGTGTTGCAGACATTAATTTCAAACGACCTAATTAGATTATCTCTCAACATCAACAAAAGAATATCAGCCATTTCTTCAAAATCAATAACAGTTAATTCATTTATTGGATTATTCCTAAAACTCCTAGCGGGGTTATAACTTTTTCCACCAACCCATACGTCAATGTCATCTTTCTTGTGAAAAGTATCCATTTCAGTTTCAGTAGAAATCATAAATCTTTTTCTTTGAATATTGAAATTTGCAAATGTCTTGGCAATACTTAGACAACTTGATTGGATTGAAATTAAATCATCACTCATGAAAGAATATAGGTTTTCATCTACAGCCTCTAAATCTCTATATAAAATAGAACTGAAAAAATAATGAAACAGATTCTCAATAAACTCATCTAACTCTCCAAAAACGATATACGTATAGTTCGAAGCGGTTAGAGCATTTAAATAAACTAACATCGAACTCGTAATTGGTCGCTTACCACTTTCAACTTGACTAACTTGACCTGCATTGCCTAGTTCGCTTTGTGTAATATTGTGTTTTTTTCTTAAATTTTTGATACGAGTAGGTATTTCTTGTGAATAATTTTCTTCAAAAAATTTCATATATAATCCCCCTATAATCATGGAAAAGTAGAAAGTAGTAAAAATAGTTGTTATCCTAGTTGATTAAAAAAATCTCTGATTTCCTCATCTTTTATAAAATAATATATAATTTTCCCCTCTCTTCTAGTGTCCAAGATGTTTTGATTGGCTAGTTTACGAAGATGGTGGGAGGCAGATGCCATACTGAGATTTAATAAACAGGCTATATCGCAGACACAGAGTTCTTCGACGGCAAGGAGATAAAAGATGATATTTATCTGTTTATTATCGGTAAATTTTGATAAAATACGAAGTGATTTTTGGACTTTTTCCTTTTCAAGGTAGTTCGTTGCGGTTGTAACATTTTGTTGATTTATAACACCCACTTGACAGATACTATCTTTTTTCATAATTTTTTCTCCTAGCCTAACACAGCCCATAGCATGTCAAAGCTGTTGTTTTCAATCAGGATATACATCCCCAATCCTAAATAAACAACGGCAATAAACCATCTGCTATATTTTTCCAAAGTTTCTCCAACAGAAGGGACTTGTGCCAATTTTTGGGCAGAAAAAACCAAGAGATAAATCATGACTAGAAAGGTAAGTAAAGCCACTATCAAATTCGCTAAATTTAAGGTAGTAAAATATGGGACAAAGACACCAATATTGTCAGCACCACAACTTGCAAAAGTAATCATAGCGACTAGAAAAATCAGGTTTTTATTATCTTTGCTCAAACCTTCTTTGGCAATAGCTTCTCCATCAGAATCTCCTAAAAGCAAAACTTTGAGGCCTAGGAAAATTGGAATCAAACCGAGCAAACCTAAAATCTCTTTACTAGGAATATAATCTAAGACAAATGCAAAAAGCAAACTTAGCAATATTAGACTAACAGAGCCTAGAAATTGTCCTAAATAGATGTTAATGATGTCTTTTCTGCTTTTTCTTTTGGCAAAAAATAACATTAGGATAATAAGTAAGTCTACGGCTGTCCCAGAATACAGGATTATTGAAGTAACAACATTTTGAATCATAAAACACCTCATTCAAATATATTTTTGAATGAATTTTAACATTAAACTTTGTAGATGTCAATTTCAGCTACACCAAAATATAGATAAGAAGTTAGTGTACCAAATATAAAAAAGCCCTGCCATCCAAATGATAACAGGGCTTAACTTCAATATCCAAATGATATATTCATCTAAAAAAGGTAGAGTAAAAGGTAGAGTTCTTATTGATTTATATTACAATGTAATGAACTTCAAAAATTCAAAAATCGCTTAAAATCAATGTTTTGACGTCTAATGACGTGTAGTGAACCCCTTACTTAACCTCTGTAAATGTAACGTGTTTACGTAATTTTGGTGAGTATTTTTTCAATTGAAGACGGTCTGGAGTGTTACGTTTGTTTTTTGAAGTAAGGTACAAGCGTTCACCAGATTCTTTATGTTCAAGTGTAATATTTACGCGCATGGTATCTCCCTTCTATTATTTAGCTTCGTTAGCTTTAGCGATTTTACGTCCTTTGTAGTATCCTTTAAGGGATACACGGTGAGAACGTGAGTAATCTCCAGTAGTTTCGTCGAATTGTACAGATGGAGCTGTCAATTTGTAGTGTGTACGACGTTTGTTTTTCTTCGCTTTTGACGTGTGACGTGCAGGTACTGCCATTTTCTTGTTCTTCCTTTCGATGTGTAAGTTTTGATTTTCATCAACTTCACTATGATAACATATCTTTTTTGTAAAGTAAAGTTACTTGACAAAACTTTTTATTTTTACAATTTCATGGTGAAAATACTATCAAACTAAAGCAAATGATATATGCTTGTTTAAAATATAAGAAAAAATGGTAGAATGTTTAAAGAGAAAACTAATCAAAGAGGTAAACTTATGAAACTTCAAAAACCAAAAGGAACCCAGGATATTCTGCCTGGGGATGCTGCGAAATGGCAGTATGTGGAATCTGTTGCGCGTGATACGTTTAGCCAATATAATTATGGAGAAATTCGTACTCCTATGTTTGAACACTACGAGGTAATCTCGCGGTCTGTAGGTGATACGACTGATATTGTGACGAAGGAAATGTATGATTTCTATGATAAAGGAGATCGTCACATTACCTTGCGACCAGAGGGTACAGCTCCAGTGGTGCGTTCTTATGTTGAAAATAAATTGTTTGCGCCAGAGGTCCAAAAACCCGTCAAACTTTATTATATCGGTTCCATGTTCCGCTACGAACGTCCTCAAGCTGGTCGTTTACGTGAATTTCACCAGATTGGGGTAGAATGTTTCGGCGCTGCTAATCCAGCAACAGATGTTGAAACCATTGCGATGGCCTATCACCTCTTTGAAAAATTGGGCATTAAGGATGTCACCCTTCATTTAAATAGTTTGGGGAGTCCTGAGAGTCGTGCAGCTTATCGTCAAGCCTTGATTGACTACTTAACACCAATGCGTGATCAATTATCTAAAGATAGTCAACGTCGCTTGGATGAAAACCCACTGCGCGTGCTTGATTCTAAAGAAAAAGAAGATAAACTAGCCGTTGAAAAAGCGCCTTCTATTTTGGATTACTTAGATGAGGAAAGTCAGGCGCACTTTGAGGCGGTCAAAGATATGCTTGAAGCACTTGACATTCCTTATGTGATTGACACCAATATGGTGCGTGGCCTTGATTACTATAGCCACACTATTTTTGAATTCATCACGTCTGTGGAAGGTTCTGACTTAACTATCTGTGCGGGTGGACGTTATGATAGTTTGGTAGGTTATTTTGGTGGGCCTGAGACTCCAGGATTTGGCTTTGGTCTTGGTTTAGAACGTCTCTTGATGATTATTGAAAAGCAGGGCATTACCTTGCCAATTGAGACAGAGATGGATATTTACCTTGCTGTGTTAGGTGATGGTGCTAATAGCAAAGCTTTAGAATTGGTTCAAGCCATTCGCCGTCAAGGGTTTACAGCTGAACGAGATTACCTTGGCCGTAAGATTAAGGCTCAGTTTAAATCAGCCGATACCTTTAAAGCAAAATTGGTAATGACTTTAGGAGAAAGTGAAGTTGAAGCAGGCAAAGCTGTGATTAAGAATAATCGTAGTCGTCAAGAAGTGGAAGTCAGTTTTGAAGATATGATGACAAACTTTGCGAACATCTCAGAGCAATTATTATCTTAATGATTTTATTGTCGTCATAAGCTTGTGTTGATATGATTGTTTAGAAGATAATCACTAAAACAGGTGTAACTTCTCTTTTTAGAAGGGAGTTGCACCTGTTTGTTTTCTGTAAGGGGATTGATTAGCTTTCTTAGTATTCTGTGAGGACACTTGATATGTCAAAATACTGACGGCTCAGTATTTTTGCTTTATCTTTAGAAAAACTCTTTTTAAATGGGTGGGGTTTTTAAGGGCTTTTTGCTATAATAGTAGGGAATGAATTAATTGATTTATATAGTGAAAGGAATTGGAAACGAGCAGGTTTCACAGGATTCTGTTTGTTTTAGGGAATTTATTTATGAAACGTAGCATGTATGCAGGGCGTGTTCGCGAAGAACACATTGGAACGACAATCACATTGAAAGGATGGGTCAGTCGTCGTCGTGACTTGGGTGGTCTCATCTTTATTGATTTGCGTGACCGTGAGGGTGTGATGCAATTAGTCATTAACCCTGAGGAAGTTTCCAGTGATGTGATGGCAACTGCTGAACGCTTACGTAGTGAATATGTGATTGAAGTGGAAGGTTTTGTTGAAGCTCGACAACAAGCCAATGATAAGTTGGCGACAGGAATGGTTGAGTTAAAAGTATCTGCTTTGACCATTTTAAACACAGCTAAAACGACGCCTTTTGAAATTAAAGATGACGTTGAAGTAAGTGATGACACGCGTTTACGTTACCGTTACTTAGATTTACGACGTCCAGAAATGTTAGAAAACTTCAAGCTACGTGCAAAAGTGACTCATTCTATCCGTAATTACCTTGATGACCTTGAGTTTATCGATGTCGAGACACCTATGTTGACAAAATCAACTCCAGAAGGTGCGCGTGACTATCTGGTACCAAGTCGTGTTAGCCAAGGGCATTTCTATGCTTTGCCACAAAGTCCGCAAATAACCAAACAGTTATTGATGAATGCTGGCTTTGATCGCTATTATCAAATTGTGAAATGTTTCCGCGATGAAGATCTACGTGGTGACCGTCAACCTGAGTTTACACAAGTTGACTTGGAAACGTCATTCCTTTCTGAACAAGAAATTCAAGACATCGTTGAAGGCATGATTGCTAAAGTGATGAAAGAGACAAAAGAAATAGATGTAACCCTACCATTCCCACGTATGAGCTACGATGTAGCAATGAATAGCTACGGCTCTGATAAACCAGACACACGTTTTGAAATGCTTTTACAAGACTTGACAGTAACTGTCAAAGGAAATGACTTCAAGGTTTTCTCAGAAGCACCAGCTGTCAAGGCGATTGTGGTGAAGGGAAATGCAGATCGATACTCTCGTAAAGATATTGACAAATTAACTGAGTTTGCCAAACAATTTGGTGCTAAAGGCCTTGCCTGGGTTAAGGTGACAGATGGTCAATTGGCAGGCCCAGTAGCCAAGTTCTTGACAGCTATTGAGACAGAGTTGTCAAGCCAATTAAAACTTGCTGAGAATGATTTGGTTTTATTTGTAGCGGATACTCTTGAGGTTGCTAATAATACATTAGGTGCCCTTCGTAATCGTATTGCCAAGGACCTTGACATGATTGATCAGTCGCAGTTTAATTTCCTTTGGGTGGTTGATTGGCCAATGTTTGAGTGGTCAGAAGAAGAAGGACGTTATATGTCAGCTCATCACCCCTTCACTCTTCCAACGCCAGAATCTGCTCATGAGTTAGAGGGTGATTTGGCTAAGGTACGGGCTATTGCTTACGACATCGTTTTAAATGGTTACGAGCTTGGTGGTGGTAGCCTGCGTATCAATCAAAAAGAGATGCAAGAGCGCATGTTCAAGGCTCTTGGCTTTACCGCTGATGAAGCTAACGACCAATTTGGTTTCTTACTAGAAGCGATGGACTACGGCTTTCCTCCTCATGGTGGCTTGGCAATTGGTCTTGACCGTTTTGTCATGTTGCTTGCTGGAAAAGACAATATTCGAGAAGTTATTGCCTTCCCTAAAAATAACAAAGCCTCTGATCCAATGACGCAAGCACCTAGTCTTGTTTCTGAAAACCAATTAGAAGAACTCAGTCTTCAAATAGAAAGTCATGATTAAGAAAACAACCTATAAGAAAAAAGTTAAATATGTCATTAGTAGAGGGGCCAAGAAAGTTGGCCTACTCCACGCTCTAAGAAGTATTTCAAGAGAAAAATATGCAGAGAAGATTTCGGCTTCTCTGCTTTATGGCATTCTCTCTAGTATTGCTGTGAATTTTTTCTTCCAGCCTGGGCATGTTTATTCAAGTGGAGCAACTGGTCTAGCACAGGTTTTTTCAGCTCTTAGTCATCGTCTTTTAGGCTATGATTTTCCCATCGCCTTTGCGTTTTATTTGATTAATATTCCTTTGCTTATTTTAGCTTGGTATAAAATTGGGCATCAATTTACCATTTTTACCTTTATCACAGTCAGCATGAGTTCTTTCTTTATTCAAATCATGCCTCAAGTGACGCTGACGACTGATCCTCTTATCAATGCTATTTTTGGTGGTTTGGTTATGGGAATGGGAATTGGTACAGGTCTCAAATCACGTATCTCTAGTGGGGGGACTGATATTGTCAGTTTGACCCTTAGAAAACGAACAGGCAAGGATGTGGGCAGTCTCTCATTGATGGTTAATGGTGCAATTTTAGCCTTTGCAGGGATTTTATTTGGCTGGCAGTACGCCCTTTATTCTATGGTCTCTATCTTTGTATCAAGTCGTGTTACGGATGCCATTTTCACCAAGCAAAAGAAAATGCAGGCAACTATTGTTACCAGCCATCCAGAGCGTGTGATTCATATGATCCATAAACGTCTGCATCGCGGAGTGACCAGTATCAACGACGCAGAAGGGACTTACAAGCATGAACAAAAAGCAGTTTTGATTACCATTTTGACATGTGAAGAATACCCAGAATTCAAATGGCTGATGTTAAAAACAGACCCACAAGCCTTTGTTTCAGTGGCTGAGAATGTTAGAATTATCGGTCGTTTTGTGGAAGATGATTAAGAAAAACACAGGAGGTGTCATGTCAATTGACCAACGTTTACAGTTAAAGAAATTTTGCTTTATTATTTTAGGAGCTGCTATCTACGCCTTTGCTTTTGTTTATTTTTACATGGCTAATCGCATTGCAGCCAATGGTTTAGCTGGTCTCACCCTAGTTGGTAAGGCACTTTTTGAGATTGATCCTTCTTTGATAGGCTATTTGATTAATTTGCCTTTGGTCTTGCTGGGAGCTAGATGTTTTGGGAAAAGAGCCATGGTTTACACAGTAACGGGTATTTTATCACTTTACTTTTTTGTGTGGCTGTTTCAACGCTTTCCTTTGGTCGTTGACTTGGACCATGACAATTTAGTCGTTTCCTTGATGGCTGGAATTATTGGTGGTCTAGGTGGCGGTCTTGTGTTTCGCAATGGTGGAACCATCGGTGGAGCAGATATTATTGCTAAGTTATTAGAAGACAAGTTAGGACTACAGCTGAATCAAGCTCTTTTAGGCATTGATCTTTTTGTCATGATTGTCTCTTTGACTTATATTTCCCTGCCGCAAATGATGTATGCTCTGATTGCTAGCTTTATGTATGGTCAAATTGTTCGCTTGGTACAACAAGGTGGTTATTCAGCCCGTGGCATTTTTATCGTTTCAGAACAAGCGGAGAAAATTGCCCGGTTCATCATGGACGAATTGGGAAGAGGAGTTACTTATCTAACAGGTGAAGGAGCCTACTCTGGTCGCCGTAAAAAAGTGATTTATGTGGCTTTGGGGCGAAGAGATATTAGGGAATTAAAAGCTTTTTTAACTCAGGTTGATCCCAATGCCTTTATCACTTATTTTGATGTTAATGAAGTCAATAGCCCAGAATTTTTAACTATTAAAAGCAAATACCATAAAAAGAGAAAATAAATGAGCATTAGAGTTGCCTGCGAAGAATAGTGAGGATAAAGGATGGCACATCACGATAAATTGACTAAACTACTAAAACTGTTTTTGATTGCCCTAGGTGTAGCCATTTATACCTTCGGTTTTGTTAATTTTAACATGGCTAATGCTTTGGCTGAAGGTGGTGTGGCAGGAATAACCTTGATTTTACACGCGCATTTTGGGATTAATCCTGCTTACTCTTCTCTCTTATTTAATCTTCCACTTTTTATTTTAGGGGCAAAGATTTTTGGGAAGCGTTCTTTGGCTCTAACCATCTATGGAACAGTTCTGATGTCCGCTTTTATCTGGATGTGGCAAAAAGTTCCTATCGAACTTGGCTTGGAAAATGACATGATGTTGGTGGCTGTAGTGGCAGGTCTCTTTTCAGGGATTGGGAGTGGCATTGTTTTTCGCTATGGTGCAACCACAGGTGGAACGGATATTATTGGTCGCATTGCAGAAGAAAAATTTGGAGCTAAGCTAGGTCAAACTTTGCTTTTGGTGGATGCTCTTGTATTGACAGCTTCGTTGACTTATGTGGATTTAAAACACATGCTTTACACTTTGGTGGCAAGCTTTGTTTTTAGCCAAATGATTAGTGTGGTTCAAAATGGTGGTTACACTATCCGTGGAATGATTATTATTACCAAGCATTCAGAGGCTGCCGCTCAAGCTATCCTAACCGAAATCAATCGTGGAGTGACTTACTTGAAAGGTCAAGGAGCTTACTCTGGTAATGATTACAATATCATGTATGTGACCTTGAACCCAACTGAAGTTCGGGAAGTCAAACGTATTTTAGCTGGTTTGGATCCAGATGCCTTTATCTCCATTATTGATGTGGACGAAGTTATTAGCTCTGATTTTAAAATTCGCCGAAGAAATTATGATAAATAAAAATACAGGTCAAACAGCCTGTATTTTTATTTTGGTCCCCCACTTAAGAAACTACCAAGCATAATAGCTGATATAGCAGTTCCCTTGTAATGGCTAGCTTTTGTTTTTACCAAGCGACTAAGATCAAATATGCTTTTAGGAGCATCAAATTGATGTGTTAAGATGTATTGATTGATAAGTGAGTCAATTTTTGTAGCTAGGAGTGAGCTCATCCCCTCTTTTTCAAGTTGACTGGCGAGCTCGAAGATCGCTTGACGAAAATAATCATCTGCTTGTATTACTTGTTCGCTATAAACTTTACTAAGAGCATCTAATATTTCTTTTTCTGATGGCATGGCATTCTCCTGTAACATATTGTGCTATTATTATAATATAAAAAACTAAGACTGTCATAAATGTGACAGCCTTAGTAATGTTATTACTTACATTTCATTTGGTGCGTCAACACCGAGTAAGCGAAGCGCTTCTTTAAGAACAGTAGCAGTTGCATAGCAGAGAGCTAAGCGGTTATCACGTTCTGAGTTGTCGTCGAGAATGCGAGTGTGAGCATAATATTTGTTAAAGCTTTGGGCTAAGTTAATAGCAAATTTAGCCATAATAGAAGGCTCAAAGTTATCTGATGTTCGCTTGATAATGCGTGGGAAATCTTGGATAAGTTTGATAATTTCCCAGCTTTCAGCATCAGCTAAACTGTAAGTGGTGGTTGCAGATGGCGTAAAGTCAGCTTTACGTAGAATAGATTGGATACGAGCGTGAGCGTATTGAACATAAGGTCCAGTTTCTCCTTCAAAGGAAACCATGGCCTCAAGGTCAAAGTCATACCCATTCATACGATCTGTTTTGAGATCGTAAAACTTGATGGCACCGACACCAACAGCGTGTGCAACAGCTTCTTTGTCAGCAAGGTTTGGATTTTTCGCTTCAATTTGAGAAGCTGCACGGTTAATGGCTTCAGCAACCGTAGGTTCAAGAAGAATAACATTACCTTTACGTGTTGATAATTTAGCACCGCCTTTTGTGACAAGTCCAAAAGCAACGTGTGTCATATCATCTGACCAATCGTAACCCATTTCTTTTAGCACTGCTTTTAATTGTTTGAAGTGAGCAGCTTGCTCATTACCAACAACATAAACGGATTTAGCAAAGTCATAAGTGCGTTTACGGTAAAGTGCGGCAGCTAGGTCACGGGTAATGTAAAGAGTAGCGCCATCTGATTTTTTGATCAAGGCAGGGTGTTCAATACCATATTTTTCAAGATTAACAACTTGGGCACCTTTAGATTCTACAAGAAGGTTTTTAGCTTCTAATAAGTCAAGAACCTCATCCATTTTGTCATTATAGAAGGCCTCACCGTTGTAACTATCGAAGGTGACATGTAATTGGTCATAAAGTCGGTTGAACTCAAGTAAACTTTCATCACGGAACCATTGCCATAATTCAGTAGCTTCTTTGTCGCCATCTTCCAATTTACGGAACCATTCACGAGCTTCTTCATCAACGGTGGGATCAGTTTCAGCTTCAGCATTGATACGAACGTAAAGTTTTAAGAGTTCATCAATAGGATGTGCCTGAACAGCAGCTTCATCTCCCCATTTTTTGTAGGCAACAATGAGCATACCAAATTGTTTACCCCAGTCACCAAGGTGATTGATTTTTACAGGTTTATAGCCCATTTTGGCAAAAATGTGAGCGAGACTATCACCAATAACTGTTGAGCGGAGGTGACCGATTGAAAATGGCTTAGCGATGTTTGGGCTTGACATGTCAATAGCAACATTTCGCCCTTGACCTTCGTCTTGCTGAGCATAGTCTGAACCTGCTGTAATCACTTGTTCAAGGACCTGTGAGGAAATCTTAGCTTTATCAAGGAAAAAGTTGATGTAAGGGCCGACAGCTACGACTTTTTCAAATTGGCTCTCATCAATCTGTTCAGCTAACTCGCTAGCAATCATTTGAGGGGCTTTGCGAAGGACTTTTGCTAAGCTAAAAGCTGGAAAGGCAAGGTCTCCCATGTCAGAATTTTTTGGGGTTTCAAGCAAGTTAAAAATAGCATCTTGTTCTAATTCTGGAACAACTTTAGCTATTTCACTTGCGATTAGAGTTTTAGTATCCATACAGCGTCTCCTAAAAATTGTTTGTCACCCTATTCTAACATATTTCTTTAAAATAAACGAGGAGAGGATTGATAAATTATACTGAAACTTTCAAGGAAATGAATTGCTTGAGGTTGTTGTTTTTCTGAAAATGTTATAAAAAGAGAAATGAGGTTTCTTTTCAACAGTTTTCAAGTGAAATTCTAGTTGAATTTGATAAAAAATTGCTGAAAATAGCTGGGCGAAGATGAAATAATACACTTTTTTTGTTATAATTTGAGAGGATAATTATACAATTGGGGTGATATATCATGAATAAAATGGAGCGTCAACAGCAGATTAAGCGAATCATTCAAGCAGAGCATATTGGCACACAAGAAGATATTAAAAATCACCTTCAAAAAGAAGGCATTGTGGTCACCCAAGCAACTCTATCTCGGGACTTAAGAGAAATTGGCCTTTTGAAATTGAGAGATGAACAAGGCAAACTCTATTATAGTTTGTCTGAACCCGTTGCAACACCATTTAGTCCTGAGGTGCGTTTTTATGTTTTGAAAGTTGATCGAGCAGGTTTTATGCTGGTTCTCCATACCAATTTAGGAGAGGCTGATGTTCTAGCTAATTTGATTGACAATGATGCCATTGAAGATATTCTAGGAACCATTGCTGGTGCGGATACCTTGCTTGTGATTTGCAGAGACGAAGAGATTGCTAAACGCTTTGAAAAAGATTTGGCTGCAGGCCTATGACTAGCTATTAAGAGTCTTTGACACAATTGATTCTTGCTATCCATGAATTCTAGTATCGTTGCTTATAAAGAAGTGCAGCAATAGCTGTCTAAGCTCCATGATTTTAAAAAGTAAGCTTATCAGATGAAACGCTATCAACAAGATGCCCTGCTTTTCAAAAAAAATAGATAAAGAAAAGGCTGCGACAGTATCTGCAAGCAGGGCAAAAGAACTAGAAGATAGGCTCAGTCATCAGCCATTAATTGATGATTATCGAGAAAAGATGCAAGATGCAAGTGATGTGATTCAGTATATCACCAAACGTATAGAAGATCAGTTAAACAAGGAGTTAACAAATGGCAAAAACTAACATTTCTCCTGGAATGCAACAGTATCTGGACATCAAAAAAGATTATCCAGATGCTTTTTTGCTTTTTAGGATGGGTGACTTTTATGAATTATTTTACGAGGACGCTGTCAAAGCAGCACAACTCTTAGAAATTGGTTTGACCAGTCGCAACAAGAATGCGGAAAATCCAATTCCTATGGCAGGCGTGCCACATCATTCTGCCCAACAATACATTGATGTGTTAATTGAGTTGGGTTACAAGGTTGCTGTCGCAGAACAAATGGAAGACCCAAAGCAAGCTGTTGGGGTGGTGAAGCGTGAGGTCGTTCAAGTCATAACTCCTGGAACGGTTGTGGATTCAGCTAAGCCAGATAGCGCCAATAACTTTTTGGTAGCTGTTGACTTTGATGGTTGCCGTTATGGATTGGCTTATATGGATGTATCCACAGGTGAATTTTGCGTGACAGATTTGGCGGACTTTACGAGTGTTCGTAGCGAAATCCAAAACCTCAAGGCGAAAGAAGTCTTACTAGGTTTTGATTTATCTGAAGAAGAACAGACGATTTTGGTCAAGCAGATGAATTTGCTGCTTTCTTATGAAGAAACGGTCTATGAAGATAAATCTTTAATTGACGGCCAATTGACAACGGTAGAACTGACAGCGGCAGGAAAACTCTTGCAATACGTTCACAAAACACAAATGCGAGAACTCAGCCACTTGCAAGCATTGGTTCACTATGAGATCAAGGATTATTTGCAGATGTCGTATGCCACTAAGTCAAGTTTAGATTTGGTAGAAAATGCTAGGACTAATAAAAAACATGGAAGTCTCTATTGGCTGTTAGATGAAACCAAGACAGCTATGGGGATGAGGCTTTTGCGCTCATGGATTGATCGACCTTTGGTTTCTAAAGAAGCTATTTTAGAGCGTCAAGAAATTATTCAAGTTTTTCTGAATGCTTTTATTGAGCGAACCGATTTAAGCAATAGTTTAAAAGGTGTTTACGACATCGAACGCTTATCTAGTCGCGTGTCTTTTGGCAAGGCAAATCCGAAAGATTTACTTCAATTGGGGCATACCTTAGCTCAAGTGCCTTATATCAAAGCTATCTTAGAGTCTTTTGACAGTCCTTGTGTTGACAAACTTGTCAATGATATTGACAGTTTGCCTGAGTTGGAATACTTGATTAGAACAGCCATTGATCCAGATGCACCAGCAACTATTAGTGAAGGAAGTATTATCCGCAATGGTTTTGATGAGCGCTTGGACCATTATCGTAAAGTAATGCGAGAGGGGACAGGCTGGATTGCGGATATTGAGGCCAAAGAGCGTCAAGCAAGTGGCATTAATAACCTAAAAATTGATTACAATAAAAAAGATGGTTATTATTTTCACGTTACGAATTCAAATCTTAGCTTAGTTCCCGAGCATTTTTTCAGAAAGGCAACTTTAAAAAATTCTGAACGTTATGGAACAGCAGAATTGGCTAAGATTGAAGGTCAGATGTTAGAGGCTAGGGAAGAGTCATCTAGTTTAGAATACGATATTTTTATGTGTATTCGAGCTCAAGTTGAAACCTATATTAATCGTTTACAGAAACTGGCTAAAATTTTGGCAACGGTAGATGTTTTGCAAAGTTTAGCAGTCGTTGCTGAAACCAATCATTATATCCGGCCGCAGTTCAATGATAATCATGTGATTACAATTCAAGAAGGTCGTCACGCGGTTGTTGAAAAGGTTATGGGAGTGCAGGAATACATTCCCAATAGTATCTCTTTTGACCAACAGACCAGTATTCAGCTGATTACAGGTCCAAATATGAGTGGTAAGTCGACTTATATGAGACAGCTGGCCTTAACGGTTATCATGGCCCAGATGGGTTCATTTGTGGCTGCTGATCATGTTGATTTACCTTTATTTGATGCGATTTTTACGCGTATTGGGGCTGCTGATGATTTGATTTCTGGGCAATCAACCTTTATGGTGGAGATGATGGAAGCAAACCAAGCAATCAAACGCGCAAGTGACAACTCTCTTATTCTATTTGATGAACTGGGACGAGGCACGGCAACTTATGATGGTATGGCTTTAGCCCAGGCAATTATTGAATATATCCATGATAGAGTTGGTGCTAAGACCATATTTGCAACGCATTATCATGAATTGACAGACTTGTCAACTAAGTTGACAAGTCTAGTCAATGTTCATGTAGCAACGCTTGAAAAAGATGGCGATGTTACCTTCCTTCATAAGATTGCTGAGGGACCGGCGGATAAATCTTACGGTATTCATGTGGCAAAAATAGCAGGACTGCCAAAATCCCTATTAAAGAGAGCAGACGAAGTTCTGACCCGTTTAGAAACACAGTCACGATCTACTGAGATAATATCAGTCCCTTCACAAGTTGAGTCAAGCAGCGCTGTTAGACAGGGGCAATTATCCCTTTTTGGTGATGAAGAGAAAGCTCATGAGATTAGGCAAGCACTGGAAGTTATTGATGTCATGAACATGACCCCGCTTCAAGCAATGACAACTCTTTACGAATTGAAAAAGTTGTTATAGTCTTTCAGCTGAAAATGAAAAAGATGCTTTCTATATTGAAGGCATCTTTTTGTTCTGTCAAAAACGGTCCGAGGCCTTCGGCTATTTATTAAGTGTGTTATAATAGTCCATAAGAATGCGAGGAAATTATGACAAACATTATTGAATTACCGGAAGTTCTCGCCAACCAAATTGCAGCTGGTGAAGTTGTAGAAAGGCCAGCGAGTGTTGTCAAGGAATTGGTTGAGAATGCTATTGATGCTAAAAGTAGCCAGATTACCGTTGAAATTGAAGAGTCTGGCCTTAAGATGATACAGGTTACAGACAACGGTGAGGGAATGTCTCATGAAGATTTACCTTTAAGTCTGCGTCGCCACGCTACTAGTAAAATTAAGAGTCAGAGTGATTTGTTTAGAATTAGAACACTTGGCTTCCGTGGAGAGGCTTTACCGTCTGTTGCCTCTATCAGTAAAATCACGATAAAAACAGCAACAAAAGAAGTCACTCACGGTTCTCTTCTTATAGCTACTGGTGGGGAAATTGAGACACTTGAAGCGATCTCAACTCCTACTGGAACCAAAATTAAGGTTGAAAACCTTTTTTACAACACGCCTGCTCGTCTCAAATATATGAAAAGTTTACAGGCAGAATTAGCTCACATTGTAGATGTGGTCAACCGGTTGAGTTTGGCACATCCAGAAGTTGCTTTCACACTGATTAGTGATGGTCGCCAATTAACTCAGACATCAGGAACTGGCGATTTACGCCAAGCAATTGCAGGGATTTATGGTTTGAATACTACCAAAAAAATGCTGGCTATCTCTAATGCTGATTTGGATTTTGAAGTTTCCGGCTATGTTAGCTTGCCAGAGTTGACACGCGCCAACCGTAATTACATGACGATTTTGGTTAATGGGCGTTACATCAAGAATTTCTTGCTTAATCGAGCAATTCTTGATGGTTACGGTTCTAAGCTCATGGTTGGACGTTTCCCAATTGTTGTGATTGATATTCAGATTGATCCCTATTTGGCCGATGTCAATGTTCACCCCACAAAACAAGAGGTTCGTATTTCAAAAGAGCGTGAATTAATGGCTTTAATTAGCACGGCTATTTCAGAGAGTCTTAAGGAACAAGATTTGATTCCAGATGCTCTGGAAAATTTAGCCAAATCAAGCACACGACATTTCTCTAAACCAGAGCAAACACAACTTCCTTTACAGTCTAGGGGACTTTATTATGATCCTCAAAAGAATGACTTTTTTGTCAAAGAGTCGGCTGTCTCGGAAAAAATACCTGAAACTGATTTTTATTCCGGCGCTGTTGACAACAGTGTAAAGGTTGAAAAAGTAGAGCTGTTACCCCACTCAGAAGAAGTTATAGGACCTTCTTCGGTTAAACACGCAAGTCGTCCCCAGAATACCTTTACCGAGACTGATCATCCTAATCTTGACTTAAAAAACAGACAAAAGTTATCTCAAATGCTAACCCGTTTGGAAAATGAAGGGCAATCAGTGTTTCCCGAATTGGATTATTTTGGTCAGATGCACGGAACTTATCTCTTTGCTCAGGGAAAAGATGGTTTATTTATAATTGACCAACACGCTGCCCAGGAGCGGGTTAAATACGAATATTATCGTGATAAGATAGGTGAGGTTGACAGTAGTTTACAGCAATTGTTGGTGCCCTATTTGTTTGAGTTTTCTGGTTCTGATTTCATTAACTTACAGGAGAAAATGGCACTCTTAAATGAAGTTGGTATCTTCTTAGAAGTTTATGGGCACAATACTTTCATTTTGAGGGAGCATCCTATCTGGATGAAAGAAGAAGAGATTGCATCTGGTGTCTATGAAATGTGTGACATGTTACTTCTAACCAATGAGGTATCTATTAAAACTTACCGAGCAGAGTTAGCTATTATGATGAGTTGTAAACGATCTATCAAGGCAAATCATAGCTTGGATGATTATTCAGCAAGAAATCTGCTACTGCAATTGGCCCAATGTCAAAATCCTTATAACTGCCCTCATGGTAGACCCGTATTGATTAATTTTAGTAAGGCAGATATGGAAAAAATGTTCCGTCGAATTCAAGAAAATCACACTAGCCTGCGAGAGCTAGGAAAATATTAGAGAGGATGAGATGCAAGAGTTTTTAAACCTTCCTAAGCAGATTCAGCTGAGGCAACTGGTACGCTTTGTGACCATTACCTTAGGCAGTAGTATCTTTCCCTTTATGGCCATGTATTATACGACTTACTTTGGTACGTTTTGGACAGGCCTCTTAATGATGATTACCAGTTTGATGGGATTTGTTGGAACTTTATACGGTGGGCATCTGTCAGATGCTCTTGGTCGCAAAAAAGTCATTATGATTGGGTCAGTAGGAACAACACTAGGCTGGTTTCTGACTATTTTAGCTAATTTGCCTAATGCGGCTATTCCTTGGTTAACCTTTGCGGGTATTTTATTGGTAGAGATTGCTTCTAGTTTTTATGGTCCTGCCTATGAAGCTATGTTGATTGATTTGACTGATGAGAGTAATCGTCGATTTGTTTACACCATCAATTATTGGTTTATCAATATTGCCGTCATGTTTGGTGCAGGGCTATCTGGGCTTTTTTATGACCATCATTTTTTAGCCTTGTTAGTAGCCTTATTACTCGTCAATGTACTTTGTTTTGGCGTTGCTTACTACTGTTTTGATGAAACTAGACCAGAAACACACGCTTTTGACCATGGTAAAGGATTACTGGCGAGTTTTCAGAACTACCGTCAGGTGTTTCATGATCGTGCCTTTGTCTTGTTTACCTTAGGTGCCATCTTTTCTGGTAGTATCTGGATGCAGATGGATAACTATGTGCCAGTCCATTTGAAACTGTATTTTCAGCCAACGGCTGTGTTAGGTTTCCAAGTAACTAGTTCTAAAATGTTATCATTAATGGTTTTAACTAATACATTGCTGATTGTCCTTTTCATGACAGTAGTAAATAAATTAACGGAAAAATGGAAACTATTACCTCAGCTTGTGGTTGGTTCTTTACTATTTACTCTAGGGATGCTCTTGTCATTTACCTTTACGCAGTTCTATGCTATCTGGTTATCAGTTGTTTTGTTAACTTTTGGGGAAATGATAAATGTTTCTGCTAGTCAAGTCCTACGTGCTGATATGATGGATCATTCCCAAATAGGATCTTATACAGGTTTTGTGTCAATGGCACAACCCCTAGGTGCTATTTTGGCTAGTCTACTAGTATCTGTCAGCCATTTTACAGGTCCTTTAGGCGTGCAATGCTTATTTGCAGTCATTGCTTTGCTAGGGATTTATTTTACGGTTGTTTCTGCAAAAATGAAAAAGGTGTAATATGTACGATTATATTAAAGGTCAATTGACCAAAATTACGGCAAAATACATTGTCGTTGAAGCTAATGGATTGGGCTACATGATTAATGTTGCCAATCCTTATAGCTTTACAGATAGTGTCAACCAATTGGTAACCATTTATCTGCATCAAGTGATTCGTGAGGATGCTCACCTGTTGTTTGGGTTTCACACGGAAGATGAAAAAGATGTTTTTCTGAAATTAATTTCTGTATCAGGTATTGGTCCGACAACAGCTCTTGCTATTGTGGCAGTTGATGATAATGAGGGACTTGTGAATGCCATTGATAACAGTGACATTAAGTACCTAATGAAATTTCCTAAAATTGGTAAAAAAACAGCGCAGCAAATGGTTCTTGACTTAGCTGGCAAATTTGTGGAGGCTCCACAAGAGACTGGTCATACCAAAGCGCGCAGCAATAAAGCAGGCAATACTCAACTGGACGAAGCGATTGAAGCCCTCCTTGCTCTCGGTTATAAAGCAAAAGAGCTGAAAAAAATTCGTGCCTTCTTTGAGGGGACCTCTGAGACGGCAGAGCAATACATCAAATCAGCATTGAAACTGTTAATGAAAGGGTAGGTGTTTCACATGAAACGTTGCTCATGGGTTCCTAAGGATAACCAGCTTTACTGTGATTACCACGATTTAGAATGGGGTCAACCCCTGGATGATGATAGAGATTTTTTTGAATTGCTGTGCCTTGAAAGTTACCAGTCAGGCTTATCCTGGCTGACTGTTTTGAAAAAACGCCAAGCTTTCAGAACTGTTTTTCATCATTACGACATTGCATCGGTTGCAACCTTTACCTCGGAGGAAATGGCTGATGCTTTAGAGAATCCATCCATTATCCGCCACAAGCTAAAGCTAGCAGCAACTGTCAACAACGCTATCGCAGTACAGAAAATTCAAAAAGAGTTTGGTAGTTTTTCAACTTATCTCTGGAATTTTGTTGGGGGAAAGCCAATTAACAACCTTGTCAATCAAGAGAATCTTGTTCCTGCTCAAACAGAATTATCTATTCGCTTAGCTAAGGATTTAAAGAAAAGAGGATTTAAATTTTTAGGGCCTACAACGGTTTATTCTTTTATGCAAGCATCGGGTCTGGTAAATGACCATGAAGAGGCTTGTGTTTTCAATAGAATCTTCTAATTCTTCGTGAATTGGAAGATTTTTTGATAAAATGAGATCAGATTACGAATAGATAAGTAGGTGGGGAAATGAAAGCTGAACTGATTGCAGTAGGTACCGAAATTTTGACTGGTCAAATTGTGAATACCAATGCTCAATTTCTGTCGGAAAAAATGGCAGAGCTAGGTATTGATGTCTATTTTCAAACGGCTGTTGGGGACAACGAGGAGCGTTTACTTTCAGTGATTACAACTGCTAGTCAGCGTAGTAACTTGGTAATTTTATGTGGTGGCCTTGGTCCAACGAAAGATGATTTAACCAAACAAACTTTAGCAAAGTACCTTAGGAAAGACTTGGTTTATGATGAGCAAGCTTGTCAGAAACTAGATGACTTTTTTGCTAAGCGCAAGCCTTCATCACGGACACCAAATAATGAGCGACAGGCACAAGTGATTGAAGGGTCAATCCCTTTGCCAAATAAAACTGGTCTTGCGGTTGGTGGGTTCATCACAGTCGATGGTATTAGTTATGTTGTCTTACCGGGTCCTCCAAGTGAATTGAAGCCGATGGTAAATGAAGAATTGGTACCACTTCTGTCAAAACAATACAGTACATTGTATTCAAAGGTACTACGCTTTTTTGGTATTGGGGAAAGTCAGTTGGTAACAGTCTTGTCAGATTTTATTGAGAATCAAACTGATCCAACCATTGCTCCGTATGCTAAGACTGGCGAAGTGACTCTTCGCTTATCAACAAAAACTGAAAACCAAGCTCTGGCAGATAAAAAGTTAGGTCAGCTAGAAGCGCAGCTACTATCCCGAAAAACTCTTGAAGGTCAACCCTTAGCTGATGTCTTTTATGGCTATGGGGAGGATAATTCCTTAGCGCGTGAGACATTTGAGCTCTTAGTAAAATATGATAAGACAATTACAGCAGCAGAAAGTCTAACCGCGGGATTATTTCAGTCAACTTTGGCGAGTTTTCCAGGAGCTTCTCAAGTATTCAATGGAGGCTTTGTGACTTATAGCATGGAAGAAAAAGCGAAAATGCTAGGCCTTCCTTTAGAGGAGTTGAAATCGCATGGCGTTGTTAGTGCTTATACGGCCGAGGGGATGGCGGAGCAAGCAAGGTTATTGACTGGTGCTGATATTGGGGTAAGTTTAACAGGTGTTGCCGGACCAGATATGTTGGAGGAACAGCCTGCAGGTACAGTTTTCATTGGTCTTGCCACTCAAAATAAGGTAGAATCAATAAAGGTTTTGATTAGCGGGCGAAGTCGTTTGGATGTGCGCTATATCGCTACTTTACATGCTTTTAATATGGTCCGTAAAACTTTATTAAAACTTGAGAATTTGCTATAATGTTATTTAGTAGCTATAGTAGGATATGGTTTACAATTATGTAGATTAATCCTGCTGACGATGGTTTGTTAAAAAAGAGGAGAAAGTATTGGCAAAAAAATTAAAAAAGAATGAAGAAATCACTAAGAAGTTTGGTGACGAACGTCGCAAAGCCCTTGATGATGCTTTGAAAAATATTGAAAAAGATTTTGGTAAGGGTGCAGTGATGCGATTAGGAGAACGTGCAGAGCAAAAAGTTCAGGTTATGAGTTCAGGAAGTCTAGCTCTTGATATTGCGCTTGGAGCTGGTGGTTATCCTAAAGGACGTATCATCGAAATCTATGGTCCAGAGTCTTCCGGTAAAACGACTGTGGCTTTACATGCTGTAGCACAAGCTCAAAAAGAAGGTGGAATCGCAGCCTTTATCGATGCCGAGCATGCGCTTGATCCAGCTTATGCTGCTGCGCTTGGGGTTAATATTGATGAACTCCTCTTGTCTCAACCAGATTCTGGAGAACAAGGACTTGAAATTGCAGGTAAATTGATTGATTCTGGTGCGGTTGATCTGGTTGTTGTCGATTCAGTAGCAGCTTTAGTGCCACGTGCTGAAATTGATGGTGATATTGGCGATAGCCATGTCGGATTGCAAGCACGTATGATGAGTCAGGCCATGCGTAAATTATCAGCTTCTATTAATAAAACAAAAACTATCGCTATCTTTATTAACCAATTGCGTGAAAAAGTTGGTGTGATGTTTGGAAATCCTGAAACAACACCAGGTGGTCGAGCTTTGAAATTCTATGCTTCTGTTCGGCTGGATGTGCGTGGAACAACTCAAATTAAAGGAACTGGTGACCAAAAAGATAGCAGTATTGGTAAGGAGACCAAAATCAAGGTTGTTAAAAACAAGGTCGCTCCGCCATTTAAGGTAGCAGAAGTTGAAATCATGTATGGGGAAGGTATTTCTCGTACAGGGGAGCTTGTGAAAATTGCTTCTGATTTGGACATTATCCAAAAAGCAGGTGCTTGGTTCTCTTATAATGGTGAGAAGATTGGCCAAGGTTCTGAAAATGCTAAGCGTTATTTGGCCGATCACCCAGAATTGTTTGATGAAATCGACCTTAAAGTACGTGTTAAATTTGGTTTGCTTGAAGAAAGCGAAGAAGAATCTGCTATGGCAGTAGCATCAGAAGAAACCGATGATCTTGCTTTAGATTTAGATAATGGTATTGAAATTGAAGATTAAAAAGAGCCCTTCAGGGCTTTTTAAAATGTATTTTTAAAGGTTAGTAGGACTACTGTTCATAGGTGTGTGGGTGAATAGAAACCATCATTTAAAAAGATGTGAGAGAGCAGAACTTAGGTTAACTGATATAAAATTAAAATAACTAATAATTCAAGGGAATACAGGTGAAAAACCTTATTTTACAAAGATAATATCTTTAAAATTAAAAAAATAGGTCCAAAGACCTATATTTATAGATAAGAAACTGTGCTACAATAAAGCTATCACGAAATAGAAAGTGAGTCAGCAACATGATTAAAATTTACACGATTTCAAGTTGTACGAGCTGCAAGAAAGCCAAAACTTGGCTAAATGCCCATAAGCTTGCTTATAAAGAACAGAACTTAGGAAAAGAACCGCTAACTAAAGAAGAAATTTTAGCAATTTTATCAAAAACCGAAAATGGAGTGGAGAGCATTGTTTCATCTAAAAATCGTTATGCCAAAGCTCTCGATTGCGATATTGAAGAATTAAGTGTTAGTGAGGTTATTGATTTGATTCAAGATAACCCGCGCATCCTTAAAAGTCCCATTTTGATTGATGATAAACGTCTGCAAGTAGGCTACAAAGAAGACGATATTCGTGCTTTTTTACCTCGCTCTATTCGTAATATTGAAAATACTGAAGCACGATTACGTGCTGCACTCTAAAAGCTCTTGTAGAGCTTTTTTTAAATACCTTCTTCGCTTGAAATTCTTGTTTATTTAATAGAAATAAGCTATAATAAAGCATAGCACTTAATTTTAGAAAGAAGGTGTAAGTATGGGATTTACAGATGAAACAGTCCGCTTTAAGTTGGATGATGGCGACAAACGACAAATTAGTGAAACATTAACAGCAGTCTATCATTCACTTGATGAAAAGGGTTATAATCCAATTAATCAAATTGTTGGTTATGTCTTGAGTGGGGACCCAGCTTATGTTCCTCGTTATAATGATGCTCGAAATCAGATTCGTAAATATGAACGTGATGAAATTGTAGAAGAACTTGTTCGCTACTATTTACAAGGAAATGGAATTGATGTTAAATGAGAATAATGGGACTTGATGTTGGCTCGAAAACGGTTGGTGTAGCTATTAGTGATCCTCTTGGCTTTACAGCCCAAGGACTTGAAATTATCAAGATTGATGAGGAAAAAGCAGAATTTGGCTTTACACGTTTAGAAGAGCTTGTTAAGCAGTACCAAGTTGAACAGTTTGTTATTGGATTGCCAAAAAATATGAATAACACCAATGGTCCACGTGTTGATGCAAGTATAACTTATGGAAACCACATAGAGCACCTCTTTGGACTTCCAGTCCATTATCAAGATGAACGATTGACGACTGTTGAGGCAAAGCGTATGCTTATTGAGCAAGCTGACATTAGTCGTGGTAAGCGAAAAAAAGTCATTGATAAATTAGCTGCACAACTCATTTTACAGAACTATTTAAATCGGAATTTTTAAGGAGATAAAAAATGACACATAATCATGAAAATGACCACCAACACGAAGTTATCACACTTGTGGATGAACAAGGAAATGAAACCTTGTTTGAAATTTTATTAACAATTGATGGTCGTGAAGAGTTTGGTAAAAATTATGTTCTCTTGGTTCCAGCGGGATCTGAAGAAGATGAGTCTGGTGAAATTGAAATCCAAGCCTATTCATTTACTGAAAATGAAGATGGTACTGAAGGGGATTTACAACCGATTCCTGAGGATTCAGATGCTGAATGGGATATGATTGAAGAGGTATTTAATAGTTTTCTAGATGAGAACTAAATTGTTAGTGACACTATGTTAAAAAGTAGCCGTGAGGGCTATTTTTTTAATGTTATTTTCGAATAAATAAGCAGGAGGTGATAATGATAAAAGAATTAAATGATAAATTTATTAATAATTATAAGGCTAAACCTTTGCATATATTTAGAGAATTATTACAGTATGTGAAAATATATCAGAAATTGACTAAATAAAAGATTCTGTTATACTTGTTTTATAATATTCTTTGACGATAATATCATTTTTCAACTTACTTTGTTTATGTACTGTCACTTTGCTATGTGCAATACAAAGTCATGTTATTTATCTCATACTAAAAAATAATGGATAATAGCTATGTTAGACTAGTGATATGAAGAAATATTGCTTTTATTGAATCGTTAGAGAATATGATATTTCAAGGAGAAAAATAGTGATCGAGTTAAACGATGAATTCATCCGAAAAGAGACGATAGAACTGGCCAACGATGGCCCACGAGTACACACCACTCAATATGAAACTAAAGTACCTCGGCTTCATAAATGCTATCTGCTTTTCTTTAGCATTATTATCAGTTCTTTAACAATTGCAGTACCTTTTTTAACAGATGCAGCCAATGGTCTTCAGTCCCAAAACTTATATATAGGAATGATGTTAACGAAGGGGCAACTTCCCTATAGTGCTGCTTTTACAACAGGAGGGCTCTTTTACTTTGTTATCATTGCATTAAGTTATTATTTGGGATCGACACTTTGGCTAGTCTTTGTTCAGGTGTTTTGTTTTTACTTATCTGGTTTATATCTTTATAAACTCATTAATTATATGACAGGCTTTCAAAAAGTGGCTTTAACTTTTTCAATTAGCTACTATTTATTATCTGTTAGTCTTGGTTTTGGGGGATTGTATCCTACTCAACTGGCTATGCCATTTATATTAATATCGGCTTGGTTTTTAACTAAGTATTTTGCCTGTTTAGTGAAAGATGAGGCATTTATTCTTTTTGGCTTTGTAGGTGCTCTTGCAATGCTAATTGACCCGAGTACCCTTATCTTTTGGTCTTTTGCTTGTGTGACAGTTTTTTCTTATAATATAAGCCAAAAGCATCTTGCAAGAGGTTTTTATCAACTGCTAGCTTCGATTTTTGGAATGATTTTAGTTTTTTACACAGCAGGATATTTCATTTTGAACTTACAAGTGCTAAATCCTTATTTATCACAAACGATGATTTATCCTTTTACTTTTTTTAAATCAGGAAACTTATCGTTGCTTTTTGGACTGGCTATTCAGTTGTTCTTCGCTTTGGGGCTTGGTCTTTTGACGGGAATGGAGAATGTCATTAGGCGATTTAAAAACAATTCTGATAGGGTCGTCAAGTGGCTATTTGTCATGGTCATTCTAGAATCTATACTTGTGGCTATATTTTCACAAGACTATCGCCCCTATCATCTTTTACCTCTTTTACCTTTTGGATTAATTTTGACTGCTATTCCTGTTGGCTATCAGTATGGTATAGGATTAGGTCAGAGTAGTCATCGCAGACGTCATGGTAAAAATGGTGTTGGTCGAGTAATGATGATTTATCTTAAGAGACACTTTTATTTGCCAATTTTAATTGTAGGGACAATACTAATCTGTTCTACTTATTGTTTCATTAGTAGTATTCCTCTTAATCAGGAGCGTGATCATATTGCTAGTTATTTAGAACAGAAACTAAATAAAACTCAATCTATTTATGTTTGGGATGATACTTCTAAAATTTATTTGGACAGTAAAGCTAAATCTGTTTCTCAATTTAGTTCTCCTGACATCAATACGCAAAAAGAGAGTCATCGAAAAATATTAGAAGATGAATTATTAGAAAATAAGGCTGCTTATATCGTTGTTAATCGCTATAAAAACCTGCCTAAAATCATTCAAAAAGTATTATCTACTAATTACAAAGTAGATAAACAGATAACGACAAAAAGTTTTATTGTTTATCAGAAAAAGTAATTTAATATCAATATATTGTGTTCGAGCAAAAAACTTGACACAATATATTGATTTTTTTAGTTGTCGTGATATAATAGTTCCGTAAGGAGATTTGATATGGTAAGTTTAGAAGAAGACAAGGTGACTGTTCAACCTGATATTAAAGTGATTAAACGAGATGGTCGCCTTGTTAATTTTGATAGTACAAAAATCTATAGTGCTTTATTAAAAGCAAGCATGAAAGTAACTCGGATGTCGCCACTTGTTGAGGCTAAATTAGAGGCTATTTCTGATCGCATTATAGCAGAAATTATTGAGCGTTTTCCAACTAATATCAAAATTTATGAAATCCAAAATATTGTAGAGCATAAGCTTCTTGCAGCTAATGAATATGCTATTGCAAAAGAATACATTAATTATCGTACTCAGCGTGACTTTGCACGTTCACAAGCAACAGATATCAATTTTTCTATTGATAAATTAATTAATAAAGATCAAACAGTTGTTAATGAAAATGCTAACAAAGATAGCGATGTTTTTAATACTCAACGAGATTTAACTGCTGGAATCGTAGGGAAATCGATTGGTTTAAAAATGTTACCTTCGCATGTTGCTAATGCTCATCAAAAAGGAGATATCCATTACCATGATTTGGATTACAGTCCTTATACACCGATGACGAACTGCTGTTTAATTGACTTTAAGGGCATGTTAGCCAATGGCTTTAAAATTGGTAATGCTGAAGTGGAAAGTCCCAAGTCTATTCAAACTGCAACAGCTCAGATCTCACAGATTATTGCGAATGTAGCATCAAGTCAGTACGGCGGATGCACAGCTGATCGCATTGACGAGTTTTTAGCCCCATATGCGGAGCTTAACTTTAAAAAACATATGGCTGATGCTAAGAAATGGATCGTTGAGACTAAGAGAGAAAGCTATGCTTTTGAAAAGACTCAAAAAGATATTTATGATGCGATGCAGTCTTTGGAGTATGAAATTAATACGCTCTTTACGTCTAATGGTCAAACACCATTTACTTCTTTAGGATTTGGTTTGGGGACGTCTTGGTTTGAACGTGAGATTCAAAAAGCTATTTTGACCATTCGGATTAATGGTCTTGGTAGTGAACATCGCACGGCTATTTTCCCTAAATTAATTTTCACGGTTAAACGTGGCTTGAATTTAGAACCAGATTCACCAAACTATGATATTAAGACTTTGGCTTTAGAATGTGCGACTAAGCGGATGTACCCGGATATGTTATCTTATGATAAAATTATTGATTTGACAGGATCTTTCAAATCTCCAATGGGATGCCGCTCTTTCCTTCAAGGCTGGAAAGATGAAAATGGGCAAGATGTGACCTCAGGCCGTATGAATCTTGGGGTTGTCACCCTCAATTTACCTCGCATTGCCATGGAATCAAATGGCGATATGGATAAGTTTTGGGAGCTGTTTAATGAGAGGATGCTAATTAGTAAGGATGCTTTAATTTATCGTGTCGAACGTGTCACAGAAGCAAAACCAGCAAATGCTCCTATTCTTTATCAATATGGTGCTTTTGGAAAGCGTTTGGAGAAGACAGGGAATGTAAATGATCTCTTTAAGAATCGTCGTGCAACAGTCTCTCTTGGCTATATTGGTCTTTATGAAGTGGCGTCTGTTTTTTATGGTGGTCAATGGGAAGGTAATCCAGATGCTAAAGCTTTTACCTTGTCAATTGTCAAGGCAATGAAACAGGCCTGTGAGGATTGGTCAGATGAATATGGTTATCATTTCTCTGTTTATTCGACTCCATCAGAAAGTTTGACAGATCGCTTTTGTCGTTTAGATACGGAAAAATTTGGCATTGTGACAGATATTACGGATAAAGAATACTATACAAATTCTTTTCACTATGATGTGCGTAAGAGTCCGACACCTTTTGAAAAATTAGATTTTGAAAAAGATTATCCAGAAGCAGGTGCTTCAGGTGGTTTTATCCACTACTGTGAGTATCCTGTTTTGCAACAAAATCCAAAGGCCTTGGAAGCGGTTTGGGACTATGCTTATGATCGTGTGGGGTATTTGGGAACCAATACGCCTATTGATAAATGCTATAATTGCCAATTTGAAGGCGATTTTACCCCAACAGAACGTGGTTTTACTTGCCCAAACTGTGGCAATAATGACCCTAAAACAGTTGATGTGGTCAAACGTACATGTGGTTACTTGGGGAATCCTCAGGCCCGCCCAATGGTTAACGGTCGCCATAAGGAAATCTCTGCGCGTGTAAAACATATGAATGGTTCTACTATAAAATACCCAGGCCTATAAACTCAAGCTGGGGGAGAGCCCTTTTGATGGAAATATGATATGCTTAAAAGGTTGCTTCATGCAAGCAATCTTTTATTGTTTAATGGTTTCTTAGCAATTGTGAGATAAGAATAACTAATCCAAAATGACTAATTAGCTGTTAGCAATCGGACTATAAGAAGAAAGAGATAAGGAAGAAATAATGGGAAAATATCAATTAGACTATAAAGGAATGCAGCAGGTAGAACGCTTTCATGAGAAGCATTCTAAAAAAAAGACGGATAAAAAATCCCGCGTTCAAGAACTTAAGGCTCGGTTTTTAGAGAAGTCAAAAAAACAGGATAACTAAAGTATCCAGTAAAGAAAGAAGGTTGAGTATGCTTAATATTGGGATTGTGGGACTAGGTGCTATTTCACAAAAAGCCTATTTACCATATATGAGACAGCTGAGTGACATTACTTGGCATCTATCAACGCGGAATGCAGCAGTACGTCAGCAGGTCGGTCAGTTATTTGGTCACGCTATTCTTTACAGTGATGTCAAGGAGTTGTCAAAAACAAACTTAGATGGGGTCTTTATTCATGCGGCCACATCGGCCCACGCAGAGTTGGCTAGTTTATTTTTAAATCAGGGGATCCCAGTCTTTATGGATAAACCTATAGCTGACAATTACCTGATGACAAAGAACCTCTATGACTTAGCCAAAGAAAATCAGACTTTTCTGATGGCAGGATTTAACAGGCGTTTTACACCTCGTGTCAAGAAGTTGTCAAGTTTGTCAACTAAGCGTAAAGTGGCTGTTGAAAAAAATGACTTGAACCGGCCAGGAGATATGACTTTTAAGCTCTTTGATTTCTTTATCCATCCTTTAGATACAGCCTTATTCTTGACAGAAGGGACCTTACTAAAAGGGCATTTTCAATATCATCTGGAAGCAGGCTTACTGAGTCAAGTTATGGTAACCTTGATGACCGAAAGCATGACGACTACAGCTTCTATGAATTTACAATCAGGGAGTCGCCGTGAGGTAATGGAAGTTCAACGGGCTGAAGAAACTTATCATTTAGAGAACTTAGACGAGTTATCTATTTATAAAGGTACTGAAAAAAGGGTGCTTGGCTTTGCTTCTTGGGACACTACCTTGCACAAAAGAGGTTTTGAAACAATGATCGATGCCTTTTTAGAAGCTATTAGCACAGGCGTCAATCCTGTCAGCCCTGAGTCTAGTCTTTTAAGCCACTGGATTTGTCAACAGATTGCTGACTCTCAGCTTTCTTATGGAGAGTTAACGGTAGAGTTGCCTAAGGATTAGGAATTGATATGGAAATAAGACGACCGACTTTAAAAGATAAAGACGCTGTATTGTCAATGATTAACGAATTTTTAGAGCAGAAAAGTGCTACAGATGGGTTATGGCATTTTAACGTCAATGACTTTAACTATGAAACATGGTTGGAAGATTCCTTGCGACAGGAAATGGGTTTGTCCAGTCAAGGAGTGCCTGCTATTCAATACGTCGCATTTGATGAGAGAAGTCAGGCTATCGGGTTCTTAAATCTTCGTTTACGGTTAAATGAGAGATTACTTGAAAAAGGTGGGCATATTGGTTACTCTGTCCGTCCCAGCCAGCGTGGGAAAGGTTATGCCAAGGAGATGCTTAAACAAGCTGTCAGCTATGCGATTTCCAAGAATATCACGACAATTTTGGTAACTTGTGATGAGACTAATGTTGCAAGCCGAGCAGTTATTGTGGCTAACGGCGGTATCTTGGAAGATAGTCGAGGTGGAACGGAACGTTATTGGATTGAAGAACAAAGAGGCGATAAGTGATGGCAGAAAAGTGTTGGAATAATCCTAAGCCAAAGGAATGGCAGGCAGAGGAGTTAAGTCAAGGCCGGATTATTGACTATAAGGCTTTTAACTTTGTTGATGGTGAAGGGGTTCGTAATTCCCTTTATGTGTCTGGTTGTTTATTCCATTGCAAGGGGTGTTATAATGCTGCGACTTGGTCTTTTAAGGCGGGAATGCCTTATACGCAAGAACTTGAAGAGCAGATAATGACGGATTTGGCACAGCCTTATGTTCAGGGACTGACACTTTTAGGTGGAGAACCCTTTTTGAATACGGGTATCTTAATTCCTCTGATTAAGCGTATTCGGCGTGAATTGCCAGAAAAAGATATTTGGTCTTGGACGGGTTATACTTGGGAAGAAATGATGCTTGAAACACCAGACAAACTGGAAATGCTGTCCTTAATTGATATTCTGGTAGATGGTCGTTTTGATATCACAAAAAAGAACCTCATGTTGCAATTTAGAGGCTCTTCTAACCAGCGAATTATCGATGTTCAAAAGTCTTTGGCTGCTAAAGAAGTGATTATCTGGGATAAGTTAAACGATGGGGACCAAACCTTTGAACAAATTAGTCGGGAGGATTTGCTTTAAGAAGCTGACTTATCCACATGATTTTTTTGAAAAGGTCATGTGAAAACAGGTCCTTTAAGGGTGAATTGGGGAGAAAGTAATTGTTATTCCCTGGTTTTCCCCACATTATCCTCATAGTTATCCACAGGTTGTGTATAAGTTGTAGAATTGTGAATAAAGACTAAAAAAGAGGCCTAGGCCTCTTTTTTGATATAGACAAATTCATGATCTGTTGATAGGTCTGGATGGTAGTAAAAACCAGCAAAGACAAGGCTTTTAAGGCTGTCAACAGTTTGGCAATTATTTTCCATACAGGCAGTGAGAAATGCACCTCGTGCCTTTTTTGAAATGGTGGAATGGGTTTTGAATTGGCCCTCTTTTTCTGCCATAAACTTGGGACTTATCCACAATTGTTTACAGTCTTTGGAAAAGACATCGTCAAATTCACTGGATAAAAGGGAAATCACTTGGGGATGCTCTTTGGCAAACTGATTATAACAGGGCCGCCAGTAAGACTTGAGGCTTTGTCCTTCAATTTTTATTCTGGTGTGAAAATCATGGCGGTGCTCTGCGATAGGATGATTAGCGGGAATGATACCGTAAAAGGATGAGGTGATGTAAACCTGCTGGGTGAGGTAAGCCTGTTCTTGGGTAGTGAGCTTATCGCGCTTGATATGGCGGTACATAAGGCCATTGAACAGTTGGTAGGCAGGGTAAGCCAAGCTTTGTTGAGAGGCCATGTCTTGCCAGCGTTGCTGTTCTTTTTTAGCTGACTCTTCTTTGATACGATATGATTTGGCCAAGTCCTCCGTGGTCATAGCTGCCATGATTTTTAAAATGGCTTGGCTGTCTTGTGGAAGGAGGTGTGGGTGAGATTCCTTAGGGATCGTCATTTCTTTTGCGGTTGGAATTAAAAAGGTTAGCATAGTGTTATTGTAGTAAAGTTACTTGCTTTCTGTCAAGAAAACTAGTCTTGTCCAAGGATGACGTTCACACGGATACCTTCCTCGTCTTCTGTCGTGAAAGAAGAAGAATCTTCTTGTAAAATAGCTAGGCCGTGTAATCTTGCTTTTTTGAGAGTGGCTGAAAAAAGCAGGGGCGTCTCAATGTGAATGGTCAAGAAGGCTAAGCCTGGAGCACCTTCTTGGTGTTTTTTGAGGTAAGGGGCTGACCAGTGATTGAATGCAAGGTGATGATAGTAGTTCCCTGAAGCAATCCAGCTAGCACTTGGAATGGTCATTTTATCGCCTAAATCAAAAACCTTTTGATAGAGAAGTGAAGAAGCCAGAGCATTTTTGACACTCAGATGGACATGGCGAATGCGTGTGTCTTGAGCTAGTAAAAAGTG
Organism: Streptococcus pyogenes; assembly: GCF_002055535.1. Taxonomy (NCBI): domain Bacteria; kingdom Bacillati; phylum Bacillota; class Bacilli; order Lactobacillales; family Streptococcaceae; genus Streptococcus; species Streptococcus pyogenes. Next base: position 1,832,312 of record NZ_LN831034.1, on the reverse strand, counting down.
CTTGGGGATATCTGTCAACTGCTCCAATATGCTTTTGGTATCCGTGGGCTCAGTCACACCAATAATTTGACCATTGTCGCGGATATCCCAATGCTCAACAGCTTTGTCATGATAAATTTCAATCCCATTACCCTCAGGATCGCTGAGGTAGATAGCTTCGCTATGGCCGTGATCAGCTGCTCCTTCTAAAGAGATACTTCTGGTTAAGAAATGATTGAGAACAAGTCCCAAGCTATGACGATCAGGAACTAAAAAGGCTGTGTGATAAAGACCATAAGCTTTATCGCCTGGTAAAGGTGTTTGTCGTAACTCTAAGATAACGGTTTTACCGTCTGTAGTCAATTGACGAGATGTCGTGTCTTGTGAGAGAACCTGTAAACCGATAATACTTGTGTAAAAGGTTGTCATCTTTGCTAGATCGGTAACATTTAGAGAAACCGTTCCTAAAGAGATGGTTGAGTTGTAAGGGTATATCATCCTATTACCTCCAAAAACTAATTAAATCTATCATAATCAATCAGTTTCAAAAAGAAAAGTAGGCACAAATAAGTGGTATAGGCACTAAAAAGTAACTCATTTGTCAGCCCTATCTTGTTTCTGTTCTCTCTAATAGTCTATAATGGGTTATAAGTTACAAAAAGATACTAAGAGGAGCTGCTGCCTATGCTGAAAAAAAGACCGGCTTGTCCCGTAGAAACAACCTTATCGGTAATCGGGAATAAATAGAAATTATTAATATTAAGAGACTTGCTAAAGGGGACCTTGCGTTTTGGGCAGTTGAAGTCCTCAATAGGTTCGGTCAGTCAAAAGGTACTTACTGCCCAATTAAGGGCTATGGAAGCAGACGGATTGGTTCATCGGGAAGTGTATGCAGAAGTGCCACCTCGGGTGGAGTATTCCTTAACAGAAACTGGGTTGAGCTTAGCTCCTGTTATTGAAGCGATGTCGGATTGGGGCCAAACTTACCAAGAAAAACATGCCGATTTATTTGAAGAAGGCTAGAGGAAAGAGTTGTCCGAGCAGACTGAGACTTAGAGAAGCTGAGAGTTTTTAAAAAATGATATTATCACATTCTTTACAGTTTGATAAAATTACTTTTTTTCTACAAAAAGACTTGCGCTCATCTCACGAATATGATAATATAATATCAAGTCTGTTTGAGAAAACAGAAGCTCAGGTCAAGTAAGTGCACACTTACAATAACACAGTTGATAATGGGGAAACTCAGAGTCAAGAAAAAGAAAAGCAAGCCTTGCATTTTGCAAGGCTTTTTTCTGTCTTTATTTTGGTCTGCGCCGAGCAAAATCTAAAAATTTAAATTTTTCCAGTTTATGGCGACTCTCGGTGAATTGGAATTGGTTATTATTGGAAAGGTAGACTTTGGATTTGACGGAAACAACATGTTGGTCTGATCCAAGGTCAAGTAAAATTTTATCACGATCGGTTATTTGGTCAATGGTAACCTCTTTGAGGGCAAAGTCAATGGCGAGATGGAGTTCCTTTTCCAAATATTGATAAATAGAATGCTCTGCGATTTCCCTTGTCATTATTGGCACCAAAGTTTTACTAAGGTAATCAATGTCTAAGACGGAAGCCACACCCTCAACAACGCGTTGGCGTGTAACACGCCAGACCAAGCTGTTTTTGCTAAAACCGGTCAATTTTGAAAGTGTCTCATCCACAATCAGTTTATCAATGGCAATGACGTTGGTCTTAGAATCTAGATTTGAGTAAGAGACGAGTTCCTGATAACTAGTTAGTTCTGAGATAGGGAACATGATCTGATGATGTCTAATCACTTGGGTGCCACGTCCTTGTTTTTTGAGGACAAGACCTGCCTTTGTGAGAAGTGAGAGAGCCTTGCGGACGGTATCTCGGCTAGCTTGGTATTGTTGACTCAATTCTATTTCAGTAGGTAAAAAATCCCCTTCTTTGTAAAAGTCTTTGTTTATTTTTGTTTCGAGGTCTTTATAAATACGTTCATACTTTGTCATAGGGTAAATTACCTTTCCATTTGTCTATTTTTTTACAGACAACACCTTTTATTTTACCAAAATAATGGCTTTTTTGGCACAAACAACTTGTAGACAAATTTGCAATCGATTACAATAAAGGTGTCAGTTAGATTCTATCTAAGAATTTGAATATTTCATTTTGACGTTGCTTGTTAAAAGCAACTAGAACAAAGGACTAGGGGATGTCACATGGGAAAATTTGAACAGGATGCTAAGAGTCTTCTAACTGCTATTGGTGGTAAAGAAAACATCAAGGTTGTCACACACTGTGCAACGCGTATGCGTTTTGTTTTGAATGATAATAATAAGGCAAATGTCAAAGAGATTGAAAAAATCTCTGTAGTTAAAGGGACATTTACCAATGCTGGGCAGTTTCAGGTAATCATTGGTAATGATGTTCCAGTTTTTTATAATGACTTTACAGCTGTTTCTAGTATTGAAGGGGTGTCTAAAGAAGCTGCCAAATCAGCAGCTAAAAGTAATCAAAATGCCTTACAACGGGTGATGACCATGTTGGCTGAGATTTTCACACCTATTATTCCGGCGATTATTGTTGGGGGGCTTATTTTAGGTTTCCGTAATATTTTGGAGAGTGTGCCTTTTGAATTTCTTGGGCAGCAGGTCGAAAAAGGGAAATTAGTTTTTGATGCAGCTGGGGATCCTGTTTGGAATACGATTGTGAGGGTATCTCCTTTCTGGTCAGGGGTTAACCATTTCTTGTGGTTACCAGGGGAAGCTATTTTCCACTTCTTACCAGTTGGGATTACTTGGTCTGTGACGCGTAAGATGGGAACCACTCAAATTTTAGGGATTGTCCTTGGTATCTGTTTGGTGTCACCACAATTATTGAATGCCTATGCGGTGGCAGGAACGCCTGCTGCTGAGATTGCCAAAAACTGGGTTTGGGATTTTGGTTTCTTTACCATTAATCGTATTGGGTATCAGGCACAGGTTATTCCAGCCCTTTTAGCTGGTCTGTCCCTTGCTTATCTTGAAATTTTCTGGCGTAAACGGATTCCAGAAGTGGTTTCAATGATTTTTGTGCCATTCCTTTCTTTGATTCCAGCTTTGATTTTAGCGCATACGGTATTGGGGCCAATCGGTTGGACTATTGGTAAAGGGATTTCCTTTGTTGTGTTAGCTGGATTGACTGGTCCTGTTAAATGGCTATTCGGTGCTATCTTTGGTGCCTTGTATGCTCCGCTAGTTATTACTGGTTTACATCACATGACAAATGCCATTGATACCCAATTAATTGCTGATACTGCAACTCGTACAACTGGTTTGTGGCCAATGATTGCTCTTTCAAATATCGCTCAAGGGTCAGCCGTTTTTGCTTACTATTTAATGAATCGTCATGAAGAACGTGAGGCTGAAATATCGCTTCCTGCAGCAATTTCTGCTTACCTTGGGGTAACTGAGCCTGCCTTATTTGGGGTTAATGTTAAATACGTTTATCCCTTTGTAGCCGGAATGATTGGCTCAGGTATTGCGGGTCTCTTATCAACAACCTTTAATGTTCAGGCAAATTCTATTGGTGTTGGTGGTTTACCAGGTTTCATGGCTATCAATGTGAAGTACATGATTCCATTCTTCATCTGTATGGCAGTAGCCATTGTGGTGCCGATGTTTTTAACCTTCTTTTTCCGTAAATCACATATCATGACTAAGACAGAAGATGAAGCTAAACTACCTGAGACACCCGTTTCGGATGCTCCTGTAGCAACTGCTCCACATAAGACTATGCAAGGAACAGTTATCACTTTAACAAGCCCTTTAACGGGTGAAGTTAAAGCGTTGTCTGAAGCTGTTGATCCTGTCTTTGCACAGGGAGTTATGGGCCAAGGTGCTCTTCTTCAACCGACAGAAGGGGTGTTAGTAGCGCCTTGTGATGCTGAAGTATCGGTCTTGTTCCCAACTAAACACGCTATTTGTTTGGTGACGACTGAAGGTTTGGAATTATTGATGCATATTGGCATGGATACGGTTAACTTAGATGGTCAAGGATTTGAAGCTTTGGTGAAGCAAGGTGATCAGGTTAAGGCTGGACAAACATTGATTCAATTTGATATAGCAGCAATTTCTGAAGCTGGATACGCCACTGAAACGCCTCTTGTGGTGACTAATCAAGATGTTTTTACGGTAACTGTTGAAGGTAGTTTACCGCGTCAGATTAAGGTTAATGATAAGTTAGCAGTAGCGGTGAAAAAGTAGGTTTACTAAGAGAAAACGTTCAGGAACTGAGATCAGTTCCTGAAACTATTTTAGGGAGGAAAACTCATGACAATTGATAAAAAGAAAGTCGTCTATCAAATTTACCCAAAATCCTATAAGGACACGACTGGAAATGGTGTGGGAGACTTGCTAGGGATCATTGATAAATTGCCTTACTTACAAGAACTAGGAATAGATATGATTTGGTTGAACCCTTTCTACCCTAGTCCACAACGAGACAATGGCTATGATGTTTCAGATTATACGGCGGTCAACCCTGATTTTGGAACAATGGCTGATTTTGAAAATTTGGTAAAAGCTGCTAAGGAGCATCAGATTGAGTTAATGTTGGACATGGTTTTGAATCACTGTTCCACAGACCACGAGTGGTTCCAAAAAGCTTTAGCAGGAGACCCTTATTATCAGGATTTCTTTATCTTGAGAGATCAGCCGACTGATTGGGTTTCCAAATTTGGTGGGAATGCTTGGGCGCCTTTTGGAGATACAGGCAAATACTACTTACACTTGTTTGATGTGACACAGGCTGACTTGAATTGGCGGAACCCACATGTTCGTGAGGAATTGGCTAAAGTGGTTAATTTTTGGCGAGATAAAGGAGTGAAGGGGTTCCGTTTTGATGTGATTAACCTGATTGGGAAAGATGAAGAGCTGGTGGATTGTCCGGTCAATGATGGTAAGCCAGCTTATACGGATCGTCCTATTACTCACACTTATCTTCATGATCTCAATCAAGCCAGTTTTGGTCAGGATGATTCGTTTATGACAGTAGGGGAAATGTCTGCAACGACTATTGACAACTGTCTTTTATACACGGCTCCCGAACGTGAGGAGCTATCCATGGCTTTTAATTTCCACCATCTAAAAGTTGATTATGAGAACGGTCAGAAATGGACTATTATGGCTTTTGATTTTGCAGCGCTGCGAGACTTATTCCATGCTTGGGGTGAAGGCATGAGTCAGGGCAATGGGTGGAATGCCTTGTTCTACAATAACCATGATCAACCACGTGCCCTGAATCGTTTTGTTGATGTAACACATTTCCGAAACGAAGGTGCGACGATGTTAGCAGCTTCCATCCATTTGTCACGAGGAACGCCTTACATTTATATGGGTGAGGAGATTGGCATGCTTGATCCAGACTTTGATAGTATGGATGATTATGTGGATGTGGAAAGTCTCAATGCTTACTCAAGCTTATTAGTCTCAGGTAAAAGTGCAGAAGAAGCCTTTGCCATTATCAAGGCCAAGTCAAGGGACAATGCCAGAACACCAATGCAATGGGATGCTAGTGAACATGCTGGCTTTACGACTGGTAAGCCTTGGTTAGAGGTTGGCAAATCTTATCGAGACATCAATGTCGAAACAGAAAAAGAGGGACGTATTTTTCCTTTCTACCAACGCTTGATTGCTTTGCGGAAGGAACTCCCTATTATTGCTGAAGGGGACTATCGGGCTGCTTTTAAAGATAGTCAGGCTGTCTATGCCTTTGAACGCCATTTAGGTGACCAGTGTTTGCTTGTTCTCAATCATTTCTATGCTGATGAGGTCGAACTGGAATTACCTCCACGTTATCAACATGGACAGGTCTTAATCAGCAACTATGAGAAAGTTTCTATTTGTGAAAAAGTGATACTGAAACCTTATCAGACACTTGCTATCTTAGCTGATAACTAACTAAAAGCCTGAGGTTAGGCCTCAGGCTTTTGCTGATTGTCACGAAAAAAGAAGTTTTCTCATATATTTATTTTTAAACTCTTATTTTTTCTAAATAAAAACAATTGAGATAAGTTATTTTAGCTAAATTTTGGTACAATGGAAAAGATTATAAGTAGAGTTTAAGATAAAGATTCTACAAATTTAAAATGATATAAGGAGATACGAATGACAACTTATCAAGATGATTTTTACCAGGCTGTGAATGGAAAGTGGGCTGAAACAGCAGTTATTCCAGACGACAAGCCTCGAACAGGTGGATTTTCAGACTTAGCAGATGAAATTGAGGCATTAATGCTAGACACTACAGATGCTTGGCTAGCTGGAGAAAATATCCCTGATGATGCTATTTTAAAAAATTTTGTGAAATTCCATCGTTTGGTGGCTGACTACGCTAAACGTGATGAAGTTGGAGTAAGTCCAATTCTCCCTTTAATTGAAGAATATCAGTCCTTAAAATCTTTTTCAGAATTTGTTGCTAATATAGCGAAATATGAATTGGCAGGTTTACCAAATGAATTTCCCTTTAGTGTGGCACCAGACTTTATGAATGCTCAGCTGAATGTGCTTTGGGCAGAAGCACCAAGCATTCTTTTGCCAGATACAACATACTACGAAGAAGGCAACGAAAAAGCTGAGGAATTGCGTGGTATTTGGCGTCAGTCGCAAGAAAAGCTTTTACCTCAATTTGGTTTTTCAACAGAAGAAATCAAGGATCTTTTGGATAAGGTAATTGAGCTAGATAAGCAATTGGCCAAGTATGTCTTGTCTCGTGAGGAAGGCTCAGAATATGCCAAATTATACCATCCTTATGTGTGGGCTGATTTTAAAAAACTAGCTCCAGAGCTTCCTTTGGATAGCATTTTTGAAAAGATTTTAGGCCAAGTACCTGACAAGGTTATTGTTCCTGAGGAACGTTTTTGGACAGAATTTGCAGCCACTTATTACTCTGAAGCCAATTGGGATTTACTCAAGGCTAATTTGATTGTGGACGCGGCTAATGCTTACAATGCTTACTTGACGGATGATATTCGTGTGGAATCAGGCGCTTATTCGCGCGCTCTTTCAGGAACACCTCAAGCTATGGACAAACAAAAAGCAGCCTTTTATTTGGCGCAAGGACCGTTTAGCCAAGCGCTTGGCTTGTGGTATGCTGGTCAAAAATTCTCCCCAGAAGCTAAGGCTGATGTGGAAAGTAAGGTAGCACGCATGATTGAGGTTTATAAGTCTCGTCTAGAAACGGCTGATTGGTTAGCACCAGCCACACGTGAAAAAGCCATTACTAAATTAAATGTTATCACGCCACATATTGGTTACCCAGAAAAATTACCAGAAACCTATGCTAAAAAAGTGATTGATGAGAGCTTGTCATTGGTTGAAAATGCACAGAACTTGGCTAAAATCACGATTGCTCACACTTGGAGTAAATGGAACAAGCCAGTTGACCGTAGTGAATGGCATATGCCAGCCCACTTAGTCAATGCTTATTATGATCCTCAGCAAAATCAGATTGTCTTTCCTGCGGCAATCTTACAAGAGCCATTTTATTCTTTAGATCAGAGTTCTTCAGCCAATTATGGAGGAATTGGTGCAGTCATTGCGCATGAGATTTCACATGCCTTTGACACCAATGGTGCTTCCTTTGATGAACATGGTAGCCTAAATGATTGGTGGACACAAGAAGACTATGCTGCCTTTAAAGAGCGCACAGATAAGATTGTGGCGCAGTTTGACGGCTTAGAGTCACATGGTGCTAAGGTCAATGGTAAATTGACAGTTTCAGAAAACGTCGCTGATCTAGGTGGGGTAGCTTGTGCTTTAGAAGCGGCACAATCAGAAGAAGACTTCTCAGCCCGTGACTTCTTTATTAACTTTGCGACGATTTGGCGTATGAAGGCCCGTGAGGAATACATGCAAATGCTAGCTAGCATTGATGTTCATGCTCCGGGTGAACTGCGAACAAATGTCACCTTAACCAACTTTGATGCTTTCCATGAGACCTTTGATATTAAAGAAGGCGATGCTATGTGGAGAGCTCCGAAAGACCGTGTGATTATTTGGTAATTAGGTAGTTGATAAACCTTCAAATGCCTGTGATTATAAAAATGACTGATTCTGTGAAACACAGGATCAGTTTTTTGCTTCCTTATTGGTGTCCGTTTTGACACAACAAAAAGACAACCCTCAGGAAAGAAGGTTGCCTTTTTTAGACTTATCAGAAATAAGTGATTAGTTGTTAAGGGCAGCAGCCATAGTAGCTGCAACTTCTGATTCAAAGTCGTTAGCTTTTTTCTCGATACCTTCACCAACTTCAAAACGTGCAAAAGCAATCGCTTTAGCGTTTACTGAGTCAAGGTAAGCTTCAACAGTTTTGCTGTCGTCCATGATGTAAACTTGTGCAAGAAGAGTGTAAGCTTGGTCAACTTTAGTGTTGTCAAGCATGAAGCGGTCCATTTTACCTGGGATGATTTTGTCCCAGATCTTTTCTGGTTTGCCTTCAGCAGCAAGTTCAGCTTTGATGTCTGCTTCAGCAGCAGTAATCACATCGTCTGATAATTGAGCTTTTGAACCGTATTTCAAGAATGGAAGAGCTGGTTTATCAACCATTGCACGAGATTCGTTGTCAAGTTCGATAGCGTGGTTCAATTGAGCAAGTTCATCTTTGATGAATTGTGCATCAAGCTCAGTGTATGAAAGAACAGTTGGTTTCATTGCAGCGATATGCATTGATACTTGTTTAGCAAGAGCATCGTCGCCGCCTTCGACAACTGAGATAACCCCGATACGGCCACCATTATGTTGGTAAGCACCGAAGTGTTGCTCATCTGCTTTTTCAATCAAAGCAAAACGACGGAATGAGATTTTTTCTCCGATGGTAGCAGTTGCATTAACGTAAGCTTCAGCAAGAGTTTCACCTGAAGGCATAACAAGTGCAAGTGCTTCATCGTTGTTAGCTGGTTTGCCTTCAGCGATAACTTTAGCAGTTGCGTTTACCAATTCAACGAATTGAGCATTTTTAGCAACAAAGTCTGTTTCAGCGTTAACTTCAACAACAGCAGCAACGTTACCATGAACGTAAACGCCTGTTAAACCTTCAGCGGCAACACGGTCAGCTTTTTTAGCTGCTTTAGCCATTCCTTTTTCACGAAGAAGTTCAACGGCTTTGTCCATGTCACCATCTGTTTCAACAAGTGCTTTTTTAGCGTCCATAACGCCAGCACCAGATTTTTCACGTAATTCTTTTACAAGCTTAGCTGTAATTTCTGCCATGTGTAGTATCCTCCAAATGATATTTGTTTTGGTTTCAAAAAACGAGACAGAGCGGTTTGCTTTCTGCCCCGTTTGGTTTTCGATTGTTAAAGACAAACAAAGTTTGCTATAAGAGTTAGGAACTCTGTGCTAATTAAGCGTTGTCGCCTTCGACAACTTCAACGATTTCTTCGATTGAATCTGCTTGAGTGTCAGCTTCAAAAGCAACGTCTGCATCTTCACCTTGACGGCCTTCGATAATAGCGTCAGCTAATTTAGCAGTGATTAATTTAACGGCGCGGATAGCGTCATCGTTAGCTGGAATGATGATATCGATATCATCTGGATCAGCGTTTGTATCAACCATCGCTACGACTGGGATACCAAGTTTTTTAGCTTCTTTAACAGCGATTTGTTCTTTATGTGGGTCAACAACGTACATTACGTCTGGGATACGAGGCATATCTTCGATACCGCCCAAGAATTTTTCAAGACGAGCGCGTTGTTTGTTAAGAAGTGCAACTTCTTTCTTAGGAAGAACGTCAAAGGTTCCTTCTTCTTCCATACGTTTGATTTCTTTCAAACGAGCGATACGTTTTTGGATAGTTCCCCAGTTGGTAAGCGTTCCACCCAACCAACGGTGGTTGATGAAGTATTGGCCTGCACGCGTTGCTTCGTCAGCAACTGCTTCAGCAGCTTGTTTTTTAGTACCAACGAACAAGATGACAGCATCGTTTGCTGCAGCATCACGAACAAATTCGTAAGCTTGGTCAGCTAATTTTACAGTTTGTTGAAGATCGATAACGTGGATACCGTTACGCTCTGTGAAGATGTATTTAGCCATCTTAGGGTTCCAGCGACGAGTTTGGTGACCAAAGTGAACACCAGCCTCAAGAAGTTGTTTCATTGAAATTACTGCCATGAGTAGTTTCTCCTTTATAAAATGTTTTTTCCTCTTCCAGACTTCGACTTGCAGGCTAACCTATCGGCAACAAGCCCACAATTGGTCTAGAATGAGTATTTGCCGTCTACACGACCTTACTATAGTATCAAAAAAAGAGGTTAAAAGCAAGGAGAAATGCTATGGATTCCCTTATTTTTGAGATGACTAGCTTCTTTGTTTATTGGTAAGTGTTAAGACAAGCTTTTGCTCATTTTGGGTGACACTTGCCAAATCGTTTTATTTAAGATATAGTGAATTTGACTAATTTTTGGAGGCGTTTTCATGACGAAGGGTATTCGATTTCAATTGCTTGGCAGTCCCCACATTTTTCTTGATGACAAAGAACAATTTTTTGCCTTTGCCAAAGCAAATGCTCTCCTTTATTACTTAGTGGTTAATGGATCTGTTAGCCGCGAGGTGGCGGCGAGTCTACTTTGGGAAAATAAGAACACGCAAACAGCGAAAAAGAATTTACGAAACGCTATCTACCAGGTCAATAAAGTCTTGCAAGCTGATGTGATTATTTGTCCCAATCGCAACCTGCTGGTTTTGAATAAAACACTTGATATCAAAACAGATATTAACCTTTTTCTGGCTGATCCGCTAGCTCACTTAGAACTCTACCAAGGGGAGTTTTTGCAGGGCTTTTACCTTAAAAGTGGTGAGGAATTTGATCTTTGGGTTTCAAAAATGCGTATGCAGTATGAACAGGTATACCTAAAAGCGTGTTACCAAAAAATTGAAGAAAAGCTCTCTTTAGATGCCATTGAAGATGTCGAGGAACATTTAAAACAGCTTATTGAACGTGATGAATTTGAAGAGAAAAATTATCAGCTCTTGATGAGGCTTTATCAGCAGGGGAATTGTCCTGGTAAGGTCATCGAAACTTATTATCAGTTGGCTAATGTGTTGGATAAGGAGCTAGGGATTCAGCCAAGTTTGCAAAGCCAACAGATTTATCAGGAAGTGGTCGCTAAAGATCGTAATGAACGCAAAATCAAGCATTTTTTGCGCAACAGTAATCATTTTTTGGGGCGGATTGATGAGATTAAGCAGCTGGAAAACTATTTTGCCAACTGTTTGGCCTGCCAAGAGGTAGGAGCTCTGCTCTTAATTGGTGATACAGGGATTGGGAAACGAACCCTAGCCAGACAGGTCTTAGCCAATCAAACCCAAACGTTTCAAATTGTCACAGCTAAATGTTTTCGTGAAGAGGCTATGGATTCCTTATTGCCTTGGCGTAATATCTTAGATGGCCTGGGAGATTTGGTGATTCAAAACCGCTTATTGACCACCAAAGCTTGGAAGGCTGCTCTTAAACGCTGTTTTCCTGTGGCAACCATTTTTCAAGAAGATAACAACCAACCCTTTATCAAGGACCACACCAGCTTGTTGGTTTCCTTTATTGTTGATATTTTACAACATTTGGCAGAAATCAAGGCGCTGGTAATCCTTATTGAGGATTGTCACTGGATGGATGAGGATAGTTTGACCTTGTTGCAACGGGTCATGAATCAATTGGTCCACTATCCGATTGCTTTTGTCTTGACCAAGCATCTAGGAACGACTCCTGAGCTCGGTCTTTGTTTGAATGCTTTGATGAGTCAAGGGCGTTTAGAAAGCATTTGTTTGGAGCCTTTTAATCGGCAAGAAAGTTTGGTTTATATTAACAGTCAACTGGGTAGTCAGCCAGTGACGGCAGAAGAAATGGAGCACCTCTATCAAGCCAGCCAAGGCAACCCTTTCTTTTTGTCAGAATACACTCAGGCCCTACTGCGTCACGAAAAATTTGTGCCTTTAACGCCTGCCATTAAGGCTAAGTTGGGTCTTAAACTAGCTAATCTAAGTAGTCGTGATGACGCATTGTTAAACTATTTGTCTTGTTGTCGGAGGCCTATCCCTCTAAATACCCTCGCTCAATTGATGTTACTGCCTTTAGAAGAAGTGATCGAGATGGTGGATAATCTGGGGCACTACTATATTTTGGTAGAAGAAAGCGTAGGAGAGGAAGTGTTGATTTCATTTCGTCAGCGGATTATTCAACTCTATAGTTATGACCGTTTATCTTTGTCAAAAAGGCGTTTATTGCACGGACAAATTGCCAAACGGTTAGAAGATTTACTGCCTATTTTGACACCAAGCCCTCACTTATTAGATGACATTGCTTACCATTATCAGGAATCACGGCAGGTGATTAAGGCTTTGGAATACAACCTTAACTATCTAGATGCTACCTTGCCATTTCAGCATGAGCTGTTTCCCATTTATTCAAAGAGTATTGGCTCCTTGGAAAAGTCAGATCGTGACCATCAACGCTTAATGGAAGAGCAGTTTGATAAGATTCGTCAAAGCATTGCGGATTTGGAACTGACCTATGATAATAACCGTGATTTCCAGCAGTTGCTTATTCGTTTTTCTTACCTTGAAGGCCGTTATGATATTCGAACAGGGAGGTATCAAGAAGGGATTAAACACATTCAAAAGGTCATCGCTTTGGCAACCGAGCTAAAACAGCCCTCCTTCTTGCTAGAAGGCTATCGCCAGTTAATTCATTACTGTATCCAAGTGGAAAACAAGCCAGAAATGCGTTATTACACTAGTCTTTCATTGGAGGCAGCGGTTGCTGCTAATCATTTTGAGGCCATTGCGATTAGTTTGCGGTTAAACGGTCTCTATCATTTGATTATTGGGGAGTTAAATGAGGCAGAGCGTCTGCTTCAACAGTCGATTGACTTCTTCAAGGTGACGCCAGGCTTGCAAGCTAACTATGCGATTCAGATTGCTGCTGCCTTAGATTATTTGGGGGAGATTGCCCAGATTCGCTATCAGTTTGAAAAGGCCGTTGCTTATCAAAAACAAGCCATTGCCTTGACCGAAAACAAGCCAGCTGAGTTATCGGCGAGTATTTTTTATATTGGATTAGGGATTTCCTACTTTTATTTAGCTGATTTTGAACAAGCTGAGCAAATCTTGAGTTTGGCTAAGGAAGCTTTGGTCAATCATAGTTATCCTTGGAAAGAAACGCAACTTGAAATTTACCTGGCTATGATTCAATGGAAAAAGGGCAATTATCAGCCAGCCTTGACCCTACTTGATTACAGAGAAACCTTGATGTCTAGGTATCGCAATCCGCGTGATAAGGGCTTGGTTTTCTATTTGATGGCTGTGGTCAAGTACCAATTGATATTTCAAGGAGCTACCCTAAGTCAGCAGGAAAAAGAAATGGCAGACCACCTGTTGTCAGAATCCTTTGAGTATTATTATGAGATTGCTAGTACTAACCTCAACCCTTACCGAGATTGTCATTTGGTGAGTGAGTTGAACGATTTGCGTCAACAATTATCTGCTAAAAGCTAAGGAAAACCCTCTGAAGTGAATCAGAGGGTTTTAGCTATGTTGTGCCATAATCTGTACGAGGTAAAAGATAAAGGTGGCTGCTAAATTGGCGGTGTGGTTATCAATATCGTGTGGTGGTGAAACCTCAACCACATCAAAGCCAACTAATTTTCCGCTAGCTGCAATGTGTTGCAAAACTAAGACGGCAAGATTTGGGTCAACACCGAGGGACTGGATAGCACTAACCCCAGGCGCAGCACCAACTGAGAAACAATCCATGTCAATGGTCAGGTAGACCCTTTCTTGCCCTTCTAAGAAACGGTCAATGGCTCGGCAGACCTTTTGATGGCCCATTTGGTAGATGTCTTGACCTGTTAAAAATTGAATGCCCTTGGATTTTGCCACAAAGTCAAATAGGAAAAGGTTGTTATTATGTTCTTGAATGCCTAAAACGAAGTATTTAAAGAGGCGTTTGTCAGCAACCGCATCGTCAAACATCTGTCGAAAGCCTGTCCCTGAATTAGGGCCTGTTTGGTCGTAAGGCCTTAAATCAAAGTGGGCGTCCATATTGATGACAGCTAGGTCATCACTTGGGGATAGGCTTTGGCGTAGGCCTAAGTAGTGGCCGTAGGCGGTTTCATGGCCACCTCCTAAGACGATGGGTTTGAGATTGAGGTCACACATCCGTTTGATGGCTTTGCTTAAACTGTTTTGCAGTTGTTCCAAAGAGCGATTGGGGCCGTCAATGTTACCCACATCGTAAACCATAACTTGGTTTCCTAAATGCCAAGGGAATTTGGCGAGCTGGGTTCGTATGGCAGCTGGACTTTCGACCGCTCCGACACGACCATTATTGATATAAACCCCCTTATCACTTTTAAAGCCAATCAAGGCAAAATGTGTCCCTTCAAATGGGGTTAGTGAGCTGTCGTTAAGGTCAAGGAAAGTCATGACCATGCCCCATTTGGCAGTATATAAGTCATCGTCGATCCCACCATGATAATAGCTAGTGGTGGATGGGTAGTAATCTTCTAGCATGCGCGTCATCTCCTTTAGGATTATGATAGCAAAATAAAACTTACAGTCAACACTTTCTTGGCCTTTGTCACTGGTTTTTAGGAATAGCAGAGCAATAAAATCGTCTGCTTTTGGTCCCGGTTAGTTAGTCTAAAGAGGCCATGACCTCTGCCACAGCCCCTCTAGTTAAAGAAGTACCTTATTCACTAAAATTGGATACTCAACTCAACTGCCTGCTCAACCGCTTCGAGGAAGCTTGGGTCTTCAATGACTGCTGATGCCTTGTTTAGTTCATCGTAGATTTCGATGTGTTTATCGTGTTCGATAAAGTTGACTTCCTTGCGGAAGAGATCGTAGGCAACCTTAGTCCCTTTACCTAGTTCATGATTTTCAGGTTTGAGATCAAGGGCTTGGCAGGCTGCCATGATTTCAGTAGCCACGATGCGGCGAGAATTTTTAAGGATTTCAAAGGCCTTGCGAGCAGCGGTGGTGCCCATGCTGACAAAGTCTTCTTGGTTCTCACAAGATGGGATAGAATCCACACTGGCTGGATGTGCCAAAACCTTGTTTTCAGAAGCAAGAGAGGCACAGGCGTACTGGGTAATCATAAAGCCTGAATTGAGACCTGGGTATTTGACAAGGAAGGATGGCAATTTGCTGAGCTGGCTATTGACCAAACGTTCCACGCGGCGTTCAGAAACATTTCCAATTTCAGAAATGGCGATGCCTAAGAAGTCAAATGGCTGTGCCATTGGTTCTCCGTGGAAGTTACCTCCTGAAATAACGTGGCCATCTTTACAGATAATTGGATTATCTGTGACAGAATTGATTTCAATGTCAACTTTGGATTTGACATAGGCGATACTGTCTTTGCTAGCCCCATGAATTTGAGGCATGCAGCGCAAGGTGTAAGGGTCTTGCACACGAGATTGAGTAGCTACGGTTGTGTTTTGGCTGCCTTCAAGGAGGTTTCGGATATTGCGGGCTGTTGCCAACTGGCCGCTTTGTGGGCGAATGGTATGAAGGTTTTCTTCAAATGGACTAGTAATCCCGTTATGCACTTCAAGGGATAGGGCACCAGCTAGGTCTGACAGTTTCAATAATTGAATGGCGTCATAGGTTGCAAGGGCACCGACTGCAGTGAGAACAGTTGTTCCGTTGATAAGGGCGAGTCCTTCTTTAGCGGCTAAAGAAATCTTGTCAATACCAGCTTTATCAAGAGCTTCTTGACCAGAAAGAAGCTCTCCTTTGTAGTAAGCTTTCCCTAGACCAAGCATAGGAAGCACCATGTGAGCAAGCGGCGCCAAATCTCCTGAAGCCCCTAGAGACCCTTTTTCAGGAATGTAAGGATGAACCCCTTTATTGAGCAGTTCCAACAGTTTTTCAATGGTGGATAGACGAATACCAGAATACCCTTTGACTAGTGAATTGATACGGATCAGCATGATAGCTCTCACGGCATCTTCTGGCAATGGGTCACCAAATCCACTAGCATGGGTACGAATCAAATTTTCTTGGAGTTGAACTGTATCTTCTGGTGAGATGCTCACGTTACAAAGGGATCCAAAACCGGTGGTCACCCCGTAAACCACCCGTTTTTCACTGACAATGTCATCAACAATTTTACGAGAGGCATTCACAGCTTCAATAGCACTATCATCAATGTGACAGGCTACGCCTTGGCGAGCAATCGCAATCACGTCTTCGATAGTAAGGCTTTCGCCATCTAAATTAATCACTCTTGTCATAGTTTTTCTCCTAGATTTGTTCCTTAGGGGGCATTTGGTCCATTTGGTGGTTACGTCCGTGCATAAGGTAGTACACACTACTTGCAATGATGACACCAACTGCACCATAAACAAAGTTCATTGGGTTGTCACCCCAAATCATAACTAAACTAACGATAACTGCAAGAATTGGGATAATAGGGCCAAATGGTACTCGGAAGATCACATTAGCATCGGGATCGTCCTTCCGTAATTTCATAACGGCTAGTGCTGTTGGAATGTATTGGAAGAAGCGGAAAACAACACTGAGTTTTGCTAAGCTTTCAAATGAGCCAGTAAGCAGGAGTACAATGGCAATTGCTCCTGAAACCAAGATAGCAACGAGTGGCGCGCCATTTTGATTTTGCTTGGCAATAGCAGCTGGTAAGAGCCCTTCATCAGCAATGGCAGCACCGTAACGTGGCACCATGATGGATTCTCCCATGTTAAGACCTGTAATGGAAATTAAAGCACCGATTGAGACCATCCAAGCGCCAGCAGGGCCTATCATTTTAACAAAGGCATCTTGAACAGGTGCATTGGTCATCATGATTTGAGAGCCAAGCATGGCAATGGTTCCACCGATAATCAGCATATATAAGACAGAGACGATACTGATTGATCCTAAAAGAGCACGCGGTACATTTTTTTCAGGGTCACGCATTTCCCCAGCGACAATAGAGAGGGTTTCAAAACCGATAAAGCCATAGAAGATATAAACAGCAGTATTGGAGATAGCCCCTAAGAGGTTAGTCCCTGGTTCCAACTGAACAAATGGGGTAAAGTTAGGAAGCCCGTTTTTGATGAAGAAAAGGGTACAGGCACAAAAGGCAACGATTGGAATTAACTTAGCAATGGTGGCTGTGATGGTGACAATTTTAGAGGTTTTCAAACCAGCGATATTCATCAAAGATAGTAAGATGATTAACCCAATACTAAGTGGAATGTGCCAACCTTCAAAGGCAGGGAAAGTAATGATAAACATTCTGGCAAACCCAGCTGCCATGGCTGCCCAAGCGAAGATGGTAACGGTCCAACCAAGGAAGCCAACGTTAAAGCCAATAAAATCACCAAAAGCTCGTTTGGAATATTGGAAGGCTCCGCCGTTTTTCCCAAAATAACCAGAGACTTCTGCAAAACAAACTGCCAACATGATGGTCAAAATAGCTGTTCCAAACATAACAGCGATGGATGCAGGGCCAAGGCCCTTATAAATGGCCCTAGGTAAGAGAAAAATACCAGAGCCGATAACGGCATTGATCCCGTAAAGAGTGGCACCGCTCAAGCTAAACTTTGCCTGTTCTCTTTCTTGTTCGTTCATGTGATTTGACGCCATAATAATGCTCTCCTTTTTGTTTGCAAATTGCGTTCAAATATAATGGATAAGGTCGCTAGGAAATGAGGAGATAGTCGGTTTAGGAGGATCCTTCTTGCACCTAACGATAGTGATGAGCTATTGGTTAGCGATGAGAAATAGGTAGCCTTTTGTAATGATGTGTAGTGATTTCATTGGAGAAGAATAGGCATGAGTAGTGTGATGCCTATCTTTATCCCACTAAGTCTTATACCATAAGCCTGCCCAAACAGCTACTGGAGTTTGGGCGGGGCTTGTTTGATTGAGGCAAACTTTTAGATCTGAAAGGCTGGCCTCCTGCTCGGTTACCAACAAGTGATTGGCTTCAAGCTCTTGATTCGCCTGATTGGTCACAGAATAAGTCAGTTTGCTTAGGGCATAAAGCAGTTGACAGTCCGCTTTAGGTGCCTCAAATGGTGTGTCAGACCAGACGGGTAATAATTGCCCTTGGTATTGGTCATCATACATTAAATTGATGTCTTGGCAGGTTCCACGACTGACGATTCTGGTATCGCCTTCAAACGCATAGGGTTGAAAAGGAGCTAGGGAAATCTCTTTAGCATGACTCAAATCACTTAATGTGATGGGCTTGTCTAGGCTCATTAGAATCCTGTGATAGCCATCAAGTCGGGTAAAGGTTGTCTGTCGTAGGGCTACAGTTGCAGTTGAGAGACGATAAGAGAATTCTCTCTTTTTGTAATCTCCATCTTCGGGATAAAGGAACAATTGGTTGGTTTCACCGCCAGACCAGTCAGTTTGGAGGTAATCAGAGGGCGCTTTGATGGTTACCTTTGTCATTTGTTCTCTCCTTATTTCCAATTAGAATAGTCCTGTGATGTTGCCCTCCTCGTCAATATCAATTGTTTCGCTGGCAGGTACTTTTGGAAGGCCAGGCATGGTCATGATAGCACCTGTTAGGGCAACGATAAATCCTGCTCCTGCGGACACTTTAAGGTTGCTAATAGTCACTGTAAAGTCAGTTGGTGCGCCAAGTTTTTTGGCATCGTCTGAGAAGGAATATTGGGTTTTGGCCATGCAAATTGGGTAGTTGCCAAAGCCGAGGCGTTCTAAGTCAGCCAGTTCACGTTTGGCTGCTGAGCTCAAGTTGATGCCTTTACCACCGTAAACTTTGGTAACGATTTTAGTCAGTTTGGTTTCAATGCTATCGTCTTCCTCATAAACAAAGCGGAATTGATTGTCTTGCTCGGCTAGTGTCACGACTTTTTCAGCCAGTTCACGGCCACCAGCTCCGCCATTTGCCCAAACATCAGAAATCACAACGTCAACGCCACGTTTGTCGCAGGCATCATAGACAGCTTGTAATTCGGCATCGGTATCAAGCGGGAATTTATTGATCGCCACGACAACTGGAAGGCCATAGACGTCTTGGATATTAGCCAAATGTTTGTCAAGGTTAGGTAAACCATCCACAACGGCCTGAACATTTTCAGTAGCCAGGTCTGCTTTTGGCACACCCCCATGCATTTTAAGGGCACGTATAGTGGCTACTAGGACAACGGCTGCTGGGCGAAGGCCTGACATGCGGCATTTGATGTCAATGAATTTTTCAGCTCCAAGGTCAGCGCCAAATCCAGCTTCGGTAACGGCATAATCACCATATTTCAAGGCTAGTTTGGTGGCGAGGACACTATTACAGCCATGGGCGATATTAGCAAATGGGCCACCGTGAATGAGGGCTGGTGTGTGTTCCAGGGTTTGCACGAGATTAGGATGAATCGCATCCTTGAGCAGAGCGGCTAGGGCACCACCAGCTTTCAAGTCTTTAGCTGTTACAGGTTCACCTTGGTAGTTGTAACCGATGATGATTTTTTCAAGGCGGGCTTTGAGGTCAGAAATATTTTCGGATAGGCACAGGATTGCCATGATTTCAGAGGCGACGGTAATGTCATAACCATCTTCACGAGGAATCCCGTTGACCTTGCCTTGCAAGCCGTCAACAATATGACGAAGCTGGCGGTCATTCATATCCACCACACGTTTCCAAGTGATACGTCTGGAATCAATGCCTAGGCTATTGCCATGGTGAATGTGGTTATCAATCAAGGCAGCTAATAAGTTGTTGGCGACACCGATGGCATGAAAGTCCCCTGTAAAGTGAAGGTTGATGTCTTCCATTGGGACAACTTGCGCGTGGCCACCGCCAGCAGCTCCTCCCTTAACCCCAAAAACAGGACCAAGAGAAGGTTCACGAAGGGCAATAACTGCTTTTTTTCCAATGGCAGAAAGAGCATCTACCAATCCAACAGAAGTGGTGGTTTTGCCTTCACCAGCTGGTGTTGGTGAGATAGCAGTGACAAGAATGAGTTTGCCATCAGGTTTGTTTTTTAAGGCGACCAGTTGACGGGCATCAATTTTTGCCTTGTACTTACCATAGAGACAGAGCGCCTCCTTGTCAATCCCTAATTGATCGGCAACCTTACTGATAGGTTCCATAGTGACAGAGTTGGCTATTTCAATATCTGATAAAACCATAGTTGCTCCTTTACTTGTTAAACAATATCGAGAATTTTCGTGTAGATGTCATCTGCCAAATGACAGCCCTTGTCTAGTAAGGCTTGTCCTTTTTGGCGATAGTCGGTAACAAAGTCTTCATCTTTGATGCCAGACAGATTAATCAAAACATTCAACCAAGCGCCTTGTAAACCTGCTTTTAAGTTTAAAGCAGCAACTCCTAAGTCGCTAGCAGCATTTGTATTAGACTTACCGACAGCTGTTGCAGTGATCTCAAGTGCTTCGACCATGAGGGTCATCATCTCAAAAGGTGATTGTGCAGCTGTTTTCAAGGCCTTTTGCATGGCAGTTCGTCTAGCAGCCTTGTCTTCGTCAGTCTCTTTTGGCATATCAAAAACGGCAGAAACCAGGTTGAAGGCTTCGGTATCTTTGTCAATGGCTGCAAGCAAGCTAGCTTGTAGAGCGGTGCTTTTAGCATGGATCTCTGTAATAATATCTTGGTAGTCAGCGTATTTTTTCTTACCAAGAGTCAATTCACAGACCATCTTGGTTAAGGAAATGCCATTAGCGCCAGAGAGAGCAGCAGCAGAACCACCACCTGGAGCAGGGGCATCTGAGCCAAGGACTTTAGCGAAATCTGTTAAGCTTAAATCAACTAAACCCATAGAGAACCTCCTAACCTAGCAAATGGTTTTCAAGAATCTGTTTATGGTAGTCAAAGTCCTCAACTTGTAAGTAGTATTCAGCCACATCGATTAAGGCCTTGGCTGGCGCTAAGCCGATGACTTCAGAACCAATAACATTCACACCGTAGCGACGCGCTTCAAATTTGATGGTTTCAAAAGTACGGTAAAGAGAACATTTTTCAAAGTTAACCATGTTCATGGAAACTTGGGCAATATGACGGTCTTCTAACATGACACCGATAGCCTTACAATATTTGTAGCCACCACCTGAACCGCGGATAATTTTCGCAATTTTATGAGCAATGTCGATATTGTCAGTATCCAAATTAACATTGAAAGCAACCAATGGCATGCGAGCACCAACGGCAGTTACCCCAGCAGTTGGGTGAATCTTACGATCTCCGTAGTCAGGTGCCCAATCCTCTTCCAACAGTTTTTCTGGCATGCCTTCGAATTGTCCTTTACGGACTTTGGCCAGGTTTTGACGTTCTGGGCGTGTGGCAGAATCTTCATAAAGGAAGATTGGGATTCCAAGTTCACGGTTAATCCGTTCTGCGACTTGTTTGGAAATCTCAACACATTCTTGTGTAGTGATGTCTTTGATCGGAACGAATGGGCAGACATCGGTTGCTCCCATACGAGGGTGTTCGCCATGATGTTTGGTCATATCAATGTTTTCAGAAGCGTATTTCACCAGTTGGAAAGCTGCTTCTTGAATAGACTGGTCATCTCCAACCAAGGTAAACACGCTCCGGTTGTGGCTCGCATCAGAAGAGTAGTCGAGAAGGGTCACTCCAGGAATACTTTTGGCCGTCGCTACCAAACCATCGATAACAGCCTGATTTTGGCCTTCTGAGAAGTTGGGAATACATTCAACAATTTTCGCCATGTTTAATCTCCTTTTATGTCATTGAATTACTCATTAAGGGAATAGGTTATCTACTTTAGATAACGCTTACATTTTTAGCTAGCAGTTATTAGTGAAATAATTGATCTACTGCTGAAGTCACAAGGTCATCATCAGCCAAGTATGGGATAGTGATGTGATCAGTACCTGCATGGAGACGATTATACTCAATAGCGGTTTCAATAGCGTGCTCATTGCGAGCCCAATTGCGACGAGCAACACCACCCATGGTGTCCCAAGCAATAGCAGATTTAATAATCTCATCAATGCGTTCGCTGCCATCTAAAACAAGTCCGAAACCACCATTGATGGCTTTACCAATACCAGTTCCGCCACCGTTATGAAGAGCCACTAAACTCATACCACGCGCAGCGTTACCAGCGTAACATTGCACCGCCATATCACAGGTCACATTGGAACCGTCTTTAATGTTTGAGGTTTCACGAAATGGTGAGTCGGTACCAGACACGTCATGGTGGTCACGACCAATCATGACAGGACCAATCTTGCCTTTGCGGACCAATTCATTAAATTTAAGGGCGATAGTCACACGACCGATACAGTCTTGGTAAAGGATCCGGGCTTGGGTACCAACTACGAGTTGATTTTTCTCAGCATCACGAATCCAGTTGTAGTTATCACGGTCTTGATAGCGGCGGTCAGGATCGATAGCTTCCATGGCAGCTTTGTCAGTGGCCACCAAGTCATCGTGATTACCACTCAAGCAGACCCAACGGAAAGGTCCATAGCCATAGTCAAAAAGCATAGGTCCCATGATATCTTCCACATAGGATGGCCAGATAAATCCGTCTTTGTCGTTACGACCATTCTTAGAAATTTCTGTAATACCAGAGTCGTAAACAGACTTCATAAAGGCATTGCCGTAGTCAAAGAAATAGGTGCCATTTTCAGTTAACGTCTTAATAGCTTCAAAATGCCGTGCCAAGGTATCATCAACCATTTGGTGGAAGGTATCTTTATCTTCTGCCAAGAGCCGGGTTCTTTCGTCAAAGCTAATACCTACTGGGCAGTAGCCACCGTCATAAACGTTGTGACAAGAGGTTTGGTCAGACAAAAGATCAACATGAATCTGCTTGTCATTGACGTACTCTAAAAGATCAACGATATTACCATGGTAAGCAATCGAAGTGGACTCCTTAGCATCTATGGCTTTTTGGGCTAATTGCAGAGCTTCTTCAGGGCTTTCGGCAATTTGACTGATCCAGCCTTGAGAATGACGGGTTTTAATCCGAGATTGGTCAACTTCAGCAATAATGGCAACTGCTTTAGCAATTTCAGCAGCCTTACCTTGTGCCCCACTCATGCCTCCTAGACCAGATGAGATGAAGAGTTTACCGGTCAAATCACCGTCATCAGCCACTCCAAGTTTGAGACGACCAGCATTTAAGAGGGTATTAAACGTTCCATGAACGATTCCTTGTGGGCCAATATACATCCAACCACCTGCGGTCATTTGACCATAGTTGGTGACACCCATCTCTTCAGCGATTTCCCAGTCTTTCATGTTGTCGTATTCACCCACCAAAAGGCCATTAGTAATAATCACACGAGGCGCTTCAGGTTTGGATTTGAAAAGACCAACTGGATGACCAGACTCAACCACCAAGGTTTGTTCATCAGTCATGACTTCTAGGTATTTTTTAATCAAACAATATTGCATCCAGTTGGCACAAACAGAACCAGTTTCTCCATATGTGACTAGTTCGTAAGGGTACAAGGCAATTTCAAAACTCAAGTTATTGTCAATCATGACCTGCATGGCCTTGGCAGCTGTACAATTTCCCTTGTACTCGTCAATGGGTTTGCCGTAAATGCGGTCTTTTGGTCTAAAGCGGTAGCCATAAATACGGCCACGGGTTTTGAGTTCTTCCAAAAATTCTGGAATGACTTCTTCGTGGAACTTCGTAGGTACATAGCGTAGGGCATTTTTCAAGGCGATTTCGGTCTGAGCCTGGGTCAATCGAAAACCTCTGTCTGGTGCTCTTCGGATACCTTCTTCAAACACAGTCTTTTCCGGTAAAACATCGTCTAACTTAACAGTCATAGCGGCAGCTATGTCAGTTTCACTGTAAAATGACATAGAAAACTCCTCCTCAACTCCTTTTTATTGTCGAGATTAGTCTAACTTAGTCTAGTCTATAAAAAGTCAACCACGCTTTGAAATGCGAAAAAAGTCTAAAAAAAAATCAAAACCTCATTTTTTGACTAAAATTTGACGCTTAATCAGTACACTTGAGGTATGACAGATAAAGTCAGTCAGAGGTTAATTGTTGTTACCAAAGTTGCAAAGATCGCAACTATTGAGTGGGTGAGGGGGGACTAGTAATGGCTATTAATCAGTTGACAAACGATGTTAAAAAAGGAGGTTTTTATGGTTGCTGATGTCTTATTAACACATTTTAATCAACTATTTTGTCTAAATGATCCAGGTCATCCTTTAACTGGTCAAGAAATGAAAAAAGCCACTATCGTTGAAGATGGCTATATAGCCATCAAAGACGGCCTCATTGTGGCTCTTGGTTCTGGTGAACCAGATGCTGAGCTTGTCGGTACACAGACTATTATGCGTTCTTATAAAGGTAAAATTGCAACGCCTGGTATTATTGACTGTCATACCCATTTGGTCTATGGTGGCAGTCGTGAACATGAATTTGCCAAGAAATTAGCAGGGGTGTCTTACTTGGATATTTTAGCTCAAGGTGGTGGTATTTTAAGCACGGTGAGGGCCACTCGGTCAGCCAGCTTTGACAACCTTTATCAAAAATCCAAGAGATTGCTAGACTACATGTTGCTTCATGGAGTGACTACTGTCGAAGCGAAAAGTGGCTACGGCCTTGATTGGGAAACAGAAAAACGCCAACTGGATGTTGTTGCTGCTTTAGAAAAAGACCATCCCATTGATTTGGTGTCTACGTTTATGGCAGCCCATGCGATTCCTGAAGAATACAAAGGGAATCCTAAGGCTTATCTCGATGTGATTATCAAGGATATGCTTCCTGTTGTTAAAGAGGAAAATCTGGCAGAATTTTGTGATATTTTCTGTGAAAAAAATGTTTTTACAGCTGATGAGTCTCGCTATCTGTTAAGCAAAGCCAAAGAAATGGGCTTCAAGCTTCGTATTCACGCAGATGAAATTGCGTCTATAGGCGGAGTTGATGTCGCAGCAGAGCTCAGCGCAGTTAGTGCAGAGCATTTGATGATGATAACAGATGATGGTATCGCTAAGTTGATTGGTGCTGGTGTTATTGGTAATTTGCTTCCAGCCACCACCTTTAGTTTGATGGAAGACACTTATGCCCCTGCTCGCAAAATGATCGATGCTGGCATGGCCATCACCCTCTCAACAGATAGTAATCCAGGCAGTTGCCCGACTGCTAACATGCAGTTTGTGATGCAATTAGGTTGTTTTATGTTACGTTTAACACCGATTGAAGTCTTAAATGCTGTTACCATTAACGCGGCCTACTCTGTCAATCGTCAGGAGAGAGTTGGTAGTTTGACAGTTGGTAAAGAAGCAGATATTGCCATTTTTGATGCCCCAAATATTGATTACCCATTTTATTTCTTTGCCACCAACTTGATTCACCAAGTCTATAAAAAAGGACAACTCACAGTTGACCGAGGTCGTATTCTTTAAAAAATTTAAAAAAGAAGCTTTGAGCGTTAGCTCAAAACTTCTTTTAAATATGCTGTTTTATTGACGAATCAAGTAGTCAAAGGCACCGATGGCAGCAGTAGCACCAGACCCCATGGAAATAATGATTTGTTTATAAGCTGAATCAGTACAGTCCCCAGCAGCAAAGATACCAGGAATATTGGTTGACCCATGTTTATCCACAATGATTTCTCCGCGGTCGGTTAGGTTGACACCACTATCTTTGAGCCAAGCTGTGTTTGGAACAAGACCAATTTGAACAAAGACCCCTTCAAGGTCAAGGTGTTTGTCTTCACCGCTATCACGCTCAGTGTAGTTAAGACCTGTAACATGGTCCTCTCCAACAATGTCCTTAGTAGCAACATTTTTGATGATGGTCATATTGTTAGTCTTAGCTGCGCGGTCTTGAAGCACTTTGTCAGCTTTAAGTTCAGGCAAGAATTCTAAAACGTAAACGTGTTTAGCAAGACCAGCCAAGTCAAGGGCCGCTTCTAATCCAGAGTTCCCACCACCGATAACAGCAACATCTTTGCCTTCAAAGAGAGGACCGTCACAGTGAGGGCAGTAAGTCACCCCTTTATTACGGAATTCATCTTCACCAGGAACATTAATGTTACGCCATTTGGCCCCAAGAGCTAAGATAGCAGTTTTGGCTTGTAGAACCGCACCATTAGCTAGAGTAACCTCGATGTTTTCTTTTTTCTCAATAGAAGTAGCTAGTTGTGCTTTGATAATATCAACATCATAAGACTTAGTATGGGCCTCCACTTCGGCCATTAATTTTGGTCCTTCAGTGTAAAGGGTACCAATCATGTTTTCGATGCCGACCGTTTCCATGACCTGACCACCAAAGGTTTCAGCAAGTAAACCTGTTTTTAGTCCTTTACGAGCTGCATAGATAGCAGCGCTATTGCCCGCAGGGCCACCACCAATAACAAGGACATCATAGAGGCCTTTATCAGCAAAGGCTTCCTCAGAAAGTGGGCCAGCGATTTGTTCTAAGAGTTGCTCAATGGTAGCGCGACCAGAAGTGAATTCTTCCCCGTCTAAAAAGACAGTAGGGACAGACATAATGCCTTTTGCTTTCACTTCATCTTGGAACATGCCGCCTTCTACCATAGTGTGTGAAATCTTGTCGTTCAAGACGGACATAATGTTTAAAGCTTGAACAACATCTGGGCAGTTATGGCAGGTTAAGCTGACATAAGTTTCAAAATGCAACGGACGGTCAATGGCCTTGATGCGATCAATAACATCTTGATCCACTTTTGGAGCACGTCCAGATACTTGCAAGAGAGCAAGAATAAAGGACGTCAATTCGTGGCCTAAAGGAAGACCAGCAAAGACAACCCCACTACCGTGACCTTTTTTCGCAACCTTAAAGCTTGGTTGTCGGTCTAAAGTGATGTTTTCAATAGAAATACGCTCAGACATAGCAGCTATTTCTTCCACAAAGTCTTTGACTTTTTGAGACTGCTCATTGTCACCAAGGGAAACTTGCAAAACAAGATCAGCTTCTAACAGGGTGAGGTATTGGGCAAGTTGTTCTTTAATATCAGGACTTAATGCCATAGCTTTCCTCCTAAAATTTATTAAATTTTACCAACTAAATCAAGACTTGGTGTCAAAGTTTCAGCGCCTTCTTTCCATTTAGCTGGACAAACTTCACCTGGATGTTTACGGACGTATTGGGCAGCGTGAATTTTATCAATCAAGGTGCTAGCGTCACGTCCAATACCATCAGCATTAATTTCCATCATTTGGATAATACCATCTGGATCAACGATAAATGTTCCACGTTGAGCAAGTCCGTCTTCGCCAAGCACTTCAAAGGCTTGTGAAATAAGGTGTGAAGGGTCACCAATCATAGGGTATGTGATAGTGCCAACCACATCTGAATCATCATGCCAAGCTTTATGAACAAAATGAGTATCAGTAGAGACAGAATAAACTTCTACACCAAGAGATTTCAGTGTTTCGTATTGCTCTTGAAGGTCACCGAGTTCAGTTGGGCAAACAAATGAAAAGTCTGCTGGGTAGAAACAAAAAACTGCCCATTTTCCTTTAACGTCTTCATTTGTAACAGTGATGAATTTTCCATCGTGATAAGCTTGAGCTGAAAATTCAGCAATTTCTTTTCCAATTAGAGACATATAGTTGTCCTCCTTTTTTATAGTTTTATACTTGTATTATAAAAGAACAACAAGATTATGTCTACTCAGAAACCCTTGATTTTACTGGGAAATCAGCGATTATTTTCTGACAATTAAGTTGTGAAATAAATCACATTAATTAAAATGATTCTAAATAAGCTGAAGATGCCGTTAAATCAAAGGTTAATTTAATTATAATCTACAGAAAATATAATTGTTATTAAAGCGTTTACAAAAAACTTTTTTGATTCCGTTAAGGCAACTTAATATTATGGTTACCTAATCGCTAATATTGTAACCTATTTTGGCATGAGATCAGGGAATGGCTGTTATATTAATTGGATATGTCTTGTGCAAATAGTGCTTGACGGATTTGTGGAATTAGGGTAAAATAATCTTTGTTGTGGCGGTATAGCCAAGTGGTAAGGCACGGCTCTGCAAAAGCTTGATCGTCGGTTCAAATCCGTCTACCGCCTTTTATATACAAAACAAGCCTTGATTAACTTCGTGAAAACGTTGTTAAATCAAGGTTTTTATTTTTTGCGGCAGGATAAAAAAAGAGAAAAAAAGAAATAAAGTCGGTCAAAAGTCGGTCAAATTTCCCGAAGATGTCTTTTAGAGCCTGATTATTAGGTATGAAAAATACTATGGCCAAAATTGGTAAACGATTGCAAATAAAGGTCAGAGTTCTTACCCCCTTAAACGATATGCGTTAAAAGTTAGTTGAACTGCCGTGCACCTTAACGATAGACACGGTGATGTGAGAGCGAGTAGAGTTGAATCTCTACTTGTTTACCTTACCATAGTCAGCTTTATAAAGTAACCACCCATTACAATGCAACTATATTCTTAATGTTTTTAAGCATGTTATTGACAAGTGTTATAAAATGTGTTACTCTTAGTGAGTAAATTAGTTTTTGAGTTAGTATTTGTGTTTCAACATCTTTATTTCTCTCTATTTTTACAAATGATTTTTAGAAAGGAAGTGGATGTATATGGCACAAGGTACAGTAAAATGGTTTAATGCTGAAAAAGGTTTTGGTTTTATTTCAACTGAAAACGGTCAAGATGTCTTTGCACATTTTTCAGCCATCCAAACTAATGGTTTTAAAACGTTAGAAGAAGGACAAAAAGTGGCATTTGACGTCGAAGAAGGTCAACGTGGACCTCAAGCAGTCAATATCACTAAATTGGCCTAATCTGGTTAAAGTAACTAAAGAGAAGCAGATGTTGGAAACAGCAACTGCTTTTTTGATTTCTACCAGTTACCTTTAATGATTAAGAGTTGCGTTTAAGGTCTTGTATTTGTTATAATAATAGTCAGTTTTAGTCAAAATGTATTGACGTGGTGCTACTAAGTTTTTAGAGTAGCCCGCAAGCAAAGGAGTGACAGCATGCCAACCAAAAATACTTCAGACAGCATTGAAGAGTATATTAAAGAATTATTAGCTAAGTCAGGAATAGCAGAAATTAAGCGGTCCATGCTAGCAGATTCGTTTCAAGTTGTCCCAAGTCAGATCAACTATGTCATTAAAACCCGTTTTACGGAGAGTCGAGGCTATGAAGTAGAGAGTAAACGAGGTGGTGGAGGCTATATTCGTATTGCCAAGGTTCATTTTTCAGACAAACACCATCTGATTGGCAATTTAATGGCAACTATTGAAGACTGTATCAGTGAGCAAGTTTTCACGGACTCGATACAATTGCTTTTTGACGAACACTTATTGACAGAGCGTGAGGGAAATATCATTTTGGCTGTGGCGTCTGATGATGTTTTAGGAACTGATGGTTCAACTATTCGTGCACGAATGCTCTATCGCTTATTGCAACGAATTGACAGAAAGGGAAGCAATTAATGATTATGTATTCAACGAAGATGCAAGACATTTTTAGACAGGCGCAGTTCCAAGCTGCTCGCTTTGATAGCCATTGCCTGGAAACTTGGCATGTTTTGTTAGCTATGGTAGCTGTAGATAATTCTTTAGCAAATATGATTTTAAGTGAATATGATGCCCAAGTCGCCATAGAAGAATATGAAGCTGCAGCTATTTTAGCCATGGGCAAAACCCCTAAAGAACAGTTGTCTCGTGTAGACTTCAGACCTCAATCTAAAACTTTGACTAACTTGTTAGCTTTTGCGCAGGCTATTAGCCAAATCACTAGGGATCAAGAAGTCGGCTCTGAGCATGTCTTATTTGCTATTTTATTGAATCCAGATATTATGGCGAGTCGTTTGTTAGAAATAGCTGGCTATCAGATAAAAGATAACGGCAATGGGCAGCCGCGATTAGCTGACTTGCGAAAAGCAATAGAACGTCATGCAGGTTACAGTAAGGAAATGATCAAGGCTATTCACGAACTACGTAAGCCTAAAAAAACGAAAACACAAGGGACCTTTTCAGATATGATGAAGCCACCAAGTACAGCTGGTGAGTTGAGTGATTTCACAAGAGATTTGACTGAAATGGCAAGACAAGGTTTGTTAGAATCGGTGATTGGACGTGACCAAGAAGTATCTCGTATGATTCAGGTACTAAGTCGTAAAACGAAAAACAATCCTGTCTTGGTAGGTGATGCAGGTGTTGGTAAAACTGCGCTTGCTTATGGCCTTGCTCAACGGATTGCAAATGGCGCTATTCCTTATGAACTTAAGGAGATGCGTGTCCTAGAATTAGACATGATGAGTGTGGTAGCAGGAACCCGTTTTCGTGGGGATTTTGAAGAGCGCATGAATCAAATCATTGATGATATTGAAGCTGATGGTCAGATTATTCTTTTTGTTGATGAACTACATACTATTATGGGTTCTGGCAGTGGTATTGACAGTACACTTGATGCGGCTAACATTTTAAAACCAGCATTATCGCGCGGCACTCTTCATATGGTTGGAGCAACAACTCAAGAAGAATACCAAAAACATATTGAAAAAGATGCAGCTCTTTCGCGTCGTTTTGCTAAAATATTAATTGAAGAACCTAATACAGAAGATGCTTATCAGATTTTGATGGGCCTAAAATTATCTTATGAGACCTACCATAATGTCTCGATATCAAATGAGGCAGTTAAAACAGCTGTAAAAATGGCACACCGTTATTTAACCAGTAAAAATCTCCCTGATTCAGCTATCGATTTACTAGATGAAGCTAGTGCTGCTGTGCAAAACATGGTGAAAAAATCAGCACCTGAGACTTTAACACCAATAGACCAAGCTCTTATCAATGGTGATATGAAAAAAGTATCTCGCCTCTTAGCTAAAGAAGCAAAAGGTCAGATGAGAAAACCAACACCGGTGACAGAAGATGATATTTTGGCAACCTTGAGTAAGTTATCGGGAATTCCACTTGAAAAACTGACGCAAGCTGATAGTAAAAAATACCTCAATTTAGAAAAAGAACTGCATAAGCGTGTGATTGGTCAGGATGCTGCTGTTACGGCTATTTCAAGAGCCATTCGTCGTAATCAGTCAGGTATTCGAACAGGAAAACGTCCTATTGGATCATTTATGTTTCTTGGCCCAACAGGAGTAGGTAAGACAGAACTAGCAAAGGCCCTTGCAGAAGTTCTCTTTGATGATGAAGCAGCGCTTATTCGTTTTGATATGTCTGAGTACATGGAAAAATTCGCAGCGTCTAGGCTTAATGGAGCACCTCCTGGTTATGTCGGCTATGATGAAGGAGGTGAACTGACACAGAAAGTTAGAAATAAACCTTATTCAGTCTTGCTTTTTGATGAAGTGGAAAAAGCACATCCTGATATTTTTAACGTTCTCCTTCAAGTATTAGATGATGGTATATTGACTGATAGTCGTGGGCGTAAGGTCGATTTTTCAAATACTATTATTATCATGACCAGCAATCTTGGCGCAACAGCCCTGCGCGATGATAAAACGGTCGGTTTTGGGGTCAAAGACATTCACCAAGACCATCAAGCTATGGAGAAACGTATTTTAGAAGAATTAAGAAAAACTTACCGCCCAGAATTTATCAATCGTATTGATGAAAAAGTGGTCTTTCATAGTCTGACCCAAGATAACATGCGCGATGTGGTTAAAATCATGGTACAGCCCCTGATTACTACATTGGCAGAAAAAGGTATTACCCTTAAAATTCAGCCTTTGGCCTTGAAACATTTGTCCGAGGTCGGCTATGATGAGCATATGGGGGCAAGACCATTACGTCGAACGCTGCAAACTGAGATAGAAGATAAGCTATCAGAGCTTATTCTTTCTCGAGAATTGACAAGTGGGCATACGCTAAAAATTGGATTATCACATGGCAAATTAACGTTTCACATAGCTTAATTTCCATATAAAAGGTGGATCATCCTTGATGTCACCAAAAAAAGAGGTTATTCTTACAAAAATAACTTCTTTTTTCTTGACTATTTTTGACCAAGTGATAAAATAGAATATAAAGTTAGCACTCGATGAACATGAGTGCTAACTTTACTAAAGATTCTTTTATTGGAGGAAAATTTCATGTTAAAACCATTAGGTGACCGTGTGGTCGTAAGATTTGATGATGAAAAAGAGCAGACAGTCGGTGGTTTTGTCCTTGCAGGCACTCATAAAGAGTCAACACGAAAAGCGACAGTCCTCGCTGTCAGTGAAACGGGTGTTCGCACTATTACAGGTGATAGCGTGCTACCTTCAGTTTCAGTGGGTCAAGAGGTTTTAGTTGAAAATGGGCATGATTTAGAAGTAACCGTAGATGATGAGAAAGTTTCTATCATCCGTGAATCTGACATCATTGCTATTGTTACAAAATAAAACGACAAATCTCTAAATAGAAAGAAGGATTGAATATGGCAAAAGATATTAAATTTTCAGCAGATGCGCGTGCTGCCATGGTGCGCGGAGTTGATATGTTAGCAGATACCGTCAAAGTAACGCTTGGTCCTAAAGGGCGCAATGTTGTTCTTGAAAAAGCTTTTGGTTCTCCCTTAATTACTAATGACGGGGTAACCATTGCTAAAGAGATCGAATTAGAAGATCATTTTGAAAACATGGGAGCAAAATTGGTGTCTGAAGTGGCTTCTAAAACCAATGATATTGCTGGTGATGGGACGACTACTGCAACAGTTTTGACACAAGCCATTGTTCATGAAGGACTAAAAAATGTGACAGCAGGTGCTAATCCAATTGGTATCCGTCGAGGCATTGAAACAGCAACAGCAACAGCTGTTGAAGCCTTGAAAGCCATTGCTCAACCTGTATCTGGCAAGGAAGCTATTGCTCAGGTCGCTGCAGTATCATCACGCTCTGAAAAAGTTGGAGAGTATATCTCAGAAGCTATGGAGCGTGTGGGCAACGATGGTGTGATTACCATCGAAGAATCTCGAGGTATGGAAACAGAACTTGAAGTGGTTGAAGGCATGCAATTTGACCGTGGTTACCTGTCTCAATACATGGTCACAGACAATGAAAAAATGGTTGCAGACCTTGAAAACCCATTTATCTTAATCACGGATAAAAAAGTGTCAAACATCCAAGACATTTTGCCACTACTTGAGGAAGTTCTTAAAACCAACCGTCCATTACTCATTATTGCAGATGATGTGGATGGTGAAGCACTTCCAACCCTTGTCTTGAACAAGATTCGTGGTACTTTCAATGTGGTTGCTGTCAAAGCGCCAGGATTTGGTGATCGTCGTAAAGCTATGCTTGAAGACATTGCTATCTTGACAGGTGGTACAGTGATTACAGAGGATCTAGGACTTGAATTAAAAGATGCTACAATGACAGCCCTTGGACAGGCTGCTAAGATTACAGTTGATAAAGATAGCACAGTAATTGTTGAAGGTTCAGGAAGTTCAGAAGCTATTGCTAACCGTATTGCACTGATTAAATCGCAATTAGAAACAACAACTTCTGACTTTGACCGTGAAAAACTACAAGAACGTTTGGCGAAATTAGCTGGTGGTGTAGCTGTTATCAAAGTAGGAGCTCCAACAGAGACAGCTTTAAAAGAAATGAAACTTCGCATTGAGGATGCTCTAAATGCTACACGTGCAGCCGTTGAAGAAGGTATCGTTGCTGGTGGTGGAACAGCACTTATTACGGTTATTGAAAAAGTAGCAGCTCTTGAGCTTGAGGGCGATGATGCTACTGGACGTAACATTGTGCTTCGTGCTCTAGAAGAGCCTGTACGTCAAATTGCTTTAAATGCTGGGTACGAAGGCTCCGTAGTTATTGACAAGTTGAAAAACAGCCCTGCAGGAACAGGATTTAATGCTGCAACAGGTGAGTGGGTTGATATGATTAAAACAGGAATCATTGACCCTGTCAAAGTAACACGATCAGCGCTTCAAAATGCAGCTTCTGTAGCTAGTCTTATTTTGACAACAGAAGCAGTTGTTGCTAATAAACCTGAACCAGCTACGCCAGCGCCAGCAATGCCAGCAGGTATGGATCCAGGAATGATGGGCGGCTTCTAAGCTCTCTATAGCATTAAGGATTATGAAAAAGAAGTTGAGACTAAAGGTCTGCTTCTTACTATGAAAAAAGAACAAAGATTGGATTTCGACTCATGATATCCCATCTTTGTTTTTTTAGTTGTGATATAAAATGCCAATCTTTGTGGTTACAGACTTTTAATGTATTGGAAAATACATTGTTTTTCTTTGTCATGTGCTATCATGGAGTCAATGAAAAGTTATTCCCATATATGGGTGTTGGAGGTCTGTGATGAATCATTTTGGAGAGATTTTAAAAAACCTTTAGAGAATCAAAGGGATTACGATTAAAAGATGTCGCAAAGGCTGGTATATCAACCTCTCAGCTGTCGCGTTTCGAAAAAGGGGAGACGGACTTAACCATATCGACATTTATGCTGATTTTGGATGAAAGTAACATGCCCATTGATGAGTTTATGTATGCTGTCCATGATTTTCATCGTGACAACACAATTCAAGATAGTGATGGCTTGAAGCAGTTACTTCATGCTCAACTAGCATCAACTGATAAGAAGGAGATGTTCACGGATATCTTTTGGCATATCCAGCATGTCTAAGTCTGCTATGGCATGCTATTTTGGGAGTCCCTCACGCGACTCTGTCAGTAGCTCTCCTTCAAAGGATTCACATAGAAAGTCATAATAGACATAGCCCTCTTTTTTTGTCAGGCTGGATAAAGCTAGAAATACCCTTTAATTGAAGGTTTAAAGCTGTCAGATCTATCTCTTCTTTTAGTTCTCATAAAGCCGCTTCAAAGAAAGATTCGCAGGGCTCGACTTTACCTTCTGGCTGGACCCATCCTGGGAAGTTATCGTGTTGTCTATGGAGTCATAAAATCATATCGTTATGTTTGACACACATATTGCCCCAGTCTCTAACCGTTGCTATCACCAGATTCACCACCTTTTAGTATAGTATAAGAAAAAAGGGGTGAAAGAGGTTTCTTGTTGTTTTTTTGGCTTAAGGTTTCTTTAAGTCTTATCTAGTATACTAATGTCATTCCTTAATAGGATAAGTATTTGGTTGTAGAAGTATCGTCTTAAACTAATGCTATCTCAACCCGATTCCCATCTTATTCACCCCTCCTATACCGATAAGGTTTCACAAAGTGTGAGACCTTATTTTTTGACTTCAGCTCTAGTTATGGAGAAACTTGTTGATACAAGCTTTTTTGGGTTATGGTATTATGATCTATTCAAGCCTTTCTTGTTTTTGGGTTTTTCTTTAACCAACTTGGCTTCAATAGCTTTTAAGCGTTTGAAGGTTTTTTCAGCGCGATCTAGTGAAATCTTATCAGCTTTTTCTTGAGCAGCTTTGGGGTCACTGACGACTAAGTCACTGATTTCTTTGGTGCTTTTGTCTTGTTCGGCTATCCAGGTTTTTTCCAAGCCTTTCATCTCATCAATCACTTTAGTTCCAAATGGTTTTGGATGAGCAGCCACGAGATCATTAATGTGTGACACCGTCCAATACCATGACTTATCGTTATATTGGGTGCTTTTTTCTTGATAGGCTTCATAGGTTCTACTGATATTGCCAAGGTATGGCAAGTAAGGGGCATTACGAGGACTGCCAATAGATAGCCACATGACACCACCCAATTCAGCAGGGATGTCTTTTTTCAGTTGGAAAATATGAGCTTCCATGACATTAGGATTTGATATGGGATAAGCATAACCTTTAACAGCTTTTTTGGATTTTGGTTTACCCTTACCGTCTAATGCCATCTGATCAAGTGGTTTAAGATCCAGCCCCTCAAAACGATTACGTTGCAGTTTCATCGCATCTTCTAGACTGAAGGTCTTATCAGTGCTTTGGAGCAACTCATAATTGCTGTCTTTATAAGTTACTTTTGAATCAGGGTCAAGTGATTTAATCCCTGAGAAAGAGCGAGAGCGGTTGGCATCGTTTAGTGGTGGATTGTAAGATTTGGCAATATGAAATTTACCATCAACTTCGGTATAAGATTTGGCTTTTTTAGCGACTTTTTCCACATCTTCTGAGGCAATCGTATTTTCCTTATCATTGAAATCGACATGTCCGAGATAGAAGGTATTTGGAAAAACAGCGTATTTATCATCTGGGAATTTGATGGCAACGTATTGGTGACCAGAGAGAATTTCCATGTACCAGATGCCGTCTTTGTCAGCCAAGGTAACAATATTTCCTTCAGCAGCTCCTTTTTCAGTGACTATTTTAGCGATCAATGCGACACCTTCACGGGCTGTTTTGACACTTGGTAAAATGACACTGGTCATAGATGATTCCGCTAAGCCATTTTTGACGTAAGGATCAATTTTTTGGATGGCATCATTAGCTGAAGCTGATACTGTTGCAGACATAGAGACGCCAAACTCATTAAAACCAGCTTCGTCATAAACGCCTTTGTTAGGTGTTACATCAGGAATCGCACTATAGCGATAAGAATGCTCAGGCAACGGGTACTCAAAACCATTAGAGAGGTCTTTCCATTTTTCGCCAGCAGGATTGTCCTTTGCTAGACGTACAATGAAATTTTTATTATGGTGTGGCTCAAGATCTTCTGTTCGACCATAAAGAAGAGAACCGTCTTTGGTTAAATCTTTGCCAATAATAAAACCAGTACAAGCATAACTAACACTTTGAAGCGAAAAGGCTGTCAGAATACTTAAAACTCCAAGTGATATTTTTTTGTTTATCATGCGAATCCTCCTAGTAAACGATAACGCTTTCACAGACATTATAAAATGCTCTTTTTAAAAATTCAAGTCTTTTATGAAGTGTTTTGAAATTGTTAGCTATCTAAATATTATGAGAATTCTCTCTTGAATTTTGGCTTAACGGCCCCTAAAAATGTATAGGCAGTGAACTATCTAGGTTTCTTCGAAAATCCATTAGCCATTTATGATATAATAGTAAAGAAAAACATAGAAAGTTGGGGTCTGTTGATGACCAAACCATTTCATCATAAGAAACTAAAACAAATAACTATAATAGCTGCAACTAGCCTTTTTTTATTCCTGATCGGTGGTGCCTTTTACTACTCTAAAAATCATTGTATTAATGCCTATCTTAAAGCTCGATCGGCCCAATCAGGACCAGTTTTTGAGAATATCAAAGCATATCTAGTCTGGGATGATACTAATGAGCAGATCACAAATGACGAGGCGATGTATACTAAGTTTAGAAGGTATAGTCAGAAAGAATTGAGGCAAAAAAAGCAGGATTTAAAAGCCGCTAGTCAAGATAGTGCCGTTCAAGTAAAGTCTGTTGGTCGTCGTTTTTGGATTTTTCCTGATTATCGGATTGCCATAAAACCCATGGATTTAACGATAAAAACGAATGTGCCTCAAGCAGACGTTCTTTTAAATCAAAAAAAAGTTGCTGTTTCTGATTCAGAACAGTTCTCAGTCAAGCTTGATCGGCTACCAACGGCAGAATATACCGCAAGTATCAGAGGCAAACACAACGGGCGAAACATTAAAGTCAACAAATCATATGATGGTGATAATCCCGTGCTAGATTTGAGTGTGTCTTTTAGAACTTTTTTGGTAACAAGCAATGCTAAGCAAGGAGATCTTTACTTCGATGATAACCATATTGGCACATTAAAAGATGGTCAATTACAAGTAGAAGATTACCCTGTTACAGAAAACGCACAAGCTTATATGAAAACAACATTCCCAGATGGTGAGTTAAGATCACAAAAATATGCTCTAGCTGATGTTGAAGAAGGAGCAACCCTGGAGATTTTAGTTACAGATCTTTTAGAAGAGGACAAGGCAGGGGAGCTATTAGTATCAGCTTTTGATCAGCTGATGCACTACCTCAGTACAGGTCAAGACTCATCTAACTTACGTAGCGTCTTTGAGGCAGGGTCTAGCAACGCATTTTATAGGGGATTGAAAGAGTCCATAAAAGCGAAATTTCAGACAGATACAAGAAAAGCCAGCCGTCTCAATATTCCATCTATCCTTTTGACAACAATGACTCAAGTGGGTAAAACAACTTACGTGCTTGATTTCACAGCTACCTACGAATTTTTGTATGACAAGTCAACAGATCCTGAGCAGCATACCTCTGGACATATTAATCAAGACTTGACTGGAAAAGTGACTGTAAAAAAAGTTGGACAGCATTACCTTATCAGCCAGTCCGGCTCCAAAAATATTACTGTTGTTAAAGAGGACAATCAACTCAAAGCGCCATCTGTCTTTCCTGAGTCTATTTTGGGAACGTGGACAGGCCAAGCCAATGGTTTGAGCATCCATATGTCTCTAGCATCAGATGGAACAATTACGACTAAAGTTGAAGATCAAAAAGGCAACCGTTCTAAAGAAACTCGGACAGCTAAAATTAGTAAAGTTGAAGACAAAGGCAATGGTTTTTATCTTTATACGCCAGATCCTGGAAGTGACATAAGCGCCTTAGTTCCAGAAGGAGGATTGGGGGGTGCAAATGTCAAATATGCTTATGGTTTCAAAATATCTGGTAAAACAGCCTCTCCAGTGGTGTGGCAGGCAGCATTAACACATGAATTTGATTATACCAAGCCACTTTCGGGAGTAACTTTGCAAAAGCAACCATAAAGGATGCAAAGCCACAAAGAACAGTAGAAACAATGTTATCGCTCAAATACAGTGCTATGAAAACAGATAAACTCAAAAGGCTAGGAGATTATTTCCTAGCCTTTTGAGCGTTTAAGACTGCGTCAAATGTAGCTGATTTAGCTTGCACGCAAATGTCTTCTTGGGTTAGAGGGTGTTTCAAACGTAATTGATAAGCATGGAGCATCAGTCGAGCACAATCTTTTTTTCCATTGGAATACAAAGGATCACCAAATAAAACATGACCTTGATGGGCTAAATGGACTCGAATTTGATGAGTCCGTCCAGTTTGTAATTGACAAGTGAGTAAGCTTGCCGTTTTGTGGAAGTTTTTGACTAGAGTTACCTCAGTAATAGCTTTCTTGCCATTTATCGGATCGACAACACGTTTTCTGCGGTCATGTCGATGACGACCAATTGGATGATGGTAAGTTACCCTAGGACTGTCTAAGGATCCGTGAACTAGTGCCAAATATTCTCGATGGATATCTCGTTTTTCTAAAAGACGATTAAGGATTGGTAAGATAAAAGGTGTTTTAGCAAATAAAATGGCCCCACTTGTTTCCTTATCCAGACGATGAACCACATAGCAGGTCTGTCCCGTGTAAGCAGACACGTGGTTGAGCAGCGCCAACTCTGTTGGATCATTGCCGTGTGTTTTCATCCCTTCAGGTTTGTTAACAATAATGATGTGCTCATCTTCATAAAGGCAGGTTACTTTTTCGGCCTGCCCCATCACGATAATCTTTTCAGGATAATCTTCGTGATCAAAAAAAAGTTTGACCTGATCACCGTATTTAACACAACTTTGCCAGTTAACAGAATGACCATTAATAAGAACATGTTTTTTAGTTCTCAGAAAATGCCTAATTTTACGGGGAATTAACAATTGTTCCTCTAATAATGCTTTGACCGTCAATTCTTCAAAGGGATTTTTCAGTGTGACAGTAAACCCCTTTGATGGTTTATTTGTTGTCTTCATTGAGCCAGTTATGGTATTTTTCAACAAGGTTGATAGCCATTTGGGTGGCAAGAGCAGCAGAGAAAGCTTCAGTACCTTCACGCTCGTCATTAGCTACCTCCAAGCGAGTCTCATCGTAAATGGCTTTTAGACTTTCTGCGGATAAGGTTTCTTTAAAAGCTTGGAATTTATTCATTGGTTAAACCCGTCCTTCTATGTTTAATGTGAGCTCCTGATTAATGCAAGGAATTCAATGCTATTATAGCATGTTTCTAATCAAAACGTGCCACTCAAAAAGGTAAAAACGTTATTTTGCTAATCCATCTAATAAGAAAGTGTCTTAAATAAGACCTCTTGATAGAGTTTGTAACAGAAATGATATGAAACTAGGTGCTAACGCAGAAATAGAAAACAACTAACGTGTTGCGAAGTTGGAACAGTCATAAAAAATAGCAAGATAAAACTTATCAACACATAGTTACCTAAGACGATGAGTCAAACAGGTATGTTCTTTCAAAACAACCCCATGAGGTTGAACGACGTATCGGAAAAATACGGATTAGTTTGGCCTTATGATAGGTATTTCTCTATCGTAAAAGAAGTCAACCAAAGGTTTTTAATATAAAATATTAAGAAAAATTGTTATAATTGTGATAAAAACATAATCGTAAAATAGAGGAAAAACAATGAAAACAATTAGACGTTATGATGTTAACGAAGATAGAGGGCATACAGGCCTTGTAGAAGCAGGAGATTTCTATTATTTAAACTATTGTGTCGGCAATGTTGGACAAGACATTGAAAGTCAGATTAATGGAGCCTTTGACGAGATGGAGCGCCGATTAGCATTGGTGGGGCTCACATTAGATGCAGTTGTTCAAATGGATTGTCTATTTCGAGACGTTTGGAACATACCTGTGATGGAAAAAATGATTAAAGAGCGCTTTAATGGCAGATACCCTGCTCGAAAATCGATTCAAACGGAATTTGCACATCACGGTGGACCACAAGGACTACTCTTTCAAGTGGATGGTGTGGCTTATTCAAAGCATATTTCGATGACCTAATCAAGGTTACTTTAAGATCATAGTGGTATAATAACGTTATGAGATTTCTAGAACTTTTACAAAAGAAATTTTTTCCTAAAGCATATCAGGAAAAACAATTCTTAATGCATCAAAAAACGCGTTTAACGCCACAACACAATCAAAAGCAGTATTCGCCAAATGCCAATCATTTGGACTCATCAGCTACCAAAAACTCAGAACAAGACCCTGCAACAGCTCTGCAACGCAGTAGAGCCTACGAAGGAAGCCCTAAAAGTCGGCCCGCTTGGTTGCAAAAGCTGGAAGCTGTTTTGCCGTCTCCTCAACGTCCAATTCGGCGTTTTTGGCGCCGCTATCACATCGGAAAACTGCTAATGATTCTGATTGGAACTCTTGTCTTACTCTTAGGATCATACTTGTTTTACTTATCAAAAACAGCTAAAGTATCTGATTTACAAGATGCCTTGAAGGCTACAACGGTTATTTATGATCACAAAGGAGAGTATGCAGGCAGTTTATCTGGTCAAAAAGGGAGTTATGTTGAGCTCAACGCTATTTCAGATGATCTTGAGAATGCTGTTATTGCCACT
Source organism: Streptococcus pyogenes (assembly GCF_002055535.1). Classification (NCBI taxonomy): domain Bacteria; kingdom Bacillati; phylum Bacillota; class Bacilli; order Lactobacillales; family Streptococcaceae; genus Streptococcus; species Streptococcus pyogenes. The sequence goes on along the minus strand of NZ_LN831034.1, from coordinate 1,791,154 downwards.
GAGGATAGGACTTTTTACAGTAATAGCGGTATTAATCTTAAACGCTTCTTATTGGCGGTAGTTACGGCGGGCCGCTTTGGAGGTGGCTCAACGATTACACAGCAACTGGCTAAAAATGCTTATCTCTCACAAGATCAGACAATTAAACGAAAGGCCCGAGAGTTTTTTTTGGCGTTAGAGTTGACCAAAAAATACAGTAAAAAAGATATTCTTACTATGTACCTTAACAACTCCTACTTTGGAAATGGAGTTTGGGGAGTTGAAGATGCCAGTCAAAAATATTTTGGAACCACAGCTGCTAACTTAACACTGGATGAAGCTGCCACATTAGCAGGTATGCTCAAAGGACCTGAAATATATAACCCTTACCATTCTCTAAAAAATGCTACTCACCGTAGAGATACTGTTTTAGGAGCGATGGTTGATGCCAAAAAGATTACCCAAACAAAAGCTCAGCAAGCTAGAGCAGTAGGGCTAAAAAATCGCTTAGCTGATACTTATGTTGGTAAGACAGATGACTACAAATACCCATCCTACTTTGATGCTGTTATTAGTGAAGCAATAGCAACTTATGGTCTTTCAGAAAAAGACATTGTTAATAATGGATACAAAGTTTACACTGAGCTAGATCAAAATTACCAAACTGGCATGCAGACGACTTTTAACAACGATGAACTATTTCCTGTTTCAGCTTATGACGGTAGCTCTGCTCAAGCAGCTAGTGTTGCTTTAGATCCTAAAACAGGAGGTGTTAGAGGTCTGATTGGTCGTGTGAATAGTAGTGAAAATCCGACTTTCAGAAGTTTTAACTATGCGACTCAAGCAAAACGTAGTCCCGCATCAACAATCAAACCACTCGTGGTTTACGCGCCAGCCGTTGCTTCAGGATGGTCAATTGAAAAAGAACTACCAAATACCGTTCAAGATTTCGATGGCTATCAGCCACATAATTATGGAAATTATGAATCAGAAGATGTTCCTATGTATCAAGCATTAGCAAACTCTTATAATATTCCAGCAGTTTCTACATTGAACGATATCGGAATCGATAAAGCCTTTACCTATGGTAAAACATTTGGGTTAGATATGAGCTCTGCCAAAAAAGAGTTGGGGGTAGCTTTAGGTGGCAGCGTGACAACCAATCCATTGGAGATGGCTCAGGCATATGCTGCCTTTGCCAATAATGGAGTAATCCATCCTGCGCACTTGATTAACCGGATTGAAAATGCCAGGGGTGAAGTGCTTAAAACCTTTACTGATAAGGCTAAACGTGTTGTCAGCCAGTCTGTTGCAGATAAGATGACAGCCATGATGCTAGGTACCTTTTCAAATGGAACAGCAGTCAATGCTAACGTATATGGCTATACACTAGCTGGTAAAACAGGGACGACAGAAACCAACTTCAATCCCGACTTAGCAGGCGATCAGTGGGTTATTGGTTATACGCCAGATGTTGTTATTAGTCAATGGGTAGGATTTAATCAGACCGATGAAAATCATTATCTAACGGATTCAAGTGCAGGCACGGCCTCAGCTATTTTTAGCACTCAGGCATCTTACATTTTGCCTTATACCAAGGGCAGCCAATTTCATGTAGATAATGCCTACGCTCAAAATGGTATTTCAGCTGTTTATGGAGTCAATGAAACAGGTAATCAATCAGGAGTTGATACTCAATCTATTATTGATGGTTTAAGAAAATCAGCACAAGAAGCTTCGCAATCACTATCAAAAGCAGTCGATCAGTCAGGGTTACGTGATAAAGCCCAATCTATTTGGAAAGAGATTGTTGACTATTTTAGATAGCTTGCAGTATTTTAGAGATCGTGTTAAAATAATAGTTACGGAGGCGTTATGGCACAGAAAAAAGCGAGTCTAGCGTGTGTCGAATGTGGCAGTCGTAACTACTCTATCGGAGTGAGTAGCACGCCTAAACCAACACGTCTAGAAGTAAATAAATTTTGCAAATACTGCAAAACATATACCTTACACAAAGAAACACGTTAAAAAGGAGAGCCTGATGGGATTCATTAGCGGGACTTTTAAAGTCTTAAAAGACACAACATGGCCAAATCGTAAACAACGTTGGAAAGATTTTATCTCAGTTCTTGAGTACACAGCTTTCTTTACGGTGATTATCTACATCTTTGATCAGCTCTTAGCAAAGAGTGTATTAGCACTGATTAATTTATTCTAGGTCAAGATTGGTAGAAATGATAAGCTTGCTTGGAAAAGCCTAGGCTGGGAGTATTCCCAGCCTTTTTTGTAGTATCAATAATCTGATTGGTAAGCTTTTTTAAAGCCCATACTGGTTTGAGCTTTAAAAAAGCATAAAGGTAAAGGCAATGTAGCAACGATCTCCAAACCAAGTGCACTAAATTAGCTTGTAACAGAGTCAACGCATAAACAGCCTGGCCTCACTTGCTTAGCACATTAAAAATAGCAATGAATATTATGGTTGAGGAAAACAGCCTGATAGTCTGCTAAATCTTCGGGATGATAAGCCTTGACCTCAGCCATCTCATACTCCCTACCTAGAAGTTTGTACTTGTTTTCTCCAAATTGATGGAAAGGTAACAGTTGCACTTGGTCAATCTCAAGCTGATTAAAGAGCTCTGAGAAGGCTTTAGCATCGTCTAGGGAATCATTAAATTGGGGAATAACAGGGATGCGCAAGACGATTTCTTTTCCAGCTTGAAAGGCATAATGAATATTCTTGATAATCAAGTCATTACGAACCCCAGTCACTTTTTGGTGTCTGAGCTGATTATAATGTTTCAAATCGGTATAGATAAAGTCCACGTAGTCAACAAGGGTGACAAATTGCTCGTGTTTGGCAAAGGCGGTGGTTTCAATTGCGGTGTGAAGACCTGCTGCTTTGGCTGCTTTTAACAGGGCTAAGGCAAAGTCAAACTGAGCAAAGATTTCCCCCCCTGACAGGGTCATGCCCCCACCTGACTCTTCGTAGAAATCAAGGTCTTTAAGGACTTCTTCGATCACCTCGTCCACGGTTTTTTCCTCTCCAACTATTTTAGTATTAAGCCCATCACTTGTTAACATCTGCTCAGGCGCTTTTTGTTGGGATTCGGGATTGGCACACCATGGACATCTCAAGGGGCAACCTTTTAAAAAAACGGTTGTCCGAATACCAGGACCGTCATGAATACTAAAATGTTGGATGTTGAAAACAATACCGCGATCAGTCATAAGTGTGAATTCCTTTCGTTGTAAAACTATCATACCAGATAAACGTAAATAAATCAATTACGAATGAAAGTAAATATCCCTTTTCTTTTAAGAAAATAACTGGTACAATGAAAGGGAGGTGAATGATGAATCGATTAGAACGTATTATTCAACTGGTTTCCCAGAAGAAAAAAATAGATGTTAACAGTTTATCAGAGCAATTAGACGTTTCGAAAGTAACCATTCGAAAAGACCTTGATAAGCTTGAAAGTAAGGGCTTGTTGCGACGGGAACATGGCTATGCGGTGCTAAACAGTGGCGATGACCTCAATGTACGCTTGTCCTACAATTACAACATAAAGCGACGGATTGCAGAAAAAGCAGCTGAATTGGTACAAGACAACGATACCATTATGATTGAATCTGGCTCAACCTGTGCCCTTTTGGCAGAAGTGCTTTGCCAGACCAAACGAAATATTAAAGTCATTACCAATTCGTGCTTCATTGCCAACTACATTCGTCAATATAGTAGCTGTCAAATCATTTTACTGGGCGGTTATTACCAGCCCAATTCAGAGGTGACTGTTGGTCCTTTATTGAAAGAAATGATATCCCTTTTTCATGTCAATCGTGTCTTTGTTGGAACAGACGGTTTCAACAAAGATCTTGGCTTTATGGGCAAGGACATGATGCGCTCAGAAGGGGTGCGTTACATGGCAGATGCTGCTGAGGAAGTGGTGATTCTGACCGATTCCAGCAAGTTTTCAAAAACCAGTCTGGTACACCAGTTGTCATTAGCTGATGTCAATCGCGTCATTACAGACCAAGCACTAGACAAGCAAACACAAGAGTTATTAAGTGCTAGTGGTCTTGTTCTTGATTTTGTTTCTTAGAAAATAGGTGGCTAGATGAAAGAAGAACGCAGACGGCTCCTTGCCAAGGTGGCTTACTTGCATTATGTTCAAGGCAAGAGCCAAACCTTGATTTCAAAGGAAATGAATATCTACCGAACAACGGTTTGTCGGATGTTAGCAAAAGCCAAGGAAGAAGGCATTGTTCGGATTGAAATTGCCGACTATGATGCTGATTTATTTGCTTTAGAAGAATACGTGCGACAGCAGTATGGCTTGGAAAAACTAGACCTTGTGCCCAACCAGGTTGAAGATACCCCAATGGATACCTTGACAAATGTTGCTAAAACAGCAGCTGAGGTTTTTAGACATGTTGTTAAAGATGGCGATAAGATCGGTCTGTCCTGGGGAGCGACTCTTTCTTGCTTGATGGATGAGTTAAATCCAAAAGCGATGAAAGATGTGTTTATTTATCCTTTGGCAGGAGGACCTAGCCATATTAATGCCAAATACCATGTCAATACCCTGGTTTACCGCTTGGCTCGCATCTTTCATGGTAATAGCGCTTTTATGAACGCTATGGTCATTCAAGAAGACAAACACTTGGCTAAGGGAATCTTACAATCTAAATACTTTAACGACATTTTAACAAGCTGGGACCAGTTAGATCTTGCCTTAGTAGGAATTGGTGGGGAGCCTAATAGCCTTGAGCAGAGCCAATGGCGTGATTTATTAACCAGCTCAGATCATGACCAACTCAAATATGAAAAAGCCGTTGGTGAAGTTTGTTGCCGTTTCTTTGATCAGGCAGGTCAGCCAGTTTACACTGGCCTACAGGATCGAACTATTGGTATTTCACTAGAACAGTTGAGGCGTGTCCCCAAAACAATGGCTGTTGCAACAGGTAAACACAAGGCTAAGGCAATATTGGCAGCCTTAAAAGCAGGTTTTATCAATTATCTAGTGACGGATAAAGAGACCATGCTAGCTGTTTTAGCGTTAGATGAAGATATTGATCTTAATAACGTTCTTCTTTAATAGAAATTCAAAAATACTATGATATTTATAGAGGCCCAAGACCAAACGGTCAGGGCTTTTTTTGTTTGATGTGTTGATAAAACAGAGATTGCTCAAATGTGCAGTTAATGTATTGGCACAAAAGTGCATTAACCAAAATATAGCACAAAATATATTGACCCTAAAAACAAAAATGATACAATAAACTTACCAACGAAATGTAAACGATTACAAACACAATAACATCACCTTCGAAAAAAAGACTCATTGCCGTTACATCACATGAAAAAGAAAAAAAGGAGACACCAATGCAAGTTATTGTACCAGACCAAATCATTATGGGCTTAATTTTAAATGCAGGCGATGCCAAACAACATATCTACCAAGCTCTGAAATGTGCTAAAGAGGACGATTATGCCACTAGTGAAAAAGAAATGGCCTTAGCAGATGATGCCTTATTAGAAGCCCACAATTTACAGACCCAGTTTCTTGCCCAAGAAGCTAGTGGTAATAAGTCAGAGATTACAGCTCTTTTTGTTCACTCACAGGATCACTTGATGACGACCATTACAGAAATTAATCTCATCAAAGAGATTATTGACCTTCGTAAAGAATTGGCAACTAAATAAGTTTTCATGACTAAAAAGGAGATTGACATGATTAAAATTGGATTGTTTTGTGCAGCAGGATTTTCAACCGGTATGTTGGTGAACAACATGAAAGTAGCTGCTGAAAAAAAAGGCATTGATTGTCAGATTGAAGCCTATGCTCAAGGGAAATTAGCGGACTATGCACCATTACTTGATGTGGCACTTTTAGGCCCACAGGTTGCCTATACTCTGGATAAATCAGAAGCTATTTGTAAAGACAATGATATCCCTATTGCAGTTATCCCAATGGCTGATTATGGAATGTTAGACGGCAACAAGGTGCTTGATTTAGCCCTTAGCCTTGTTAAAGAATAGGAGTCAATCATGGCAAAAATGAATATGCAAAACATCATCAAGCCAATCATGACATTTGTGAATATGCGCGGCATCATTGCCTTAAAAGACGGTATGTTAGCCATTTTACCTTTGACCGTTGTGGGGAGTCTTTTCCTGATTGCTGGGCAGATTCCTTTCCAAGGGGTTAATGATGCCATTGCTAGTGTGTTTGGTGCTGACTGGACAGAACCCTTTATGCAGGTTTACCATGGAACATTTGCTATTATGGGGTTGATTTCCTGTTTTGCAATTGGCTATTCTTATGCTAAAAACTCAGGTGTTGAACCTCTCCCTTCAGGGGTTCTATCCTTGTCAGCCTTCTTTATTTTATTGAGATCATCTTATGTTCCAGCAGAAGGTGAAGCTATTGGAGATGCTATCAGTAAGGTTTGGTTTGGTGGTCAAGGGATTATTGGTGCTATTGTGATTGGTTTAACGGTCGGAGCTGTTTACACAACATTTATCCGTCGTCATATCGTCATTAAAATGCCAGATCAAGTGCCACAAGCCATCGCCAAACAGTTTGAAGCCATGATTCCAGCCTTTGTGATCTTTACCTTGTCAATGCTTGTGTATATTATTGCCAAGTCAGTAACAGGTGGTGGCACCTTTATTGAAATGATTTATGATGTCATTCAGGTACCGCTGCAAGGGTTAACGGGTTCTCTTTATGGCGCACTAGGTATTGCCTTCTTTATTTCCTTTCTTTGGTGGTTTGGCGTGCATGGGCAATCTGTGGTCAATGGAATTGTCACTGCTCTTCTCTTATCAAATCTAGATGCCAATAAGGCCTTGATGGCAGCAGGTGAGTTATCCCTAGACAAGGGTGCCCATATTGTAACCCAACAATTTTTAGACTCTTTCTTGATTCTATCAGGTTCTGGCATTACCTTTGGTTTAGTGGTAGCTATGATCTTTGCGGCTAAATCCAAACAATACAAGGCTTTAGGCAAGGTTGCAGCCTTCCCAGCCCTCTTTAATGTTAATGAACCAGTCGTCTTTGGTTTTCCAATTGTGATGAATCCAGTCATGTTCTTGCCATTTATCTTGGTTCCGGTCTTGGCAGCTCTCACAGTTTATGGCGCCATTGCTATTGGTTTCATGCAGCCCTTTGCAGGAGTGACCCTTCCGTGGTCAACACCAGCCATTATCTCAGGGTTCATGGTTGGTGGCTGGCAAGGAGCTATTGTGCAAATTCTTATACTCATCATGTCAACGTTGGTGTACTTCCCATTCTTTAAAATCCAAGATAATATGGCTTATCAAAATGAACAAGCTAGTGAAGAGTCATGATTTAGCGTCCACCAAATTCTTGAGACCATCTCCAGTTAGAGGTGGTTTTTTAGAAAAAGAAGAACGACTTATCAGGCCTATATTGCACAATAGTGCAAAATAAAGTGACTATCTCTTCTTATGGTTAAGGATACGCAAAAGTCCTAATATATGATAAAATAGTTACGAAAGAAACGTTTATAATTTCGTAAGAAAGAAGGAGACCCCGCATGACTGAAACAAAAAGCCCTTATTTTGGACATTTAACAGACAGAATGACTCACTATCGTGAAGCTGTGTTAGACAAGAAACCTTATATTGATGCTGAGCGTGCTATTTTAGCCACTGAAGCCTATCAAAAACACCAAAATAAGCCAGCAAACCTCAAACGCGCTTACATGCTTCAAACTATTTTGGAAAACATGACCATCTATATTGAGGATGAAAGCCTCATTGCTGGTAACCAAGCCTCTTCAAACAAGGATGCACCGATTTTCCCAGAATACACTCTGGAATTTGTCCTCAACGAACTTGATCTTTTTGAAAAACGAGATGGGGATGTCTTCTACATTACCGAAGAAACCAAGCAACAGCTCCGAGACATTGCCCCATTCTGGGAAAACAATAACCTGCGTGCTCGCTGCGGTGTCTTGCTACCAGAAGAAGTGCAAGTGTACATGGAAACAGGTTTCTTTGGCATGGAAGGCAAGATGAACTCTGGGGATGCTCATTTAGCGGTTAATTACCAAAAACTCTTGGAGCATGGCTTAAAGGGATTTGAAGAACGGGCACGAGCTGCCAAAGCTGCGCTTGATTTGACCATTCCTGAAAACATTGACAAATACCATTTTTACGACTCTGTTTTTATTGTCATTGATGCAGTCAAAACTTATGCTAAACGCTATGCCAAGTTGGCTAGAGAACTAGCAAAAACGGCTAAACCAGAACGTCAAGCAGAATTGTTAGACATCGCGCGCATTTGTGATAAAGTACCTTACGAACCAGCGAAAACCTTTGCAGAGGCTGTGCAATCTGTCTGGTTCATTCAGTGTATTTTGCAAATTGAATCAAATGGGCATTCCCTATCTTATGGCCGCTTTGACCAGTACATGTATCCTTATGTCAAAGCTGATTTGGAGGCTGGCCGTGAAACAGAAGACACAATTGTTGAACGTTTGACCAACCTCTGGATTAAGACCTTGACCATTAATAAAGTACGGAGCCAAGCCCACACCTTCTCATCAGCAGGTAGTCCACTTTACCAAAACGTGACAATCGGCGGTCAAACACGCGATAAAAAAGATGCGGTCAACCCACTGTCTTACCTTGTCCTACGGAGTGTGGCTCAAACCAAATTGCCACAACCTAACTTGACTGTTCGTTACCACAAAGGCCTAGACAATACCTTTATGAACGAATGTATCGAGGTCATGAAACTTGGTTTTGGTATGCCAGCCATGAACAACGATGAAATCATCATTCCATCTTTCATCAAAAAAGGTGTCTCAGAAGAAGATGCTTATGATTACTCAGCCATTGGCTGTGTGGAAACAGCAGTTCCTGGAAAATGGGGCTACCGTTGCACGGGGATGAGTTACATCAACTTCCCTAAAATCTTGCTGATTACCATGAATGACGGGATTGACCCAGCATCAGGCAAGCGCTTTGCAAAAGGACACGGTCACTTCAAAGACATGACCTCTTATGAAGAATTAAAAGCAGCATGGGATGCCACCCTGCGCGAAATTACCCGCATGAGCGTCATTGTTGAAAATGCCATTGACCTCGGTCTTGAACGTGAAGTACCAGATATTCTTTGCTCAGCCTTGACAGATGATTGTATCGGTCGTGGCAAGACCTTAAAAGAAGGCGGAGCTGTTTACGACTATATCTCAGGCCTTCAAGTTGGTATTGCCAACCTATCAGACTCCCTAGCAGCGCTGAAAAAATTAGTGTTTGAAGAAGGTCGCTTGACCCCAGAGGAACTCTGGAAGGCCCTTGAAAGTGACTTTGCTGGAGAACGCGGAGAAGACATCCGCCAAATGCTCATCAATGACGCACCAAAATATGGTAATGATGATGACTACGCAGATAGTTTAGTCGTCGAAGCTTACGACACCTACATTGATGAAATTGCCAAATACCCAAATACCCGGTATGGCCGTGGCCCAATCGGAGGTATCCGCTATTCTGGGACATCATCAATCTCAGCCAATGTCGGACAAGGAAAAGGGACCTTGGCGACACCAGACGGTCGCCATGCAGGCACACCACTAGCAGAAGGCTGTTCACCAGAACACAGCATGGACAAAAAAGGCCCGACTTCAGTATTGAAATCTGTTGCTAAATTACCAACAGATGAGATTGTCGGAGGAGTGCTACTCAACCAAAAAGTTAACCCACAAACCCTGGCCAAAGAAGAAGACAAACTGAAATTAATGGCCTTACTTCGTACCTTCTTTAATCGCCTACACGGTTATCATATCCAGTACAATGTCGTGTCACGTGAAACCTTGATTGATGCCCAAAAACATCCTGAAAAGCACCGCGACCTCATTGTCCGTGTTGCCGGCTACTCAGCTTTCTTCAATGTGCTCTCAAAAGCAACCCAAGATGACATTATTGAACGTACAGAACACACACTTTAGGAGAAAATAAGTATGGAATACATGTTAGACACTTTAGATTTAGAAGCTATTAAAAAATGGCATCACATTTTGCCTCTCGCAGGTGTGACCTCAAACCCTTCTATTGCCAAAAAAGAAGGTGAGATTGATTTCTTTGAACGGATTCGAGAAGTCCGTGCTATTATCGGTGACAAGGCTTCTATTCATGTTCAAGTGATCGCCCAAGATTACGAAGGCATCTTAAAAGATGCTGCTGAAATCCGCAGGCAATGTGGAGATAGTGTGTATGTCAAAGTACCTGTAACCACAGAGGGCCTTGCAGCCATTAAAACCTTGAAAGCCGAAGGCTATCACATCACAGCAACCGCTATTTATACGACCTTCCAAGGACTATTAGCCATTGAAGCTGGCGCTGATTATTTGGCTCCTTACTATAACCGTATGGAAAATCTTAATATTGATCCAGAAGCTGTCATAGAACAATTAGCAGAAGCTATTAACCGCGAGAATGCTAATAGTAAGATTTTGGCAGCAAGCTTTAAAAATGTGGCTCAGGTTAATAAATCCTTTGCTCTAGGAGCACAAGCCATCACTGCTGGCCCAGATGTGTTTGAAGCAGGATTTGCCATGCCATCTATTCAAAAAGCGGTTGACGATTTTGGCAAGGATTGGGAAGCCATTCATCACCGCAAGAGCATTTAAGAAATAGCATCAGTAGTAATCACATCATTAGGAATCACAGATAAAGGAGTTCAACGATGAAAGTATTTGCAAGTCCATCTCGTTACATTCAAGGTAAAAATGCCTTGTTTACCAATGTTAAAACCCTAAAACAACTAGGGGATAGCCCCATTTTACTGTGTGATGACGTGGTGTATGGCATCGTCGGAGAAAGATTTGAAAGCTATTTGATAGATAATGGCATGACTCCTGTTCACGTAGCCTTTAATGGCGAAGCCTCAGATAATGAAATCAGCCGCGTGGTTGCCATTGCCAAGGAAAATGGCAATGATGTTATTATTGGACTTGGTGGTGGAAAAACCATTGACAGTGCTAAGGCTATCGCTGACTTACTTGCTGTTCCGGTGATTATTGCCCCAACCATTGCTTCAACAGATGCCCCAACCTCAGCCTTATCGGTTATTTACACCGATGAAGGAGCCTTTGAAAAATACATTTTCTATTCAAAGAATCCAGATCTTGTATTGGTTGACACACAAGTGATCTGTCAGGCACCAAAACGCTTATTGGCGTCAGGGATTGCAGATGGGTTAGCAACATGGGTAGAGGCGCGTGCTGTTATGCAAAAAAATGGAGACACCATGGCAGGTGGCAATCAAACCTTGGCAGGAGTTGCCATTGCCAAAGCCTGTGAGCAGACCTTGTTTGCAGATGGCCTAAAAGCGATGGCTAGCTGTGACAGACAAGTCGTGACCCCGGCCTTGGAAAATGTCATTGAAGCCAATACACTTCTTAGTGGGCTTGGTTTTGAAAGTGCGGGTCTGGCTGCTGCACATGCCATTCACAATGGCTTTACAGCGCTGACAGGTGCTATTCATCACCTTACCCATGGTGAAAAAGTCGCCTATGGCACGTTGACCCAACTCTTCTTGGAAAATCGTTCGCGTGAAGAAATTGACCGCTACATCGACTTTTACCAAGCTATTGGCATGCCAACAACCCTCAAAGAAATGCATTTAGACACGGCTACTCAAGAGGATTTCTTAAAAATTGGCCGTCAAGCAACCATGGCAGGCGAAACCATCCATCAAATGCCATTTGTTATCAGTCCAGAAGATGTAGCAGCGGCTTTGGTTGCTGTTGATGCCTATGTTACGAGTCGATAGGCTAACCAAAAAGAGATTTCTTATTTGCCAGATAACCTCAAAAAAACAAGTCTAGGGAGTCACTTCCTAGACTTGTTTTGCTTATTGTTGGTTGGTAATAGCACTTTTAGCGGGGTCATTGTGGGCAATACGACTGGCAGCTGCTGCCGCAATGGCGCTAACAATATCATCTAAAAAGGTATGGCAGGAGTAGCCATCTTTGTGGTTGAGTTTGTCAACTATTCCCGGTTTTGTCTTGTCCAGATACCCATAATTGGTAAAACCGATAGACCCATAGAGGTTAACAATGGATAAGGCCAGGATTTCATCAATCCCATACAGCCCTTGGTCGGTTTTCAAGATACTAAGGAGTGGCTCAGACAGCTGGTTGGCTTCAGCCAATTTATCCAATTCTACCCCAGTGATAATAGCATTTTGCACTTCTCGTTTTGCAAGCACCGCCTCAACGCTCTCTAAACATTCTGCCATGGTCAAATTGGGAATATAATCATTCTGCAAAAAAAGCACCAGCTCTGCAATAGCTTCTAAAGAAACCCCTCGCTCAGCCAGTAATTGATAAGAAACTTCTCGTAATTGATGGTCAGTTGACATGTGAAACCTCCTTTTTTTCTTTATTGTAACATAAAAGATTTTAAGAAACCTCTACAACAGCTAAAGAGGGAATAGTTCTTTTTTAAGAGGTGTTGACTACTGAAATCCCCTACTTGGTAAAAGTCAAAGAAACGATAGTAAAGTAACCATCTTACCTAGGCCTAAATACAATCACCACCTCTAGGTGACACACAGCACCTATTTCAAAAATGATATTAGTATGGCAAAACAAAAAGACAACGCCTTCTTTTTTCTCCTTACTATCTCCTTTAATTTTCATATTTTTTAAAAAAACTATTGATAAACTAGTTAAGTAAGCGTATACTATGGTTAGTGAGCGAAATTAGAAAAGAGGACAAGCATATGAATCTACTTGGATCAAGACGGGTTTTTTCTAAAAAATGTCGGCTAGTAAAATTTTCAATGGTAGCTCTTGTATCAGCCACAATGGCTGTAACAACAGTCACACTTGAAAATACTGCACTGGCACGACAAACACAGGTCTCAAATGATGTTGTTCTAAATGATGGCGCAAGCAAGTACCTAAACGAAGCATTAGCTTGGACATTCAATGACAGTCCCAACTATTACAAAACCTTAGGTACTAGTCAGATCACTCCAGCACTCTTTCCTAAAGCAGGAGATATTCTCTATAGCAAATTAGATGAGTTAGGAAGGACGCGTACTGCTAGAGGTACATTGACTTATGCCAATGTTGAAGGTAGCTACGGTGTTAGACAATCTTTCGGTAAAAATCAAAACCCCGCAGGCTGGACTGGAAACCCTAATCATGTCAAATATAAAATTGAATGGTTAAATGGTCTATCTTATGTCGGAGATTTCTGGAATAGAAGTCATCTCATTGCAGATAGTCTCGGTGGAGATGCACTCAGAGTCAATGCCGTTACAGGGACACGTACCCAAAATGTAGGAGGTCGTGACCAAAAAGGCGGCATGCGCTATACCGAACAAAGAGCTCAAGAATGGTTAGAAGCAAATCGTGATGGCTATCTTTATTATGAAGCTGCTCCAATCTATAACGCAGACGAGTTGATTCCAAGAGCTGTCGTGGTATCAATGCAATCTTCTGATAATACCATCAACGAGAAAGTATTAGTTTACAACACAGCTAATGGCTACACCATTAACTACCATAACGGTACACCTACTCAGAAATAATACCAAAAGGCTAGACCTCTGCTCACTAGGCCTAGCTTTTTACATCAAAAAAAGCAATGACTATAGAAAGTAAAAATACTAGAAAAAGCAATGATTGTCGTCATTGCTTTTTATGATTTGTCAAAAAGTAAAAAGCAAATTGAAAAAATCGCCCTGGAGCTGTTGAGATAAACTACACCATTTATTAAGATACCAAATCAAAAAGCTAACACCATAAGAGCGTTAGCTTTTTAAAGAGCCTCAGGACAGTTTATGTTTAATGGCTTCTAGGTAGGTTTGAAACATATGATGGATCGTTTTGCAATTAAGTAATTGGAAGATCTCCAAGATCTGCACACACTTTTGCTCAGCCCCCTCTTTACCATTTATGAGGCCAATAATGCCATCAAAAAAAGACACACAACACCGTTCATATAAGCAATCATCATTTAGCTGATAATCTTCAATTTTTGCCAAAATCTCAGAAGCTTTATCATACTCTTGTCGCTGAATAAACAAAATCAACATATTGACAAACATCCGAATCGATTCATTCCCATAATACCTTAGGGTATTGTATTTATCGAGGTTCAAAATAACTTTTGAAAACACCATCTCAATAAAGCAAGACTCAAAAATAAACATACAATTATTAAAAAGCACAGTCTCATAGTGACTCCAAGTTTCAATATTAATAAGATAGTTTGACAAATAAGTCCGCTCTGTCAGACAGTCTTCCTCAGTAAGAGTTGCTAATAACACCTTGACCAAGGCAAAAAGGTTCTTTTCCTTTGTTGACTTACTATCTTTATAAGAATCAAGGATATGATTTAAACCTTCTATGTTTCGGCATTCAAAATAATGTTTTGCCGTATCCATATCAATAAATTCTTTGTATTGTTTAAAGTTATTACTAATAAAGAGAAACTCATCAACATTGACATTCAAGTTGTCTAAGATATAAAGTAACTTTTTCGAAGAAATGTCAAGATTATTTTTAATAAAACGATAATAGGTTTGCCTAGTGAGATAATCACCACAAACTTGTTTAATCGAAATGTTTTTTGAATGCCTAATGAATTCAACGGTTTCACCAATTTCCATATGTCAAGCCTTCCTAGTTGATGTCAAAAATACGTTACGCATGTACCTAATACGTAACAAGTTGAATGTTTCGGATGATAGTCGCTTATGATAGGTGCATAAGGTCAATAGCCAGATGCGATAGTTTTATCAACTGTCATATGTTAAACCTTTCTAATCTAATAGATGTTAAAAATACGTTACGTGTGTACCTAATACGTAACAAAATAATGGGTTAGCAAAATAAGCAGCTATGATATAGCCATAAGGTTAAAAGGAGGCGCCTACTATGTGGTTATTGTTACTATTTTTGTAGTTCCTTTTGCAAAATGGTAGTAGATAAAAATGAGAAGTCAATAAAAGCATTGACAAACAAAAGAATCATTTTGTTTATATTATCAGTATTTTTAAGTTTCTTGTCAACTGAAATGAGCATCTACTAGCCACAATAGTAACTAAAAGGCTAATTGTCAGTAAAAATGAGATAAATCAGCCAGGAAAAAGCCTACGAGTCAACTAATGGACAACCCAAAAAAAGACAAAGGACTTTCACTTGGTGTTGTGGACCCTATCACGATCCTTATCACAGAATCAGTTATTAACAAAATGAGAACGGTCCCATATCATCTAAAAAAACTGTCAAGCACAACCTATTGTTTGCTAGCTGATCTTGCCTATCAGTCTGCCTAGTAGATACGGCAGAAGATAAGAGATCAACCAAAAGATGATAAGTGCAACGACTCATAGCGTCTTTTGACCAAAACCAATTAGGCTCACATGAGATGAGAATAATTGGGTTGGGTTGTCAGTGTCAACTAACCGTGTTATTGTCTATTACCATTCATGGTATCAGCGACATCGTATGATAACCATACGATTCAGCTAAGTAAGGAGGTGTGTCCAATGTACCGTTAAAAGCAAATGCAGTAGATTAACTTATTTTGAAAGAGGTATAAAAAAAATGAATAAAAAGAAATTAGGTGTCAGATTATTAAGTCTTTTAGCATTAGGTGGATTTGTTCTTGCTAACCCAGTATTTGCCGATCAAAACTTTGCTCGTAACGAAAAAGAAGCAAAAGATAGCGCTATCACATTTATCCAAAAATCAGCAGCTATCAAAGCAGGTGCACGAAGCGCAGAAGATATTAAGCTTGACAAAGTTAACTTAGGTGGAGAACTTTCTGGCTCTAATATGTATGTTTACAATATTTCTACTGGAGGATTTGTTATCGTTTCAGGAGATAAACGTTCTCCAGAAATTCTAGGATACTCTACCAGCGGATCATTTGACGCTAACGGTAAAGAAAACATTGCTTCCTTCATGGAAAGTTATGTCGAACAAATCAAAGAAAACAAAAAATTAGACACTACTTATGCTGGTACCGCTGAGATTAAACAACCAGTTGTTAAATCTCTCCTTGATTCAAAAGGCATTCATTACAATCAAGGTAACCCTTACAACCTATTGACACCTGTTATTGAAAAAGTAAAACCAGGTGAACAATCTTTTGTAGGTCAACATGCAGCTACAGGATGTGTTGCTACTGCAACTGCTCAAATTATGAAATATCATAATTACCCTAACAAAGGGTTGAAAGACTACACTTACACACTAAGCTCAAATAACCCATATTTCAACCATCCTAAGAACTTGTTTGCAGCTATCTCTACTAGACAATACAACTGGAACAACATCTTACCTACTTATAGCGGAAGAGAATCTAACGTTCAAAAAATGGCGATTTCAGAATTGATGGCTGATGTTGGTATTTCAGTAGACATGGATTATGGTCCATCTAGTGGTTCTGCAGGTAGCTCTCGTGTTCAAAGAGCCTTGAAAGAAAACTTTGGCTACAACCAATCTGTTCACCAAATCAACCGTGGCGACTTTAGCAAACAAGATTGGGAAGCACAAATTGACAAAGAATTATCTCAAAACCAACCAGTATACTACCAAGGTGTCGGTAAAGTAGGCGGACATGCCTTTGTTATCGATGGTGCTGACGGACGTAACTTCTACCATGTTAACTGGGGTTGGGGTGGAGTCTCTGACGGCTTCTTCCGTCTTGACGCACTAAACCCTTCAGCTCTTGGTACTGGTGGCGGCGCAGGCGGCTTCAACGGTTACCAAAGTGCTGTTGTAGGCATCAAACCTTAGTATGGAAATGCATTTCGTTAGAACAGAACCTGAGGCACGCCGCATAGCTGAAACCTTTTGTGCCGAAAACACACAAACAAAAACCCCTATGCGCGTGCAGCAGTTAAGCTATCCATCAGACACAGATCACTCAGGTGGTGAGCTATACATCTATGCTTTGTCTCCTGCTGGATTTATCATCGTATCAGGAGACACCAGAGCGCACACCATTTTAGGCTATTCTTTTGATAATAACCTAGACCTCAACCATGATAATGTCAGGAGTATGATAGAAGCTTACCAAAAACAAATCAACTCTTTGGATTGATCGGTCAAAGTAGCTTTTGCCCCCTCACCACTCGTTTAAGACGACCGTGTTTCTAAAATACCACTACCTTTTAAGTTTCACGCCGACCTAAGCAAGTGTTTGTCTCATGGAGCAGACTGTTTCCATCGAAAAGTCACCCATTGATAAAGGAGGTCATCAACGCCTACTAATGATGACTTCCCTAAGATGCCAAGGTAAAGGACTGAGTTCTGTAGAGATGGGACTCAGTCCTTTTACGATTTTTGAGAGTTATTCTAGCCATACCGTGGCAAGAAAACAACACTCAAAAATAGCCAACGTCAGATTCTGTTCATACATGACTACAGCCAAACACCACAACCTAACCTATCCTAAAGACAGTGGCTTTCTAACGAACAGTCACAACGAGCAGCAACACCAAAAAGCAAGATTAAGCTACGTTTAAGACTAATGATATAAGATAACAGTAATTATTAATGAGAAAAGAGGCTCAAAAGGACATGAAACAAATGAATAAACTCATTACAGGAGTGGTAACGCTGGCGACAGTCGTGACCTTATCAGCTTGTCAATCATCACACAACAACACCAAACTCGTCTCGATGAAAGGAGACACCATCACTGTCAGTGACTTCTACAATGAGACCAAAAACACAGAACTCGCACAAAAAGCCATGTTAAGCTTGGTGATTAGCCGCGTTTTTGAGACACAATATGCCAACAAAGTCTCTGACAAAGAGGTTGAAAAAGCCTATAAACAAACCGCAGACCAATACGGTACATCCTTTAAGACAGTCCTAGCACAATCAGGCTTAACGCCAGAAACCTATAAAAAACAAATTCGCCTCACAAAATTAGTCGAATATGCCGTCAAAGAACAAGCCAAAAACGAAACCATCTCAAAAAAAGACTACCGTCAGGCCTATGACGCTTATACCCCAACCATGACCGCAGAAATCATGCAGTTTGAAAAAGAAGAGGATGCCAAAGCAGCGCTTGAAGCCGTCAAAGCTGAAGGGGCAGACTTTGCAGCTATTGCCAAAGAA
The DNA here is from genome assembly GCF_002055535.1 of Streptococcus pyogenes. Lineage (NCBI taxonomy): Bacteria > Bacillati > Bacillota > Bacilli > Lactobacillales > Streptococcaceae > Streptococcus > Streptococcus pyogenes. The sequence goes on along the minus strand of NZ_LN831034.1, from coordinate 1,773,046 downwards.
AAAACCACTGCAGCCGATAAAAAAACAACCTATACGTTTGACTCAGGCGAAACAACCCTACCAGCAGAAGTAGTTAGAGCTGCATCAGGCCTCAAAGAAGGGAACAGATCAGAAATCATCACAGCGCTTGATCCAGCCACCTCAAAACGCACCTACCATATCATCAAAGTCACCAAAAAAGCAACTAAAAAAGCAGACTGGAAAGCGTACCAAAAACGCTTGAAAGACATCATCGTGACTGGCAAATTAAAAGACCCTGACTTCCAAAACAAAGTCATCGCTAAAGCTCTTGATAAAGCAAATGTCAAAATCAAAGACAAAGCATTTGCCAATATCTTAGCCCAGTTTGCAAAACCTAACCAAAAACAACCTGCCCAAAAATAGAGGGTTGCCAGTTTATTTCCCTAAGGTTGCTTAAAAAGACAGCCCTAGCCATCACTCCCCTTTTCAAAACACCGATAATGGAAACGTGTCCTATACTGATGGTCTAGGGCAATGTCATAAAGCTAAAGACTCTATCCAAATAAGGATAGAGTCTTTAATATTTAAAAACCAGTCAGCAAAAAAAATTCACGCTAAGCCTAGCTAGAATGAGGCTTAGCGTGAATGTTATCAGTGATAGTCCGTTAACATAGCTGATTGGGAGTCAGAAACTCTAACTACCCAATCTGACTATACCCCCAGTACCAGAGGTGTCTCATCGCAGAAGTAGCAATCAGATAATCGTCTGATAAGCTCTTGTCCTCAAGCAACTGATGAATATCGTCGCACGGGCCATGAGCTGCCGGTGGCTGATAGCTAGTAGGCTCATCAGCCAAAACTTTTTTGGAGTAACGCTTTGGTCTCAGACGGCGCCAGAGGGTTGAAAGAGGGGTGAGAAAAAAACGATGGGTCATCTTGGCCTCCTTATCTAATGATAGTCACCTTAACAGACAAGAGTGTCAATAATGTCATTTTAAGGAGAAAAAGATTAAAAATCAAGGTCACAAAACAATCTTTAAATAAAAATGATGACCCTATATTTATTGAGTGAGCACATTTTTTGGATGATGTATGCTTTTATCAAATAGAGGTTTTTTCATGACAATTGCTAGCATTTCGGTGTAAAATAAAGGTAATAACCAGCAAAGGAGCAACCCATGACAAAGCAAGATCAGTTAATCGTTGAAAAAATGGAACAAACCTATGAGGCCTTTAGCCCAAAGCTAGCAAATCTCATAGAAGCCCTAGATGCCTTTAAAGAGCATTATGAGGAATATGCCACACTTAGAAATTTTTACAGTAGTGACGAATGGTTTCGGCTTGCAAACCAACCTTGGGATGATATCCCGTGCGGTGTCCTATCTGAAGACCTCCTCTTTGATATGATCGGTGACCATAACCAACTACTAGCTGATATCTTAGACTTGGCCCCTATCATGTACAAGCATATGTAACCATCGCTAACGTCACAGATACTACGATGACAGGACAAAAAAAGCTAGCCAATCTCAAAAAAACAGATAAAAAACAGATAATCGTTAGAAAAACAGTAGATGCGTCTGTTAAACTAAAGGTATCAAAACAAAAGGAGCATTTCATCATGAAATTCAAAAAAGTATTAGTCATTCCTGCATTAGCATTAGCAGCAACATGCTTTTTAACAGCTTGTGGCACAAAAAAAGATTCTAAAAAAGAAGAAGTTAAAGAAATCAAAATGTCTGACATCAAAGACGACGCAGTTAGCAAAAAAACAAAAGTGGTTGATGGCGAAGAAGTTACAGAATACACCACAAAAGATGGAAACGTGATTCAGATTCCTGCAGGAAACGAAGAAGGCATGGAATCAAAAGATGCTGGTGGATCAGGCGCTCCTGCTAAAAACTAAGGGTTACAACAAAGAGCATAAGGTGACTCGCAAACGTTACGCATGACATGAGGCAGTCTGCCTAAGATGGTAACTCACTTATCATAATGCCTAAATAGCCAAACACACTAACTCGCAAATGTACAAAATCATATACCCGTGCTTATGTGAGCGAACGGTTATATGATTTTTGTTTTCCAAAAACAAGAAAAGAACGCTAAAATAGCCAGTTTGTCGTGTTTCAAGCTACCAAAAAGGAAGTGCTAAAATGAAAAAAGATCCATTATACCTGTCATCTTACTGTTGGTCATCGGATTAATCGTTGGTGTTAAGCGTCATCATGACTAGTAGGTCTTGCTAGTGACCGTTCAAAAGGGATAACGTTGGTATGGTATAACCATAAAAATCGTATAAAAAGAAAAAATAGCTATTGAGGAGAAAGTATGTTTCAGTTAAGAAAAAAAATGACGCGCAAACAATTAGCCTTGTTGAGTGCTGGAGTGTTGACCTGTGTGGTTGGTGGTAGCTACTTGATAATGAACCATCAACAACAAGAAATTGTCTCTAGTGTCAACAAAGTAAAAGCCTTAACCATAAAAGAAGCCATGGAACAAGGAAAAGATATCAGCTTGACCTTAGCTGGCGAAGTAACAGCTAACAACAGCAGCAAAGTCAAAATCGACTCAAGTAAAGGAGAAGTCAAAGAGGTCTTTGTTAAAAAAGGCGATGTTGTCAAAGTAGGACAACCCTTGTTTAGCTATGAAACGTCACAGCGGTTAACGGCTCAAAGTTCAGAATTTGATGTTCAAACCAAAGCCAATCAGCTCCAAGTTGCTAAAACCAATGCAGCATTGAAGTGGGAAACCTACAATCGCAAGGTCAATGAAATCAACACCCTAAAATCTCGCTACAACACTGCACCAGATGAGAGCTTACTAGAGCAAATTCGCAGCGCAGAAGACAGTGTATCCCAAGCACTAAGCGATGCCAAAACAGCAGATAGCGATGTCAAAACCGCTCAAATCGAACTCGATAAAGCTAATGCTACTGCCACAACGGAAAAAGGTAAACTAGAGTATGACACCGTTAAGTCAGACACCGCAGGAACCATTGTTAGTCTAAATACTGATTTGCCAAATCAATCAAAATCCAAAAAAGAAAATGAAACTTTTATGGAAATTATCGACAAATCAAAAATGTTAGTCAAAGGTAACATTAGTGAATTTGACCGTGACAAGTTAAAAATCGGTCAAAAAGTCGAAGTGATTGACCGCAAAGACAACTCTAAAAAATGGACTGGAAAAGTAACCCAAGTTGGCAACCTCAAAGCAGAGGAAAAAGGCCAAGGTCAAGGCCAAGGTGGCAATGACCAACAAGATAATCCAAACCAAGCAAAATTCCCTTATGTTATTGAACTTGACCAATCAGACAAGCAGCCACTCATTGGCTCACACACCTATGTTAATGTGCTCAACAATGTTCCAGAAGCTGGCAAGATCGTATTGAAAGAAACCTTTACAATGGCAGAAAATGGAAAAACCTATGTGTGGAAAGTTGATAAAAACAAGGTCAAAAAACAAGAAATCAAGACTAAGCCCTTCTCAAAAGGTTATGTTGAGGTAACAAGTGGCTTGACTATGCAAGATAAGATTGCTCAGCCGCTTCCTGGCATGAAAGACGGTATGGAGGTAGGAAGTATTGTTAAACCTTAAAGATATTCGAAAAAGCTATCATCTTGGAACTGAAGAATTTGCGATTTTAAAAGGAATCGATTTAGAAGTTAACGAGGGTGACTTTTTAGCCATCATGGGACCATCAGGTTCGGGAAAGTCAACATTGATGAATATCATTGGGTGTTTAGATAAGCCTGGCTCTGGCTCATATGCCATTGAAGGCAGAGACGTGTCATCCTTATCTGATAATGAACTTGCTGATTTGCGTAATCAAAAAATCGGCTTTGTTTTTCAAAATTTTAACCTGATGCCCAAGCTAACAGCTTGTCAAAATGTCGAATTACCCTTGACTTATATGAATGTTCCTAAAAAAGAGCGTCGCAAACGAGCCCTAGAGATGTTAAAGCTAGTAGGACTAGAAGAACGTAGTGAATTTAAACCGATGGAGCTATCTGGTGGGCAAAAACAGCGTGTAGCGATTGCAAGAGCTTTAGTCACTAACCCGAGTTTTATCCTTGGTGATGAGCCAACAGGTGCACTAGACACAAAAACCAGCGTCCAAATCATGGACCTATTTAAACAATTCAATGATAACGGCAAAACGATTATTATCATCACACACGAGCCTGAAGTAGCTGCCCTATGCAAAAAGACGGTGATCCTAAGAGATGGTAATATAGAACATTCCGATATAGAGTAAAGGGGGAAAATAATGGAAGATATTATTGCAGCTTTAAGCTCTATATTATCACACAAGATGCGGTCAATTTTGACAATGCTAGGGATTATTATCGGTATTGGTGCCATTATCGCAATCTTTTCAATCATCGAAGGTAATACCGAAAATACCAAAAGACAGTTGATTGGTGGCAGCAATAACACTATTAACATTGTGTTTAACAAAAAAAGTAGTATTGACCCTAAATTTCCAGACAAGTCAAATGCTAAAAAACCAGACTATCTTCCTTTTATGGCTGAAGAAGAGCTTAGCAAAATACAGCAAGTCAAAGGCGTCAAAAATGCCCTGATCTCATATGGTATTGATGACAAAGTCTACCATCTAGGCCAAAAATCATCTGCAAAGATTTCTGCCATCACAAAAAACGTAGCTGAAGTGAGACGCATGACATTTATTAAAGGCAGTGACTTTTCAGACAAAGACTTTATTGACCAAAAACAGGTGATTTACCTTGAAAAAAGCTTGTATGAGTCACTATTTCCAAAAGACGATGGCCTTGGAAAATTTGTCGAAGTGATGGGAAATCCCTTCAGGGTCATTGGGGTGTTTGAATCAAAAGAACAAAGTGGCCTCACAAGTGGGACTGAGAAAATTGCTTATATCCCGCTACATCAGTGGTATAATATTAATGGTGTAGTGGATGCGACACCTGAGATCACGATCCAGACCTATCGCGCAGATGACCTCAAACCTGTAGCAAAGCGTGTCAGTGATATGCTCAATCAAACGATCCCTAAATCAGATTATATGTTTGGTGTCATGAACCTTAAAGAATTTGAACGCCAACTAGACAACCTAAACAAATCTAATTTTGTGTTATTAGCTGGTATTGCTAGTATCTCTCTTATTGTAGGTGGTATTGGTGTGATGAACATTATGCTAGTATCAGTTACCGAAAGAACGAGAGAAATTGGGATCAAAAAAGCGCTTGGCGCTAGACGTAAGCTTATTTTAAAACAATTTTTAATTGAAGCGGTCATTCTAACCTTGCTAGGTGGTGTGATAGGGGTTATTTCAGGGATGGTATCAGGATTGATCATCACAAGATCACTCGAATATCCCTATATCCTATCCTTGTTCTCAGTTGTCTTGAGTTTAGCGTTTTGTTGTATTATAGGGATTGTCTTTGGACTATTACCAGCCATTAAAGCGTCTAAGCTAGACCCAATTGAAGCATTGCGATTTGAATAATCAACCAAACAAGCATAAAAGTCAAAAAGGATGACCCTTTGATGTCATCCTTAGCTGCTTGATACACTAAACGCCAATCTAGAAAGGGAAGTTATGTTTAAAATATTAGTAGTTGAAGATGATGATACCATCAGTCAAGTGATTTGTGAGTTTTTAAAAGCGAATAACTATGATCCAGATTGTGTATTTGATGGCCAAGCTGCCTTAGACAAGTGGCAGACAACGTCTTATGATCTGATTATTTTAGACATCATGCTCCCTTCCTTAAGTGGCTTAGAAGTGCTAAAAACAATTCGAAAGACATCAGATGTCCCTATTATTATGCTAACGGCATTAGATGACGAGTACACACAGCTTGTAAGCTTCAACCATTTGATTAGTGATTATGTGACCAAACCATTTTCACCACTCATTTTAATCAAACGTATCGAAAATGTATTACGCGTCTCTACTCCAGATGAAAAGCGCCAAATCGGAGACTTACTTGTTGATGAGACCGAACATAGCGTCTATTGGCAAGGAACATTGGTCAAACTAACCAAAAAAGAATATGACATTATTGATTATTTAGCAAAACGTCACCAAAAAATTGTCACCAGAGACCAATTGATGGATGACATATGGGGCTATTCTGAACTGGACACGCGTGTCCTTGACAACCACATCAAGAACCTTCGTAAAAAAATGACGGGTATTCCCCTCAAGACAATTACAGGCATGGGCTATTTATTGGGAGAGCGTGAGTGAGACTAATCAAAAAAACCTTTTTGGTCATCAATGGCTTAATTATTGTAGTGGTTACCTCTATTTTGTTAGTGCTTTATTTTGCAATGCCAATTTATTACACCAAAGTCAAAGACAAAGAAGTTAAGTGTGAATTTGACCAAACAAGCAAGCAAATCAAAGGCAAAACGGTAACCGAGATTAGAGATATCCTAACAAAAAAAATCAACAAAGATAATATTTGGTACAGCTTAGTAGACAGTGATAACCAACTGCTCTATCCTTCCTTGCAGCTCCTAGACGGCGTCAGTGAAAGCAAAGACAGTCAAAATGTTAATATCGTCACCACCTTTGACAACTCTTATTCTAATGTTAAGGTGATGAGTCAAAAAGTAACCCTACGCGATGGAAAAAAAATGACATTGCTTGGGCAATCTTCACTTCAACCCGTAACAGATGCTAGCAAAGTTCTCCTTGACCTCTACCCGTCACTATTGATTTTTTCAGTGACCGTAGGGAGTATTGTCGCCTACTTATATAGTAGGACTTCTAGCCGGCGTATCCTTAGCATGTCACAAACCGCCAAAAAAATGGTCAACCTAGAACCAAACTTAACGTGTACCATTCACGGCAAAGATGAAATAGCAATGTTGGCTAGTGATATTAACCGTTTGTATGCGAGTCTTTCAACGAGCATCAAATCCTTGCAAAAAGAGTATGAAAAAGCTTCTGATTCAGAAAGAGAGAAATCTGAGTTTTTACGCATGACATCGCACGAGCTAAAGACACCAATCACTAGTATTATCGGAATGATTGATGGAATGCTCTATAATGTTGGTGACTTTGCAGATCGTGACAAATATTTGCGAAAGTGCCGAGACGTCCTTGAAGGGCAAGCCCAACTGGTTCAATCCATTTTATCTTTATCTAAGATTGAAACCCTAGCTTCTCAAAATCAAGAACTGTTTTCACTAAAAAGCAGCCTAGAAGAAGAAATGGAAGTCTTTCTCGTCTTATCAGAACTAAAACACCTCAAAGTGACTATCAATCTCGAAGAACAATTCGTCAAAGCCAATAAAGTATATCTACTAAAGGCGATTAAAAATATTATTGACAATGCCTTTCACTATACCAAATCAGGCGGCCAAGTGATGATTCAACTAAAAGACAACCAACTAGTGATTAAAAATGAAGCAGAGACATTATTGACACAACAGCAGATGAAACAGTTATTCCAACCGTTTTATCGACCAGATTATAGTCGTAACAGGAAAGACGGTGGTACAGGATTGGGGCTGTTTATCACCCACCAGATTCTTGATCAGCATCATCTGGCTTATCGCTTTGTTGTTCTTGATCAAAGATGGATGGTATTTACGATTGATTTTCCATCCCATCATGACGATTGATCCATACTAGTAGGACGACAAAAGTCATCAATCATTAACCAAGCCTTGACCTTTACCCATCATTGTTTAGGCAAGTATAAAAAAGAGGAGAGAAATCATATATGAAGAAAAGGAAATTGTTAGCAGTAACACTATTAAGTACCATACTCTTAAACAGTGCAGTGCCATTAGTTGTTGCTGATACCTCCTTGCGTAATAGCACATCATCCACTGATCAGCCTACTACAGCAGATACTGATACGGATGACGAGAGTGAAACACCAAAAAAAGACAAAAAAAGCAAGGAAACAGCGTCGCAGCACGACACCCAAAAAGACCATAAGCCATCACACACTCACCCAACCCCCCCTTCAAATGATACTAAGCAGACCGATCAGGCATCATCTGAAGCTACTGACAAACCAAATAAAGACAAAAACGACACCAAGCAACCAGACAGCAGTGATCAATCCACCCCATCTCCCAAAGACCAGTCGTCTCAAAAAGAGTCACAAAACAAAGACGGCCGACCTACCCCATCACCTGATCAGCAAAAAGATCAGACACCTGATAAAACACCAGAAAAATCAGCTGATAAAACCCCTGAAAAAGGACCAGAAAAAGCAACTGATAAAACACCAGAGCCAAATCGTGACGCTCCAAAACCCATCCAACCTCCTTTAGCAGCTGCTCCTGTCTTTATACCTTGGAGAGAAAGTGACAAAGACCTGAGCAAGCTAAAACCAAGCAGTCGCTCATCAGCGGCTTACGTGAGACACTGGACAGGTGACTCTGCCTACACTCACAACCTGTTGTCACGCCGTTATGGGATTACTGCTGAACAGCTAGATGGTTTTTTGAACAGTCTAGGTATTCACTATGATAAAGAACGCTTAAACGGAAAGCGTTTATTAGAATGGGAAAAACTAACAGGACTAGACGTTCGAGCTATCGTAGCTATTGCAATGGCAGAAAGCTCACTAGGTACTCAGGGAGTTGCTAAAGAAAAAGGAGCCAATATGTTTGGTTATGGCGCCTTTGACTTCAACCCAAACAATGCCAAAAAATACAGCGATGAGGTTGCTATTCGTCACATGGTAGAAGACACCATCATTGCCAACAAAAACCAAACCTTTGAAAGACAAGACCTCAAAGCAAAAAAATGGTCACTAGGCCAGTTGGATACCTTGATTGATGGTGGGGTTTACTTTACAGATACAAGTGGCAGTGGGCAAAGACGAGCAGATATCATGACCAAACTAGACCAATGGATAGATGATCATGGAAGCACACCTGAGATTCCAGAACATCTCAAGATAACTTCCGGGACACAATTTAGCGAAGTGCCCGTAGGTTATAAAAGAAGTCAGCCACAAAACGTTTTGACCTACAAGTCAGAGACCTACAGCTTTGGCCAATGCACTTGGTACGCCTATAATCGTGTCAAAGAGCTAGGTTATCAAGTCGACAGGTACATGGGTAACGGTGGCGACTGGCAGCGCAAGCCAGGTTTTGTGACCACCCATAAACCTAAAGTGGGCTATGTCGTCTCATTTGCACCAGGCCAAGCAGGAGCAGATGCAACCTATGGTCACGTTGCTGTTGTAGAGCAAATCAAAGAAGATGGTTCTATCTTAATTTCAGAGTCAAATGTTATGGGACTAGGCACCATTTCCTATCGGACGTTCACAGCTGAGCAGGCTAGTTTGTTGACCTATGTCGTAGGGGACAAACTCCCAAGACCATAACCCCCACAACCAAGAAGCTACCTGCCTGTTGACCAATCTCAAAAAGAGACAGCGTCAACTTAGAATGAGGTTCATCAGATGATAAAGAAAGTGACCACCCCGAGTCAAAAAACAAAAAAACGTGTTCGTAATGGCTACCTCCTAAAACTAGGTACAGCCTGTTTACTCTTAAGTATACTCAGTTATGGCATTGGTCTTTTGGGCCAGCCTAGCATGGAAAATACGTTTATGGGAATAGCGAGTGTTGCCATGTTAGGAAGTGTCTGTTTCTTTATTATCTTTGCTCTAAACCGTATCTTTGACGCATTAGAGGACAATTTGCGAGATTAGAGTAATAGGTCAAATAATCTTCCAATAATTTAGAGCACGAGCTAAGTTATTGGAAGTTTTTTGGTCTTTTGAGAGCCATGATGTCATCAAAAAGCCAAACACTCCTTATGATGTGAGAGTCACATGGCTAAAATTAAAAGCAAAATAGAACCCAAAGCCCTGTTTTCTCAAAATAGCCAACGAAAAAAGACAAGTTAACCAGTTCATAAAAAACATCGTAGAAACGTTTTCAAGAGCTAATGTTGGTGTAAATTGACTGAAGTATGATAGAATTTTTAATGGTTGTACCATAACAGTCAAACTTAAAAACTGAAATCAGTCAAAAACATTGAATTGCATGTAAAAAATCTAATTAAGTTAGTGACAAAAGATAAATTAGGTTCAAAAAATATAAAAAAAATATAAAATAAGACCTCTTTTAAAACAAAAAGAGCATAAATGGCATAAAAAATGGGTAAAAATCCAATTTTTGGGTCACGTTTTATAATATGTTTTATAAATAATGAACAAAAAGAAATAAATGCGTGATCGTGACTGTTTTTTGGATTTTAATGAAAGAATTTGAAAGGCATTTTATGGTATACTTTTTCTTAATATAGGTCGTACTGACTTAACGAAATACCTCACGAAATAACAAGAAAATCAAGAAAATTAAAAAGAAGGGTATACAAGGTAATGTATGTAAGTAAGTTGTTTACAAGTCAACAGTGGAGAGAACTAAAATTAATCTCATACGTAACAGAAAACGCTGACGCCATTGGCGTCAAAGATAAAGAACTCAGCAAAGCTCTCAACATCTCCATGTTAACATTGCAAACATGTCTCACTAACATGCAATTTATGAAGGAAGTGGGAGGAATTACCTATAAAAATGGTTATATTACAATCTGGTACCATCAACATTGCGGTTTGCAAGAAGTCTATCAGAAAGCTCTGAGACACTCTCAATCATTTAAATTGCTGGAGACCCTTTTTTTCAGAGACTTCAACTCTTTGGAAGAATTAGCTGAAGAGCTCTTTGTGAGCCTTTCAACACTCAAGCGTCTCATCAAAAAAACCAATGCCTATTTGATGCATACCTTTGGTATTACTATTTTAACTAGTCCCGTACAAGTATCAGGAGATGAACACCAGATTCGACTATTTTACCTCAAGTATTTTTCGGAAGCCTATAAAATCTCAGAGTGGCCTTTTGGGGAAATCCTAAACTTAAAGAACTGTGAGCGGCTACTCAGTTTAATGATAAAAGAGGTCGATGTGAGGGTTAATTTTACATTATTTCAGCACCTTAAAATACTAAGCTCAGTTAACTTGATTCGTTATTACAAGGGACACTCTGCCGTCTACGACAACAAAAAAACCAGTCAACGTTTTTCTCAGCTCATCCAATCATCCTTAGAATTCCAAGACCTTTCACGCTTGTTTCACCTCAAATTTGGACTATACCTAGATGAGACTACCATAGCTGAGATGTTCTCTAATCACGTTAATGACCAATTAGAAATCGGTTATGCGTTTGATAGCATCAAACAAGACTCACCAACGGGCTGTCGAAAAGTGACCAACTGGGTTCATCTCCTTGATGAGTTAGAAATCAGGCTCAATCTCAGCGTCACCAACAAATACGAAGTAGCTGTCATCCTTCATAACACTACCGTATTGAAAGAAGAAGATATCACAGCTAATTACCTATTTTTCGATTACAAAAAAAGTTACCTCAACTTTTACAAGCAAGAACACCCTCATCTTTATAAAGCATTTGTAGCAGGTGTAGAAAAACTGATGCGTTCAGAGAAAGAACCTATCAGCACAGAGTTGACTAACCAATTGATCTACGCCTTTTTCATCACTTGGGAAAATAGTTTCCTAAAAGTAAATCAAAAAGATGAAAAAATTCGTCTTCTGGTGATTGAAAGAAGTTTTAACAGTGTTGGTAATTTCCTAAAAAAGTACGTCGGAGAGTTTTTTAGCATCACAAACTTCAATGAGCTAGATGCTCTGACCATCGATCTAGAAGAGATTGAAAAACAGTATGATGTGATCGTGACAGATGTTATGGTAGGAAAAAGCGAAGAGCTAGAAATTTTCTTTTTCCACAAAATGATTCCAGAAGCGATTATTGACAAGCTCAATGCGTTTTTAAACATCAGCTTTGCAGACAGCTTGCCACTAGACAAACCCATCAACCCCTTGGACTTTCATCGCAAAGAGGTTATCTTACCCACTCCCCCCAACAAGTTGCATGCCCCCCTCCACAACTTAGACAGCCTAACTGTAGCAACTCAAAAACAGATTCATCATTAATAGCATTTAGGTCAAAAAGGTGGCAAAAGCTAAAAAAGCTGGTCTTTACCTTTTGGCTTCTATTATTTACAATAGAATTATTAGAGTTAAACCCTGAAAATGAGGGTTTCTTCCTAAAAAATGATAGCATAAGGAGCATAAAAATGGCTAAAAATAACACGAATAGACACTATTCGCTTAGAAAATTAAAAACAGGAACGGCTTCAGTAGCGGTAGCTTTGACTGTTTTAGGGGCAGGTTTTGCGAATCAAACAGAGGTTAAGGCTAACGGTGATGGTAATCCTAGGGAAGTTATAGAAGATCTTGCAGCAAACAATCCCGCAATACAAAATATACGTTTACGTCACGAAAACAAGGACTTAAAAGCGAGATTAGAGAATGCAATGGAAGTTGCAGGAAGAGATTTTAAGAGAGCTGAAGAACTTGAAAAAGCAAAACAAGCCTTAGAAGACCAGCGTAAAGATTTAGAAACTAAATTAAAAGAACTACAACAAGACTATGACTTAGCAAAGGAATCAACAAGTTGGGATAGACAAAGACTTGAAAAAGAGTTAGAAGAGAAAAAGGAAGCTCTTGAATTAGCGATAGACCAGGCAAGTCGGGACTACCATAGAGCTACCGCTTTAGAAAAAGAGTTAGAAGAGAAAAAGAAAGCTCTTGAATTAGCGATAGACCAAGCGAGTCAGGACTATAATAGAGCTAACGTCTTAGAAAAAGAGTTAGAAACGATTACTAGAGAACAAGAGATTAATCGTAATCTTTTAGGCAATGCAAAACTTGAACTTGATCAACTTTCATCTGAAAAAGAGCAGCTAACGATCGAAAAAGCAAAACTTGAGGAAGAAAAACAAATCTCAGACGCAAGTCGTCAAAGCCTTCGTCGTGACTTGGACGCATCACGTGAAGCTAAGAAACAGGTTGAAAAAGATTTAGCAAACTTGACTGCTGAACTTGATAAGGTTAAAGAAGACAAACAAATCTCAGACGCAAGCCGTCAAGGCCTTCGCCGTGACTTGGACGCATCACGTGAAGCTAAGAAACAGGTTGAAAAAGATTTAGCAAACTTGACTGCTGAACTTGATAAGGTTAAAGAAGAAAAACAAATCTCAGACGCAAGCCGTCAAGGCCTTCGCCGTGACTTGGACGCATCACGTGAAGCTAAGAAACAAGTTGAAAAAGCTTTAGAAGAAGCAAACAGCAAATTAGCTGCTCTTGAAAAACTTAACAAAGAGCTTGAAGAAAGCAAGAAATTAACAGAAAAAGAAAAAGCTGAACTACAAGCAAAACTTGAAGCAGAAGCAAAAGCACTCAAAGAACAATTAGCGAAACAAGCTGAAGAACTCGCAAAACTAAGAGCTGGAAAAGCATCAGACTCACAAACCCCTGATACAAAACCAGGAAACAAAGCTGTTCCAGGTAAAGGTCAAGCACCACAAGCAGGTACAAAACCTAACCAAAACAAAGCACCAATGAAGGAAACTAAGAGACAGTTACCATCAACAGGTGAAACAGCTAACCCATTCTTCACAGCGGCAGCCCTTACTGTTATGGCAACAGCTGGAGTAGCAGCAGTTGTAAAACGCAAAGAAGAAAACTAAGCTATCACTTTGTAATACTGAGTGAACATCAAGAGAGAACCAGTCGGTTCTCTCTTTTATGTATAGAAGAATGAGGTTAAGGAGAGGTCACAAACTAAACAACTCTTAAAAAGCTGACCTTTACTCCTTTTGATTAACTATATATAATAAAAATATTAGGAAAATAATAGCACTATTAATTTTCTTTTTTAATAAAATCAAGGAGTAGATAATGACTAGACAACAAACCAAGAAAAATTATTCACTACGGAAACTAAAAACCGGTACGGCTTCAGTAGCCGTTGCTTTGACCGTTTTGGGCGCAGGTTTTGCAAACCAAACAACAGTTAAGGCGGAAGGGGCTAAAATTGATTGGCAAGAAGAGTATAAAAAGTTAGACGAAGATAATGCTAAACTTGTTGAGGTTGTTGAAACCACAAGTTTGGAAAACGAAAAACTCAAGAGTGAGAATGAGGAGAATAAGAAAAATTTAGACAAACTTAGCAAAGAAAATCAAGGAAAGCTCGAAAAATTGGAGCTTGACTATCTCAAAAAATTAGATCACGAGCACAAAGAGCACCAAAAAGAACAACAAGAACAAGAAGAGCGACAAAAAAATCAAGAACAATTAGAACGTAAATACCAACGAGAAGTAGAAAAACGTTATCAAGAACAACTCCAAAAACAACAACAATTAGAAACAGAAAAGCAAATCTCAGAAGCTAGTCGTAAGAGCCTAAGCCGTGACCTTGAAGCGTCTCGTGCAGCTAAAAAAGACCTTGAAGCTGAGCACCAAAAACTTGAAGCTGAGCACCAAAAACTTAAAGAAGACAAACAAATCTCAGACGCAAGTCGTCAAGGCCTAAGCCGTGACCTTGAAGCGTCTCGTGCAGCTAAAAAAGAGCTTGAAGCAAATCACCAAAAACTTGAAGCTGAGCACCAAAAACTTAAAGAAGACAAACAAATCTCAGACGCAAGTCGTCAAGGCCTAAGCCGTGACCTTGAAGCGTCTCGTGCAGCTAAAAAAGAGCTTGAAGCAAATCACCAAAAACTTGAAGCAGAAGCAAAAGCACTCAAAGAACAATTAGCGAAACAAGCTGAAGAACTTGCAAAACTAAGAGCTGGAAAAGCATCAGACTCACAAACCCCTGATACAAAACCAGGAAACAAAGCTGTTCCAGGTAAAGGTCAAGCACCACAAGCAGGTACAAAACCTAACCAAAACAAAGCACCAATGAAGGAAACTAAGAGACAGTTACCATCAACAGGTGAAACAGCTAACCCATTCTTCACAGCGGCAGCCCTTACTGTTATGGCAACAGCTGGAGTAGCAGCAGTTGTAAAACGCAAAGAAGAAAACTAAGCTATCACTTTGTAATACTGAGTGAACATCAAGAGAGAACCAGTCGGTTCTCTCTTTTATGTATAGAAGAATGAGGTTAAGGAGAGGTCACAAACTAAACAACTCTTAAAAAGCTGACCTTTACTAATAATCGTCTTTGTTTTATAATGAAAACATTAACGAAATAATTTATTAAGGAGAGAATACTAATGAATATTAGAAATAAGATTGAAAATAGTAAAACACTACTATTTACATCCCTTGTAGCCGTGGCTCTACTAGGAGCTACACAACCAGTTTCAGCCGAAACGTATACATCACGCAATTTTGACTGGTCTGGAGATGACTGGCCTGAAGATGACTGGTCTGGAGATGGTTTGTCTAAATATGACCGGTCTGGAGTTGGTTTGTCTCAATATGGCTGGTCTCAATATGGCTGGTCTAGCGATAAAGAAGAATGGCCTGAAGATTGGCCTGAAGATGACTGGTCTAGCGATAAAAAAGATGAGACAGAAGATAAAACGAGACCACCATATGGAGAAGCATTAGGTACAGGGTATGAAAAACGTGATGATTGGGGAGGACCTGGTACGGTGGCAACTGACCCTTACACTCCACCATATGGAGGAGCATTAGGTACAGGGTATGAAAAACGTGATGATTGGGGAGGACCTGGTACGGTAGCAATTGACCCTTACACTCCACCATATGGAGAAGCATTAGGTACAGGGTATGAAAAACGTGATGATTGGAGAGGACCTGGACATATTCCTAAACCTGAGAACGAACAATCACCAAACCCATCTCATATTCCTGAACCTCCTCAGATTGAGTGGCCTCAGTGGAATGGCTTTGATGAATTATCATTTGGCCCCTCTGATTGGGGCCAATCTGAGGACGCCCCTCGTTTCCCAAGTGAACCTCGTGTGCCAGAAAAACCGCAACATACTCCTCAAAAAAATCCACAAGAATCAGATTTTGATAGAGGGTTTTCAGCTGGCTTGAAAGCAAAAAACTCAGGTAGAGGTATTGATTTTGAAGGTTTCCAGTATGGTGGCTGGTCAGACGAATATAAAAAAGGTTACATGCAAGCCTTCGGTACACCATATACACCATCAGCAACGTAAAGGGATGCGATAGGAATAGTTTAGTGCTGCTTTTGCCACGCTTCTTAGGGATTTTTACGAAAAATTCTGATTCCATAGGTGATGTAGGGCTGTAAAATGTTATTTATGTCTTGCTAAAATTTCTGATAGGAGTGATTGATGCGCTGCGCTATGGACTATCTGAGTCCGAGAAAGATTCTTGCTTAGGAGACGGGTAGCATATTGCCACTACCTGAATTGCTGGTGACTATCATTGGGGAAACTAGCAAGCTTGGTTAGACTATGATACATTGAATAAAGTGATAGTGAAGTTAACAATAGTGAGTATAATGCTGAACTCTTTATTCCACGGACACTAAAACCATTATAAAAGAGTGCAGTGTACTCATCTAAAAAAGCAATGTATGAAAACTATCGCTCAGAATAAAGAAAAAGTCTCTAGAACAGATTGAAGACAAACATCGATTTGGTGTTTGTCTTTTTTAGTGTTTTTAGATAAAAATGGCTGTTTCCGTGCTTAAACCACCTCATCTGAACAAAATAAAAAGGCTCTCCCGCCATCCTTTTGACCAGTTTTTTGAGATTTAAGCATGCCAAAGTCAGTCCAACCGTATCTTCCATTTTGGACTTGCCTTTCTCTCTCGTATAGCAGAGATTGTGGTATTCCTTGGCTGTGCCAAATAGTCTTTCCAAATATGCCGTGTGACAACTTTTTGGTAGTTCTTACTGGTCGTACATACAGATAACAGGGGACAATTGGCACAAATTACAGGGTCACTTTTGTATTCTCGGTAGCCTTCTCTGGTCGTAGTGCGGTAGGTCAAGGCTTGATGTTCAGGGCAGATGACACAATCAAAGTGCTCATCATAAATCAATTCTTTCGGACGTAGAAGGTCTTTCTTTCCTCTTGGTCGTGTGTAAGGAAGGACAGGAGTGATCTCCTTATCAATCAGAAACTTGGCAATGCTGGGAACGTTATAGCCGGAATCCGCAATAATAAACTGTGGTTTCAAGGGTTCAAGCTTGGCAAAAAGTGCAGGAAAAGCCTGACTATCATGGATATTGCCAGCCTCAACACTATAAGCAAGCGCCCATCCATACTTGTCACAAGCCACCTGAGCAGAATAAGCGAAGACTTCCTTATGATCACCTTTGTGAAACCAGCCACTTTCTGGATCGGTTGTGGAGATTTTCTTAGCGACGGGCTCTAGCTCTTTGGCGGGCCCTAGCGGCTTTTTTCCATGCTTCTCCCTATCCCGATTGATTTCGATTTCTAGCTGTTCACTCATGAACTTGGCTTGTTTTTCCACCTCTCGGTTGATGAACTTGCGATTATTAGCCGCAGCCTTAATATGAGTCCCATCTATGAAAATCTCCGTCGGGTCAATCAGGCCTGTATTGATACATAGCCCAACAATATGCGTAAAAATGGACTCAATCAAGCCTTTTTCTTGAAAGCGACGGGAATAATTTTTGCCATAGGTTGTGAAATGTGGCACCTTGTCATCCAAAGTCAAACCTAAAAACCAGCGATAGGCAGTATTCACTTCAATATCCTTGATGGTCTGACGCATGGAACGAATGCCATAAAAGCACTGAATCAGAGGGATTTTAACCAACATGACAGGATCAAGGCTAGGGCGACCATTATCAGACGAATAGGTGTCTTCTACTAGGTCATAGATGAAGTCGAAGTCAATCACAGCTTCCACTTGGCGCAGGAAATGTTCATCAGGCACTAACTGGTCAAGGGTATAGAAACCGTACTGATTGCGGTTATAATCAGGTTTTTCTTTGTGTAACATAGGAGAACCTCACAAGTCCTTTTTCTTATATTATACTCCTAAATATCATAAAAAGCCCCTAGAAAAGCGATTCTAAGGACTTTGTCTTCAGTCTGAAGAGAGAACCGATCGGTTCTCTCTTTTATGTCTAAAAGAATGAGGATAAGGAGGTCACAAACTAAGCAACTCTTAAAAAGCTGACCTTTACTAATAATCATCTTTGTTTTATAATAAATATGTTATTAATATAATTGATAAATGAGATACATTTAATCATTATGACAAAAGCAAGAAAAATAGCTGTATCATATGCAAATAACCCCTGTTTGCTCTTTAAAAAAGACGTTATCCTTATTTCTCTACGCACAGATGGACAGCTAGGAGAGAATCGTTTGATTCTCTCTTTTCTTAATGGTCATAAAGACAAAGTCTCTCATCAGGAAAGGACGACACATTGCGTAAAAAACAAAAATTACCATTTGATAAACTTGCCATTGCGCTCATGTCTACGAGCATCTTGCTCAATGCACAATCAGACATTAAAGCAAATACTGTGACAGAAGACACTCCTGCTACCGAACAAGCTGTAGAAACCCCACAACCAACAGCGGTTTCTGAGGAAGCACCATCATCAAAGGAAACCAAAACCCCACAAACTCCTGATGACGCAGAAGAAACAATAGCAGATGACGCTAATGATCTAGCCCCTCAAGCTCCTGCTAAAACTGCTGATACACCAGCAACCTCAAAAGCGACTATTAGGGATTTGAACGACCCTTCTCAGGTCAAAACCCTGCAGGAAAAAGCAGGCAAAGGAGCTGGGACTGTTGTTGCAGTGATTGATGCTGGTTTTGATAAAAATCATGAAGCGTGGCGCTTAACAGACAAAACCAAAGCACGTTACCAATCAAAAGAAGATCTTGAAAAAGCTAAAAAAGAGCACGGTATTACCTATGGCGAGTGGGTCAATGATAAGGTTGCTTATTACCACGACTATAGTAAAGATGGTAAAACCGCTGTCGATCAAGAGCACGGCACACACGTGTCAGGGATCTTGTCAGGAAATGCTCCATCTGAAACGAAAGAACCTTACCGCCTAGAAGGTGCGATGCCTGAGGCTCAATTGCTTTTGATGCGTGTCGAAATTGTAAATGGACTAGCAGACTATGCTCGTAACTACGCTCAAGCTATCATAGATGCTGTCAACTTGGGAGCTAAGGTGATTAATATGAGCTTTGGTAATGCTGCACTAGCCTATGCCAACCTTCCAGACGAAACCAAAAAAGCCTTTGACTATGCCAAATCAAAAGGTGTTAGCATTGTGACCTCAGCTGGTAATGATAGTAGCTTTGGGGGCAAGACCCGTCTACCTCTAGCAGATCATCCTGATTATGGGGTGGTTGGGACACCTGCAGCGGCAGACTCAACATTGACAGTTGCTTCTTACAGCCCAGATAAACAGCTCACTGAAACTGCTACGGTCAAAACAGCCGATCAGCAAGATAAAGAAATGCCTGTTCTTTCAACAAACCGTTTTGAGCCAAACAAGGCTTACGACTATGCTTATGCTAATCGTGGGATGAAAGAGGATGATTTTAAGGATGTCAAAGGTAAGATTGCCCTTATTGAACGTGGCGATATTGATTTCAAAGATAAGATTGCAAACGCTAAAAAAGCTGGTGCTGTAGGAGTCTTGATCTATGACAATCAGGACAAGGGCTTCCCGATTGAATTGCCAAATGTTGATCAGATGCCTGCGGCCTTTATCAGTCGAAAAGATGGTCTCTTATTAAAAGAGAATCCCCAAAAAACCATCACCTTCAATGCGACACCTAAGGTATTGCCAACAGCAAGTGGCACCAAACTAAGCCGCTTCTCAAGCTGGGGTCTGACAGCTGACGGCAATATTAAGCCAGATATTGCAGCACCCGGCCAAGATATTTTGTCATCAGTGGCTAACAACAAGTATGCCAAACTTTCTGGAACTAGTATGTCTGCGCCATTAGTAGCGGGTATCATGGGACTGTTGCAAAAGCAATATGAGACACAGTATCCTGATATGACACCATCAGAGCGTCTTGATTTAGCTAAAAAAGTATTGATGAGCTCAGCAACTGCCTTATATGATGAAGATGAAAAAGCTTATTTTTCTCCTCGCCAACAAGGAGCAGGAGCAGTCGATGCTAAAAAAGCTTCAGCAGCAACGATGTATGTGACAGATAAGGATAATACCTCAAGCAAGGTTCACCTGAACAATGTTTCTGATAAATTTGAAGTAACAGTAACAGTTCACAACAAATCTGATAAACCTCAAGAGTTGTATTACCAAGCAACTGTTCAAACAGATAAAGTAGATGGAAAACTCTTTGCCTTGGCTCCTAAAGCATTGTATGAGACATCATGGCAAAAAATCACAATTCCAGCCAATAGCAGCAAACAAGTCACCATTCCAATCGATGTTAGTCAATTTAGCAAGGACTTGCTTGCCCCAATGAAAAATGGCTATTTCTTAGAAGGTTTTGTTCGTTTCAAACAAGATCCTACAAAAGAAGAGCTTATGAGTATTCCCTATATTGGTTTCCGAGGTGATTTTGGCAATCTGTCAGCCTTAGAAAAACCAATCTATGATAGCAAAGACGGTAGCAGCTACTATCATGAAGCAAATAGTGATGCCAAAGACCAATTAGATGGTGATGGATTACAGTTTTACGCTCTGAAAAATAACTTTACAGCACTTACTACAGAGTCTAATCCATGGACGATTATTAAAGCTGTCAAAGAAGGGGTTGAAAACATAGAGGATATCGAATCTTCAGAGATCACAGAAACCATTTTTGCAGGTACTTTTGCAAAACAAGACGATGATAGCCACTACTATATCCACCGTCACGCTAATGGCAAGCCATATGCTGCGATCTCTCCAAATGGGGACGGTAACAGAGATTATGTCCAATTCCAAGGTACTTTCTTGCGTAATGCTAAAAACCTTGTGGCTGAAGTCTTGGACAAAGAAGGAAATGTTGTTTGGACAAGTGAGGTAACCGAGCAAGTTGTTAAAAACTACAACAATGACTTGGCAAGCACACTTGGTTCAACCCGTTTTGAAAAAACGCGTTGGGACGGTAAAGATAAAGACGGCAAAGTTGTTGCTAACGGAACATACACCTAT
This sequence comes from Streptococcus pyogenes, assembly GCF_002055535.1. Lineage (NCBI taxonomy): Bacteria > Bacillati > Bacillota > Bacilli > Lactobacillales > Streptococcaceae > Streptococcus > Streptococcus pyogenes. The sequence goes on along the minus strand of NZ_LN831034.1, from coordinate 1,752,126 downwards.
CGTGTTCGCTACACTCCGATTAGCTCAGGTGCAAAAGAACAACACACTGATTTTGATGTGATTGTAGACAATACGACACCTGAAGTCGCAACATCGGCAACATTCTCAACAGAAGATCGTCGTTTGACACTTGCATCTAAACCAAAAACCAGCCAACCGGTTTACCGTGAGCGTATTGCTTACACTTATATGGATGAGGATCTGCCAACAACAGAGTATATTTCTCCAAATGAAGATGGTACCTTTACTCTTCCTGAAGAGGCTGAAACAATGGAAGGCGCTACTGTTCCATTGAAAATGTCAGACTTTACTTATGTTGTTGAAGATATGGCTGGTAACATCACTTATACACCAGTGACTAAGCTATTGGAAGGCCACTCTAATAAACCAGAACAAGACGGTTCAGATCAAGCACCAGACAAAAAACCAGAAACTAAACCAGAACAAGACGGTTCAGGTCAAGCACCAGATAAAAAACCAGAAACTAAACCAGAACAAGACGGTTCAGGTCAAACACCAGATAAAAAACCAGAAACTAAACCAGAAAAAGATAGTTCAGGTCAAACACCAGGTAAAACTCCTCAAAAAGGTCAACCTTCTCGTACTCTAGAGAAACGATCTTCTAAGCGTGCTTTAGCTACAAAAGCATCAACAAAAGATCAGTTACCAACGACTAATGACAAGGATACAAATCGTTTACATCTCCTTAAGTTAGTTATGACCACTTTCTTCTTGGGATTAGTAGCTCATATCTTTAAAACAAAACGCACTGAAGATTAGTACAACTGATCAGATGGCTACTATTGATGATGAGTTAGATCAGTCTTCTTTTCAAAAGAAGGCATAGCAGTATAAAAATAGATATGTGAGGACAATATGCGTAGAGCAGAAAATAACAAACACAGCCGCTATTCCATTCGCAAACTGAGCGTTGGGGTAACGAGTATAGCAATTGCGAGTCTCTTTTTAGGAAAGGTTGCCTATGCCGTAGATGGCATCCCTCCAATCTCTCTTACTCAAAAGACTACAGCCACTACATCAGAAAATTGGCATCATATTGATAAGGATGGCCTTATTCCTTTAGGTATAAGCTTAGAAGCTGCCAAAGAGGAATTTAAAAAAGAAGTAGAAGAATCACGTTTATCTGAAGCACAAAAAGAAACGTATAAACAAAAAATTAAAACTGCACCAGACAAAGATAAGCTATTATTCACGTATCATAGTGAGTATATGACAGCCGTTAAGGATCTTCCAGCGTCTACTGAGTCTACTACTCAGCCAGTTGAGGCACCCGTGCAGGAGACACAGGCATCAGCTTCAGATTCGATGGTGACAGGTGATTCAACATCAGTTACGACTGATTCTCCTGAGGAAACCCCATCTTCGGAAAGTCCAGTGGCCCCAGCTTTATCTGAGGCTCCAGCTCAACCAGCTGAGAGTGAGGAACCTTCAGTAGCAGCATCTTCTGAGGAAACCCCATCTCCATCAACTCCAGCGGCCCCAGAAACTCCTGAAGAACCAGCAGCTCCATCTCCATCACCTGAGAGTGAGGAACCTTCAGTAGCAGCTCCTTCTGAGGAAACCCCATCTCCAGAAACTCCAGCGGCCCCAGAAACTCCTGAAGAGCCAGCAACTCCATCTCCATCACCTGAGAGTGAGGAACCTTCAGTAGCAGCTTCTTCTGAGGAAACCCCATCTCCATCAACTCCAGCAGCCCCATCAACTCCAGCGGCTCCAGAAACTCCTGAAGAACCAGCAGCTCCATCTCAACCAGCTGAGAGTGAAGAATCTTCAGTAGCAGCTACGACAAGCCCGTCTCCATCAACTCCAGCTGAATCAGAGACTCAGACGCCACCAGCTGTTACTAAAGACTCTGATAAGCCATCTTCAGCAGCTGAAAAACCAGCAGCCTCTTCACTTGTTTCAGAACAAACCGTTCAACAACCAACTTCAAAGAGATCTTCTGATAAAAAAGAAGAGCAAGAACAGTCTTACTCTCCAAATCGCTCATTGTCAAGACAGGTTAGGGCCCATGAGTCAGGTAAGTACTTGCCTTCAACAGGTGAAAAAGCACAGCCACTCTTTATAGCTACTATGACTTTGATGTCTCTATTTGGCAGTCTTTTAGTCACAAAACGCCAAAAAGAAACTAAAAAATAGTATTACTTAAACTGATAAGAGCTTATTTAATAGAGAGAACCAATTTGGTTCTCTCTATTTTTTTAGATGTGCTGCCTCATCAAAAAGAAGTTAGGACAAATAGCTGTCAACAATTGTCTTTTGCTTATCTCTTCAGTTGCTGTGATAAAAGATGGTAGTTGCCATTGACAAAGCATTGATAAAGGAGTAAAATTAACTGGTTAATAACTGGTTAAATTATAATTGAGGAGGTACTATGAAAAAAGGTTTTTTTCTCATGGCTATGGTCGTGAGTTTAGTAATGATAGCAGGGTGTGATAAGTCAGCAAACCCCAAACAGCCTACGCAAGGCATGTCAGTTGTAACCAGCTTTTACCCAATGTATGCGATGACAAAAGAAGTATCTGGAGACCTCAATGATGTGAGGATGATCCAATCAGGTGCAGGCATTCATTCCTTTGAACCGTCTGTAAATGATGTGGCAGCTATTTATGACGCGGATTTGTTTGTTTACCATTCACATACCTTAGAAGCTTGGGCAAGGGATCTAGACCCTAATTTAAAAAAATCAAAGGTTGATGTGTTTGAAGCGTCAAAACCTTTGACACTAGATAGAGTCAAAGGGCTAGAAGATATGGAAGTCACACAAGGCATTGATCCTGCGACACTTTATGACCCACATACCTGGACAGATCCCGTTTTAGCTGGTGAGGAAGCTGTTAATATCGCTAAAGAGCTAGGACGTTTGGATCCTAAACACAAAGACAGTTACACTAAAAATGCTAAGGCTTTCAAAAAAGAAGCAGAGCAACTAACTGAAGAATACACTCAAAAATTTAAAAAGGTGCGCTCAAAAACATTCGTGACGCAGCACACGGCATTTTCTTATCTGGCTAAACGATTCGGCTTGAAACAACTTGGTATCTCGGGCATTTCCCCAGAGCAAGAGCCCTCTCCTCGCCAATTGAAAGAAATTCAAGACTTTGTTAAAGAATACAACGTCAAGACTATTTTTGCAGAAGACAATGTCAATCCCAAAATTGCTCATGCTATTGCGAAATCAACAGGAGCTAAAGTAAAGACATTAAGTCCACTTGAAGCTGCTCCAAGCGGAAACAAGACATATCTAGAAAATCTTAGAGCAAATTTGGAAGTGCTCTATCAACAGTTGAAGTAAAGGAGATTATTAGTGAAGAAAACATATGGTTATATCGGCTCAGTTGCTGCTATTTTACTAGCTACTCATATTGGAAGTTACCAACTTGGTAAGCATCATATGGGTTCAGCAACAAAGGACAATCAAATTGCCTATATTGATGATAGCAAAGGTAAGGCAAAAGCCCCTAAAACAAACAAAACGATGGATCAAATCAGTGCTGAAGAAGGCATCTCTGCTGAACAGATCGTAGTCAAAATTACTGACCAAGGCTATGTGACCTCACATGGTGACCATTATCATTTTTACAATGGGAAAGTTCCTTATGATGCGATTATTAGTGAAGAGTTGTTGATGACGGATCCTAATTACCGTTTTAAACAATCAGACGTTATCAATGAAATCTTAGACGGTTACGTTATTAAAGTCAATGGCAACTATTATGTTTACCTCAAGCCAGGTAGCAAGCGCAAAAACATTCGAACCAAACAACAAATTGCTGAGCAAGTAGCCAAAGGAACTAAAGAAGCTAAAGAAAAAGGTTTAGCTCAAGTGGCCCATCTCAGTAAAGAAGAAGTTGCGGCAGTCAATGAAGCAAAAAGACAAGGACGCTATACTACAGACGATGGCTATATTTTTAGTCCGACAGATATCATTGATGATTTAGGAGATGCTTATTTAGTACCTCATGGTAATCACTATCATTATATTCCTAAAAAGGATTTGTCTCCAAGTGAGCTAGCTGCTGCACAAGCCTACTGGAGTCAAAAACAAGGTCGAGGTGCTAGACCGTCTGATTACCGCCCGACACCAGCCCCAGCCCCAGGTCGTAGGAAAGCCCCAATTCCTGATGTGACGCCTAACCCTGGACAAGGTCATCAGCCAGATAACGGTGGCTATCATCCAGCGCCTCCTAGGCCAAATGATGCGTCACAAAACAAACACCAAAGAGATGAGTTTAAAGGAAAAACCTTTAAGGAACTTTTAGATCAACTACACCGTCTTGATTTGAAATACCGTCATGTGGAAGAAGATGGGTTGATTTTTGAACCGACTCAAGTGATCAAATCAAACGCTTTTGGGTATGTGGTGCCTCATGGAGATCATTATCATATTATCCCAAGAAGTCAGTTATCACCTCTTGAAATGGAATTAGCAGATCGATACTTAGCCGGCCAAACTGAGGACGATGACTCAGGTTCAGATCATTCAAAACCATCAGATAAAGAAGTGACACATACCTTTCTTGGTCATCGCATCAAAGCTTACGGAAAAGGCTTAGATGGTAAACCATATGATACGAGTGATGCTTATGTTTTTAGTAAAGAATCCATTCATTCAGTGGATAAATCAGGAGTTACAGCTAAACACGGAGATCATTTCCACTATATAGGATTTGGAGAACTTGAACAATATGAGTTGGATGAGGTCGCTAACTGGGTGAAAGCAAAAGGTCAAGCTGATGAGCTTGCTGCTGCTTTGGATCAGGAACAAGGCAAAGAAAAACCACTCTTTGACACTAAAAAAGTGAGTCGCAAAGTAACAAAAGATGGTAAAGTGGGCTATATGATGCCAAAAGATGGCAAGGACTATTTCTATGCTCGTGATCAACTTGATTTGACTCAGATTGCCTTTGCCGAACAAGAACTAATGCTTAAAGATAAGAAACATTACCGTTATGACATTGTTGACACAGGTATTGAGCCACGACTTGCTGTAGATGTGTCAAGTCTGCCGATGCATGCTGGTAATGCTACTTACGATACTGGAAGTTCGTTTGTTATCCCTCATATTGATCATATCCATGTCGTTCCGTATTCATGGTTGACGCGCGATCAGATTGCAACAATCAAGTATGTGATGCAACACCCCGAAGTTCGTCCGGATATATGGTCTAAGCCAGGGCATGAAGAGTCAGGTTCGGTCATTCCAAATGTTACGCCTCTTGATAAACGTGCTGGTATGCCAAACTGGCAAATTATCCATTCTGCTGAAGAAGTTCAAAAAGCCCTAGCAGAAGGTCGTTTTGCAACACCAGACGGCTATATTTTCGATCCACGAGATGTTTTGGCCAAAGAAACTTTTGTATGGAAAGATGGCTCCTTTAGCATCCCAAGAGCAGATGGCAGTTCATTGAGAACCATTAATAAATCTGATCTATCCCAAGCTGAGTGGCAACAAGCTCAAGAGTTATTGGCAAAGAAAAACGCTGGTGATGCTACTGATACGGATAAACCCAAAGAAAAGCAACAGGCAGATAAGAGCAATGAAAACCAACAGCCAAGTGAAGCCAGTAAAGAAGAAGAAAAAGAATCAGATGACTTTATAGACAGTTTACCAGACTATGGTCTAGATAGAGCAACCCTAGAAGATCATATCAATCAATTAGCACAAAAAGCTAATATCGATCCTAAGTATCTCATTTTCCAACCAGAAGGTGTCCAATTTTATAATAAAAATGGTGAATTGGTAACTTATGATATCAAGACACTTCAACAAATAAACCCTTAACCAAAAGAAGATCTCATTGTTAAAGCACTGCTTTGTCAAAGCAAGTTACGGTGATTTTGAAGTCATTTTATGTAACGAGTAGTGATAAAAGTTGGATAATAGCGGTTTTCTTTTGCAAAGAAATGGTATCCATGTTAGAATGATAAAAAAAAGAGGAGGATTCTAATCATGTCAGAAGAAAAATTAAAATCAAAAATTGAGCAAGCATCTGGTGGCCTAAAAGAAGGTGCTGGTAAGTTGACAGGTGATAAAGAGCTAGAAGCAAAAGGATTTGTTGAAAAAACAATTGCTAAAGGCAAAGAACTTGCAGACGATGCAAAGGAAGCGGTTGAAGGTGCTGTAGATGCCGTTAAGGAAAAATTAAAATAATTAAAAAACCAGCTGTAAGCTGGTTTTTTTAATGGTGTGATTTTGTTAGGAAAAGACTCAATAGGTAATAACCGTAGGTGTTAGGTATGCTTGAACAGTTGAGTACGATTCTCTTCAATCATATAGCACGCGTCACAAAGTTTTTCTAACATATCAAACTCATGACTAATAATGATGAGACCTAAATTTCTATCCTTTACAATCTCCAACAGGCTTTTCCATACACTAGCTTGTGTAATGCTATCCAACATAGTAGTCATTTCATCTGCAATAAGGTATTTCGTCTCTGGATGTAATGAACGCACAATCGAAAAGCGTTGCAATTCCCCTCCCGAGAGTTCACTAGGACGACGCTTTAGCCATTTTTCTTGAATGCCAAAAGCATCTCGCAAATCTTGACTTGGATAGTAGGCTTCTTCCAAACTTTTTTTCATAGGCCATAAAGGATTCATGGTTTGTTCAGGATGTTGTTGGATAAGTTGTACAGGTCTAAATGCTTTGTTAGGCAAATGACTGCCATCAACTAATACTTCACCAGATTTAGGCTGCAAAAAACCAGCAAGCACTCTGGATAAACTCGTTTTTCCACACCCACTTTGTCCAAATATCCCTAAGATTTGACCAGGTGCTACCTCTAAATCAATCTCCTTAAAAAGCCATTGATCTTTTTTATGATAAAAGCCAAGCTTTTTAGCCTCTAAGGTCATGAGTAACTCCTTTCAAAAAGTCTTGCTGAGGGAGTGTGCGCCATAAACGTCTCGCAAATTCTGTTTGTAATTGCTCCCCACCTCCGCTAAAAAAGCTAGCTGGGGCTGTTTCAATAGCTTTTCCCTCTTTAAAAATAGTAATACGATCCGCAATTTGACTAGCTGCTACAATATCATGGGTGATAAATATGACGCTTATTCCTTTATCTGCAAAGGAGCGTAGTTGATCTAAAACCATTTGCAGAGCATCTGGATGTAATCCAGGGGTGGGCTCATCCGCAATAATCAAAGAAACCGTATCACTAATACACGTTGTAAACAAAACACGTCGGAGCATTCCGCCAGAAAGTTGGAAAGGATACAAGTCACCATCACTTTCTTTTAATCCAAACTGTTGAAACAATCCTTCTTGAGTAGCCTTAGCATTTTCTGAGATACCCAAGCGCACCTGATGCTTGACTTTCATAGATGGATCTAAATAATTAACGGATTGTGGAATCAACGTCATTTCTTTTCCTCGCAACTGTTTGATGCGTTTAGAAGTTAGTGATTGACCACGATAAATCATATCTCCTGTTACAGCTGCATTTTTAGGAAGAATATCCATAATAGCATGTGCTAATAAACTCTTGCCTGAACCACTAGCACCTATAATAGCTAATAACTCACCTTTTTTAACTTCTAAATTCAGCGCTTGGATCGGTGTGGATTGAAATGGTTTTAAAAATCTTCCGTATTGAGTGAAGGTGATGGAGAGGTCTTTAATGCTTAATAATGTTTCTGTCATATCTCTACCTCCTAAAAATGATCCGTTTGAGGGTAAAAGAGTTTCTTTAAAGATTCTCCGATAGTATCAAAGGCATTGACAACCAAAATAAGATAAAGGCCTGGAAAAATCACCAACCACCAATTGCCAAGAGAGATATGCTTAGCTGCCTCTGACAAAATGATACCAACCGAAGGTTGTTCGGCAGAAAGGCCAAATCCTAAGAAAGTCATGGATGCTTCATGCAAGATGACGTGCGGAAATAAGAGGATAAACCCAATGAAAATTTGAGAAGCAATCAAAGGCAGGATATGATGCCTCACAATATAATAAGGCGTTTTTCCCATGCTTTTAGAGAGCTGGACAAAGGCTTTATTCTTTAGATCATAGACTTCATTGCGGATAAGCCTTGCTAGAGAGGGCCAATGGGTAACAGCTGTTGCAATGATAACCCCTTGAGCCCCTTTCCCAACAACAAAAGAAATGAGAATCATAAAAATCAAATGAGGCATACCAATAAACAAATCAACCAACCAGGCTATTATTTTATCAATAAGGCTATTTCCTAGACCTGCAAGCACTCCAAAAACGGTCGCAAGAAAGACTCCCATAAGGGCGCCTAATAAGCCGACTTGTAAAGAGAAATAAAGCCCTTTAATCGTTCTGACAAACATATCCCTACCTAAACCATCTGTCCCAAAAAGATGGTTTAAGGAAGGAGCGAGGTTGCGTAAAGCTGCATTGGTTTCCAAAGGCGTCCTATAGAAATAAAGGTTTAAGGCTAGAATACTAAGAATGAGAGAAATGGCGATACCCAGTTGCCATAAAACCACCGTTCGACGTTTCAATATCATACTTTTCTCCTTAACTGTGGATTGATGATGCTATTTAAAATATCCGCAATAAGATTGCCCGCAAAAACAAATAATGTCCCTATCATCACAATAGCTAGAAGGAGCGGTGTATCACTTTTAAGTCCTGCTTCAGTGAGGGTAGACCCTAAGCCAGGATATGAGAAAACTTGCTCAGCAAGAACAGATCCTCCAAACAATTCTCCAAAATAGGAAAAATGCAGTGTAATAGCTGGTACGATAGCATTTCTAAGGCAATGATGTTTAAAAATTTGCCACTGTGTTTCCCCACGCGCTCTGGCAAATAAGACATATTCACTAGAAAGCACCGACATCATTTTAGTTCTCGTATGAAGGGTGACATTGGCAATGCCTAGAATACTTAGCGTGAAAACAGGTAACATAAGGTGCTTAACTCGATCAGCTAACGTAATATCTTGACTCAAAGTGCCTATCGGGGAAGAAATACCAATCGGGAACCACCCCAGCTGGACAGAAAAGATTAATAAAAAAATGAGTCCAATCCAAAACGTTGGTACTGATATCTGAAGGTATGAAAACCACCTGACAACTCGGTCAAGTAATTTCCCTTGATGGAAAGCGGATAACGTTCCTAAGATAAATCCAATAAGACCCGATAAGATCCAAGAGAGTCCCATAAGTATGAAAGAAGCACCTGCCCGTGATCTAATAATATCACTAACAGGTTGCCGATAAACGAGCGAGGTCCCTAAATCTCCCTGTATCACATTTTTCAACCAAATAAAATATTGGACTAGAGCTGGCTTATCCAAGCCATAGTGGTGAGCAATCGCTTTGTACTGAGCAGGGGTTAGTGATGTGTCATAATTGACACTTGCCATGACTGGATCTACTGGAGATTGTTTTAACAAAACGAAGGTCAAAACAGATACCCCAAAAATAAGCGTGACACATCTGATGATTTTCCAGATGATAATAATGGTAGTACGTTTCACAATGAAATCTCCTTAATCGATAAGAAAAGGAGCCGAGGAAACGATCAGCACAGTTTTGTGTATCTTGTTTTCTCAGACTCCAAACTTAAAGTCGCTGTATTAACTAAACGCGTTACTTAGTTGATTCATCCCAAGTCCACTCGGCAATGTTAGTCAATAATGACCAATCATGACCATGACTGTGGACGCCTTGTTTACCTACATTGATACGTTTATCACCAATATAAGTATGGTTAAGGCTCACCAACCATACATTTGGCAAATCTCCAAGAGTAGAAGCACCTGTTTTGCCATCCCACTGCGCTAACTTCCAATATTCGTTAGCTTTGTCAAGGTCAGAAGATGTCATTGCTTTGTCAAGGTACTTAGTCACGGTAGGATTGTTATAAAACGTAATATTGGTCCAACCTTTCCCTGCTAGGCTTGGATGATGCGATTCATAAAATTGCTGCGCGTGATGACGTCCTCCGGCATAAAGTAAGGCTGAGTCATGTGACTTCGTTGCCATTTCATCCCAGTTACTAGCTTTGAGTTTAATAGTAATCCCTAGGGCCTTGGCTTGCTCTGCTACTTCAACGGCTAAGTTCGCTCGCAATTGATCATTAGTAGGGTAGTACAGATCAAACGCTGCATCAAGGTCACCTTTTTTACGGCTACCGTCTGCTTGTTCTTTCCATCCCGCTTTTGTCAATAATTGCTTAGCTTTAGCTACTTTATTATCTTTAATGGCTGTTTTTGGATTCCAAAATGGTGTTTTATCAATAATTGAATAAGCTGGTTTACCATAACCATTTAAAACCGTATCGAGAACTTTTTGCCTATTTAAACCAATAGTCAAGGCTTTTCGGATTGCTGGATCACTAGTGACATCATTTCCTACAGGATAACCATCAGGAGAATCAGTGATGACGCCCTTTTTCACATAAGGTAATGATAAGCCGCGCACATCATTTGATGGAATATCAAGGAGGCGGGTGCCTTTGACTTTTTTATCAGCAAGTTCTGGCGTTGCGTAGATCATATCAACATCACCAGATTCTAAAGCTGCTAGTGCTGTGTTTTCATCAAGTAAGACCCAAGTCCATTTTTTAAAGTATGGTTTTTTCCCATGCCAATAAGGGTTACGAACAAAAATAGCTTGTTCTCCAGCCTTATATTCTTTTACCATGTAAGGTCCTGAACCGATAGGATTGCTCTTATACTTATCATTGTAATGTTTTTTAGGGACGATTGGGATTTCAGTCAACTGTGCTGTAAATGTCGAATGCGCCTCAGTCAAATGGATATTGACCTGATTTTTCCCAACTACTTCAACGTTCTTAATGAAGGTTAGATCCCAAGCCTTTCCATCTGCTTTCAACATATCATAAGTAAACTTAACATCATCAGCAGTAACAGGCTCACCATTTGAGAATTTAAAATCATCATGCAAGTCAAACGACCAAGTCAGCCCATCTTCAGAGAGATGGTATGTTTTAGCAAGCTCTCCTTTTATATCTAGTTCAGGAGAACGTTTCAATAGAGTGCTATGAGTGATATTCCCTTCATTGTGGACTCCATAACGGTCCTTTGGATCGAATTCATGAGGGAGCTTTGCCCCCATAGAAACGACAAGTTCGTCTTTTGGACGTTGTTTGCGCTGACGTTCTTTTGTTTGAGGCTTTTGTTGTTGACATGCAACTAAAATAAGCCCAGTCAAAAATAACGTGATAATAGAGAAGTATTTTAGGTATTTTGACACAATCAAATCTCCTTATTTCTAATTAATAAATAATAATAGTAACGACTCCATCTCATTATAGCAATAAACAAATAGGAGGGCAATTGTTTAACTGGTTAATTAGAATTTTTGTTATTTTCAGGAAGATACTCAGGGCTTTTTTATAAGTTGATGTATTAACAAAAGATAAAGAGGTTTCATGACTTATTTTAGATTAAAAAAAGAATTAAACTGGTCACTAAGAAATAAAGGAATTGTAGTTTACGAAGGGAATCAAAAACTTCAGATAGCCATTAATACAGGTAAAAATAACAGTGAAAAAGTCTTTTTTGATACTTTTTTTGAGGTGGTTCGGGCGGCAGCGACTTTCTCCACAGCAAAAAACATCTGTTTTGGTCTTGGCTTACTTCGTTCGCAGAAACAGGAAATCGGGTATCACATTAGCAGAGTAGTTCATGTTTTTTGAGCATCACACTGGGTCTGTCTACGTTCTAAAAGCTTTTGTCATTTTTGTATCATACCCCCTACAAGTAGAAACAGCATAATAAAGAAAATTTATAAACAAAAATGGCTAGTATTATCAAGGAATTTATCAATTTTTGTTTTTTAAAATTAATATAGAAAGTATAGCATTCTAGAACAAATTTAGAACAAAATCTAAGTGATATAAAAAAAGACATACTTACTTTTTAGAGGATTCAATCTATTTGGAATAGCTTAGTGTATAAAAGTTATATTGAAAAATTGAATTAGGAGTCAATTTCTATATCTAAATGCCCAATTTTATCTATATTGAAAGATTTATTGTCTTTGTATACTTTAAAAATACTTTCTTTATCTCTATATCCTACATAGAAAAGATCGAGAGAATATTTATCTGAATTATCATTTGTATGAAAAACTAATTTACCACTTTTGTAGCTAGAACCAGAAGAATATAATTGATGTTGTGATATTAAAAATTTTCTAACCTTTAGATCAATTTCTTGAGCTGTAACTGTTGTTTTGTTAGTTGATATTTGATTATAGGGGACAGGAATCTGCTTTCTATTAATCCATAAATTAACAGGGATATTTTTAGACATTGGTTCTTCTTGATAAGGCGTCATTCCACCATAGGTATATGCTATGACTTTTCCTTCTGACAAGTAGTTCCAATCAAATGGGACGGAGAACATAGCTATTTTATCTCCATCTTTAAAATCATTGGCTGCATATTCATCCATTTCGGAGTTAATAAAAAAATCTCTAGCATCTCTAACATCAAGTTTCTTAGTCACTAAGTTATGACTGGTTTTAAAATCAATTACTGTATCTGAATATTCATATACAATCGTACTATAGATATTCCTTAGAAGGGAATTATTATCTACTTCTAATCCAAACACAGGACGAGAAATTATTGCAATGAATATTGAAGTAAAAGAAAAAATAAGTTTTGTTTTTTTCATAAATAGCCTCTTTTCAGGAGTTATTATTTTATTATGTTTTAATATAACACTTTCAAAAGAAATAATCATTAACAATTTTGTAGATATACTTGCTGACTATCGAATGAAAATTGAGACATGATACTAAAAGTGGATTGACGCTTTTAATTAAGCCGATTAGTTATGAAACAAGCAAAAAAGCCTTTAAACAAAGGCTTTCAGTCTGAATAGCCCGGATTACCCGTGGTTATTTTAGTTTTGCACTCTAATTAGTTGATCGTATTCATATAATGACTTAGCTGCTTTTGATTTGTTAAGACAATGGTTTTATGAGAGTATTTTTGGACAACGGATTGGTATTTTTTTAATTGGTTTCTTGAACGTCCATCTAGTAGAATCCATTTCACAAACGCAACGTCAAATTTTTCCTGACAGTTGTCAGCCATATCAGGACGCGTTTTTCCCCTATAGTTTAAATAACGCTTAAATGCTCGATAGACACAATGAAACCGACTGAAATTAACATAGATAATGTAATCAGCTTCACTCATGCGCTCTTCATAGAGACAATTGGCATAATTCCCCTCAATAATCAAATCTTGTTTGAGCAGGCATGTTGATAAATCAGCTATCATGTCATGATCTGACCGTTCTTGCCAGTTCGATGAGAAGTGTAGTTGGTCTAAATGGAATACCTCACAATGGTAATGTTGGCCTAAAAATCGTGCTAAGGTTGACTTGCCAGAGCCACTATGTCCAATGATGGCAATTTTCAATGGATACCTCCTAAAAATGACGTATGAAATGACTATAAAGGGTAGGAAATGTGTTTAGATTAGTTTCTTGATGAGATGCGTGTCATCATAGAATTGATAACCATGTTTAGGATAAAACCGATAAGATTCAAACCATTGTTCTTTAGGTTGACCTAAGTGGATACGAACATGACTCTTGCCGATTTTCCTTAGATAATCTTCTGCAAACGCCAGAAGTTGACTGCCAATGCCTTGATGTTTTAAGCTTGGTTTGATGAAGAGACGGTGCAAGAAGACCTCATTTGTTTTGGGAATAGAAGAATAAGCGATTGAGCCAATAACACGACTTTCTTCATTGACCGCTAGCCAAAAACAATCCTCTTTTTCCAAATAACTTGTTTCAATTGTCAAAAGATCCGGGTTAATGCTGGGAATTCTCCTTAAGGCATTTTTTGCTTCCAAGACCATAAAAATGAGGTCATCTCTGTAATTTCCTTTGTACTCAATTATTTTCATAACAGTCTCCACCTTAATCTTAAGCGCTTTAATTGGTATCATACCATAAAAAATTACTGCGGGGATAAATGATGGAACAAATCCTCTTCTGACAAGCAAAAAAAGCCTTTAAACAAAGGTTTTTTCATGTATAGTTTATACCCCCTACAGGGCTCGAACCTGTGACCCATAGATTAAGAGTCTACTGCTCTACCAACTGAGCTAAGGAGGCAAGAATGCTGTATTGGCACCGGTGATCCACGTTTTTGTATTGAGCCCGCGCAGTATAAGCAGGTGGGTAACGCGCTCTTTCTTGGAAGTTGCGTCCGCGTGAAACGGCTTGCAGACTAGAAAGAGTCTTTGTTTCCCGAAAATACAAAGAAATAGTCGGTCAACACTTAGATGTGGATTCGTATGCCACAGCAATGTTTCTGTACTTTTATAATACCACTTTTTAAAATTTTTTCAAGCAAAATTATCGATTTTTGAAATCGGTTGCGATTTTTAAAACTAGCAGTCAGTCTGAGAGCTTATCAATACGCTCTTTATTTGAACCAAGTGCGCGTTCGTATTTACCGGTTTCATTGGCTTCAAAATAATGATGTCCTACTAATTTATCTGGTAGGTATTGTTGTTTGAGCCATTTTTCAGGGTAGGCGTGTGGGTAGAGGTAATCTTTGGCATTGCCTAGGTCCTTGCTGCCAGCATAATGCCCGTCTCTAAGATGTCTTGGAATGGGGAGGTTGCCTGATGTTCTCAAATCAGCTAAAGCTGCATCCATAGCTAAATAAGCTGAATTGGATTTAGGTGATAGAGCCAAATCAATGACCACGTTAGCGATAAGAATACGAGCTTCTGGAAAACCAATGCGTTGGGCGGCATCTAGTGCGGTGACGGTATGAACTTGGGCGTCAGGGTTGGCTAAGCCAATATCTTCGTAAGCAATAATGGTCAATCGTCTTGCTAAACTAGGCAAGTCTCCAGCTTCTACTAAACGAGCGGCATAGTGCAGGCTAGCATTGACATCAGAACCTCTAATGGATTTTTGTAAGGCAGATAAAACATCATAATGCCCGTCCCCGTTTTTATCCATGGTAATATAACTACGCTGCAGACTATTTTCCATTGTCTCTAGACTAATATGACGACTACCATCTTCATTAGGAGAAGTAGACATGACTGCTAGATCCAAGGAATTATAAGCAGATCGTAGGTCTCCATTTGTGGCGGTAACAATGAAATCTAGCGCCTCATCATCAATTGTCACTAAAAAAGGAAATCCCCGTTCTTTGTCGGAAATTGCTAGCTGAATGGCTGTTTTAATATCCTCGTTAGAAAGTGGTTCCAATTCAAAAATTTGGACCCTGCTTCTGATAGCGGGTGTCACTGAAAAGAAGGGGTTCTCAGTGGTTGCGCCAATCATGATAATGGTGCCATTCTCAAGTAAAGGTAAAAGAAAATCTTGTTTTGTCTTGTCAAGGCGATGAATCTCGTCTAGTAATAATACCAAGCCACCAGAAAATTTAGCTTCTTCCGCAATTTCTTGGAGACGTTTTTTGCTGTCAATGGTGGCATTAAAGGTCCGAAAGGCATATCTAGTAGTACCAGCAATAGCAGAAGCAATGGAAGTTTTACCGATTCCTGGAGGGCCATAGAGGATCATGGACGATAGTCTATTTGCTTCCACCATGCGACGGATGATTTTGCCTTCGCCAACAAGGTGTTTTTGTCCGATGACCTCTGAAATGGTTTTGGGGCGCATTCTGAGCGCTAAATGATCAGGCATGTAACTGTCCTCCTTTCTTTTGGGGGATGAGATTAACGGGGAATGGCTGCGATGAAGTTGGCAATCATGGTCATGCCATCAGGAGTTCCGATGCTTTCTGGGTGAAATTGTAGCCCAAAAAGTGGCAGGGTGTGGTGTTCAAATGCCATGATTTCTTGATCGTCACAGTCTCTAGCGGTTACGCTAAAACCTTTTGGTAACTGATCCACAACGATGGAATGGTAGCGCATGACGGTGATCTCTTGTGGCAGGGAGCGAAAAAGACTAGCAGGGCCTTGCGTTTCAATGGTGCTTTGTCTCCCATGCATGACGCGTTTGGCCAAGCGTAAGGTTCCCCCTAAAGTTTCAGCGATAGCTTGGTGTCCCAGACACACTCCTAAGATAGGTTTTGTTTGGTAAAAGTCTTGAATGAGTTTTGGCATTTGGTTGGCTTCCTTGGGCCAACCAGGACCAGGTGAGAGGACTAGAGCGTTAGCTTTTTTGGCCATGTCATATAAGTTTGGGTCTTGGTTATACAAGACAATCGTCTCGTCAAATTCACTTAAATATTGGGCGAGGTTGTAGGTAAATGAATCGTAATTATCAATTAAGAGTATCATAGGTTCCTTAATAACAAAAGATGAGTGGCAGTTTAGGCTTGACTCTTAGCTAAGAGGGCATCAAGGTGAGTAAGCTCAAGGTTGAGAGGATAAAGGCCACGGACAGCATTTCCTCCAAAAATAGCGCTAGCCTCTTTTAAATCAGCTAGTGTCACCTCTTTTTCCTGAGCTTGACCAGTAGCTAGCAGTTCTTGGCGAAAAAGTCCTGGTAAAATCCCCACAGCCACTGGTGGTGTGTAGAGGGTCTGACCCAGCTGAACAAAGAGATTGCCAATGGACGTTTCCAATAATTGCCCCGCTTGGTTATAGAATAGCTGTTCATAAGATTTTTGCTCAATATGAGGCCGGTAGCTGGTCTTAAAGTAGGTAAAAGGCGAAGCTGTCACGTCCTTTTTCTGTAAAGAGAGTTGAGCTGTCAGAAAATCGGCTGACAAAGGTTCCAAGGGTTGATCAGAGAGGCTAATCTTTCCATCTTTGGATAAACGAATCATCAAACGGTAGGCAGCATTATTCTTATTTTCCAAATAGGTTGACAGTTGTTTCTGCAAAGCTTTTTCATTATAAGGGTAAGCAAAATAAGTGGCTGCTTCTTTAAGGCGATTGAGGTGTTGCTCAAGGAAGGCTATTTTTTTGTGTTCCACCTTGGCGGTTGTTTTGAGGTCAAAGATTTGTTTGTGCCGATAGAGAAAAGCTGTTTTTTGATGGACTTCCTCGTATTCGTCTTCCCACTTGCTTTGCCAAGTGATGCCGCCTCCGACACCATAAGTAGCTTGATTATGACTGAGCTGGATGGTTCTAATGGGAACATTGAAGAAACGGCGACCATCAGGTAGGCAAATGCCAATACTTCCACAATAAATCCCCCTTGGTTTTGGCTCCAGAGATGTGATAATTGCCATGGTGGAGACTTTTGGTGCCCCTGTGATAGAGCCACAAGGAAAGAGAGCTTTGAGAATGTCTATCAGGTCACAGTCCGCTTTGAGGTCACCAACAATAGTTGAGGTCATTTGCCAGACGGTAGAGTATCGCTCGACCTCACAGAGCCTATCAACACGAACACTGCCTGTTTGGCAAATTTTCCCCATGTCATTGCGGAGCAAATCCACAATCATCATGTTTTCAGAACGGTTTTTCCCGTCAGCTTGGAGCCAGTCATGTTCTTGTTGATCCAGCCAGCTATTAACCCCTCGTTTGGTGGTGCCTTTCATAGGCCTAGTAGTTAACCTGTTGCCCTCTTGTTTAAAGAACAATTCAGGACTAGCTGAAATAACGGCAAACTCATCATGGGCGATGTAGGCATTGTAGCCAGCAGCCTGTTCAACGACGAGTTTATTGTAAATGGCTAAACTATCAGCTGCATTGAGTTCCTGAGTTAATTGAAGGGTGTAGTTAACCTGATAAGTATTGCCCTGTTGCATCTCACGGTGAATGGTTTCAATGGCTTTTTGATAGGCTTCTTTTTGAGTTGCGCTGACCCATTGGTTAGGGATAGTAATGCTGTCATAATCAAGAGGTAGGTCTTTTTTTTGACAGGTTTTGTGCACTGTAAAATAGGCAAGGTACTCGTTGCCTAGTCTGTCATTATGGGTTTGTAGGGCATTGTCAAAAAAAGCAGCTGCTTCATAACTGAGATAGCCCACCACGTAATAGCCCAGCTGTTGGTAGTGTTGTACTTTTTCAATGACTGGACCGACCTGATCTAAGGACTTGGCTACCAATTCTACTAATGGCTCATCAAAAAGATAGCGTTGCCCGAGCTCTTTGAAATCAATAATAGTTTTTCTATGCATACCCAAATTATATCATAAAAGCGGTTGCTAGAGGTGATCCTGCCATTAAGACCTTCTCTTATGGTCAATATTAGTCAAATATGTTATAATTCAGTTAATAAAAGTTATAACAGTACGCTCAGCATGTCAAAGTAAGTAAACTAATGAGGTCTTACAAAGCCTTATACAGCAACAGTTAGAAAGATTAGGTATAAAAAAGATGGCAACATACGGCTTTTTATCAGTATTAGAAGAAGAAATGGATAAGCATTTTCAGTATGACTATGCTATGGATTGGGACAAGAAAAATCATGCGGTTGAAGTGACTTTTGTGTTAGAAGCTCAAAATAAAGAGGCTATAAAAACCATTGACGATAGTGGCGAAGTGACCCAAGATGATATTGTCTTTGAGGACTATGTGCTCTTTTATAACCCTGCCAAGTCTCAATTTGATGCAGCAGATTATTTGGTTACTATTCCTTTTGACGCTAAAAAGGGCTTTTCTCGTGAATTCTTAGCTTACTTTGCGCAATTTCTCAACGATGTTGCTATTGAAGGGCACAGCGATTTGATGGATTTCTTAGCAGATGACAGCAAGGCTGATTTCTTCTTGGAGTGGAACGCGCAAGCTTTTGAAGAAGGTCAACAAGGACTAGAAGAAGCAGCAAGTTACCCTTACCCAAGGTACTAAGGTGACACATGAGATGGTGCTAACACTATTAGGACAATAACCAAAAGGTCAAAATAGAAAGGACATAACTATGGAAACGTGGCAAGAAGTGACGGTTCATGTGCATCGTGATGCGCAAGAGGCTGTTTCACATGTGTTGATTGAGACAGGCAGTCAAGGGGTTGCTATCGCAGATAGCGCAGACTATATTGGGCAAAAGGACCGCTTTGGGGAGTTATACCCAGATGTGGAGCAGTCTGACATGATAGCTATCACAGCCTATTACCCAAGTAGTACTAATTTGGCGGATATTATTGCGACCATTAATGAACAGTTAGCGGAGTTAGCTAGTTTTGGGTTACAGGTTGGTCAGGTTACTGTGGACAGTCAAGAATTGGCTGAGGAAGACTGGGCAGACAATTGGAAAAAATACTATGAACCAGCTCGCATCACGCATGATTTAACCATTGTCCCTAGTTGGACGGATTATGACGCTTCTGCTGGGGAAAAAGTGATTAAACTAGATCCTGGAATGGCATTTGGGACAGGGACACATCCCACAACTAAGATGAGCCTTTTTGCCTTGGAACAAATCCTTCGTGGTGGTGAGACAGTTATCGATGTAGGGACCGGTTCAGGTGTCCTCTCGATTGCCAGTTCCTTACTAGGTGCTAAAACCATCTACGCTTATGACTTAGATGACGTGGCTGTTCGAGTGGCTCAAGACAACATTGATTTAAACCAAGGAACAGACAACATTCATGTGGCTGCTGGTGACCTTTTAAAAGGGGTTAGCCAAGAAGCGGATGTGATTGTAGCCAATATCTTGGCGGATATCTTAGTCTTATTGACTGATGATGCTTACCGTTTGGTCAAAAAGGAAGGTTACCTTATCTTATCTGGCATCATTTCTGAGAAATTGGATATGGTTCTGGAAGCTGCCTTTAGCGCAGGCTTTTTCTTAGAAACTCACATGGTTCAAGGTGAGTGGAATGCCCTTGTCTTTAAAAAAACAGATGATATCTCAGGAGTGATTGGCGGCTAATGCAACAGTATTTTATTAAAGGCAAAGCAGAAAAAAAGGTAACGATTACCGATAAAGATACCATCAAGCACATGTTTCAAGTGATGCGCTTGGCTGACGAGGCTGAAGTTGTCTTGGTCTTTGATGATGGGGTGAAGTATTTAGCTAAGGTGACCAATAGTATGGCTCATGAGTTAGAGATTATAGAGGCTTTGCCAGATCAGGTGGAATTGCCTGTTAAAGTGACTATTGCTTCTGGATTTCCTAAAGGCGATAAGTTAGACACGATTGCCCAGAAAGTGACTGAATTGGGAGCCAGTGCGCTATGGGGCTACCCAGCAGACTGGTCAGTGGTCAAATGGGATGGCAAAAAATTAGCTAAAAAAGAAGACAAATTGGCTAAGATTGTATTAGGAGCGGCTGAGCAGAGCAAACGAAATAGGGTGCCTGAAGTTCACCTTTTTGAACATAAAGCAGAGTTTCTAAAAAGCCTTTCTAGCTTTGATCATATCTTCATTGCTTATGAGGAAACAGCTAAGGCAGGTCAGCTAGCGACCTTGGCGCGTGAAGTAAAAGAAGTTAAGCCAGGGGCAAAAATCCTCTTTATCTTTGGACCAGAAGGGGGAATTTCCCCAACTGAAATCACTCAGTTTGAGGCAGCAAGTGCCATTAAGGTGGGCTTAGGCCCTCGCATTATGCGAGCAGAGACAGCGCCGCTATATGCCTTAAGTGCTCTTAGTTATGCTTTGGAATTGCAGGCATCAAAATAAGTAAGCTGTTGCTTACTTTAGAAAGAAGAGGCTAAAGAAACGGACAGGCAGTTCACGATTGTGTCAACGGCCTTTTTTTATTGCTTCTTGTTTTTTCGAAGAGCGTTGATGGGCTCATCACCAAAAAAGGAAATGGGCTCTTGTCCTCTTTTTGGTGAGTTATACTACTATATTAATGAAAAAAAACGACTAACATCTGTCTAAGAAAACGCTTTACAAATTGTTGCGAGGCTAGTATAATAAAGGTATCAGATCAATGCAAGCGATTGCATCACTGAGTTGCTGTCTATATCATTGTGTCACAAAAGCGCCTTAAGGGCAGCTATGGCTAAAAGGGGATAATAAAGGAGAGATAGAATGAAAACATCATTCAAGCAACTGTTTCGTTTCGAATTTTGGCAAAAATTTGGGAAATGTCTTATGGTCGTTATTGCTGTCATGCCAGCGGCTGGTTTAATGATCAGTATCGGAAACTCTATTCCAATGATTAACCACGACTCAGCATTTTTGGCATCTCTAGGCAACATTATCGCTCAAATTGGTTGGGCTGTTATTGTTAACCTTCACTTGCTATTTGCCTTGGCCATTGGTGGTAGTTGGGCTAAAGAAAGAGCTGGAGGGGCCTTTGCCTCAGGGCTTGCTTTTGTCTTGATCAATCGGATAACAGGTGCTTTTTATGGCGTGTCTAGTACTATGCTAGCTGATCCAGAAGCAAAAATCACAAGCCTCCTTGGCACTCAAATGATCGTTAAAGATTATTTCACCAGTGTCTTGGAATCTCCAGCTTTAAACACAGGGGTTTTTGTTGGGATTATTGCAGGGTTCGTAGGAGCAACGGCCTATAACAAATACTATAATTACCGTAAACTTCCTGAAGTTTTGACCTTCTTTAATGGGAAGCGTTTTGTACCATTTGTCGTTATTTTACGTTCTATTTTTGTAGCCCTTATTTTGGTTGTTGTTTGGCCGGTGATCCAGTCTGGGATTAACAGTTTTGGGATGTGGATTGCCTCTTCACAAGATTCAGCTCCAATCCTAGCCCCATTCCTATATGGTACCTTGGAACGTCTCTTGTTGCCATTTGGTCTTCACCACATGTTGACGATCCCAATGAACTATACAGCTCTTGGTGGAACTTATGAGGTCATGACAGGTGCAGCAGCGGGGACAAAAGTATTTGGTCAAGACCCTTTGTGGCTTGCTTGGGTAACTGACCTTGTTCACCTTAAAGGATCAGACGCTTCAGCCTATAGTCACTTAATGGATAGTGTGACTCCAGCTCGTTTCAAAGTAGGACAAATGATTGGAGCTACCGGAACATTGATGGGGGTTGCCTTAGCCATGTACCGTAATGTGGATGCCGATAAAAAACACACATACAAAATGATGTTCATCTCAGCAGCGGCAGCGGTCTTTTTGACAGGGGTAACTGAGCCACTTGAGTACCTATTTATGTTTGCAGCAATGCCACTTTACATCGTCTATGCCCTTGTTCAAGGAGCTTCATTTGCCATGGCAGACCTTGTGAATCTCCGTGTTCACTCATTTGGAAATATAGAGCTACTAACCCGCACCCCTATGGCTCTTAAAGCAGGCCTAGGCATGGATGTGATTAACTTTGTTTGGGTTTCTGTCCTCTTTGCAGTTATCATGTACTTTATTGCAGATATGATGATCAAGAAAATGCATCTCGCAACAGCTGGCCGTTTAGGCAACTACGATGCCGATATACTGGGTGACCGTAACACTCAAACAAGACCTACCCAAGTAGCAGATAGCAACTCTCAAGTCGTGCAAATCGTTAATCTCCTTGGTGGGGCAGGCAATATTGATGATGTTGATGCTTGTATGACGCGCTTACGAGTGACGGTCAAAGACCCCGCTAAGGTTGGTGCTGAGGACGATTGGAAAAAAGCTGGCGCTATAGGCTTGATCCAAAAAGGCAACGGCGTTCAAGCGGTCTATGGCCCTAAAGCAGATATTTTGAAATCAGATATTCAAGATTTGCTGGACTCAGGTGCTCTTATTCCAGAAGTCAATATGTCACAGCTCACTAGCAAACCGACTCCCGCAAAAGATTTTAAACACGTGACAGAAGATGTGCTATCAGTGGCAGACGGGATGGTTCTCCCAATCACAGGTGTAAAAGACCAGGTGTTTGCGGCTAAGATGATGGGAGATGGGTTTGCGGTTGAACCAACCCATGGTAATATCTATGCACCCGTAGCTGGCCTTGTGACCAGTGTCTTTCCGACCAAGCATGCCTTTGGTTTACTGACAGATAATGGTCTTGAAGTGCTGGTGCACGTGGGACTTGATACCGTCGCCTTAAATGGTGTGCCTTTTTCAGTCAAAGTCTCAGAAGGGCAACGGGTTCATGCAGGTGACCTATTAGTCGTAGCAGATCTTGCTGCTATTAAATCAGCAGAGCGTGAAACAATCATTGTTGTTGCTTTTACCAACACAACAGAGATCCAAGATGTGACCTTGACATCTTTAGGAGCTCAGCCTGCTAAGACTAAAGTAGCTACCGTAGAACTTTAACAAAACATCACGAGATAGTGATAGGTAATAGCCATAGCTGGTTTAGGCCCTATGGCTCTTCTTGTCTTATAAAGGAGGATTAATGACCAAGGTATTAACACTGAATACCCATTCGTGGATGCAAGCCAACACTCTTAAAAAATTAGTTGCTTTGGCTGAGCATATTTTAGCTGAAAAATACGATATCATTTGCTTGCAAGAAATCAATCAGTTAATCGAGAGCGAGCTGGCCACAGATTTACCAAGATATCAAGCTCTTTCAGGGACACCAAGCATTCATAAAGACCATTTTGCCCTTCTCTTGATCCATTATTTACAAAAACGAGGGCAGCACTATTATTGGTCTTGGGCTTATAACCATATTGGCTATGACATTTACCAGGAAGGCGTGGCAATCTTATCAAAACAACCTATTCATGTTTCAGATATTCTCGTGTCAGCGATGGATGATGAAACAGACTACCACACCAGACGCTCACTCATAGCCAAAACCACGTTAGATGGCAAAGAAGTCGCTGTTGTCAATGTGCACCTATCTTGGTTTGACAAGGGGTTTTTAGGGGAGTGGGAGAAATTAGAAAAAGAACTGCTCACACTAAACTGTCCCTTGCTACTTATGGGAGATTTTAACAATCCAACGGATCAAGACGGTTATCAAGTGATGATGGGTAGCCCCCTAGACCTACAAGATAGCCATAAGGGTGCTGACCACGTGTTTGGTGATCATAGCATCGTGGCTGATATTGATGGCTGGCAAGGTAACAAAGAAGCCCTCAAGGTGGACCATGTCTTTACCAGTAAGGACTTCATCATCCGATCTTCTAAGATTACCTTTGAAGGCGGAGATGCGCCAGTCGTCAGTGACCACTATGGTCTAGAAGTGACATTAGGCTGGCGTTAGAGCATGTGCTAACAGGCACACCACATAAGAGAAGCCAAGACACATAAGAAACTGCGATCATCTAGGGGGGATTAGGAGAACACAAAGAGGTCTAACCAGCTCAAGGTAGAGCTGGTTAGACCTCTTTAGTCATGTCAGTAACCCCAGAAAACCAGGGCTTTTTTGTCACCAACCATCTGAGCTTCACAGAAAGTACCACCAAGCGTTCAGTTGCCTTGCTAAAGTCTGCATGGGGGTATTTCTAGGAGTGCTTGGTGTGATCCCAAGCCCCAAGAAGCACTGTGATCGCTCTTTTCAAAGGCTGAGAAATCACAAGGCGTGGGGTAGGGCCCTCTGTAGTTATTGTCCTAAAAGCGCTCTTTTTTAAAACAGCTATGATCATCTATGGACTGTCTAGCTGTTAGGCAGTGTCTGTGTGTCGTTAGACGAGTGTCTGGAGCTGGCCTCCATGATGACCTGGGCTAACCGCGAAATGTCATCAGGAGTCCCTCGCAGCTCAAAATCACCTAGCAGTGGAAAGCCAAAGCGTTTGGCATACTGTTTGGCTGTCAGGCAATACTGATGGTTAAAGTTTTTGTTGCCTGAGCCAATAATCCCAAGACAACGCTGGGCGTTGCCATGGGCAGCAATAAACTCTCCCAAAGGAGTGGTGAGGATCTCCACATCACCAGAGTCAACGCCATTTCCGCCTTCTAGATAAGTGGGTAAAATCGCCACAAACTCTTCCTTGACGGGAAAAGTCTCGTGCTTCAAATCTTTAATGTTAATCTGTTTGACATGGTAATCGTAATTGTCTGCTAGATAAAGGGATAGCCGCTTGACAAAGCTAAGGGTGTTGCCACTGAGGCTAATAAAAACAAGGGTAATCTGAGGCATAAGTGTCTCCTTTTTTTATCCTACAAGGTTTCTTCATAAGCTTACCACAATCAAGACCAACAAACAAGTAAAGAAGAAACCTAGCGGTATCCAACCAGACAAGAAGGTACAAGCAGTCAAAAAAAGTAACATTTCAAAAAAGAGTGACCTTAAAGAAAGGATCCGGATGCCCTCGACTTAAAAACGAGGCAGGCAAGTGCCAAAGTAGCCCTCTGATCTCCACAAAAGAGTGATCAGTCAAAATCTAAAAGATGAACAACAAAAGAGAACTTTACAATCGTTTTCACACTCTATTATAATACTATTATAAATAATCAGGTCTAGCTACCATGTTATTTTTATCTAAAACACACCATCTAATAAAGAAAGAGAGAACAACATATGTTGACATCAAAGCACCATAATCTCAACAAACTAGTCTGGCGCTACGGGCTAACCTCAGCCGCTGCCGTCCTTCTAGCCTTTGGAGGCGGGGCAAGCAGCGTTAAGGCTGAGGTTTCTTCTACGACTATGACGTCGAGTCAAAGAGAGTCAAAAATAAAAGAGATCGAAGAAAGTCTTAAAAAATATCCAGAAGTGTCCAATGAGAAATTTTGGGAAAGAAAGTGGTATGGAACCTATTTTAAAGAAGAAGATTTTCAAAAGGAGCTAAAAGATTTTACTGAGAAGAGGCTTAAGGAGATTCTAGATTTAATTGGTAAATCTGGAATCAAGGGAGACCGTGGTGAGACTGGTCCTGCTGGCCCAGCCGGACCACAAGGTAAAACTGGTGAGAGGGGCGCCCAAGGTCCTAAAGGTGACCGCGGTGAGCAAGGAATCCAAGGTAAAGCTGGTGAAAAAGGTGAGCGCGGTGAAAAAGGCGACAAAGGTGAAACCGGTGAACGCGGTGAAAAAGGCGAAGCTGGAATCCAAGGCCCACAAGGTGAAGCTGGTAAAGATGGCGCTCCAGGTAAAGATGGAGCTCCAGGCGAAAAGGGTGAAAAAGGTGACCGCGGTGAAACCGGAGCTCAGGGTCCAGTAGGCCCACAAGGTGAAAAAGGTGAAACGGGCGCCCAAGGCCCAGCAGGCCCACAAGGTGAGGCAGGCAAACCAGGTGAGCAAGGCCCAGCAGGCCCACAAGGTGAAGCAGGCCAACCAGGCGAAAAAGCTCCAGAAAAGAGCCCAGAAGGCGAAGCAGGCCAACCAGGCGAAAAAGCTCCAGAAAAGAGCAAAGAGGTAACTCCAGCTGCAGAAAAACCTGCTGACAAAGAAGCTAACCAAACGCCAGAACGCCGCAATGGCAATATGGCTAAGACACCTGTAGCCAACAACCACAGACGTCTACCAGCAACTGGTGAGCAAGCCAACCCATTCTTTACAGCAGCAGCAGTAGCAGTGATGACAACAGCTGGTGTCCTAGCCGTTACAAAACGCAAAGAAAACAACTAATTCTCTGAATTGAGAGACCTTACTGATAAGCAAACATAATAGAGAGAGCCCCTTGGTTCTCTCTATTTTTGGTCGGGAGCAGGCCTTTGGTATCATGCTCACGCCTGAGAGATCCCAAAAGATATCAAAAGCAGCTCACTAACCGTTTTCTAAGAAAAGGTCACACTAAGCGCTTTCTTAGCAGATTCTGCCTTTTGCTTTTGTGTGTAAAGTGTTAAAATAGGGAAAAGAAATGCTAGATGAGGAACGAAATGGCAAAAATAATGAACGTAACAGGAGAAGAAGTCATTGCCTTAGCGGCCACCTATATGACCAAGGCTGATGTGGCTTTTGTGGCAAAGGCTTTAGCATATGCAACAGCGGCCCATTTCTACCAAGTGAGAAAGTCAGGCGAACCCTATATCGTCCATCCGATTCAGGTGGCGGGGATTCTGGCTGATTTGCATCTGGATGCTGTGACAGTTGCTTGTGGCTTTTTACATGATGTCGTAGAAGATACGGATATTACCTTAGATGAGATCGAAGCAGACTTTGGCCATGATGCTCGTGATATCGTTGATGGTGTCACCAAGTTAGGTAAAGTTGAGTACAAATCTCATGAGGAGCAACTCGCCGAAAACCATCGCAAAATGCTGATGGCTATGTCCAAAGATATTCGCGTGATTTTGGTGAAATTGGCTGACCGCCTGCATAATATGCGCACCCTCAAACATTTGCGCAAGGACAAACAAGAGCGCATTTCGCGCGAAACCATGGAAATCTATGCCCCCTTGGCGCATCGTTTGGGGATTAGTCGCATCAAATGGGAACTAGAAGATTTGGCTTTTCGTTACCTCAATGAAACCGAATTTTACAAAATTTCCCATATGATGAAAGAAAAACGTCGCGAGCGTGAAGCTTTGGTAGAGGCTATTGTCAGTAAGGTCAAAACCTATACGACACAACAAGGGTTGTTTGGAGATGTGTATGGCCGACCAAAACACATTTATTCGATTTATCGGAAAATGCGGGACAAAAAGAAACGATTCGATCAGATTTTTGATCTGATTGCCATTCGTTGTGTCATGGAAACGCAAAGCGATGTCTATGCTATGGTTGGCTATATTCATGAGCTTTGGCGTCCCATGCCAGGCCGCTTCAAGGATTATATTGCAGCTCCTAAAGCTAATGGCTACCAGTCTATTCATACCACCGTGTATGGGCCAAAAGGACCTATTGAGATTCAAATCAGAACTAAGGACATGCATCAAGTGGCTGAGTACGGGGTTGCTGCTCACTGGGCTTATAAAAAAGGCGTGCGTGGTAAGGTCAATCAAGCTGAGCAAGCCGTTGGCATGAACTGGATCAAAGAGCTGGTAGAATTGCAAGATGCCTCAAATGGCGATGCAGTGGACTTTGTGGATTCGGTCAAAGAAGACATTTTTTCTGAACGGATTTATGTCTTTACACCGACAGGGGCCGTTCAGGAGTTACCAAAAGAATCAGGTCCTATTGATTTTGCTTATGCGATCCATACGCAAATCGGTGAAAAAGCAACAGGTGCCAAAGTCAATGGACGTATGGTTCCTCTCACTGCCAAGTTAAAAACAGGAGATGTGGTTGAAATCATCACCAATGCCAATTCCTTTGGCCCTAGTCGAGACTGGGTAAAACTGGTCAAAACCAATAAGGCTCGCAACAAAATTCGTCAGTTCTTTAAAAATCAAGACAAGGAATTGTCAGTGAATAAAGGCCGTGATTTGTTGGTGTCTTATTTTCAAGAGCAGGGCTACGTTGCCAATAAATACCTTGACAAAAAACGCATTGAAGCCATCCTTCCAAAAGTCAGTGTGAAGAGCGAAGAATCACTCTATGCAGCCGTTGGGTTTGGTGACATTAGTCCTATCAGTGTCTTTAACAAGTTAACCGAAAAAGAGCGCCGTGAAGAAGAAAGGGCCAAGGCTAAAGCAGAAGCTGAAGAATTGGTTAAGGGCGGTGAGGTCAAACACGAAAACAAAGATGTGCTCAAGGTTCGCAGTGAAAATGGAGTCATTATCCAAGGAGCATCAGGCCTCTTGATGCGGATTGCCAAGTGTTGTAATCCTGTACCTGGTGATCCTATTGACGGCTACATTACCAAAGGGCGTGGCATTGCGATTCACAGATCGGACTGTCATAACATTAAGAGTCAAGATGGCTACCAAGAACGCTTGATTGAGGTCGAGTGGGATTTGGACAATTCGAGTAAAGATTATCAGGCTGAAATTGATATCTATGGGCTCAATCGTAGTGGTCTGCTTAATGATGTGCTCCAAATTTTATCAAACTCAACCAAGAGCATATCGACAGTCAATGCTCAGCCGACCAAGGACATGAAGTTTGCTAATATTCACGTGAGCTTTGGCATTCCAAATCTGACGCATCTGACCACTGTTGTCGAAAAAATCAAGGCAGTTCCAGATGTTTATAGCGTGAAGCGGACCAATGGCTAAGAAAGGATAAAAACATGAAACTTGTCTTGCAACGGGTCAAAGAGGCCTCTGTTTCTATTGATGGGAAAATTGCTGGCGCTATTAATCAAGGGTTGTTGTTGTTAGTAGGTGTGGGACCAGATGATAATGCAGAAGATTTGGCTTACGCTGTGCGAAAAATAGTCAACATGCGCATTTTTTCAGATGCTGATGGCAAGATGAACCAGTCTATCCAAGACATCAAGGGCAGTATCTTATCTGTGTCGCAATTTACCCTTTATGCTGACACCAAAAAGGGAAACCGTCCTGCCTTTACTGGTGCTGCTAAGCCAGATTTGGCTAGTCAGTTGTATGATAGCTTTAATGAACAATTGGCAGAGTTTGTGCCAGTTGAGCGTGGCGTTTTTGGGGCAGATATGCAGGTTAGTCTCATCAATGATGGACCAGTTACGATTATTTTAGACACGAAATGTCACTAGTCTCTACAACTAAGAGGTTAGAAAAAAGCAAGCAACTGTTGATAGCGTGTTGCTTGCTTTTTTTGTCAGTTAATCTCATCATTTTAGAAGATCGTGGTTATTTGTCTTTAGGGTTATCAGGTATAGGTGTCCCTGTATCACGCAGGTAGCTGTAAGCTTTTCGTTCTTCTTCGGTATAGAGATCTTTATCATAAGCTAAATGATAGCTACCCTTTGCCCCTTTAGGGCGCTTGCCCATATAAACTGTAACGACACGATTATTCTTATCGTGATTATCCTCTACTTTTCCAGTTAAGGTATAGTTCATGATATCAAAAGCATCGAGATTGTTGTAGAGTAGTTTAGCCTTATCACGAGGATCGTATAAATCTCTGAAGTCTAAGTTACGTTCGCTAGCTGTTAAGAGCTGCTCGCTTTTTAGCAATTCGTTGGTGTTGACATCAACGTATTTGATGGTGAACAGTTTCAAGTGACTGCGATCAAAGGGATCATACGGCTTTTCCCCTTGTTTAAGGACGTAATATTTCTCAGAGACCAGATCAGTGTTGTTCGTTTTTTCTTTAATACCTGTTTTAGGATTGATCTCATAAGCTTGTTCCCGATTTTTGACATGGTAAGTAAACTCTTGATCCATTGGTAAAATCGTACGGAAAATGTCATTGTCATGAGTGACGATTGAGGAGTCACGTTCATAAATCGTATAGCCTGGGTGGGTTTTGTTTAAAATGCTTTGTGCTTGAGCTAGTAATTCTTGAGATGTGATGGTGTCACCGATAGCTAGTGTTTTCAATAGCTTAGTATCTTTGAGCCCTGGTCTGAAATCGTCATCAGGGTTTAAAGGAGTAAACTGTACAGTATATTCTACATCAACAGATTTTGCTTGATTTTGTACTGGTTTTTCTTTATATGGTCTAACGCGCACATGTCCCTTTAACAAAAATTCTTGGACAGGTTGGGTCGGCAAGGTTACCGAACCATCTTTGTCAGCAAAGTAGACCTTGCCGTTTCGATCAGTAATGGTTGCATCGCTTGCAAAATCAATGACCTCAAAGTAGCCGTCGTTACTGTGAACGTTAGCGATCAGCTGTTTTTGAATAGCTTTTAATAAGTCAGCTTTTTCAAGTTTATGTGGCATTGCGCCATTATCTGTAGCAAATGGTTTTGATTTTGGACTTAAGCCCTGCTCTGTCTTTCCTCCGTGAGCAGGTTGTGATGTTAGATCGATTTCAAAAAAATTTATAAAAACTTTTTTATCGGTACCTTCAACGATACCGGCCATACTAACAACTAACTGGCTGTTATTGATAGGTGGACGGTCTGGTAGCCATCCATACCCAGCAATAGCTTGGACCGACTTGACTGTTCCAAATGTTAATGCAAACAGCAGTGCAATCACTCCAATAGATAAGTAATTTTTCATAGAAACCTCCTAAAAGTTAAGTTTCAATCCCCATTATTAGAATAACATAATAATTTTATAGATACAAACAAAAATCTAATGATTGTTTTTAAATGATATCTTAATGATAATGTCATGATAATGAAAAAAGGGCAACAATACTTTTTTAGTATAAACATAAATTAATCTTCCAATAAATTAAATTAATCTTCCGATAAATAGCCATTTGATTGAATGTTCTTGCTAAAAATGAATAACCATTATTTAGCTTTAATGATTAAAAAGGCAGAAAATACAAAATCGTGCTGACAACAAACCGAACTGTGTGATAAAGAGTCATGTGTTATAATGGTTTAAAGACCGTCATGAAAGGAATGGCTATGGAGCTAAAAGACTATTTTCCAGAGATGCAAGTAGGCCCTCATCCGTTAGGAGATAAAGATTGGATGAGTATCAAAGAAGGGGACCAATATGTGCATTTTCCCAAATCATGTTTATCCGAAAAAGAGCGCTTATTACTTGAGGTGGGGCTGGGTCAGTGTGAGGTCTTGCAGCCGCTAGGGTCACCTTGGCAGCGGTATTTGCTTGATCATCAGGGCAATCCCCCTCAGCTGTATGAGACTTCTCAGTTCATTTACCTTAATCATCAGCAGGCTTTACCAGATGACTTAGTTGAGTTGCTCCAACAAATGATTGCAGGGCTTGAAGTCATTTTGCCTATCAGTGCAACCCAAACGGCATTTTTATGCCGACAAGCAATCTCAATAAAGGTCTTGCGCTGGCTTGAAGATCTCCTGCCAACGCTAGAAAGTGATTTTGGTTTGGCCTTAACCATGTTTGTTGGAAATGCCTGGTATCAGGTAGCTGCGGGTACATTGAGAGAGTGTTTTGAGGAGGAATGTCAGCTGTTAACGGCCTATTTAAGGCAACAATCAGGCAGAAAATTATTAACATTTTCAGGACTGATGCTGTGGTCTTTGCTGTCGCACCACACTTTTTTGGCATTGACGCGTCAGTTTCACCAATTCCTAAGTCCTCAAAGTGATATGGCCGATGTGGTTCACGCGCTATGGTCAGAACACGGCAATCTGGTGCAGACAGCGCAGCGCTTGTATATTCACCGTAACTCCTTGCAATACAAACTTGATAAATTTGCTCAGCAATCAGGACTCCACTTGAAGCAATTGGATGATTTAGCCTTTGCTCATCTCTTTTTGTTGAAATATTAGGAAAGGCACAGGGCTTTCTTTTTTGCTGCCTGGACTGTAGCTGATAGGGAGAATGATAGATCGTTCAGCTTGTTTTGGCTCCTGTGACCGGCCTGTGTTTACATGGTTTTCTTGTTTTATGGGTCTTTACGACTTGACTAGCCCTGCTATTGTGCAAGTTGCCCAAAGAAGTTTGGTCGCTTTGTCTCTGTTTTGAAAGCGCTATTTTTGTTATAATAAAAGCATCATATAAAAGATATCAGTGGTTTCTAGCTTTGCAGTCAGCTAGAACGTTTGCTGTTCAAATAGGAGTTACACATGGTTGAATTAAATCTAAATCACATCTATAAAAAATACCCAAATACTACTCATTATGCCGTTGAAGATTTTGACTTAGACATTAAAGACAAAGAATTTATCGTCTTTGTTGGACCTTCAGGATGTGGTAAATCGACTACTCTTCGTATGATTGCAGGTCTTGAGGACATTTCTGAAGGAGAGTTAAAAATCGGTGGCGAAGTGGTGAATGACAAGTCTCCTAAAGACCGTGATATTGCCATGGTCTTTCAAAACTACGCCCTTTACCCACACATGACTGTGTATGATAACATGGCCTTTGGTTTGAAATTACGTAAGTACAAAAAAGATGATATTGACCGTCGTGTCAAGGAAGCTGCGCAGATTCTTGGTTTGACCGAATTTTTAGAGCGTAAACCGGCTGACCTGTCTGGTGGTCAACGTCAGCGTGTTGCCATGGGGCGTGCTATTGTCCGTGATGCTAAGGTATTCTTGATGGATGAGCCTTTGTCAAACTTGGATGCGAAGCTTCGTGTGTCTATGCGTGCTGAAATTGCTAAAATTCACCGTCGTATCGGCTCAACAACTATTTACGTTACCCATGACCAAACCGAAGCCATGACTTTGGCAGACCGTATCGTTATCATGAGTGCCACTAAAAACCCTCAAGGTAATGGAACGATTGGTAAAATTGAGCAAGTCGGCTCGCCACAAGAATTGTACAACCTTCCAGCTAATAAATTCGTTGCCGGTTTTATCGGAAGCCCTGCCATGAACTTTTTTGAAGTGGAAGTTAAAGATGGCCGCATTGTGAGTGAAGATGGTCTTGACATTGCTATTCCAGAAGGACAAGCAAAAATGCTTGAAGCTGCTGGTTACAAGGGGGAAAAAGTCACTTTTGGTATTCGTCCAGAAGACATTTCTAGTAGACAAATCGTGCATGATACTTATCCAAGTGCAACTGTCACAGCAGAAGTTTTGGTTTCTGAGTTACTGGGCTCTGAGACGATGCTCTATGTCAAGCTTGGACAAACTGAGTTTGCTTCTCGTGTAGATGCGCGTGATTTCCATAGTCCAGGGGAGCAAGTTAGCTTGACCTTTAATGTGGCTAAGGGGCATTTCTTTGACAGAGATACCGAACAAGCTATTCGTTAAGGTATAAGCGATATTCATAAAAAGGTTGGGTTCCAGCCTTTTTATCATGTTATTTGCGCAAACGATTGCACAAAAAGAGAAAAAACGTTAAAATAAAAGATGAATGAATGATTAATAGGAGAAGAATAATGAAGAAACACTGGTGGCATAAAGCTACGATTTATCAGATTTACCCAAGGTCCTTTAAAGACACCAGCGGCAATGGTATTGGTGATTTAAAAGGCATTACCAGTCAACTGGACTACTTGCAAAAACTTGGCATTACAGCCATTTGGTTATCTCCTGTTTACCAAAGTCCAATGGATGACAATGGTTATGACATCTCTGACTATGAAGCGATTGCTGATGTTTTTGGAGACATGGCAGATATGGATGAGCTCTTAGCAGCAGCTAATGAGCGAGGCATTAAGATTATCATGGACTTGGTGGTCAACCATACGTCTGATGAGCATGCTTGGTTTGTTGAAGCTAGAGAAAATCCCAATAGTCCTGAGCGTGATTACTATATTTGGCGTGACGAGCCAAACAACCTCATGTCTATTTTTTCAGGATCTGCTTGGGAATTGGATGAGGCATCAGGACAATATTACCTGCATTTGTTTAGCAAGAAACAGCCTGATTTGAACTGGGAAAATGCTCAGCTGCGCCAAAAAATTTACGATATGATGAATTTCTGGATTGCCAAAGGCATCGGTGGTTTTCGTATGGATGTGATTGACCTGATTGGGAAGGTTCCTGACTTGGAGATCACGGGTAACGGGCCGCGCTTACACGATTACCTCAAAGAAATGAATCAAGCAACCTTTGGCAACCATGACGTGATGACAGTCGGTGAGACTTGGGGAGCAACGCCTGAAATTGCTCGCCAGTATTCTCGCCCTGAAAACAAAGAGTTATCCATGGTCTTCCAATTTGAGCATGTGGGTCTTCAACATAAACCTGACGCTCCCAAGTGGGATTATGCCAAAGAATTAGACGTGCCTGCTCTGAAAGCTATTTTTAGCAAGTGGCAGACAGAATTAAAGTTAGGAGAAGGCTGGAATTCGCTTTTTTGGAATAACCATGACTTGCCACGGGTCTTATCCATTTGGGGCAATGACAGCACTTACCGAGAAAAATCAGCCAAGGCTTTAGCTATTTTACTGCATTTGATGCGAGGAACCCCTTACATTTACCAAGGAGAAGAGATTGGCATGACCAATTATCCTTTTAAAGACTTAACCGAGGTTAATGATATTGAGTCCCTTAACTATGCTAAGGAAGCTATGGGAAATGGAGTGTCAGCTGCGCGTGTGATGGATAGCATCCGTAAGGTAGGACGAGACAATGCTAGAACGCCGATGCAGTGGTCTAAGGACACACATGCTGGCTTTTCTGAAGCAAAAGAGACTTGGTTGCCGGTCAACCCCAACTACCAAGACATCAATGTGGCCGATGCCCTTGCTGATCCAGACTCTATTTTTTACACCTACCAAAAATTGATTGCCTTGCGTAAGGAGCAAGACTGGCTAGTTGAAGCGGATTATCACCTCTTGCCAACAGCTGATAAAGTGTTTGCTTATCAGCGTCAGCTTGGAGAAGAGACGTATGTGATTGTTGTCAATGTGTCTGATGAGGAGCAAGTCTTTGCCACAGACTTAGCAGGTGCACAAGTGATCATCGCCAATACAGATGTGGACACGGTATTAGAGACCAAGCACTTACAACCTTGGGATGCCTTTTGTCTCAAACTGAAGGCCTAGCAGCTGTATGTGATTTGAGTTTACCCAACAGCCAAGCGAGTGGAAACTCGTTTTGGCTGTTTAATTTTTGAGATCCTATTAAGGGGTGATAGTCATTGTTTGAGCTGTGTTCTAAGTTGAAGTGCGGCATGTCTTGCAAGCGCTTGCGCAATGTGATAAGATAGTCTTGTTTGAATGTTATACTAAATGGAGGTCTTATGAAAAAGAAAGTCAACCAAGGATCAAAGCGCTATCAATATCTGTTAAAAAAGTGGGGGATAGGTTTTGTAATCGCTGCAACTGGGACTGTCGTGTTAGGGTGCACCCCTAGTATCTTAACACATCAAGTTGCTGCTAAAACCATTGTTGGACTAGCCCGCGATGAAGCTCAACAAGGAGATGGCAATGCTAAATCTGGTGATGGTCTTCAATCGTCTAGCAAGGAGGCAAAACCAGTTTTAGACAGCTCGTCAGCTAATCCTGCTAGTATTGCTGAGCATCATTTGCGTATGCATTTTAAAACATTGCCAGCTGGTGAGTCGCTAGGAAGCTTGGGACTTTGGGTGTGGGGAGATGTGGATCAACCTTCAAAGGATTGGCCAAATGGTGCTATCACCATGACAAAAGCGAAAAAAGATGACTATGGCTATTATCTAGATGTGCCACTAGCAGCTAAACACCGCCAGCAAGTGTCTTATCTCATTAATAATAAAGCTGGAGAGAATCTTTCAAAGGACCAGCACATCTCGCTTCTCACGCCAAAAATGAATGAAGTTTGGATAGACGAGAATTACCATGCGCACGCTTATCGACCTTTGAAAAAAGGTTACCTTCGAATCAACTACCACAATCAATCGGGACACTACGATAACTTAGCTGTCTGGACCTTTAAAGATGTCAAAACCCCAACGACCGACTGGCCAAATGGACTTGACTTGTCACATAAAGGGCATTATGGAGCTTATGTTGATGTCCCCTTAAAAGAAGGAGCTAACGAAATCGGATTTTTAATCCTTGATAAAAGTAAGACAGGAGATGCTATTAAAGTGCAACCAAAAGATTATCTATTTAAAGAGTTAGACAATCATACTCAGGTTTTTGTCAAAGACACTGACCCAAAAGTTTACAACAATCCTTATTATATTGATCAGGTTAGTCTCAAAGGAGCTGAACAAACCACGCCAAATGAGATTAAAGCCATTTTTACGACCTTAGATGGGCTTGATGAAGATGCGGTGAAACAAAACATCAAGATCACTGACAAAGCAGGGAAAACTGTTGCAATTGATGAGTTGACACTTGACAGGGATAAGTCTGTAATGACATTAAAGGGTGATTTTAAGGCGCAAGGTGCAGTCTACACGGTTACATTTGGAGAAGTTAGCCAAGTCGCTCGCCAATCCTGGCAATTAAAAGATAAACTCTATGCTTACGATGGTGAACTTGGAGCTACCCTAGCTAAGGATGGTTCTGTTGATTTAGCGCTATGGTCTCCAAGTGCTGATACTGTTAAGGTTGTCGTTTATGATAAACAAGATCAGACAAGGGTGGTTGGTCAAGCTGATTTGACCAAGTCGGACAAGGGTGTTTGGAGAGCTCATCTAACTTCTGACAGTGTCAAGGGCATTAGTGATTACACAGGCTACTATTACCTTTAT
This sequence comes from Streptococcus pyogenes, assembly GCF_002055535.1. Classification (NCBI taxonomy): domain Bacteria; kingdom Bacillati; phylum Bacillota; class Bacilli; order Lactobacillales; family Streptococcaceae; genus Streptococcus; species Streptococcus pyogenes. The sequence goes on along the minus strand of NZ_LN831034.1, from coordinate 1,715,516 downwards.
GAAATCACGCGCGGTCAGGAAAAAGTCATGGTTTTGGATCCTTACGCCAAATCTCTCGCTGCCTGGAATGATGCGACTGCTACTGATGACATCAAAACAGCAAAAGCTGCCTTTATTGATCCAAGCAAACTAGGACCAACAGGCCTTGATTTTGCCAAAATTAACAACTTTAAAAAGCGTGAAGACGCTATTATCTATGAAGCACATGTGCGAGATTTTACGTCAGATAAGGCTCTAGAAGGCAAGTTAACACACCCTTTTGGGACTTTTTCAGCTTTCGTTGAACAGCTAGACTATCTCAAAGACTTGGGGGTTACCCACGTTCAATTGCTACCGGTTTTGAGTTATTTTTATGCCAATGAGCTGGACAAGAGCCGCTCAACAGCCTACACGTCTTCAGACAATAATTACAACTGGGGTTATGACCCACAACACTACTTTGCCCTTTCTGGCATGTATTCGGCAAATCCTAATGACCCTGCTTTACGTATCGCAGAGCTTAAAAACCTTGTCAATGAGATTCACAAACGTGGTATGGGTGTTATTTTTGATGTGGTTTATAACCACACGGCTAGAACCTATCTCTTTGAAGATTTGGAACCCAACTACTATCATTTTATGAATGCTGATGGTACAGCTAGAGAGAGTTTTGGCGGAGGTCGTCTAGGAACGACACATGCCATGAGTCGTCGTATCTTGGTGGATTCGATTACTTATCTGACTCGTGAATTCAAGGTAGATGGTTTTCGTTTCGACATGATGGGTGACCATGATGCGGCAGCTATTGAGCAAGCCTTTAAGGCAGCCAAAGCCATTAATCCAAATACCATTATGATTGGCGAAGGCTGGCGTACCTACCAAGGTGATGAGGGGAAAAAAGAAATTGCGGCAGATCAAGATTGGATGAAAGCAACCAATACGGTCGGTGTTTTCTCTGATGATATCAGAAATACCCTCAAGTCAGGTTTTCCAAATGAAGGCACAGCAGCCTTTATTACTGGTGGCGCAAAAAATCTAGAAGGTTTATTCAAAACGATCAAAGCACAGCCTGGTAACTTTGAAGCAGATGCCCCAGGAGATGTAGTGCAGTATATTGCAGCCCATGACAACCTGACCTTACATGATGTCATTGCCAAATCCATCAATAAGGATCCTAAAGTGGCTGAAGAAGAGATTCACAAGCGTATTCGTCTAGGAAATACCATGATTTTAACTGCTCAAGGGACTGCCTTTATCCATTCTGGTCAGGAATATGGACGAACCAAGCAGCTTCTAAATCCCGACTACAAGACAAAGGCGTCTGATGACAAGGTGCCAAATAAGGCGACTCTGATTGATGCTGTAGCGCAATACCCTTACTTCATCCACGATTCTTATGATTCGTCTGATGCGGTCAATCATTTTGACTGGGCAAAGGCAACAGATTCCATAGCTCACCCGATTAGCAACCAAACAAAAGCCTATACACAGGGACTAATTGCGTTGCGTCGCTCAACAGATGCCTTTACAAAAGCAACCAAAGCTGAGGTAGATCGGGATGTGACCTTGATCACCCAAGCAGGACAAGATGGTATTCAACAAGAGGACCTCATCATGGGTTACCAAACAGTGGCATCAAATGGAGATCGCTATGCTGTCTTTGTCAATGCAGACAACAAGACCCGCAAGGTAGTTTTACCTCAAGCCTACCGCTATTTGCTAGGAGCCCAAGTGCTTGTTGATGCTGAGCAAGCTGGTGTTACTGCCATTGCTAAGCCTAAGGGAGTCCAGTTTACCAAAGAAGGCTTGACTATTGAAGGCCTAACTGCCCTGGTCCTCAAAGTATCCTCAAAAACGGCTAATCCCTCTCAGCAAAAGAGTCAGACAGACAATCATCAAACCAAAACACCAGATGGCTCAAAAGACCTAGACAAATCATTAATGACTAGACCAAAAAGAGCTAAAACAAACCAAAAGCTCCCAAAAACGGGTGAAGCCTCCTCAAAAGGCTTATTAGCAGCTGGAATAGCTCTGCTTTTATTGGCTATTAGCCTGTTGATGAAGCGCCAAAAAGATTAGGGTGGTGTTAATAGAGACAAAAAGATTGCTGTTTGCGGATTCTTTTTGACGGCTATAAAAGCTCTGAGCTGTGAAAAGACCTTGTGATTGAGAAAATTGCTACTTTAGTGTATCATGAGACCAAAAGAGAAGGAGACATCCATGACATTTGAAGAAATCGTTGCGAATTTTATACCGTCGAGTGTTGCAGAAGTCACATCAGCTATCGCTAGTGGCAAAGACATGATTGTCTTTTTAGGACGTTCGAGCTGTCCTTATTGTCGCCGCTTTGCTCCCAAGTTGGCACAAGTAGCAACAGATAATCAAAAAGAAGTCTATTTTGTGGATAGCGAAAACGCTGCTGATGCTGCTGAGCTTGCTGCCTTTCGTGAGAACTACCAATTAGTGACAGTTCCAGCTTTGCTGGTTAGTTACGATCAGCACCAAAGGGCTGTATGTGATTCAAGTTTGACACCAGATGACATCTTAGCTTTTTTGACTCGTGAGTAAAGCACTGCGCTTAGCGTCTCGTTTAAAGAAGACATCAGGTAACGTCTAGTCTTGCTATACCGCTTGATTTTTGATATAGTAAGACATGACTTTTATAGAATAAAAAGGAGACATTATGGGATTTCCAACAATTTTAATGTTTGTAGTGATGCTTGGATTGATTTGGTTTATGCAACGTCAACAAAAAAAACAAGCGCAAGAACGCCAAAATCAGTTAAACGCTATTGAAAAAGGAGACGAAGTCGTAACGATTGGTGGCATGTTTGCGATTGTTGACGAAGTCGATACAACAGCTAAAAAGATTGTGTTAGATGTGGATGGCGTCTTTTTGACATTTGAGCTATTAGCTATTAAGCGTATTGTAACAAAAGCTACTACAGAAACGACACTGGTTGAAACAGAAGAAACCAGTGTTGTTAATGAGCCTGCTGTTGAGACAGTAGATAGCACTGACACTGACAGTGCCATTGAAAGCCATTAAGGCGGGGAAAGTTTGGATGAAATATGCCAAACTTTTTTGTTTTGATCCCTGGATTGAAACAGTTATTCTGATGCTAACAGGTTCATGAAAAGCTGACACATCTATCAGAGGATAGGTGAACATTTTGTGAAGATAAGATCTAATTGATAAAAAACAAGCCAAAAGGCGTGAAATATGATAAAATATGAGATAAGTATGCTTATCAATAAGGAAAAAACATGTTTGGATTAAAAGCGAAATCAACAAAAAAAGTTTTGGGGAGTATCCCAAAGCATATTGGAATTATCATGGATGGTAATGGACGTTGGGCCAAAAAAAGACTAAAACCTAGAGTGTTTGGGCATAAAGCTGGGATGGATGCTTTACAAGAAGTAACGATTACTGCATCTGAGTTGGGGGTTAAAGTTCTGACAGTCTATGCCTTTTCGACAGAAAACTGGTCCAGACCCCAAGATGAGGTGTCTTTTATCATGAATTTACCAGTAACCTTCTTTGACAAATATGTGCCTGTGCTTCATGAGAACAATGTAAAGATTCAAATGATTGGAGAGACTAGTCGTTTACCTGAAGATACCTTGGCAGCGCTAAATGCAGCCATCGACAAAACAAAACGTAATACGGGTTTAATTTTGAATTTTGCTCTCAATTATGGAGGACGTGCTGAGATTACCAGTGCTGTTCGCTTTATTGCTCAAGATGTCTTAGATGCCAAATTAAATCCAGGAGATATTACGGAGGATTTGATTGCTAATTACTTGATGACAGACCATCTGCCATATCTCTACCGAGACCCCGATTTGATTATTCGCACCAGTGGTGAGCTGCGTTTGAGCAATTTCTTGCCTTGGCAATCAGCTTACAGTGAATTTTATTTCACACCAGTCTTGTGGCCTGATTTTAAAAAGGCAGAGCTACTAAAGGCCATTGCGGATTATAACCGCCGCCAACGTCGTTTTGGCAAGGTCTAAAAGGAGATAGTTATGAAAGAACGTGTTGTTTGGGGGGGAGTAGCAGTAGCTATTTTCCTACCTTTTCTCATAATAGGAAACCTACCATTCCAATTATTTGTAGGCGTTTTGGCCATGATTGGGGTATCAGAATTACTGAAAATGAAAAGATTAGAAGTCTTTTCTTTTGAAGGTGTTTTTGCCATGTTAGCCGCCTTTGTATTGGCAGTTCCGATGGACCATTACCTCACTTTTTTACCAATTGATGCGAATGTTGCTTTTTACAGCTTAATGGTTTTTTTCATTTTGGCAGGTACTGTTTTAAATAGCAGAGCTTATTCATTTGATGATGCGGCCTTTCCGATTGCAACTAGTTTTTATGTTGGGATTGGTTTTCAACATTTGATCAATGCTCGCCTGTCAGGAATTGACAAGGTCTTTTTGGCCTTATTTATCGTTTGGGCCACTGATATTGGAGCATATCTGATTGGGCGTCAGTTTGGTAGACGCAAACTATTGCCTACAGTTTCTCCAAACAAAACCATTGAAGGTAGTTTAGGAGGGATCGCTTGTGCAGTCCTTGTGTCTTTTATCTTTATGGTGATTGATAGGTCTGTTTATGCGCCACATCACTTTTTGACCATGTTGGTTTTGGTCGCTCTTTTTTCCATTTTTGCCCAATTTGGTGATTTGGTTGAAAGTGCTCTCAAACGTCACTTTGGTGTCAAAGATTCAGGTAAGCTTATCCCGGGACATGGTGGTATTTTAGACCGCTTTGATTCCATGATTTTTGTTTTTCCCATCATGCATCTCTTTGGTTTATTTTAATCTTAAGAGGTAATGTTTGGAGTCGCAACAACGCGACAAAACTCAAAAAAGCAATAGACTGAAAGGAAATCTATGTTAGGAATAATAACCTTTATTATTATTTTTGGTATTTTAGTGATTGTCCATGAATTTGGACATTTCTATTTTGCTAAAAAATCAGGCATTCTAGTAAGAGAATTTGCCATTGGAATGGGCCCTAAAATTTTTTCTCATGTTGACCAAGGAGGAACTCTTTATACCTTGAGGATGTTACCCTTGGGCGGTTATGTGCGAATGGCTGGTTGGGGTGATGACAAAACTGAGATCAAAACAGGTACTCCAGCAAGTTTAACCCTTAATGAGCAAGGTTTTGTTAAGCGCATCAACTTGTCTCAAAGTAAGTTAGACCCAACGAGTCTCCCAATGCATGTTACAGGCTATGACTTAGAAGATCAGCTGAGTATTACTGGCTTAGTTTTAGAAGAAACCAAGACATATAAGGTCGCTCACGATGCTACTATTGTTGAAGAAGACGGTACTGAGATAAGAATTGCTCCGCTTGATGTTCAATATCAAAATGCTAGTATTGGCGGACGTTTAATCACCAATTTTGCAGGTCCCATGAATAATTTTATTTTAGGGATTGTGGTTTTTATCCTCTTGGTCTTTTTACAAGGTGGGATGCCAGATTTTAGTAGCAATCATGTCCGTGTTCAAGAAAATGGAGCAGCAGCTAAGGCTGGTCTTCGAGATAATGACCAAATTGTCGCAATTAATGGTTACAAGGTGACTAGCTGGAATGATCTCACTGAGGCTGTAGACCTTGCAACACGGGATCTAGGCCCGTCACAGACCATTAAGGTCACCTACAAGTCACATCAGCGCTTAAAAACGGTGGCTGTGAAACCACAAAAGCATGCAAAGACATACACGATAGGAGTTAAGGCGAGTCTGAAAACAGGATTTAAGGATAAGCTCTTAGGCGGTCTAGAATTAGCTTGGAGTAGGGCGTTTACTATTTTGAATGCTTTGAAAGGATTGATCACTGGCTTTAGTCTCAATAAATTAGGTGGACCTGTTGCCATGTATGACATGTCCAATCAGGCTGCTCAAAACGGCTTAGAGTCAGTCTTATCTCTTATGGCAATGCTTTCGATCAATTTAGGGATCTTTAACCTGATTCCGATTCCTGCACTTGATGGGGGAAAAATCTTGATGAATATCATTGAAGCCATTCGTCGCAAGCCTATCAAGCAAGAAACAGAGGCCTATATCACCCTAGCTGGGGTTGCTATCATGGTCGTATTGATGATTGCTGTGACATGGAATGATATCATGCGCGTCTTTTTCTAATCAAGATAGGTCATCTTAAGCTGACCTTATCATGTTAAAGATCGAAAAAGACCTCAACCCTAAGATTTGCAAGGGTTGAGGTCTTACTCAAAATGAAAGGAATACACATTCAAATTATTGAATAATCCCGCTTCACTCTTACTTGATGTTTCCAGAAGGGTTTGAGGATAAGGGGATGTATTAAAACGGAATAATCTATGAAACAAAGTAAACTGCTTATCCCAACCTTGCGCGAAATGCCAAGTGATGCCCAGGTTATCAGCCACGCGCTTATGGTGCGTGCCGGTTATGTGCGCCAAGTTTCTGCTGGTATCTATGCTTATTTACCACTGGCAAATCGTACCATTGAGAAATTCAAGACCATCATGCGTGAAGAGTTTGAAAAGATCGGTGCTGTTGAAATGTTGGCGCCAGCTCTTTTGACAGCTGATCTCTGGCGTGAATCAGGCCGTTATGAGACCTATGGAGAGGACCTCTATAAGCTTAAAAACCGTGATAACTCAGACTTTATCTTGGGTCCAACTCACGAAGAAACCTTTACGACTTTGGTGCGTGATGCGGTCAAATCTTACAAGCAATTGCCCTTAAACCTTTATCAAATTCAGTCTAAGTATCGTGATGAAAAACGTCCGCGTAATGGCTTGCTTCGTACCCGTGAGTTTATTATGAAAGACGGCTATAGTTTCCATCACAACTATGAAGATTTAGATGTGACCTACGAAGATTATCGTCAAGCTTACGAAGCTATTTTTACCAGAGCTGGTTTAGATTTCAAAGGGATTATTGGAGATGGCGGTGCCATGGGGGGGAAAGATTCCCAAGAATTTATGGCCATTACACCAGCTCGTACGGATCTTGATCGCTGGGTGGTTCTTGACAAGTCTATTGCGTCAATGGATGATATTCCAAAAGAGGTCTTAGAAGATATTAAGGCAGAATTGGCTGCTTGGATGATTTCAGGTGAAGATACTATTGCTTATTCAACAGAATCAAGCTACGCTGCCAACCTTGAGATGGCAACTAACGAATACAAACCGTCCTCAAAAGTAGCTGCTGAAGATGCCTTGGCAGAAGTTGAGACACCACATTGCAAAACGATTGATGAAGTGGCTGCTTTTCTTTCAGTAGATGAAACACAAACCATCAAAACCTTGCTTTTTGTGGCAGATAATGAACCTGTTGTTGCTTTGCTAGTTGGAAATGACCATATCAATACCGTTAAATTAAAAAACTATCTAGCTGCTGATTTTTTAGAGCCAGCTAGTGAAGAAGAAGCCCGTGCTTTCTTTGGTGCAGGTTTTGGCTCACTTGGGCCTGTCAACTTGGCACAAGGTAGTCGTATTGTGGCTGACCGCAAAGTGCAAAACCTTACCAATGCCGTTGCAGGAGCTAACAAGGATGGTTTCCATATGACAGGAGTCAATCCAGGACGTGACTTCCAGGCTGAATATGTAGATATTCGTGAAGTCAAAGAAGGGGAAATGTCTCCGGACGGTCATGGTGTTCTCCAGTTTGCGCGTGGTATCGAAGTCGGTCATATCTTCAAGTTGGGCACTCGTTATTCAGACAGCATGGGAGCAACGATTCTTGATGAAAATGGCAGAACAGTTCCAATTGTGATGGGTTGTTATGGTATCGGGGTTAGCCGCATTTTGTCTGCTGTCATTGAACAGCATGCCCGTCTCTTTGTGAACAAGACACCAAAAGGCGATTACCGTTATGCTTGGGGTATTAACTTCCCTAAAGAATTAGCCCCATTTGACGTGCATTTGATTACAGTTAATGTCAAAGATCAAGTGGCCCAAGACTTGACGGCGAAGTTAGAAGCTGACTTGATGGCTAAAGGGTATGATGTCTTGACAGATGACCGTAATGAACGCGTCGGTTCGAAATTCTCTGATAGCGATTTGATTGGTTTGCCAATTCGTGTCACTGTTGGTAAAAAAGCCGCTGAAGGTATCGTGGAAATTAAAATCAAGGCAACAGGTGACAGCATTGAAGTTAATGCAGAAAACCTCATCGAAACCCTTGAAATTTTAACAAAAGAACACTAAAAAAGAAATGAAGAGGCTGCCTGTTTAGAGTGGCCTCTTTTTGCTGTGAACTTGTCTGATACAGAGTGGCTTTTGCTTTACCAAAAGCGCTTGGCGATAAAAGATTGGCAAAAAAAATGACCTCAACTGAGCTATCACTTGGAATAAATTAGCCAAAGAACGTCAGAAGAAAGCCCTGCTTTTCTTTCCATCTAAAACTCGAAAATCATCTTGAATTGTGATAAAATAAAGCCTAGTAAAATCAGGAGAAAATTATGTCAGATTTATTCGCTAAATTGATGGACCAGATAGAAATGCCACTTGACATGAGACGTTCAAGTGCCTTTTCATCTGCTGATATTATCGAGGTAAAGGTACATTCGGTGTCACGCTTGTGGGAATTTCATTTTGCCTTTGCAGCGGTTTTACCGATTGCAACTTATCGTGAATTGCATGATCGTTTGATAAGAACTTTTGAGGCGGCTGACATTAAGGTAACCTTTGACATCCAAGCTGCTCAGGTGGATTATTCAGATGATCTGCTTCAAGCTTATTACCAAGAAGCTTTTGAGCATGCACCGTGTAATAGTGCTAGTTTTAAATCTTCTTTCTCAAAGCTCAAAGTGACTTATGAGGATGACAAACTCATTATTGCAGCGCCAGGTTTTGTGAATAACGATCATTTTAGAAACAATCATCTGCCTAATCTGGTCAAGCAATTAGAAGCCTTTGGCTTTGGCACCTTGACCATAGATATGGTGTCAGATCAGGAAATGACTGAGCATTTGACCAAGAATTTTGTTTCCAGTCGTCAGGCTCTTGTGAAAAAGGCTGTGCAGGATAATTTGGAAGCCCAAAAATCTCTTGAAGCCATGATGCCACCAGTTGAGGAAGCCACACCTGCTCCTAAGTTTGACTACAAGGAACGAGCAGCTAAGCGTCAGGCAGGGTTTGAAAAAGCAACCATCACACCAATGATTGAGATTGAGACCGAAGAAAACCGGATTGTCTTTGAGGGTATGGTTTTTGACGTGGAGCGTAAAACGACTAGGACAGGTCGCCATATCATCAACTTTAAAATGACAGACTATACCTCCTCGTTTGCTCTCCAAAAATGGGCTAAAGACGATGAGGAGCTCCGTAAATTTGATATGATTGCTAAGGGAGCTTGGTTACGGGTACAAGGGAATATTGAGACCAATCCTTTTACGAAGAGTCTCACCATGAATGTCCAGCAGGTCAAAGAAATTGTCCGTCATGAGCGCAAAGACCTGATGCCAGAAGGGCAAAAGCGGGTCGAACTTCATGCCCACACCAATATGTCTACCATGGATGCCTTACCGACAGTAGAAAGCTTGATTGATACGGCAGCCAAGTGGGGACACAAGGCGATTGCTATCACCGACCATGCTAATGTGCAAAGTTTTCCTCATGGCTACCATAGGGCTCGCAAAGCTGGGATTAAGGCTATTTTTGGCCTAGAAGCCAATATTGTTGAGGACAAGGTGCCTATTTCTTATGAACCTGTTGATATGGATTTGCACGAAGCTACCTATGTGGTCTTTGACGTGGAAACCACAGGTCTATCTGCTATGAATAATGACCTGATTCAGATTGCGGCTTCCAAAATGTTTAAAGGAAATATTGTAGAGCAGTTTGATGAATTCATTGATCCTGGGCATCCTCTTTCAGCCTTTACCACCGAATTGACAGGAATTACCGATAAGCATTTGCAGGGCGCCAAGCCATTGGTTACTGTCCTAAAAGCTTTTCAGGACTTTTGCAAAGATAGTATCTTGGTTGCCCACAACGCCAGTTTTGACGTGGGCTTTATGAACGCCAATTATGAACGCCACGACTTGCCCAAAATCACACAGCCTGTGATTGATACCTTAGAATTTGCTAGAAACTTGTATCCTGAGTACAAGCGTCACGGTTTGGGACCGCTCACCAAGCGTTTCCAAGTGAGTCTAGACCACCATCATATGGCCAATTACGACGCGGAAGCCACAGGACGTCTTTTGTTTATTTTTCTAAAAGATGCCAGAGAAAAGCATGGCATCAAAAATCTTTTGCAACTCAATACAGATTTGGTGGCTGAGGATTCTTACAAAAAAGCGCGGATTAAGCATGCGACTATCTATGTGCAAAATCAGGTTGGTCTTAAAAATATGTTTAAGTTGGTCAGCCTTTCCAATATCAAATATTTTGAAGGGGTGCCGCGTATTCCAAGAACCGTCTTAGATGCTCACAGAGAGGGTTTGTTACTTGGTACAGCTTGTTCTGACGGCGAGGTTTTTGATGCCGTTCTGACTAAAGGAATTGATGCAGCGGTTGATTTGGCTAGGTATTATGATTTTATCGAAATCATGCCACCAGCCATTTACCAGCCATTGGTTGTCCGTGAATTAATCAAAGATCAAGCAGGTATTGAGCAGGTGATTCGTGACCTCATTGAAGTAGGGAAACGAGCTAAGAAACCTGTGCTTGCCACTGGGAATGTGCATTATCTAGAGCCTGAAGAAGAGATTTACCGTGAAATTATTGTGCGTAGTCTTGGTCAGGGTGCCATGATTAATAGAACAATCGGCCGTGGGGAAGGGGCACAGCCTGCTCCTCTACCTAAAGCGCACTTTAGAACAACCAATGAAATGCTGGATGAGTTTGCCTTTCTTGGAAAAGACCTCGCTTATCAAGTAGTTGTGCAAAATACTCAGGATTTTGCGGACCGTATTGAGGAAGTGGAAGTGGTTAAGGGCGATCTTTACACCCCGTATATTGATAAGGCCGAAGAGACGGTTGCCGAATTAACCTATCAAAAAGCCTTTGAAATTTATGGTAATCCTCTCCCAGATATTATTGATTTACGCATTGAAAAAGAGTTAACCTCTATCTTGGGGAACGGTTTTGCTGTGATTTATCTCGCTTCCCAAATGCTTGTTAACCGGTCAAATGAGCGAGGCTACCTAGTTGGTTCTAGGGGATCTGTAGGGTCTAGCTTTGTCGCCACCATGATTGGGATTACTGAGGTTAATCCTATGCCGCCTCACTACGTTTGCCCGTCCTGCCAACATTCTGAATTTATCACAGATGGGTCAGTTGGATCTGGCTATGATTTGCCTAATAAACCCTGTCCGAAATGTGGCACCCCTTATCAAAAAGATGGGCAAGACATTCCCTTTGAGACCTTTCTTGGGTTTGATGGGGATAAGGTGCCCGATATTGATTTGAACTTCTCTGGTGATGACCAGCCCAGTGCCCATTTGGATGTCCGAGATATTTTTGGTGACGAATACGCCTTTCGTGCTGGAACAGTTGGTACCGTAGCAGAAAAAACAGCTTATGGATTTGTCAAAGGCTATGAACGCGACTATGGCAAGTTCTATCGTGATGCTGAGGTGGATCGTCTAGCAGCAGGTGCTGCTGGTGTGAAACGAACGACTGGGCAGCACCCTGGGGGGATTGTTGTTATTCCTAATTACATGGATGTTTATGATTTTACCCCCGTGCAATATCCAGCCGATGATGTAACGGCTTCTTGGCAGACAACTCACTTTAACTTCCATGATATTGATGAAAACGTCTTGAAACTTGATATCCTAGGGCATGATGATCCGACCATGATTCGTAAACTTCAGGATTTATCGGGCATTGATCCTATTACTATTCCTGCTGATGATCCGGGAGTTATGGCTCTCTTTTCTGGGACAGAGGTTTTGGGCGTTACCCCGGAACAAATTGGGACACCGACTGGTATGCTAGGCATTCCAGAATTTGGAACCAACTTTGTTCGCGGCATGGTTAATGAGACGCATCCGACCACTTTTGCGGAGCTTTTGCAGTTGTCTGGACTATCTCATGGAACCGATGTTTGGCTTGGTAATGCACAAGATTTGATTAAAGAAGGCATTGCAACCCTAAAAACCGTTATCGGTTGTCGTGACGACATCATGGTTTACCTCATGCACGCAGGCTTAGAACCAAAAATGGCCTTTACCATTATGGAGCGTGTGCGTAAGGGATTATGGCTAAAAATTTCTGAGGAAGAACGTAATGGCTATATTGATGCCATGCGAGAAAACAATGTGCCCGACTGGTACATTGAATCGTGTGGAAAAATCAAGTACATGTTCCCTAAAGCCCATGCGGCAGCTTATGTTTTGATGGCCCTTCGGGTGGCTTATTTCAAGGTGCACCACCCCATTATGTATTATTGTGCTTATTTCTCTATTCGTGCGAAGGCTTTTGAATTAAAAACCATGAGTGGTGGTTTAGATGCTGTTAAAGCAAGAATGGAAGATATTACTATAAAACGTAAAAATAATGAAGCCACCAATGTGGAAAATGACCTCTTTACAACCTTGGAGATTGTCAACGAAATGTTAGAACGCGGCTTTAAGTTTGGCAAATTAGACCTTTACAAAAGTGATGCTATAGAATTCCAAATCAAAGGAGATACCCTTATCCCTCCATTTATAGCGCTAGAAGGTCTGGGTGAAAACGTGGCCAAGCAAATCGTTAAAGCTCGTCAAGAAGGCGAATTCCTCTCTAAAATGGAATTGCGTAAACGAGGCGGGGCATCGTCAACGCTCGTTGAGAAAATGGATGAGATGGGTATTTTAGGAAATATGCCAGAAGATAATCAATTAAGTCTTTTTGATGACTTTTTCTAGATTATCATGATGATAGTAATATGCAAAGTCATAAAAGAAGAGGGACAAGATCACTTTCTAATCTCTCTGATACTAAACTGTGACATACCGTATAAAGCGAGGAAATCAAATGAGTCATTTAGATAAGAACACCGCTTTGAAAGCCATGGTGGTGTTTCGTAAAGCTCAGCGAACGCTAGATGCTTTTGGGGCTGATATTTTTAAAAAGGCAGATTTAACAGCCACGCAGTTCAGTGTGCTTGAAGTACTATATACTAAAGGCTGTATGCGAATCAATCACTTGATTGATTCTTTGTTAGCGACTTCGGGGAATATGACTGTTGTACTAAATAATATGGAACGCAATGGCTGGATTAGCAAGTGCAAAGACAAAACGGATAAAAGAGCCTATGTGGTTACCTTAACAGATAAGGGTACTCGCTTGATTGAAGCTGTTTTGCCTAAACACGTCGCACGGGTGGAAGAAGCCTTTGCTGTTTTGACTGAAAAAGAACAACTTTGTCTGATTGAACTTCTCAAAAAGTTCAAACAATTATAAACAAATCTCTTTACAGCTCTTCTTAGAGAAGATATAATTACTACATAGTGATAAATTTCAAAAAGAAGTATCAATGAAATACCACTTTTAGAAAGCTTTAAAACGATCTTTAAAAAAAGAGGGCAAAGAGATGAAACATATTTTATTTATTGTTGGCTCGCTTCGTGAAGGGTCTTTTAACCATCAATTAGCGGCTCAAGCACAAAAAGCTCTGGAACATCAAGCAGTTGTATCTTACTTAAATTGGAAAGACGTTCCTGTTTTGAATCAAGATATCGAAGCTAATGCACCTTTACCAGTTGTTGACGCTCGTCAAGCTGTTCAGTCAGCGGATGCTATCTGGATTTTTACACCAGTTTACAACTTCTCTATTCCAGGTTCTGTTAAAAACCTGCTAGACTGGTTGTCTCGTGCTCTTGATTTGTCTGATCCGACGGGCCCATCTGCTATTGGCGGTAAGGTGGTTACGGTCTCTTCAGTTGCAAATGGCGGGCATGATCAAGTATTTGATCAGTTTAAAGCACTATTGCCGTTTATCCGAACTTCAGTAGCAGGAGAGTTTACAAAAGCAACTGTGAATCCTGATGCCTGGGGAACAGGAAGGCTTGAGATTTCAAAAGAGACAAAAGCAAACTTGCTATCTCAGGCAGAGGCTCTTTTAGCGGCTATTTAGACTAACAAAAAAAGGCTAAAGGGCCTTTTTTTGTTAGTCTAAAATCAAGAGCTCTTCTTTGGTTTCAAAGGGGTTTTTAGCATTGATCCGATCGTAGAACAAAACACCATTGATATGGTCAATTTCATGTTGAACCACAATAGCGTTGTATCCCTTTAATTTGATGCGATGCTGTTGTCCTTCTTTATCATAGTAGTCTACTGTAACACGAGCATGGCGAACCACATACCCTTCAACAACACGATCGACAGATAAACAACCTTCGCCATCAGAAAGGGCTGCATCTTGAACAGAATGAGAAACGATTTTAGGATTATACAGGACTTCTTGCCAGCTATAGGCTTCTTTAGGAGGATTTCCTTCTTTATCAGGAAGATTAGGAACGAGCACAGCGATGATACGTTTTGACACATCAATCTGAGGAGCTGCTAGACCAACACCGGCCCTAAGACCAAGTTTTTCCGCCATTACAGGATCTTGAGAATGCTTCAAAAATTGCATCATCTTTTCTCCTAATAGGATATCCTCATCACACAAGGGTAAGCTCACTTCTTTGGCGACAGCTCTTAAAGTTGGATTCCCTTCACGAATAATGTCATCCATGGTAATCAGATGACTAGGTTTAATTAATTTATCTTGTGCAGACATGTCTACTCCTTTACTTTTTTTTAACTGGATTTACTATATCACAAATCATTTCTTTTTTAAAGAAAAGTCAGATAGTGGTTAGAGTGATTGCTATTATAAGTTAATGGGCTGCATACCTCAGAGGTCTTAATTGAGTTAGAGCGTCTAAATCGGCAATACGATAGGTTTTGAAGCAGATGCGTTCGATAATCCTCTGAAAAATGGGCTGCTTAAGTACGTGCTTAAGATGGCGATCGCTTGTTCCAAAACGGTTTGCTAATAATGTAAGGTTTAGATGAACCTCTTGGTTGGCTTGCGCTTCAAGGGTATAGGAAGCAAAGCGCTCTTTGACGGTATAGGTAATGTTTTGTTGGCAAACATTTTGTGTCAACTCTTGACCTATGTCATAAAGGCAGGTCGCATCGGTTAATAAGCTGTGTTCATGGATTAGGGATTGGGTTTGTTAATACTAGAGCAATTAATATTATCAGTGAACACTTTGTTGGAAAGAAATGAATGACTATGCTAGGTTACCGCTTATCAGCTGAAGTGCGGGGATCAGCCATCTTACCTCTTTTAGCTGGTTATCTTATTAGGCAAGCAATCGCACAGGTTTATTCTGATTTAAAAACAGCCTCTTGGCTATTTGGCCTTGCTAGTTCTGTTGCTTAAGGTGGTTTGGATGTGAGAGCTTAGAATAATAGGATAACGGTTGACCTAATATTATGAATCTGCTAGAATAGAGTGGTCGAAAGACAAACCAACTTTTTCTTGGTTTTAGGAGTGCCAATCCTAAGACTCGGATTAAGCAAAAAAAGGAGAATATATTATGGCAATCTCAAAAGAGAAAAAAAATGAAATCATTGCTCAATATGCACGTCATGAAGGCGATACAGGTTCAGTTGAAGTTCAAGTAGCAGTTCTTACTTGGGAAATCAACCACTTGAACAGCCACATCAAACAACACAAAAAAGACCACGCTACTTACCGTGGATTGATGAAAAAAATTGGTCACCGTCGTAACTTGTTGGCATACCTACGTCGTACAGATGTTAACCGTTACCGTGAGTTGATCCAATCTCTTGGACTTCGTCGTTAATTTCAAGTTTAAAAAGTCCTCTGCTTATGCAGTGGGCTTTTTCATTTTTGACATGTTGTTTGTTAACTTACACATTTGGCTAGAATGGTCTAAGACTGTTTTTTTAGCAGTTGATGATTTTATTTAACAACAAAAGGTATCTCAGTGATGAGGTATCTTTTGTTGTATCATGAAGAAAAAGGGAATCAATTCCCAGATTTGCCTATTTTTGACCACCTTTTGAGGAACTTGTTACAATGATATCACCTGTTGAGTCCAATTGCAGTCAAAAATGACATGAGACAATTGGACTCAATTTATCTTGAAAATGAAAACGCTTCATTTTATACTGACATTATAGGAGGAGATGACATGCTATCTCATGAGCTCATCAGAAACTATCAACTCTTTTCTAAATATAAAGGACATTCACTGGAGGCATTTGAATCCATTTTAAAGGCAAGCAAACGTCATATACTGGCAGATATTGCTAAAATCAATGACACGTTGTCACTCTATCAGTTACCCCTTATTGCTCTGGACAGGCAGCTGGTTTATCCGCCAGACCTTACTGAAAAGGACTTGTTGAATCGCATGCTACCTACCTTAGACGACTATCTCTTTCAAGATGAGCGTCTGGATATGATTATCATTTACATCATGATGGCTAAAGAATTTATCTCCATTAACCACTTGGAAAGCTTGTTACGGCTCAGCAGAAATTCTGTTATTGCTGATTTAAACTTGGTGCGTGATCGGGTACAAGCTTTTCAGGTAACTTTAGCTTACAATCGCCAGGATGGTTATTTTTTTGAAGGAGAACCCTTAGCCTTGCGGCGTCTCTTAGAATCAGCGGTCAGTTCTCTTTTGCAAGTCACATCTGGACCTTGGGTGTTCAGTTACTTATTGCATGAACTTGGTTTGCCCGACCAGAAAAAGGTGATGGCAGCAACGTTGGAGGAACTGAGCAGGGAGAACCACTTAACTTTTATTTCGGAGAAATTGAGGGATTTGATTTATTTTTTCTGCCTTCTCGCTCATCGACCATTTTCACGGAACGTAAGGGCTGAAGCAGTGGATACTTTTCCTTTAGCTTCGCCAGCTGTTGAAACGATGGTGGACCAGTTATTGGTCAACTTCCCCAGTCTAACCGAAGAAAAATATTTGGTTCAATCTAGGTTACT
Source organism: Streptococcus pyogenes (assembly GCF_002055535.1). NCBI lineage: Bacteria > Bacillati > Bacillota > Bacilli > Lactobacillales > Streptococcaceae > Streptococcus > Streptococcus pyogenes. Next base: position 1,698,575 of record NZ_LN831034.1, on the reverse strand, counting down.
TGGTTGTATCCAAGGTGACTTAGAGTTAGTCTTTCAGCAACCTATTTATGACATTATGGAGGAAATCATCAATTCGGTGGCGGTTAACACGGGATTGTCTATCACCGATACCCCAGAACTTCGTCAGAACCTATACAGTCACCTTTTGCCAGCTTATTACCGACTTTACTACGACATTAACTTGACCAATCCTTTGAAGGAACAAATCAAACAAGATTATGAATCTCTCTTTTACTTGGTCAAGCGCAGCCTTTCTCCTCTAGAAAAACAATTGGGGAAATCAGTTAATGAAGATGAGGTTGCTTATTTTACCATTCATTTTGGGAGATGGTTGCAGGCCCCTAAGAAGAGGCCAAGCAATCAGCTGGTAGCCTTATCTGTTTGCCCTAATGGCATTAGTTCGTCTCTGATGTTGGAGGCAACCTTGAAGGAACTTTTTCCACAGCTACAGTTTATTAGGATTCACCAGCTGGACAAAATAAAGTTGTTGGATCCAGCATCCTTTGATTTGATTTTTTCAACAGTAGCTTTTGACTGTGCTAAACCTGTTTATGTGACGCAAGCTTTGATGGGACCTGTTGAAAAAATGATGTTGAAAAAGATGGTCTGTGATGACTTTCATCTTCCCTTGTCAGAGCAATTCGCTTTGGATGATCTGTTGAGTATTATTCATAAACATACCACGATTACTAATAAAGAAGGACTTGTTAGTGATTTATCCCGTTACCTGATTGGTAACCATTTAACGATTGAAAAAGGAGGTCTAGGACTATTGGACTTGTTAACAGCAGATTTTATTAGGCAGGCTGATGCTGTTTCGGATTGGCAGGAAGCGATTCGTTTGGCTGCTCAGCCTTTACTAGAACACCAGATGATTGAAACATCTTATATCGATGGCATGATTGATTCGGTCAATGAGCTTGGGGCCTATATTGTTTTAGCCCCTAAGGTGGCTGTTCCTCATGCGGCGCCTGAAAAAGGAACGCGGCAGTTAGGCATGTCTCTCTTACAACTAAAAGAACCTGTCAGCTTTGATTTGAAGCAAGAAGGTGATCCAGACAAGCAAGTGCAATTGATTTTTGTTTTGTCTGCTGTGGATTCTAGTTCACATTTGAAGGCTTTGCAGGAACTGTCGTTGATTTTAGATGATGATGAACATATTGAGCAATTAATTGAGGCTAAGAATACTGAGGAAATAATGAGTCTGATTAGCCATATGATTGAAAAAGGAGACGAATCACATGATTAAAATTGTAACGGTTTGTGGAAACGGTATTGGTAGTAGCTTGTTACTTCGCATGAAAGTAGAAGCTATCGCCTCTAGTTTGGGTATTGATGTGGATGCAGAATCCTGTGATTCCAATGCGGCTGTTGGAAAGGGTGCAGATTTGTTTGTTACCGTTAAAGAATTTAAAGATATTTTTCCAGAGGATGCCAAGGTTTGTATCGTTAAAAGCTATACCAATCGTAAAAAAATTGAAGAAGATTTGGTTCCGGTTCTCAAGGAAATGAGTGGCAAGGAATAAGCCTTTAAAGGAAATAGGAAGATACTATGGAAGCATTATTATCATTTATTCGAGATATTTTAAAAGAACCTGCATTTTTAATGGGCTTGATTGCCTTTGCAGGGTTGGTGGCTTTGAAAACACCTGCTCATAAGGTGTTGACAGGAACCTTGGGGCCGATTTTGGGATACCTTATGCTTGTTGCAGGGGCGGGTGTTATTGTGACCAATTTGGACCCTCTTGCCAAACTCATTGAGCACGGTTTTAGCATCACTGGCGTAGTGCCAAATAACGAAGCCGTCACTTCTGTCGCTCAAAAGATTCTGGGTGTGGAAACTATGTCCATCTTGGTGGTTGGGTTATTGCTCAATTTGGCTTTTGCTCGTTTTACCCGCTTCAAATACATTTTCTTAACAGGACATCACAGCTTCTTTATGGCTTGTCTCTTGTCCGCCGTGCTTGGAGCTGTTGGTTTCAAAGGAAGTCTTTTGATTATCTTAGATGGGTTCCTCTTGGGAGCTTGGTCAGCTATTTCGCCAGCCATTGGTCAACAGTATACTCTGAAAGTGACTGACGGAGATGAAATCGCTATGGGACACTTTGGTAGTTTGGGCTATTACCTTTCTGCCTGGGTTGGTAGCAAGGTTGGCAAAGACAGTAAAGATACCGAAGACCTTCAGATTTCTGAAAAATGGAGTTTCTTGCGCAACACCACCATTTCAACAGGACTTATCATGGTGATTTTCTACTTGGTGGCAACAGTGGCTTCTGTTTTGAGGAATGCTTCAGTAGCAGAAGAATTAGCAGCAGGTCAAAACCCATTTATTTTTGCCATTAAGAGTGGTCTTACCTTTGCGGTTGGTGTGGCAATTGTCTACGCTGGTGTTCGCATGATTTTGGCTGACTTGATTCCAGCCTTCCAAGGTATTGCTAACAAATTAATTCCAAATGCTATTCCAGCCGTGGATTGTGCGGTATTCTTCCCTTATGCGCCAACCGCTGTTATCATCGGTTTTGCGTCAAGTTTCGTTGGTGGCTTACTTGGGATGTTGATTTTAGGAGTTGCAGGTGGTGTCCTGATTATCCCAGGTATGGTGCCTCATTTCTTCTGCGGTGCAACAGCAGAGATTTTTGGAAATTCAACAGGTGGTCGTCGCGGTGCGATGATTGGTGCTTCGCTAATGGCTTATTACTCGCCTTCTTGCCAGCCATGCTTCTACCTGTACTTGGTAAACTTGGTTTTTCAAACACGACCTTTGGAGATGTGGATTTCGGTGTTTTAGGGATTTTACTGGGCCGCTTAGGAACGTCGATTGGTCAAATCGGTATTTACTTGGTGGTTGCTGTGCTTGCTATTGTATTGGTGCTTCCAAACTTTCTGTCAAAATCTCAAGAAGCCATCAATAATGTTTCAGTAGAAATCTAAAAGGAGGATATGATGACAAAAAAACTAAACGTTAAAGTCTTTTCAGACGGTGCGGTCTTAGAGACCATGTTAAAGGATTTACAAACAGGTTTGGTCACAGGCTTTACAACCAATCCAAGTTTGATGAAAAAAGCAGGCATCAGTTCTTATATTGGCTTTGCCAAAGAAGTGCTTGCCAAAATTACAGACTACCCAGTGTCCTTTGAAGTCTTTGCGGATGATCTCGCAAGCATGGAAAAGGAAGCTGAGAAAATTGCCAGTCTAGGTGACAATATCTATGTGAAAATTCCAGTCACCACTTCAACAGGAGAATCAACCTGTCCCCTCATTCAAAAGTTGTCAGCCAAAGGCATTAAGTTAAACGTCACAGCCATTTTTACAATTGAGCAGACTCAAGCTGTGGTTGATCATTTAACCGCTCGAGTTCCAGCTATTGTGTCTGTTTTTGCTGGTCGTATTGCAGATACCGGCGTTGACCCAATGCCAATCATGGAAGAAGCTCTACGCATTTGTCGTCAAAAAGAAGGGGTCGAATTGTTGTGGGCTAGTCCTCGTGAAACTTATAATATCTATCAAGCTGATCAGCTAGGCGTGGACATTATCACTTGTACCACTGATTTGATTGCCAAGTTGCCTCTTCAAGGAAAAGATTTAGAAGACTATTCCCTTGAAACCGTGCAAATGTTTCTGAAAGACAGTACCAGCCTCGGCTTTAAAATTTTAGAGGATTACAATCATTAATATTAGGAGACGAAAGCAGGCATACCAACCTGCTTTTTTTTGCTTTGTTAAAGAGTATAAGTTTCGTTTAATATTTTTCAAGGACATTTCAAGAGATTGCGATCTGACAGTGAAATTTCTAGTATTTTATGGTAAAATGTAGCAGATACGTCGTTTGATACAAAGAGGAGCGTGTGACAAGCGTGGCAGGTTGCTTTTTGTAGCAAAACAACGTATAACAACTGAATCTAAGCAGAGAACAGGTACCTCTTTACCCCTCTGAAAATTAAAAGGAGAATATATGTCAAAACAAACCTTTACAACAACATTTGCAGGGAAACCCCTTGTTGTTGAAGTTGGTCAAGTCGCTAAGCAAGCCAATGGGGCAACCGTTGTTCGTTATGGCGACTCAACTGTCCTGACCGCAGCTGTTATGTCTAAGAAAATGGCAACGGGTGATTTCTTCCCCCTTCAAGTTAATTACGAAGAAAAAATGTATGCCGCTGGTAAATTCCCAGGAGGTTTCATGAAACGTGAGGGACGCCCTTCAACAGATGCGACCTTGACAGCTCGCTTGATTGACCGCCCGATTCGTCCCATGTTTGCCGAAGGTTTTCGTAACGAAGTACAAGTGATTAACACTGTCCTTTCTTATGATGAAAATGCTAGCGCTCCAATGGCAGCGATGTTTGGCTCATCTCTGGCCTTGTCAATCTCAGATATTCCATTTAATGGACCGATTGCAGGTGTTCAAGTTGGCTATATTGATGGCGAGTTCATCATTAACCCAGATAAAGAACAGATGGAAGCATCACTCTTAGAATTAACTGTTGCTGGTAGCAAAGAAGCCATCAATATGGTTGAGTCTGGTGCCAAAGAATTATCAGAAGACATCATGCTTGAGGCTCTTTTAAAAGGTCACCAAGCTATTCAAGAATTAATTGCCTTCCAAGAACAAATCGTAGCAGTTGTTGGTAAAGAAAAAGCTGAGGTTGAACTGTTACAGGTTGATGTAGACTTACAAGCTGATATTGTGGCTAAGTACAATGCTCAACTGCAAAAAGCTGTTCAAGTTGAAGAGAAAAAAGCGCGTGAAGCAGCCACAGAAGCCGTTAAAGAAATGGTTAAGGCTGAATACGAAGAGCGTTACGCAGAAGACGAAAACCTAGCAACCATTATGCGTGACGTGGCAGAAATCCTTGAACAAATGGAGCATGCTGAGGTGCGCCGCCTCATTACAGAAGACAAGATTCGTCCTGATGGTCGTAAGATTGACGAAATTCGTCCGCTTGATGCTGTGGTTGACTTCTTGCCAAAAGTACATGGATCAGGTCTTTTTACGCGCGGTCAAACGCAGGCCTTGTCAGTTTTGACTTTGGCACCAATGGGAGAAACTCAAATCATTGATGGTCTGGCCCCAGAGTACAAAAAACGCTTTTTGCATCACTACAATTTCCCGCAATATTCAGTTGGTGAAACGGGTCGTTACGGAGCTGCTGGTCGTCGTGAAATTGGACACGGTGCCTTAGGTGAACGCGCTCTTGAACAAGTCTTGCCAAGCTTAGAAGAGTTTCCTTATGCTATTCGTTTAGTTGCCGAAGTTCTAGAATCTAACGGTTCGTCTTCTCAGGCTTCTATCTGTGCTGGGACCCTTGCCCTAATGGCTGGTGGTGTGCCGATTAAAGCGCCTGTGGCAGGGATTGCCATGGGTCTCATTTCCGATGGGACGAATTATACAGTCTTGACCGATATCCAAGGTCTTGAAGACCACTTTGGAGATATGGACTTTAAAGTGGCAGGAACTCGTGAAGGGATTACAGCCCTTCAAATGGATATTAAGATTGCAGGAATTACCCCTCAAATCCTAGAAGAAGCTCTTGCACAAGCTAAAAAAGCTCGCTTTGAAATCCTTGATGTGATTGAAGCAACTATCGCTGAACCACGTCCTGAGTTAGCCCCAACTGCACCGAAAATTGACACCATCAAGATTGACGTAGACAAAATCAAAGTGGTTATCGGTAAAGGTGGCGAAACTATTGACAAGATTATTGCCGAAACGGGTGTCAAAATTGATATTGATGACGAAGGAAATGTCTCTATCTACTCAAGTGACCAAGCTGCCATTGACCGCACTAAAGAAATTATTGCAGGTCTTGTTCGTGAAGCTAAGGTAGGCGAAGTTTACCATGCTAAGGTTGTCCGTATTGAGAAATTTGGTGCCTTTGTCAACCTCTTTGACAAGACAGATGCTCTTGTTCACATTTCTGAAATTGCCTGGACGAGAACGACCAACGTGTCAGATGTCCTTGAAGTGGGTGAAGACGTTGATGTTAAGGTCATTAAGATTGATGAGAAGGGTCGTGTGGATGCCTCAATGAAAGCTTTGATTCCACGCCCACCAAAACCAGAGAAAAAAGAAGAAAAACATGACTAAATCAAATGAATTAGATATTCGCTTAAGAGCTTTTATCAATGCGCCTGATAACTTTTTGGATAGCCTTGCGCTTGTCAACGCTTTCCATAATTTTCCTGTCTGGGCTGCTAAAGAACCCTACGTGATAGAAGTCGAAGGTGTCAAGGTTACCCCTGTTTTTACCGATAAGGAAGATATGGCTCGCTTTAAAGAAGAACAAAAGAGTGCTCAAAGTCAGTATTGGCTGGAGCGTTCAGCTCTTGCAGTGCTAGAAGAAGTCATTACATCTGGTGCAGCAGGTCTTATCTTTAACCTTAAGAAAAAGGGAGATTTTGGGAATTCTACCATTTTCAAAAGCAGTGATATGATTCAATTTATGAACCATTACACCACTGTGTTAAATACGCTTATGAGTGATGACAATGTGGCGGCAGATACGATGGAAAAGGTTTACCTTGTTCCTGCCTTTGTTTATCCTAAAGATAATAACCATTACGACCGCCTTTTTCCTACCATGTCAACGCCTGAAGGAAAAAGCTATGTTCCCGCCTTTTCAAATCTTCAAAGCTTTGCGAAATGGTACAACCAAGACGATTTTGGAGGCCTTTTCAGGAAAGCTGAAGGAGTGATTCTGACTTGGACGATTGATGATATTTATCAACCAAGAAATGGTGAAAACGAGCTTGATGAAACGTTCGGTGTCGCCATCAATCCTTTTGATGACCAACAAATTCTTGTTGATTGGTCAGAATTAGATAAGTCGTAGGAGTTAGTATGGGTTGGTGGAAAGAAAGTATAGCTATTGTTAAAGCTCTAGACCCAGCTGCTCGTAATAGTCTTGAGGTTATCCTAACTTATCCAGGCATCAAAGCCCTAGCTGCTCATCGTTTGTCTCATTTTCTTTGGCGACATCATTTTAAATTACTAGCCAGAATGCATAGCCAATTTTGGCGATTTTGGACACAAATTGAAATCCATCCTGGAGCACAAATCGCTCCTGGAGTCTTCATTGACCATGGTGCTGGTCTTGTTATTGGAGAGACAGCAATTGTTGAAAAAGGTGTGATGCTTTATCATGGGGTGACCCTAGGTGGAACCGGAAAAGATTGTGGCAAGCGTCATCCAACGGTTCGACAAGGTGCCTTAATTTCGGCACATGCCCAAGTGATTGGACCTATTGACATCGGAGCAAATGCTAAAGTAGGGGCAGCAGCTGTTGTGTTATCAGATGTTCCTGAAGACGTGACAGTTGTAGGTGTGCCAGCTAAGATAGTACGAGTGCATGGGCAAAAAGATAATCGTCAAATTCAAAGTTTACAAAAACAACGAGAGGTCTCTTATCAGTTGTCAAAATGATCGGAAAATAACAAAAAGAAGCACTGATGACTTCCGATAAAATATTTTGGGACTTTCTAGTAGAGTAATGTTGAACTTAGCTAGCCCTATCAGTTTGGTTGCTGAGTGTAGTGATATGGGAATGTTACAAAATACAAAAAACACGTAAAAGAGCATCAACTAAGCAAGTCTTAGACTGAAGAAACAGTCTATTGTGATACTTTTTCTCAGGTGGTGCTTACGGCAGCGACTTCCTTTGGAATTCCATGCCTTAGTTTTGAGCCTAAGGTCTCAAAAATCTGTATGGGCATCACTGTCAGTATTGATACCACTTTTACCACAACAAAAAGCAGCTGTTTTGGCTCACCCCACATGCAGAAATAGGAAACCTGATGTCAAATCAGCAGATCTATTCATGCTTTTTGAGCATAAAAGTGGGTTTGTCTACTTTCTGAAGCCTTCACAGGTTGTGAAGGTTTTTCGTTAATAAAGGAGCCTCATGAATAAAATAAGAGTTGGGCTGTATGTCATTATGAGTTTGTCTATTCTTGTTTCTAGTATTACACTGGTGGCTAGTCTAATCTTTTTACTGAGACAAGACATGGTTAAAGCGATTATATACTTCATTTTGACCCTATTTTGGTTAATAGGTTTGGTTATTAATATTAAATTGTTGAAAAGGTGGAACAGCATTTCAGAAAAAGACTTAGGATATCAAGATGACAACTAATGCCAGACTATTGAATAAGGAGTTTACATGATTAAAATTTATGATACCATGACCCGTTCGCTCCGCAAGTTTGTACCTTTGACTGAAAATACAGTCAATATATACGTTTGTGGACCGACGGTCTATAATTATATTCATATTGGAAATGCTAGATCAGCGGTCGCTTTTGACACCATTCGACGTTATTTTGAGTATACTGGCTATCAGGTCAATTACATTTCCAATTTTACCGATGTCGATGATAAAATTATCAAGGCTGCTACTCAAGCAGGTGTTTCTCCTAAAGAATTGTCAGATCGCTTTATTGCAGCTTTTATAGAAGATACCAAGGCACTTGGTGTTAAGCCAGCCACACAAAATCCTCGTGTTATGGATTATATAGCAGAAATCATTTCATTTGTTGAAAGTCTCATTGAAAAAGATTTTGCTTACGAAGCAGATGGAGATGTGTATTTCCGCGTGGAAAAGTCAGAGCATTATGCCAAGCTAGCTAATAAAACCCTGTCAGAACTTGAAGTTGGAGCCAGTGGTCGAACAGATGCTGAGACAGCTTTAAAAGAAAATCCACTGGACTTTGCTCTTTGGAAATCAGCTAAGGCAGGTGAGGTTTCTTGGGATAGCCCCTGGGGGTTTGGTCGTCCAGGCTGGCACATTGAATGTTCTGTGATGGCTACTGAAATTCTTGGTGATACCATTGATATTCATGGTGGCGGAGCTGATTTGGAATTTCCTCATCATACCAATGAAATTGCCCAATCTGAGGCCAAAACAGGCAAGACTTTTGCTAACTATTGGATGCACAATGGGTTTGTCACTGTTGATAACGAAAAAATGTCCAAGTCACTAGGTAATTTTGTGACCGTTCATGACATGTTACAAACCGTTGATGGTCAGGTTTTGCGATTCTTTCTTGCGACACAACAGTACCGAAAACCAATTAACTTCACTGAAAAGACTATTCATGATGCGGAAATCAATCTGAAGTATCTTAAAAACACCTTGCAACAACCGCTGACAGAAACTGCAGATGAGCAAGAGCTAAAACAGTTTGTAATAGCTTTCCAAGACGCTATGGACGATGATTTCAATACAGCAAATGGGATTACCGTCGTATTTGACATGGCCAAGTGGATTAATTCTGGCTCCTATACAGAACCTGTTAAAAGCGCTTTTGAGAAAATGTTAGCTGTTTTTGGCATTATCTTTGAAGAAGAGGTGCTTGAGGTTGACATTGAAGCCTTGATTGCCAAGCGACAAGAAGCACGCGCGAATCGTGATTTTGCCACAGCTGATGCCATTCGAGATCAGTTAGCAGTTCAAGGCATCAAGCTGCTAGATACCAAAGATGGTGTGAGGTGGCTGCGTGACTAATCCAGTTGATGTGAATTTGATTAATGGCATTGCCCTAGCCTTTGAAGGGGATGCGGTTTATTCCTACTATGTTCGTCGTCATCTCATTTTTCAAGGTAAAACGAAACCTAGCCAGCTACACCGTTTAGCAACGAGATATGTTTCTGCTAAGGCACAAGCCAACTTGATTCAGGCTATGTTAGAAGCGCAGCTATTGACCGAAAAAGAAGAAGACATCTATAAGCGTGGTCGCAATACCAATAGCCATACTAAAGCTAAGAATGCCGATATTATTACCTATCGTATGTCGACAGGTTTTGAAGCCATTATGGGTTATCTTGATATGATGGGCCAAAAAGAGCGGTTAGAAGAATTGATCAGATGGTGTATTGAGTATGTAGAAAAGCAACAATTGATATCCTCATAAGAGTCCCCTAGGAGACTCTTATTTTCATAGGTCTGAAGTAAAGGTAGAGAGCCATTAAGTCTTTTTATGACATCAAAAAGACATAATGATATAAAAAAGATACATTTGTAACAAAAAAGACATAAAAATAATGAAATCATTTTCGAATAGTTTATAATGAGAGGGTAAGATTAATTTAAAGAGGAGATATTTATTATGACAACTATGCAAAAAACAATTAGCTTATTATCACTAGCTTTACTTATTGGTTTGCTGGGGACTTCTGGCAAAGCCATATCTGTGTATGCACAAGATCAGCACACTGATAATGTTATAGCTGAATCAACTATTAGTCAGGTCAGTGTTGAAGCCAGTATGCGTGGAACAGAACCTTATATTGATGCTACAGTCACCACAGATCAACCTGTCAGACAACCAACTCAGGCAACGATAACACTTAAAGACGCTAGTGATAATACTATTAATAGTTGGGTATATACTATGGCAGCGCAACAGCGTCGTTTTACAGCTTGGTTTGATTTAACTGGACAAAAGAGTGGTGACTATCATGTAACTGTCACCGTTCATACTCAAGAAAAGGCAGTAACTGGTCAATCAGGAACTGTTCATTTTGATCAAAACAAAGCTAGAAAAACACCAACTAATATGCAACAAAAGGATACTTCTAAAGCAATGACGAATTCAGTCGATGTAGACACAAAAGCTCAAACAAATCAATCAGCTAACCAAGAAATAGATTCTACTTCAAATCCTTTCAGATCAGCTACTAATCATCGATCAACTTCCTTAAAGCGATCTACTAAAAATGAGAAACTTACACCAACTGCTAGTAATAGCCAAAAAAACGGTAGCAACAAGACAAAAATGCTAGTGGACAAAGAGGAAGTAAAACCTACTTCAAAAAGAGGATTCCCTTGGGTCTTATTAGGTCTAGTAGTCAGTTTAGCTGCAGGTTTATTTATAGCTATTCAAAAAGTATCTAGACGAAAATAAAAGAGTCTATGCATTTATTTTGAAGCATTCATGGTATAATAAACTCATGGAAGATAAAGATACTATTGAAACAAACGATATCGTCTATGGTGTTCATGCCGTTACAGAAAGCCTTCAAGCAAATACAGGAAATAAGCTTTATATCCAAGAGGATTTAAGAGGAAAGAAAGTGGATAACATCAAAAGCTTAGCGACACAAAAAAAGGTCGCTATTTCATGGACGCCTAAAAAAACCTTGTCACAAATGACTGATGGAGCTGTGCATCAAGGTTTTGTTCTGAGAGTATCAGCTTTTGCCTATACTGATGTTGATGAGATCCTCGAAATAGCAGAGCAAGAAGCAAATCCTTTGATTCTTATTTTAGATGGTCTGACAGATCCTCATAATTTAGGATCGATTTTACGGACAGCTGATGCTACAAATGTATGTGGAGTGATTATTCCTAAACATCGTTCTGTTGGTGTGACTCCAGTGGTTTCAAAGACGTCTACAGGTGCTGTTGAACATATTCCGATAGCGAGAGTAACTAACCTTAGTCAAACTCTAGATAAATTGAAAGCAAGAGGATTCTGGATTTTTGGCACAGACATGAATGGAACACCGTCTGATTGCTGGAACACTAATGGTAAACTTGCTTTAGTCATTGGTAACGAAGGTAAAGGCATCTCTACCAATATCAAAAAGCAAGTTGATGAAATGATTACGATTCCTATGAATGGTCACGTACAGAGCTTAAATGCTAGCGTAGCGGCAGCTATTCTCATGTATGAAGTTTTCCGAAATAGGCGCTAAATTATGAAAAAACGGATATTATTAGTAGATGGGTATAATATGATTGCCTTTTGGCAATCAACCCGTCAGTTGTTTAAGACAAATCAGCTTGATCAGGCACGTAACACACTTTTAACAAAACTTAATCATTATGCCCATTTTGAGAATATTAATATTATTTGTGTTTTTGATGCCCAATATGTACCGGGGTTAAGGCAACGATATGACCAGTATTATATCTCAGTGGTATTTACAGAGGAAGACGAAACAGCAGATAGCTACATTGAGCGCATGGCAGCAGAGTTAAATACGGCTATACATATGGTAGAAGTAGCTACGAGTGATTTAAATGAACAATGGACGATTTTTTCTCAAGGAGCTCTTCGTGTCACTGCAAGAGAATTAGAGCAAAGAGTTCATACTGTCAAAGCTGATTTAGATAAAATGTCTAGAGATATTGATCTCAAAACGCCTAAACTGCGGCCTTTTGACCAAGGACAGCTTATTCAATTGAAGGATTTTATGTCTCAGTTAGATCGATAATGAGAATTACGACTCGCCAAGTGCGGGTTTTTTTGATAAAATAAAACAATAATTATTTGATTATCAAACTAAAAAACTGGATGAGGAGAAGTAAGAATGACCTTTACAATAATGACAGATTCAACCGCTGATTTGAATCAAACCTGGGCAGAAGATCATGATATTGTCCTTATAGGATTAACGATTTTGTGCGATGGAGAGGTTTATGAAACGGTCGGTCCTAACCGTATTAGTAGTGATTACCTTTTGAAAAAGATGAAAGCTGGCAGTCATCCTCAAACCAGTCAGATTAATGTGGGAGAGTTTGAGAAGGTTTTTCGTGAACATGCTAGGAACAACAAAGCACTGCTTTATCTTGCTTTTTCTTCGGTTTTATCGGGTACCTATCAAAGCGCTCTAATGGCACGCGATCTTGTTCGAGAAGATTATCCCGATGCGGTGATTGAAATTGTTGATACCTTGGCTGCTGCAGGAGGAGAAGGCTATCTAACCATTTTAGCAGCAGAAGCCAGAGATAGTGGCAAAAATTTACTGGAGACTAAAGATATTGTTGAAGCAGTGATCCCTCGACTGCGCACCTATTTCTTAGTAGATGATCTTTTTCATTTGATGCGTGGTGGGCGTCTGTCAAAAGGTTCAGCTTTTCTAGGCAGTTTAGCCAGTATCAAACCTCTTTTGTGGATTGATGAGGAAGGGAAATTGGTGCCCATTGCAAAAATTCGGGGACGCCAAAAAGCCATCAAAGAAATGGTGGCTCAAGTGGAAAAAGATATTGCGGATTCGACGGTTATTGTCTCTTATACAAGCGATCAGGGTAGTGCCGAAAAGTTACGAGAAGAGCTGCTGGCGCATGAGAATATTAGCGATGTTCTTATGATGCCACTAGGACCAGTTATCTCAGCTCACGTTGGTCCTAACACCCTGGCAGTTTTTGTGATTGGGCAGAATTCCCGTTAATCCCTTATAAGGATTGAAGAGAAATCCTCAATCCTTTTTTGCTGCTTAAGTCAATCAATTATGTAAAATATATTTGACAAAATATCCAAAATAATTTATATTATGTCATATAAAGATTTAAAGGAGAAACGAATCATGTTTGATAGCAAACAAAATCTCGCTAAGTCACAATGGGGTTTCATTGTCATAACAGCAGTGATGGATCTAGTTGTGATAGTAGCAACATTACTGGCTAAGACCAGTTTTCAACGTTACTTAGTTGGAGGCGTAGCTTTTGTATTGACTAGCTTTCTCATATTGTTGGTATGGGGGCTAAAGACAGCGAAAAAGCTCCAAACGAGACTAGACAGCAAGGAAGTACTAGATTCTAAGGTAAGGGACGATCAGAAGTTGCCCAAATATGATGAACGCCAAAAACAGATTCTTCTCAAAGGATACACTATTGGGTTTTGGTTTATGATTGTGGTTATCTGGCTGTCACTCTTTATTAGCCGATTCACAGAGGGACTGGTATCTGCAAGCTTCCTCTTTACATTGGCTCTTTGGGGAGGGTTGGCAGTTCAAACGACATATTGTAACCTTAGTATGGGAGCTAGTATTTTCTATCGTCATTATCTGGATGCTAAAGAGGCAGATGAATGAAGAACCTCAAATTAAAAGCAGCGCGTGCAGGCAAAGATTTGTCTCAACAAGCTCTAGCAGATTTGGTAGGCGTCTCCAGACAAACCATTGCGGCTGTTGAAAAAGGTGATTACAACCCAACGATTAATCTTTGCATTGCCATTTGTCGAGTGCTTGATAAGACTTTAGATGACCTTTTTTGGGAAGCTGATGATTCTCGTTAACACCAGCAGAGCAGCTCTGCCATTCTCCTAAATCGAAAGAAAAAATAATCCAATAAAATCAGCTAAAGCACTTGACTGGAGCCTCTTAAGTTTGATATCATAGTAGGCGGTATTGTTTACCCCATTTGAAAGGCCCCGGAACCTTCCAAATACCTTCGATGGGACGGAACACCCATCACCTTGTAAACAAATATTACGAATTCGTATAGGAGAAATCATGAACAAAACAACTTTCATGGCTAAACCAGGCCAAGTTGAACGCAAATGGTACGTTGTTGACGCAACTGATGTGCCACTTGGACGTCTTTCTGCAGTAGTTGCTAGCGTACTTCGCGGAAAAAACAAACCAACTTTCACACCACATACTGATACAGGTGATTTTGTTATCGTTATCAACGCTGAAAAAGTTAAATTAACTGGTAAAAAAGCAACTGATAAAGTTTACTACACTCACTCAATGTACCCAGGTGGTTTGAAATCAATCACTGCTGGTGAACTTCGCTCTAAAAACGCAGTTCGCTTGATTGAAAAATCAGTTAAAGGCATGCTTCCACATAACACTCTTGGACGTGCACAAGGTATGAAATTGAAAGTCTTCGTTGGCGGTGAGCATACTCACGCAGCACAACAACCAGAAGTACTTGACATCTCAGGACTTATCTAAGAGGAAAGGAGCATTAAATAATGGCACAAGCACAATATGCAGGTACTGGCCGTCGTAAAAACGCTGTTGCACGCGTTCGTTTGGTTCCAGGTACTGGTAAAATCACTGTTAACAAAAAAGATGTAGAAGAATACATCCCACATGCTGACTTACGTTTGATCATCAACCAACCTTTTGCAGTTACATCAACTGAAGGTTCATACGACGTTTTCGTTAACGTTGTTGGTGGTGGTTACGGTGGACAATCAGGTGCGATCCGTCATGGTATCGCTCGTGCGCTTCTTCAAGTAGACCCAGACTTCCGCGATTCATTGAAACGCGCTGGCCTTCTTACACGTGACGCACGTATGGTTGAACGTAAAAAACCAGGTCTTAAGAAAGCTCGTAAAGCTTCACAATTCTCAAAACGTTAAGAACAGCTTTACATCAACGATTACAAGCATTTTGCAAGTCTCTTGCAAGGTGCTTTTTTTGTCGTTTTTTGCTTTTGATACCGTTTCGGAAAACTTTTGACTTGGTTTAATACGTTTATTTAGTTATTTTTGAGACAGTTAGCAAATTGTTTGATTGATTTGTCTTCTCCGACTGCAGTAGCATGACTGTATGTATCAAGAGTCATTTGACTACTAGCATGTCCTAACCTTTTGGCTGTATTTACTGGGTCAACTCCAATCTCAATCATCAGGGTTGCATGGGTATGCCTGAAGCCGTGAGGACTTATTTTTTTAAGACTATGTTGCTTAATGACCTTTGATAAGATATTGTTAATATAGTCTGCATGAAGTGGTTCAATACTCCCTTCTCTAGTACAGTATGTAAATATAAAGTCAGACTTAATTGAAAGAGGTGCAACTGCTAGTTGTGTCTTTTCTTTTTGGCTGATGGCTTTCCATTCTTGCAGAATAGAAATAGTTTCGCTGTCTAGCTTAATCTTTCTTACTGAGAAATCATTTTTAGTGCTTTTTTCGATTGCCTGTCCGTCTAATCGTCCTAGGCTCTTATTGACGCTTAGTGTCTATATTAGCCCATTTAAGAGCGCATAGCTGCCGCTATAAGCTAGTAGCCGAAATAGTGCGTAGTGCTTGTAAGGCTCTTTCTGAAGTACTATGGCTAAAAACTCCTGAAGTTCTTGAACCGTCCAATAGTTTTCTATTCGTGTCTTTTTCCGCTTTGGCATAATGATTTCAGCCATAGGGTTATGCTTGAGCAGTTTCATCTTGATGGCAAAATCAAAGACCTTTTCAGTGTAGGACTTGATTTGCTTGATATTCTTAAAGGTCTTTGCTTTATCGGTGATGAAGTTCTAGCAGTCTAAAGGGGAGGTTTTGTTAATGGGCAATTCTCCCATGACTGGCAGAATGTGAAGTCGAAACAGATCAAGAGTACGAGAAGCCGTGGTTGGCTCTACCGTATCTTGATAGGCTTGATACCATTTCTCGAATATCTCGCTATAAGTTTTATGAGTTGGCTTGGTGAACTCCTCCAAGTTTCCTGAAGCCTTAAGGTAGATTAGCCTAGCTTCGTAGTCTTTGGCTTCTTTGTGGAATATCTACTAAACAGCCCGAACTCATTTTGCTCCTAGTTAATTGGTAATCTACCAAAAAAGCCCTAGCAAGACTGCTAAGGCTTTTAACGTGTTATTTGAATAACTTTATATAGTCGCTTTGAGTAGGAAGCAAGTAATCAATAACGATCCTATTTTCTTCCCCCTCGATATGGTATAGGACAATATAATCTTTACTTAAGGTATAACCTTTAGTGCTGTGATAATGGATGATTTTTGAACCATATTTTTCATCGGCATCAAAACCAACTTCTGGGAAAACCTCGAGTTTTTCTATGTCGCTAATGATTTGCTCCATTTTACGCTGACCTGATGTTGAGGAATAGTTTTGAGAAATATAATCACGAATTTCTTTTAGCTTCTCTAAAACATCAGGAGCATAGATAATCTGATATTTCTTATAGTCCAAGTTCAGCCCTCACTTCCTCAGAGGTATAAAACTTCCCTTGACGAACATCCTCAATATTTTTGTTGATTTCAGCTTGAAATTGCTTGAAAAGTTTTTCTTTCTCTAACTCCTCTTCCGTCAATAAGTCAACCTCGTTTGTGACAACGACATTTTGTAGGAATAATCTTAAAGCAGATGATAAGGTTAAATTTTTTTTGTTTAATACTGTCATTGCTTCGCTTACCAATTCTTTATTAGCTTGAAAGGTAACCGCTCTGTTTTTTTTTACTGTAGTCATTTTATGTAACCCCTTTATGTAACTTATTTAATTATATCATATATACAAAAAAGTCAATAAAAAAGACTCGGTAATTGAGACAGATTTTCATTATTTGATAAGCTCCGAAACTTATTTTTGATACCTTATTGATACCGTTGGGAATAAGATATTTGTATATAATTAATAGATTTTGATTGATTGAACCAGGAATAGGTTGATTTTATAAGTATCTTTATGTATATCAGAATATCAACCAAAAACCAGGTCTTAAAAAAGCTCGTAAAGCTTCACAATTCTCAAAACGTTAATATACTGTTATAGCAACGTTTTAAAGCGCTTTGAAGACACCTCTTAAGTAGACATGGTAACGAACCAAAATCTACTTAAGAGGTATGTTGATGGCTAAAAGAAAGCTTTACTCCATACGATAAAGAACAAGCATGTCTTGATGACAGTAATGGCAACCATTCTAGAGGTGAAATATATAGCTGTCTGCCTATTTCCACGTTATTCATCAGAAAAAGGAACAGTACAAGACTGATAAGTCTGAAAAAAAACAGAAAATAAGTTAGCAAGAAACTTCTTTATAACACAAACACTACTTTCAGATATGCTCCCTGTTTACTTGACAGGGGATATATCTAAACCCTGAAGTGCTTTTTAATATGAGTAGGTCCTTTACTTGTCAGCGATTATGATTTTTGAGAATTTCTTGTACTTTTCTATGATATCAGTTGTCACATTTTTATCAGTCACAATTAAGTCCACTTGATCTAGTTGGTAAAAATTATAGAAGTCATAACTTTCAAACTTGGTACTATCAACTAGAAGGATTTTCTCAACAGCATTATTCAATGCAACCCTTTGAACTTCTCCTTCGAGATCACTGTACGTCGCAATAGAATTATTGTAAACTGCGTTTGCGCTGACAAAAGCTTTTGAAAATGTTAATGTTTCTAGGTTATTAATGGCAATAGCACCAACAAAAGCACCAGTAATTTCACGACATTCACCACCAATTAAAATCAAATCAATAGTAGTGCTCGGGTGCAAAATTAAAAAAACAGGAAGGCTATTTGTAATAACTCTGATATTTCTATTTTTCAATTCGACAGCTAGATGCTCTAATGTTGTCCCTGGACCTATAAAGACAGTTTCGCCATCTTTAATAATGTTTTTAGCTCTTTGTGCAATTTGTTTTTTTTCGGTAGTCTGTAAGACCTTCTTTTCAGTGTGTGTTTTCTCGTGACCTTCGTCCTTTGCTGAAGAATAATCCAAATATTGAGCACCACCATGGGTCCTGATAAGTAATCCTTTATCTGCCAATGTATCGAGATCTCGTCTAGCGGTCATATCTGAGATGTTCATTTCATCGATAATATCTTTTACTTTTATAAAACCGTCAACTTTTAAGATATCGAGAATTTTTTCATGACGCTCTTTCTTTTTCATTCTTATCTCCTATCAGTGTCTTAGGGTATAACTATTAAAGGTATCATAACATAATATCAATAAAAAAATCAAACAAAACAAACATAAACATTAGAAAAAACAAAAATTAACAAAATAGAAAATGTTTTAAATAAAACGTTTACAATAAATAGAGATAAGGGTTTCGTAATATATGATAGGTTACGAGTGGCTGTTAAAGGGATTTATGAAATGAAAAAGAAACACAAGAAACATTAGGATAATAACGTAAAAATGAAAAAAATAAACATATTTTGTTTATTTTTTATAAAAATAAAACAAAAAAATGTTGACTTTTATGTTTGGTGGGTGTATGATTAGGTCATAGAAATAATGAAAGCGTTATTTCAAAAGATGTTGCAAATCGTTAATTAACTATCTACGTAGGTTTTCCACATTTACTTATTCTAAATCATAGGAGAAATAAAATGGCAATTATTATCGGTGCTGACAAAGCAGGTCAAGAACTTAAAGAAGTTATCAAAGATTACCTTAAAGAAGGTAAATACGAAGTCGTTGATGTTAGTGAAAACGAAGTACGTGACTTTGTAGATACAACTTTAGCTGTTGTAAAAGAAGTTAATGCATCCGATGATAACTTAGGTATTGTCATTGATGCATATGGTGTTGGTTCTTTCATGGTAGCTACTAAAATCAAAGGAATGGTGGCAGCTGAAGTATCAGATGAGCGCTCAGCATACATGACAAGAGGACACAACAATGCTCGAATCATCACGCTTGGTTCTGAAATTAGTGCTCCAGGAATTGCAAAGAACATTATCAAAGGCTTTGTCGAAGGTAAATATGATGGTGGACGTCATCAAGTTCGTGTCGACATGCTTAATAAAATGTGCTAATTGATTGAAATAGGTTAAAACAAGGAGAACAAAAATGAAAATTGCTGTAGGTTGTGACCATATTGTTACTTATGAAAAAATCGCTGTTGTGGATTACCTAAAATCACAAGGTCATAAAGTTATTGATTGTGGTACGTATGATAATGTTCGCACACACTATCCAATTTTTGGTAAAAAAGTTGGTGAAGCAGTAGCAAGTGGTGAAGCAGAACTAGGTGTTGTTATCTGTGGTACTGGTGTTGGTATCACAAATGCTGTAAACAAAGTTCCTGGAATTCGTTCAGCACTCGTTAGAG
Source organism: Streptococcus pyogenes (assembly GCF_002055535.1). Taxonomy (NCBI): domain Bacteria; kingdom Bacillati; phylum Bacillota; class Bacilli; order Lactobacillales; family Streptococcaceae; genus Streptococcus; species Streptococcus pyogenes. The sequence goes on along the minus strand of NZ_LN831034.1, from coordinate 1,679,040 downwards.
ATATGACATCTGCTATCTACTCAAAAGAAGAGCTAAACGCAAACGTTATTGGTTTTGGTGGAAAAATTATCGGTGGTTTATTGATGAATGATATTATCGATGCTTTCTTGGCCGCGGAATACAAACCAACTGAAGAAAATAAAAAATGGATTGAAAAAATGGATAGCTTGCAACATGCTAGCCAAGATCAAAACAACCCACACTTCTTTGATGAATTCCTAGAAAAATGGGACCGTGGTGAATATCACGACTAATATTTGAATAAATTACTATAGGGATATATATAGAAAAAGGAGCTATTGTGATTTTAACAGTTACTTTAAATCCAGCTATTGATGTCTCCTACCCTTTGGATGAGCTAAAATGCGATACTGTCAATCGAGTTGTAGACGTTACAAAGACACCCGGTGGTAAAGGCTTGAATGTTTCCCGAGTTCTTAATGAATTCGGTGAGACAGTCAAAGCTACAGGTTGTGTAGGTGGAGAAAGCGGTGATTTTATCATTAATCATCTTCCTGATTCGATTTTAAGTCGCTTCTATAAAATTTCAGGTGATACTAGAACTTGTATAGCCATTTTACACGAAGGTAATCAAACGGAGATTTTAGAAAAAGGACCGATGTTAAGTGTAGATGAAATTGATGGATTTACTCATCATTTTAAGTATTTACTGAATGATGTTGACGTAGTGACGCTCTCAGGCAGTTTGCCTGCTGGTATGCCAGATGATTACTATCAGAAGTTAATCAAGATTGCCAATCTTAATGGTAAGAAAACGGTTCTGGATTGTTCTGGAAATGCTCTAGAAGCAGTACTAAAAGGTGATAGTAAACCAACAGTTATCAAACCTAATCTTGAAGAACTTTCTCAACTTCTAGGTAAAGAAATGACAAAAGATTTTGATGCCTTAAAAGAAGTCTTACAAGATGAACTATTTGATGGAATTGAATGGATAATCGTTTCTCTTGGTGCTGATGGTGTATTTGCAAAGCACAAGGATACGTTTTATAACGTTGACATTCCTAAAATCAAAATTGTAAGCGCTGTAGGTTCAGGGGATTCTACAGTGGCAGGTATTGCTTCAGGTTTAGCGAATGATGAAGATGATCGAGCTTTATTAACAAAAGCAAATGTCTTAGGGATGTTAAATGCGCAAGAAAAAACAACTGGGCATGTTAACATGGCAAATTACGATAAGTTATATCAATCTATTAAAGTCAAAGAGGTATAAAAAATGACAATTACTTTAACTGAAAACAAACGCAAAAGCATGGAAAAACTAAGTGTAGATGGTGTTATTTCTGCCTTAGCTTTTGACCAACGTGGAGCTCTCAAACGTATGATGGCTCAACATCAAACAAAAGAGCCAACAGTAGAACAAATTGAAGAGCTTAAAAGTTTAGTTTCTGAAGAACTAACACCATTTGCATCCTCAATTCTACTTGATCCTGAATATGGCTTGCCAGCAAGTCGTGTTCGTTCAGAAGAAGCAGGCTTGTTGTTGGCATATGAGAAAACAGGATACGATGCAACAACAACTAGTCGCTTACCTGATTGTTTAGATGTTTGGTCTGCAAAACGTATTAAAGAAGCTGGAGCAGAAGCAGTTAAATTCCTTCTTTACTATGATATTGATGGAGATCAAGATGTTAACGAGCAGAAAAAAGCTTACATTGAACGTATTGGTTCTGAATGCCGTGCAGAAGATATTCCATTCTACTTAGAAATTCTAACTTATGATGAGAAAATTGCTGACAATGCAAGCCCTGAGTTTGCAAAAGTTAAAGCTCATAAAGTTAACGAAGCAATGAAAGTTTTCTCAAAAGAGCGCTTTGGAGTTGACGTGTTGAAAGTTGAAGTTCCAGTAAATATGAAATTTGTAGAAGGCTTTGCAGATGGTGAGGTTCTCTTTACAAAAGAAGAAGCAGCTCAAGCTTTCCGTGACCAAGAAGCTTCTACTGATTTACCATACATTTATTTGAGTGCTGGTGTTTCTGCCAAATTGTTCCAAGATACTTTGGTGTTTGCAGCAGAATCAGGTGCTAAATTCAACGGTGTCTTATGTGGACGTGCTACCTGGGCAGGATCTGTAAAAGTCTATATCGAAGAAGGACCACAAGCAGCTCGTGAATGGTTGCGTACAGAAGGTTTTAAAAATATTGACGAATTAAACAAAGTACTAGATAAAACTGCAAGTCCTTGGACTGAAAAAATGTAACATTATTTTCGGAGGAAACTACAATGAATAGAGAAGAAACTACTCTTTTAGGTTTTGAAATCGTAGCCTATGCTGGTGATGCCCGTTCAAAATTTTTGGAAGCGCTTAAAGCAGCGCAAGAAGGAGATTATGCTAAAGCAGAAGAATTAATCGCTGCAGGTAGTGACTGCTTGAATGATGCTCACAATGCTCAGACAAGTCTACTACAAAAAGAAGCAGCTGGAGATGACTTAGCTTATAGTGTCACTTTAATGCATGGTCAAGATCATTTAATGACGACCATTTTATTACAAGATTTAATGAAACACATGATTGAACTTTATAAGAGAGGAGCAAAATAATGAATGGATTAATTGCTCAGATTGAGAAAGGGAAACCTTTCTTCGAGAAAATTTCTCGAAACATCTATCTTCGCGCTATTCGTGATGGTTTTATCGCTGGTATGCCTGTTATCTTGTTTTCAAGTATCTTTATCTTGATTGCCTATGTTCCAAATGCATGGGGCTTCCATTGGAGTAAGGATATTGAGAATCTCTTGATGACGCCATACAACTACTCAATGGGTATTTTAGGTTTGTTTGTGGCTGGTACGACTGCAAAAGCATTAACCGATTCAATGAACCGCTCATTGCCTAGCACTAACCAAATCAACTTTATTTCAACCATGCTTGCTGCTATTGTAGGTTTTTTACTTATGGCAGCAAATCCAGCAAAAGACGGTGGTTTCTTAACTGGATTTATGGGAACAAAAGGTTTGTTAACGGCCTTCATCGCAGCTTTTATTACCGTAAATGTCTATAAAGCCTGTGTGAAAAACAATGTTACTATTCGCATGCCAGAAGAGGTGCCACCAAATATATCTCAAGTTTTTAAAGATTTGATTCCATTTACATTATCAGTTGTACTTCTTTATGTGATTGAATTGATTGTTCATACTACTTTAGGCGTTAACGTTGCCGAGTCAATTGGTAAACTTCTTGCACCATTGTTCCAAGCAGCAGATGGTTATGTTGGAATCACTATTATCTTCGGTGCATTTGCTTTCTTCTGGTTTGTTGGTATTCATGGACCATCTATTGTTGAACCAGCCATTGCAGCGATTACTTACGCAAATGCTGAAACCAACCTTCAATTACTTCAAGCTGGTGAACATGCTGACAAGATTTTGACTTCAGGGACTCAAATGTTCATCGTTACCATGGGTGGTACTGGTGCAACTCTCGTCGTTCCATTCATGTTCATGTGGTTAACAAAATCAAAACGTAACAAAGCCATTGGACGTGCATCAGTTGTTCCAACATTCTTTGGTGTTAACGAACCCATTTTGTTTGGTGCTCCACTTGTTTTGAACCCAATTTTCTTTATTCCATTTATCTTGGCACCGATTGTCAACGTATGGATTTTCAAATTCTTCATTGACACACTTGGAATGAACAGTTTCACTGCAAACTTACCTTGGACTACACCAGCTCCATTAGGTCTCATTCTTGGTACAAACTTCCAAGTTCTAGCATTCATTTTGGCAGCTTTGTTAATTGTCGTTGATGTGATCATCTACTACCCATTCTTGAAAGTATATGATGAGCAAATTCTTGCTGAAGAAGCAGCAGGTACGAATTCATCAGATGCCCTCAAAGAAAAAGTAGCAGCAAACTTTGATACTAAAAAAGCTGATGCTATTCTTGAAAAATCAGCAGCTAAAGAAACCAAAGAAATCACTGATCAAACTAATGTTCTCGTTCTTTGTGCCGGTGGTGGTACAAGTGGTTTGCTTGCAAATGCTTTGAATAAAGCAGCTAAAGAATATGGTGCACCTGTCACTGCAGCAGCAGGAAGTTATGGTGCTCACCGTGAGATTTTACCACAATATCAACTTGTTATCCTTGCACCTCAAGTAGCTTCTAACTATGAAGATATGAAAGTGGAAACTGATAAACTTGATATTAAATTAGCTAAAACAGAAGGGGCTCAATACATCAAATTGACCCGTGATGGTCAAGGAGCTCTTGATTTTGTAAAAGCACAGTTTGAAAATTAAGAAAACAGTTTAAATGTCGTAAAGTTCTCAAACACAAAAATTGTTTTGGGAACTTTATTTTTGAAAGATATTCAAGGAGAAACTGAGATGACTAAAACATTACCTAAAGATTTTATTTTTGGTGGTGCTACAGCTGCTTACCAGGCTGAAGGCGCTACCCACACAGATGGTAAAGGACCAGTAGCTTGGGATAAATACTTAGAAGACAACTATTGGTACACAGCTGAGCCAGCAAGTGATTTTTATAATCGTTACCCTGTCGATTTGAAACTTAGTGAAGAATTTGGTGTCAACGGCATCCGTATCTCTATTGCCTGGTCTCGTATTTTTCCAACAGGAAAAGGAGAAGTTAACCCTAAAGGAGTAGAATACTACCACAATCTTTTTGCAGAGTGTCATAAGCGTCATGTTGAGCCTTTTGTTACACTTCACCATTTTGATACCCCAGAAGCTCTCCACTCGGATGGTGACTTCCTCAATCGTGAGAACATTGAACATTTTGTAAATTATGCAGAATTTTGTTTTAAAGAATTCTCAGAAGTTAACTATTGGACAACATTTAACGAAATTGGGCCTATTGGTGATGGCCAATACTTAGTTGGTAAATTCCCTCCAGGTATCCAATATGATCTTGCTAAAGTTTTCCAATCACACCATAACATGATGGTCTCTCATGCTCGTGCAGTCAAACTCTTTAAAGATAGTGGTTATTCAGGTGAAATTGGTGTTGTCCATGCACTTCCAACTAAGTATCCATTTGACGCTAACAATCCTGATGATGTTAGAGCAGCTGAACTTGAAGATATCATCCATAATAAATTTATCCTTGATGCTACTTATCTTGGTAAGTATTCAGATAAAACAATGGAAGGTGTTAACCATATCCTTGAGGTGAATGGCGGTGAACTTGATCTTCGCGAAGAAGATTTTGCCGCACTAGACGCCGCAAAAGATTTGAATGATTTCCTTGGTATTAACTACTATATGAGTGATTGGATGCAAGCTTTTGATGGTGAGACTGAAATCATTCACAATGGCAAGGGTGAAAAAGGCAGCTCTAAATACCAAATCAAGGGTGTTGGTCGAAGAAAAGCACCCGTTGATGTTCCAAAAACGGACTGGGACTGGATTATCTTCCCACAAGGCTTATATGATCAAATCATGCGTGTCAAAGCCGATTATCCTAATTACAAGAAAATTTACATTACAGAGAATGGTCTTGGCTACAAAGATGAGTTTGTAGATAATACTGTCTATGATGGTGGACGTATCGATTATGTGAAAAAACACTTAGAAGTTATTTCTGATGCTATTTCTGATGGTGCAAATGTTAAAGGATACTTTATGTGGTCACTGATGGATGTCTTTTCATGGTCAAATGGCTATGAAAAACGTTACGGTCTCTTCTATGTTGATTTTGAAACTCAAGAACGTTATCCTAAGAAGAGTGCCTACTGGTATAAAAAAGTAGCAGAAACTCAAGTGATTGAATGATTTTGAGATACTTCTTTAATACATTTTTACACGTCATGTTCGTTTACTGAATTATAGTCACAAAAAGTAGATGATGTTGACATTTTTCAAGCATAGTATTATTTGCTGTTGATGGTAATCCATTAGTTGTAAGATCGGGTTATAAGTGTTTTTAGTTGATGAAAATGGGTTTTGAAAGTTTTATTTAACATCCTTTTTCAGATATTTGACTTCTGTCATTCAAACTCCTGACCTGATTAAATAAGTAAAGTAACCATTTTCTGATTAGAGATTGATGTTATAACGAGAAGCGATTAGATTGTAAAATAGCTGTAAAGAACGAGTTTTGTTTTTTATATCAGAGGGCTATTTGTTATAAAGTGACCTCTTATGTGACATCTCAAAAATCTTACTAAAAAATATGAAAAAAGTCATTTTTGCACTTTTTACTCATTGAAAATGAAGACGTATTATTTACAATAAAAGTGTAGAAAATAGTCACTACATACTGATAGAAAGGAGAATGAGTTTTATGAAAAATTCAAAGGATATTTTGACTAATGCTATCGAAGAAGTTTCTGAAAAAGAACTTATGGAAGTAGCTGGTGGTAAAAAAGGTTCCGGTTGGTTTGCAACTATTACTGATGACTGTCCGAACTCAGTATTTGTTTGTTGTTAATTAAAACAATCTGGACAAGCAGACTAAAAATTTCCTGTTTAGACTCAGTCTAGGCAGGATTTTTAAGTAGTGGTAGGAAAAAATGATAAAAAGAAATGAATTAAAGTTAGAGTATCAGCAACATCAGTTTTACGAATACTTTAACTCAATTTTTGACTATGACATATTAGATACTTCTATTAGAGAAACCAGTGAAGTGTTAAGGAAAAAGACACATAAGTTATTTTATAGTGAGTTTGAAAATCAGTTATTTGAAACGATCATGTTCCTTTCGATGAAAACACTAGTTTTAGATATAAATCATTTTTCCAAGGAAATTGAAAATAAGTCAGAGGCATATGAGCAGTATATACAGCAGATAAGAGAAGAAAACGGAATAAATCATTTTTTTGACAGGTATCCGTATTTGCTAAAACAAATTAATAAAGAAGTAGGACTGATAGAGGAATCATATTCTTTATTATTTGATAGATTTTTAGAAGACTTATCTGAGATAAAGTCGTGCTTTAACATTAGTGAGCCCCTAAGCAATGTTGCCTTTTCACTTGGTGACAGTCACTCTAAAAAGCAAACAGTCGTTAAAATTGCGTTTAAAGAGAAATCTGTTTACTACAAGCCTAAAAGTTATCATTCACACAGTATCTTGTTAGAACTTACTAGTTTATTGAAATCTAGTAATATACCCTCATTCAGTCTTCCTAAAAGCTTAGTTAAAGCAGATTATTGTTGGCAACTTGGTGTAGCTTATACAAGTTCCAATAAAGATGAAGTAGCGAAAATTTACTTTAAGTATGGTGTTTTAGCAGCATTTTCTGAAATATTTTCTATTACGGACTTACATATGGAAAATGTGATTGTTTCAGGCGGAGATTTATATTTAATTGACGTTGAAACATTTTTTCAAAGAAAGTTGAATGTACAAAATCAGAATTTTGAAGGGATTACTGTAGACACCTATCAGAGAATTTATGAGACATCACTTTCAAACGGTTTATTTCCTGTACAATTTGAGAAAAACAGCGCTCCTAACGTTTCTGGAATAAGTGGAAAAGGTGGAAAAAGAAAAAAAGGAAAATATGAACTGATAAATAAAAATCGTGGAGATATGAAGTTAGTAAAAGTTGACTATTTTCAAGAAGATGGGTTCAATATTCCCACATTAAATGGGAAAGTGGTAGAGCCTCTTGACTATGCTAATGAGATCATTTCAGGATTTAGAGAGTGCTACATATTTCTTCTATCACAACGTTCAAAGATTAAAGAAATAGTAGAAGGTTTTCCAGAATTGAAAAGCAGAGTCCCATTTCGAAATACTTCCGACTATGGAAAATTTTTGCAAGCTTCTACGAATCCAAAATATCTTTTCTCAGAAAAAAAGAGGAAGAATTTATTTTCGATACTATATGAGACAAAACATATTGAACATTTTATTGTTGATAATGAAATTAAAGATTTGATGAATGGTGATATTCCTTACTTTTCAATGGATACCAGAGGAAACGTCTATAATTCTGTAGGGACATTAATTGGAAATCTAGGAGATACAACCTCGTTATTTGATAGTATAACTATTTTGAACGATGAAAGATTGAAGTTCACTTGTGAATTGCTTGAAATAGTCTTGAAAAAACCGATTAAGCATTGGGAGAGGGAAAAGGGCAAATCTTATCAGTTTTTATCAATCTCCTCAGAACATTACCTTCTCTAAAATTGATAAAACTGATTTTAGGAATATATCGGCTTTTGTACCTCAAGATTCTCCAATATTTGATGGGGATGTGATGTATAACATTTTGCTAGGAAGAGAATCTGTTACAGAAAAACAAGTTATTGAAATCTGTAAAAGGGTATCACTATATGAGGATATCAGGAGTATGCCAATGAAGTTTCATACCCCACTTTTTCGAGACAATCCATCACTATCTGGGGGGCAAAAACAACGAATTTCTCTAGCAAGAGAGTTAGTAACTACCCCTAGAATCTTAGTTCTTGATGAACCTACATCAGCTTTAGATGTAAAAACTGAAAGAATAATCCAAAAAAATGTTGAGGCTTTACATTGTACGAGGGTTTTGGTTACCCATAGACTTAATACAGTTGAAAAAGCTGATAAGATTTTAATAATGGATAATGGCAAAATTATTGACTATGGAAACCATCATTATTTGTACAAAAATAATAAGGATTATTGTGACTTATATGACTCGTATATGAATAAATATCAGGAGGAAGAGGTAAAATGAAACAATTAGTATTAAAAGATGTTTGCAAAAAATATCCCAATCAACTGAATTATGCTCTAGACCATATCAATTTGATTGTGGAAAAAGGAGAATTTGTAGCTGTCATGGGGCGTAGCGGTAGTGGGAAAACGACGCTTTTAAATGTTACTTCAATTATTGATAAAATTGATAGTGGGAATATTTATTGTGCGGATAAAGAGATTAGCACATTCTCTGATAAGGAGGCAACTAATTTTAGAAAAAATGATATTGGTTTTGTTTTTCAAGATTATATGCTGTTAGATAGTCTAACCATTAGGGAGAATATTTCTGTTGCTTTGTCTCTAAAAAATATTGATTCTTCAAAGATTGATGATTTGATAAATAGCTATGCAAAAAGATTTAATTTATATGAACAGTTGAAGAAATATCCGTATCAACTTTCTGGAGGTCAAAGACAGAGGGTCAGTATTATCAGAGCAATCATTAAAGAACCAGAGATTATTTTTGCTGACGAACCAACTGGAGCACTTGACTTGAAATCTTCTGAGGAAACAATGATGATTTTGAGTGAAATCAATAAAACAGAAAAGGTAACTATTTTAATGGTTACTCATGACGTTTTATCAGCTTCTTATGCTGACAGAGTTATACTCCTCAAAGATGGGAAACTTCACATGGAGATTGATAAAAAAGATTGTGGAGAGTCGTTTTACGATGTAATTAGTCAAGCTTTATCCGATAGAGGAGAGTAATATGATTTGGTCAATTACAAAATCTAACATTAAAAAAAATTTTTCGTTATATCGTATCTATTTTCTAGCTACGATTGGTTTATTAAGTATTTTTATAGCTTTTCTAAATTTTATCTCAGATAAAATCATTACAGAAAAAATTGGGGATAGTGGTCAAGCTCTAGTTATCGCTAATGGGTCATTGATTTTTTTGATTGTATTTTTGGTGGTATTCTTAATTTACTTCAATAATTTCTTTGTAAAAAAACGTAGTCAAGAGCTTGGAGTCTTAGCAATACTAGGGTTTTCAAAAAGAGAATTAACAAAATTACTAACTTTAGAAAATCTTGTTATTCTAGTTCTGAGTTACTTGGTAAGTTTATTGCTGGGACCGACTTTATATTTTTTAGCTGTACTGGCAATTACTCATCTATTGAATTTAACAATGGAAGTTCAGTGGTTTATTACAGTTAATGAGATTATAGAGTCTTTAGGAATATTAGTCGTAGTTTTTCTGATTAATGTCATCACAAATGGACTTATCATTAGTAAACAGTCTTTGATTGAATTTGTTAATTTCTCAAGAAAGGCTGAGAAAAAAATTAAGATAAGAAAAGTCAGAGCTATTATTGCTATCACTGCATTGCTATTGTCATATATTTTATGTTTGGCGACAGTGTTTTCATCCACACGAAATATGCTATTAAGCATAGGGATGGTACCGGTTTCTCTATTGATAATTGTCTTAGTTGTTTTAGGAACAGTGTTCACCATCAGATATGGATTGGCTTTTGTAGTTTCGTTGTTAAAAGAAAATAAAAAAAGGTTATACCGTCCTCTGTCTAATATCATCTATCCCAAATTTAACTATCGTATTGCAACAAAAAATAAATTATTAACAGTCTTGGGAGGTCTTTTAACAGTAACCGTTTCAGTTGCCGGAATGATGGTAATGCTCTATGCTTATTCTCTTAATGGGATAGAGAGGTTGACTCCATCTGCCATAGAATATAATGTTGAATCAGAAAACGGTCAAGTCAATGTTACAACTATTTTAGAGAACGACCAAGTGAGCTTGGTTGATGTTGGCCTGTTGCGATTGAATACTATCCCAGAGGTGACTATCACAGACTCTGGGCAAACAATACCTTATTTTGATATAATTAACTACAGTGACTACAAAGAGTTAATGAAAGCTCAAGGCAGAACAAATTCTATTGAAGGTAGTAAGTCACTCCCATTGTTAATAAATTATTATCCAACAGAAATTAGCCTTGGAAAAACCTTTAACTTAGGAAATGCATATGATGTTACTGTAAAACAAGTATCAACGAATAATGTTTTTAGTTTTTCTACAAGTGTCACGACCCTGGTTGTTTCTGATAAATTATATGCTAAACTTAGTTCTCGTTTTCCAGAGAAAGAAATGACAATTAGGACTTTTAATGGAACTTCGATTAGGTCAAGTGAAGCATTTTACAATCAGTTTAGTATGGTTCCTGATGTTATCAGTAGTTATAGTAAGGAACACACAGTAAAGACTGCTAATATTGCGACTTATATCTTTATAACTTTCCTATCCATACTCTTTATTATTTGTACAGGTAGTATTCTGTACTTTACAAGCCTCATCGAAATCATGGAAAATAAAGAAGAATATGGCTATCTAAGTAAGCTAGGTTATAGTAAAAAAATGATTCATCGGATTCTTCGATATGAAACAGGTATACTTTTCCTTATTCCTGTATTCATTGGGATTGTAAATGGTGGTATGTTGCTTATTTACTATAAATATTTATTCATGGATACATTGGTAGCAGGCAATATCATAATGTTATCTTTATTGCTTTGTCTGCTTTTCTTCTTGATAATATATGGCACATTTTATGTATTGACATTGCGGTTAGTGACATCCATAATCAAAAATTAATTTTAAAAATCTTTTAACTTTAACGATTAAGTAAATAATATGATAAGAATAAAAAACATAACAAAGAGTAAGTTCTTTGGGACTGCAATAATCTTGTTGCAACAATTAATAGCCTTGTTAATTTTGGTCTATAATCGAGAGAACCTGTCTCTTCTTTTCTCTGAAAAAGTAGCTCTTGTAATGACCCTTATTGATACAGCTTTTATTTGGCTGGCAACAATATTACGCCAAAAACAAGGTGATATTTTTAAAAGGATTATTTCTATCATCTCCTTAACAATTTGGCAATACTTAGTATCTGTGCTGACAAGAGGAACTCCTCTCTTTTTAAGCAGTGGACTACAGATTATATTGCTCTATTGTTATACCGTTGAGATTACTAATTTAATATTATATGGGCACAAACAATTTAAAGATAAGTTAGATAAGGGCTTGTTAATAATTATTTTTGTTTCTATAACTAGCCTTTTTGTTAATAGAATTTTATTTAATTTTTTATTCCTGATGGTTTTTACTATTTTACACCTGTATCCGTTACTAGTTATAGTGCTATATTATAGGTCCTTTAGGCAACAAATATCAGTTGTTAGACGTTCATTGATACTATTTTCTTTACTTTTGCTGGTAATACTTGGTAGTGAACTTTATGGAGAAATGCTAGATGTTAATCAAGCCTTTAATAATTTGGGATGGTATCTGTTTCCCCTTATAATGAGTGTAATATACTATTTTAAGACCATACATGATAAATTGAGTTTTGTTACCCAAAGATGGTTAGGTGATTACAAAGCTCGTATAGAACTATTATTTCTACTTCTTATCCTTTGTTGGATTGTACTCATGAAGGTATTAGTTAAAGATTTTTTGCTATTTTTTATAGTTGTTGACGCAAGCACGTTGTTTTGTCTAGTGGTAATTTCTTGCATCTTTTATTATTTAGAAAACTCCAAACAAAATTTTGACTATGAAAATAGAAGACTGAACTATTTTATGAAATCAGAGGAAAACATGAGAGTGGAGTTCTCAAATTATTTGCATGATGATGTTTTACAAAATATCATAGCGATAAAAAACTTGTTTTCTCTAGAAAATAGTAATATAACACATGGTTTTATTGTTAATGAGTTGAATGATTTAGTTTCTGGTATCAGAGATGAAATGGATACTTACCACCCAATAGTTCCCGCTAATCAAACAATGAAAGAAAACATACAGTCTCTTTTTGATGATATTGTTAAAAGTAGAAAAAGTAATACCTTATTGTATTTTAACTGTTCAGATAATATGGTAGTGCCATCCCCATATGGAGATATTGTTTATAGGTTTATAAAAGAGCTAATAAACAATGCTATAAAATATGGAGATGGAAAAGACATTCGTTTATCTTTAACGATTCAATCTGATATTATTATCATTGAGGAGAGCAATCAAGTAGTGGAAAAAGTACACTCTATAAATTATGGCAGAGGATTGAAATCATTTCAAGAAACACTAGCAGCTTTTGATGGAGATCTAGAACTACAAATGGATACTAAACAATTTACTATCAGAATATTACTTCCCATAGATTGGAAATTGTGTTATGAAGATTTTATTAATTGATGACCACAGACTATTTGCAAAGAGTATCCAACTGTTATTCCAACAGTATGATGAAGTAGATGTCATAGATACGATTACTTCTCATTTTAACGATGTGACGATTGATTTGTCTAAGTACGATATTATATTGCTTGATATTAATTTAGCAAATATTTCTAAAGAAAATGGATTGGAGATAGCAAAAGAACTCATACAGTCTACTCCTCATTTGAAAGTTGTTATGTTGACAGGATATGTTAAATCAATCTATAGAGAGAGGGCAAAAAAAGTAGGAGCATACGGTTTTGTAGATAAAAATATAGACCCTAAACAACTCATTTCTATCTTAAAAAAAGTGGATTCTGGAAAAAAGTATTTTGAACAAATCGAATCTCAGGATTATGTTGAATCTTTAACTGACCAGGAAATAGCTATCTTAAATTTGAGTAAGAAAGGATTCTCTATAAAAGAAATAGAGGAAACGTTACAAATTAGTAGGAGAACAGTATTTAATCATTTGACCCACATCTACTCAAAGCTTTTGGTAAATAATAAGCAGGAGGCTATCTACAAAGCCGAACAATTAGGGTATTTTATGGATTTCTGAGTTGCAGATAATCAAACGACATAAGTTTTACTTGTGTCGTTGCTAGGGATTTCCTGTTAAATACCCAGATTTAAACTCATTGTTTTTTTAGTTCTTTTTGATTGAAATTGATTGAGATAACGCTTTTATAAAAAGTAGGGAAATGCCTGATATGAAAAGCTTTTTAAATTTAGTCAAACAAAAGTTGTTTAAACCAGGTCTAAAAAAACTTGTAAAGCTTCACAACTCCCAGAACGTTAATATATGCTTATATATCAACGATTGGAACTACTTTATGGTTCGCACCATGGTTTTTGTGGAAGGATCAAAAGTTGTCCTGAAAATTTCTCTTAACCGTGTTTAAGATTTCTAAACGTTTGAGAAATCATTGTAACTTCAAATAACTATTTTAAATAAAACAAAGAAACGGACAAAGTTAGATGAGATGATTCTATTTTGATTTATAGGTGAAGAAGGAGAATCTTGTTTGATAAGTACTCAATAAAGGTTCACTACTCAATTTTAAATAAAACGCCACAGTAGTAATCATCTACTGTGGTGTTTTTTTGTCTTTTAGTTTCTAAAAGTATCCAATTCGTCTTGTGCTTCTTTGGTTGTTCCGACTAGTTGTTTCATGAGTTGATCTAGTTTGGCATTTGTTTTGGCAATTTCTTGATCAATGTCACTGAGCTGTTTAGCTAATTCTGGCAGTGGTTTAACTGGGACTTCCTCAAAGGTATCAACATAGCGTGGGATATTTAAGTTATAGTCATTTTCAATGATTTCATCAAATGAGGCTAAATATGAAAACTTATCAGAATTATCACGACTCTTATAAGCATCAAGGATCTTTTTGATATGGTTATCTGTCATTGTGTTTTGATTTTTACCCTTATCAAACTCTTTTGAAGCATCGATAAAGAAGACATCTTTGTTGGTTCTGTTCTTCTTTAATATGATAATAGTCGTAGGGATGCTTGTATTATAAAAGATATTTGATGGGAGTCCGATAATGGTATCGATAGCCCCTTGTTCGAGTAGTTTTTGGCGAATCTTGCCTTCTGCAGCTCCACGGAAAAGGACACCGTGTGGTAAGACAATCGCCATAGTTCCTGTATTTTTTAAATGATAGAAACCATGAAGTAAAAAGGCAAAATCGGCTTTTGATTTTGGTGCTAATACACCATAACTTGAAAACCGTGGATCCGTTAAGAAACCAGCAGTCGCTGACCATTTCAAAGAATAAGGTGGGTTCATCAACACCCCATCAAAGTTGATTGGTTCATCTGTTGGCCAGTCTGCATCCAAGGTATCAGCGTTACTTAAGTGTTGGTTCTCGATGGCAACGCCATGAAGCATCATGTTCATACGAGCCAAGTTATAAGTAGAAGTATTGATTTCTTGACCATAGTAAGAAACGGTATCGGATTGGTTACTATATTTCTTAGCATTTAAAAGGAGTGATCCAGATCCCATAGCAGGGTCATAGAGGGTCATTCCTTTTTGATCTTCACGACCTAAAAAGACAATCTGAGTCATTAAGTGAGAGACAGCTTGTGGGGTATAGAACTCACCTGCTTTTTTTCCTGATTCACTGGCAAATTCACCAATCAAGTACTCATAAGCATCACCTAAAGTATCCCCATCTACTGCCTCAAAGTCAATTTCATTTAATGTTTTCATGACATTAGAAATGGTTTGATTTTGTTTTTGAGGAGTAGAGCCTAATTTTTTAGAGTAGAGGTCAATATCTTCAAATAAGTTTTCAAAGTCTTCACCACTTTGTTCAATATCGCGAAAACCTTGAGCTAATGATTCTAATTGGAAAGTATTGTGATAAACATCTTGGATGAGTTTTTCAAAGGTCAGTGTCGGTTCGATAAAGTAACCTAAATCACCAGTAACAACAGAAATGAGGTCATCTTTTAGGCCTTCATCTTGATAAGCATCTTCAAAGATTTTTTGAGCCTCTGTAAAGGTATTGAAGTGTTTTTCTAGATTATCACAAACAGCCAAGAGTAATTTATCAGATAAGTGTTTGTAAAAAATAAGTCCAAGAAGATAGTTTTTATAGTCATTGGCATCCATTTGGCCACGTAATTGGTCGGCCGAATGCCATAGTGCTTGACGGAGTGAAGTTGTTTTCTCTGCCATGTGAGTCCTTTCTTATACGAATAAACGATTGAGTAATGTTTGTTTGAGTGCTTTGAGTTCTGTTAGTTTTTCTTCAGATTGAGCAATTTGTTGGTCTAAAGTTTGGAAGAAATTACCAATGGCTTCTTGTTCTTTTAATGTAGGTATATTTATCTTTAATTGTTCAACAGATGAATAATTTACATAGATTTGAGTGCCACCTTGAGCAATTTTAATGATACCATTACGAAATTCGCCATTTAAATAATGGAAAAGATAGTAAGAGGAAATATTAATATCTGGTCTAATAATTTCTGTTCTTTGATTAACAACGTATTTATTATTTTCTGTAATAAGTAGACATCTTCCGATTATTGCCCCATTCGCTGTCTTATCATTGAGTACCATTGTTAATTCACCGGAGGCAACTAATTTAGAATTAGTAAGTTCATTTGAGACTGCTCTAATATTTTGGTCTACATAGAGGTTATTAGTTCCATAACTACCTATTGAAATGACTTTAAATTCACCTTCCGAATCAAAATATTTTTCAATTGCCGTTCCACTTCTATGAGTAGATACTTCCCTCAATTTCTTCTCTTCCCACTCTCCTTTAAAACCTTGTAAACGGATTTCAGGGACTTTTTGTCCTTGAGCTGGGAACATTTTCCTGAGGAAGGTTTGCTTTTGTTCTTTAAGGGTTGCTAGCTTTTGATCCTGCAACTGAATCAATTGATCAACCATTTGGAAAAGTTCGCCAATGGCTTCTTGTTCAGGGAGGGAGGGAATTTGAATTTTAGCATATTTGATATCACTAGAGCTAATGCTATCAAAAGTTGAACCTGTACTAATTCTTTTCCAATAACCAATTTCTTTCAAGTATTTTAATATTTGAAAGATAAATTCATTACCTTTTATAGCAGCAACTCCACGCCCAATAATAACATGATAATTTGTCTTTCCAACATCACCAACTGGAGCCCTAACACTAAGAATAATATCACCTTTGTCAGCTTGTTTTGTAATTTGTGTTGTCCAGACACGCGGAAAAACATATCCATTTTTTATATCGGCATTTCCTTGTACTAGAATATAATCAGAAGGGTTTGTAGTATAATTTTGACTTGATGGAGATTGGCCCATTGTAATTTGAACAATATCCCCTAGTTCTTTTTCTTCCCACTCCCCTTCAAAACCGTCAAAGCGATATTGAGGCTGTTTAGATTTTGTCATCTCTTTCCTTTCCTAGTGCCCTTTTAAGGGTTGGATTTGATCTCTAATGAATTGAACTAACTCCCGTTCAAATTGGCTCTTGTATTTGAGTTTATTCATGGCAGAATCACCTTGTTTTTCTTTATAGGCTTGGTAGTCTAGGGATTCTTTTAAGGTTGACATGCCCACTTGTTTGGTAGAGTTAGCACTATGATAATTAGTCGCCACAAAGGCTAATTTGTCAGGATCTGCCTTCCATTGGTCCGCAAAGTGTTTGATGGCCCTTTGGATCTTATCACCAATGAGGTTATCTAACTCATAAACAATGCTTTTCCCTTCATAGGCTTTGGGTTCTTTTTGGATATCTTGCCATAACTCAGCTAGTGAGTCAGCCATAGCAGGGTTTGATTTTGCCAAATCTTGGATGTATTGATCCATAGGATTGTCATTGAGCCTTTCTTGAAGAGCTTCTTGTTCTTGATCGACAAAGGCTTGAATTAAGGTCAAGATATAGTGATAGTTGATATCATCCATCTGAACACTTTCTAGCTCATAGTCGATATTGATCTCTGGGATGGCTTCGTCATCTTCTCTTCGCTTTCGTATTTCTGCAATGACATTTTGGTAAGTGCCTTTATAAGTATCAATCACTTCATCTGATAACCCAACCTCACTCAACAGTGTTTCATTAAAATCACTATAGACCTGTACAGATGCAAAGAGTTTATCAAACGCTTGAAAGGCTTTGGCGTATTGTTTGAGAAAAGCTGTCTGTGCGCTCTCAATAGTTGGGAAAGCGTCTGGATCAGGAACTATATTTTTTAATACTGTTACTTTTTCAAAGAATCTTGCTTTTTCTTCTTCCCAAGAAGGGGCCAAAACGTCGTTTTCACCCCCATTAGAGTAGAGGCTAAGCGCTTTGTCGACAGCTTCTTTAAAACGAAGTGGTGTTTGGAAAGTCACAACCTGACCGTAATGTTTTCTACTTTCAAAGATACGGTTGGTTCGTGAGAAAGCTTGAATAATGTGCTGAGGTTTCATAGGCTGGCGATCAATAAAGATCGTTGATAAACAAGGCGCATCAAAACCTGTTAAGAGACGGTCAACCACAATCACGAGGTCTAATTGTTCATGACGGTCTTTGAATTTATCTTTTTTACGGGCTAAGCGATCATTTAAATCTCTGTTATAGCCTTGTAAGTTATCGATGGTAAAGTTAGTGCCAAAGAGGTGATTATAGTCTTCTAGATTTTTGGTCATTTTATCTTGTCGGCTGATAGACGCATTGTCATTTTCAGTGATAGAATAAGTAATAGCTACCTTTGGAAAGTCTGGTAGTTTTTCTTTGACCTTCTTAGAAATGACTAAATCCGTTTCACCAGCCTTAACTTTCTTCATCAGATCATAATAGGCTTGGGCACGAGCAATACTCTTAACGGTTAGTAAACCTTCGAATGTCTGACCAATTCCATTATTAAAACCAAGTTTCTTGCGTGATTGATTAATGATACTATCTAAGACAGCTAACATATGTTCTTCATGATCATAAGCTTCTTCCGGAATACTGTCTTCAGGCATATCAGGAATGGTTGTCTTATACTCAACTTGAAAGCCTAGAACCGCTTTATCATGAATGGCTTCTTTAACGGTGTATTGATGGAGACATTTGCCGTATTGCTGTTCCGTTGTTTGGGCTAAATCACCTAATTGAGCACGCTTATTTTCCACAAAGATAGGAGTGCCGGTAAAGCCATACCAGCGACTGTTACGAAAAGTATTCGTGAGATAACGTTGACGTTCTGGCGTGACAGCACGGTGGCATTCGTCCACAACAAAGACAACATTTAAGTGTGCAAGACGCTCTTTTAGTTTCTTGAATTTTGGAGTGTCATAACTTTCCATCTGACTGATCATGGCATTGAGTTTTTGAATGGTGGTGACCACAACACGACGATCGCTGGATTCTAAATTTTTGATGAGTTGTCTCGTATCTTCTGTCTCATCGACATCAAAGATATCATTTTGCGCATAGGATTGAAAAGCAGAAGCGGTCTGATTATCTAAATCCTTTCGGTCAATGACAAAGATGGATTTTTCAACGGCCGGTATTTGAAGGATATTGCGAGCCACTTTATAGGAAGTTAAGGTTTTTCCAGAACCTGTTGTGTGCCAGATATAGCCAGACTTGCGGTGACGACTCGCTTCAGCGACGGCTTCGATTGCATGAATCTGATAAGGACGAAGGAGAATTAGTGCTTTTTTATCATCATCAATGACAGAGTAAGTCATGACCATTTGGTGAGCACGAGGGATAGATAGGACTTCTTTGGCAAAGGCAAAGAGATCTTTTTGTGGTTTGTTGTTTTGATCTACCCATTGGGTCAAGAAGTTAGGGTTTAATTTATTTTCTTTAGCTGCAGCGATATACCTTGTATCTGTTTTATTTGAGACCACAAACATTTGTAAGGTTGAAAAGATACCTCTAAACTGGCCTTCTTTATCATACTTTTTGACTTGGTTAAAAGCTTCAATGCATTGATGATTCTGAGATTTTAATTCAATTTGGATCATAGGTAAGCCATTGATGAGAAGTGTCACATCACCTCGTCTATCACGAGAACCAGAGAAAGCAACTTGATTGGCAATCTCATAAACAGAAGTTCCACCAGCCACATTGTCTGCTTTAACGACTTCTAAACGAATCGTTCCTAGTTTTGCATCTTCGCGTTGCACTTGTACTTTAGCAATGCCGTTTTCACCAGCTAACCATTTAGCCGCTTCATAGTAATTGACAAAGTTAAGTTGATTCTTAATCTGCTCTTTTTCACTAGCTGTTAAAGGCTCCTCGTTCAGATATTGCGTGTTATTTTGCGCTAAGATCTTAAAGAAATTATCCCATAAAGCATCTTCAGTTTTTAATTCTTTACGATATGTCCATTGACTTTCACCTGTTTCTAAGAGATGGATCAACTCTTTTTCAAGTTCAAGTTCCGTTTTAGTTTGATTTCCCATTTTTAATCCCCATTCGACATGATATAGTAATATTATATCATTGGCGGATCCTTTTTAGAATGGCGAAGCTATTGAAACCTTCCAAACAGTCTTTTTTTTGATTAGTTGAATGCTTAAGATCCTAGCAGCTAAACAAAGCTATGACTATGTAAATGCAATCGAGAAAGTTCTTGTATTTTTGAGTTTGCTTGACAATAATTTAAGGTGAAGAAAGTAATAAGACAACACTAGTAAAAAGGTCGAGTTCTCAAAATAGATAAAAAACTTAAGACAGATCTAGCTTGACTATTAATAGGGTTTTAAAGGATGATAATCTGCTACAATATACAGAAAAGGAATTTATTGAAGATATGAAAATTTTGGTAGCCATAGATTCTTTTAAGGGATCGGTAACGTCTCCAGAACTTAACACTAGTGTAGCTCAAGCCCTTCTTTCTGTCGATAAGCAGTTAGTTATTGAAACAAGAGCTATCGCTGATGGAGGAGAAGGAAGTTTAGTAGCCCTCTCACAAACCGTGGCGGGGAGGTGGCATCAAGTAAAAACCATTGATCTATTAAGACGCCCGATTAAAGTCGCTTATTATCGTCACGCAAAGCAAGCTTTTATTGAATCTGCGAGTATTATTGGTATTGATAAGATCACCTCCAATTCAGTAACCTATGCACAAGCCACTTCCTACGGTTTGGGTTTGGCAGTTAAAGATGCCATTCAAAAAGGAGCTACTCAAATCGAAATCATGCTAGGAGGCACAGGCACTTCTGATGGTGGCAAAGGGTTTTTGGAAAGTTTAAACTATGATTTCATGACAGGAAGATCTTATCTTGATACTTTAGCATCACCTGTTACGCTATTAGGGCTGACTGATGTGACCAATCCATATCATGGCCCTCAAGGATTTGCTGCGGTCTTTGGCCCTCAAAAAGGTGGGAGTCTTAGTCAAATTGAAGAAACTGATCAAATTGCAAGTAACTTTGCTAAAAAAGTTTTTTGCCAAACAACCATTGATTTACAGACAATACCAGGAAGTGGAGCAGCTGGAGGATTAGGAGGTGCCATTGTCCTATTAGGAGGCACCTTAACTAGTGGTTTTAGCAGGATTGCAGAGCTACTAAATCTGGATAATTCCCTTCAGTCTTGTGATTTAGTTATTACTGGAGAAGGATGCCTGGATACACAATCACAATCTGGCAAGGTACCTGTTGCGATTGCAAGAATGGCTAAAAAATATCAAGTTCCAACGATTGCTCTATGTGGTTCTGTAAAGATTGAGACAGGACTAGCAGCAGAAGACTTTTTGGCTGTTTTTTCAATACAACAGCAGCCAATTTCCTTAGAAGCAGCGATAGATAAAACAACAACACTTTCTAATATCAAAATATTAGCAGCTAACCTTATGCTATTGATAGCTCAGTTTAATAAGTAAACTCATCTATTTTCGATTGTGTAGCATTCATTTGGTGGTTAAAAGTAACCTATGAAGAAGGAGACGCACGAGCTAACTCATTAGCATAGTATGAAAAACAGAAACATTTTGTAAAAAAGAGTTGACAATGACAGTAAAGATATCGTATACTAATAAAGCTGTCAGAGAGGTTCCTGTAACACACTTATTGAAAAAAGATGAAAAAGTAGTTGACAGGCTATGAGAAACCTGATAGAATAAAGAAGTTGTCTCTTAGGAGACGTTAAGACCTTTGAGAACTGAATAAGACGAACCAAACGTGAGGGTGATATGGAGACATATTACCCGTCAAGAAACGAGAAATAAATCTGTCAGCGACAGAAGGAACGAGTAAGTTCAAACGCAAATTAAAGAGAGTTTGATCCTGGCTCAGGACGAACGCTGGCGGCGTGCCTAATACATGCAAGTAGAACGCTGAGAACTGGTGCTTGCACCGGTTCAAGGAGTTGCGAACGGGTGAGTAACGCGTAGGTAACCTACCTCATAGCGGGGGATAACTATTGGAAACGATAGCTAATACCGCATAAGAGAGACTAACGCATGTTAGTAATTTAAAAGGGGCAATTGCTCCACTATGAGATGGACCTGCGTTGTATTAGCTAGTTGGTGAGGTAAAGGCTCACCAAGGCGACGATACATAGCCGACCTGAGAGGGTGATCGGCCACACTGGGACTGAGACACGGCCCAGACTCCTACGGGAGGCAGCAGTAGGGAATCTTCGGCAATGGGGGCAACCCTGACCGAGCAACGCCGCGTGAGTGAAGAAGGTTTTCGGATCGTAAAGCTCTGTTGTTAGAGAAGAATGATGGTGGGAGTGGAAAATCCACCAAGTGACGGTAACTAACCAGAAAGGGACGGCTAACTACGTGCCAGCAGCCGCGGTAATACGTAGGTCCCGAGCGTTGTCCGGATTTATTGGGCGTAAAGCGAGCGCAGGCGGTTTTTTAAGTCTGAAGTTAAAGGCATTGGCTCAACCAATGTACGCTTTGGAAACTGGAGAACTTGAGTGCAGAAGGGGAGAGTGGAATTCCATGTGTAGCGGTGAAATGCGTAGATATATGGAGGAACACCGGTGGCGAAAGCGGCTCTCTGGTCTGTAACTGACGCTGAGGCTCGAAAGCGTGGGGAGCAAACAGGATTAGATACCCTGGTAGTCCACGCCGTAAACGATGAGTGCTAGGTGTTAGGCCCTTTCCGGGGCTTAGTGCCGGAGCTAACGCATTAAGCACTCCGCCTGGGGAGTACGACCGCAAGGTTGAAACTCAAAGGAATTGACGGGGGCCCGCACAAGCGGTGGAGCATGTGGTTTAATTCGAAGCAACGCGAAGAACCTTACCAGGTCTTGACATCCCGATGCCCGCTCTAGAGATAGAGTTTTACTTCGGTACATCGGTGACAGGTGGTGCATGGTTGTCGTCAGCTCGTGTCGTGAGATGTTGGGTTAAGTCCCGCAACGAGCGCAACCCCTATTGTTAGTTGCCATCATTAAGTTGGGCACTCTAGCGAGACTGCCGGTAATAAACCGGAGGAAGGTGGGGATGACGTCAAATCATCATGCCCCTTATGACCTGGGCTACACACGTGCTACAATGGTTGGTACAACGAGTCGCAAGCCGGTGACGGCAAGCTAATCTCTTAAAGCCAATCTCAGTTCGGATTGTAGGCTGCAACTCGCCTACATGAAGTCGGAATCGCTAGTAATCGCGGATCAGCACGCCGCGGTGAATACGTTCCCGGGCCTTGTACACACCGCCCGTCACACCACGAGAGTTTGTAACACCCGAAGTCGGTGAGGTAACCTATTAGGAGCCAGCCGCCTAAGGTGGGATAGATGATTGGGGTGAAGTCGTAACAAGGTAGCCGTATCGGAAGGTGCGGCTGGATCACCTCCTTTCTAAGGAAATGGAACACGTTTATCGTCTTATTTAGTTTTGAGAGGTCTTGTGGGGCCTTAGCTCAGCTGGGAGAGCGCCTGCTTTGCACGCAGGAGGTCAGCGGTTCGATCCCGCTAGGCTCCATCAGGATACAATCCTACTAAACTTAATACAAGTGAAGTTGAACACGCAACTCACTTCCTAGGAAAATGGACAATCTTCCCTTGTGTGCAAGGCCCACATGGTCAGATTCCTAATTTTCTACAGAAGTTTCGCTAAAGCGAGCGTTGCTTAGTATCCTATATAATAGTCCATTGAAAATTGAATATCTATATCAAATTCCACGATCTAGAAATAGATTGTAGAAAAGTAACAAGAAAATAAACCGAAAACGCTGTGACTATTTAATAAGTTTTCTAGTTTAAAAAAACTAGGTTAATAAGGTTAAGTTAATAAGGGCGCACGGTGGATGCCTTGGCACTAGAAGCCGAAGAAGGACGTGACAAACGACGAAATGCTTTGGGGAGCTGTAAGTAAGCGCTGATCCAGAGATGTCCGAATGGGGGAACCCACTAACTAATGGTTAGTATCCATAACTGTTAAGGTTATGAGAAGGAAGACGCAGTGAACTGAAACATCTAAGTAGCTGCAGGAAGAGAAAGCAAACGCGATTGCCTTAGTAGCGGCGAGCGAAACGGCAGGAGGGCAAACCGAAGTGTTTACACTTCGGGGTTGTAGGACTGCGACGTGGGACTTTAAAAGGATAGAAGAATTACCTGGGAAGGTAAGCCAAAGAGAGTAAAAGCCTCGTATTTAAAATTCTTTTGAGCCCTAGCAGTATCCTGAGTACGGCGAGACACGTGAAATCTCGTTGGAATCTGGGAGGACCATCTCCCAACCCTAAATACTCTCTAGTGACCGATAGTGAACCAGTACCGTGAGGGAAAGGTGAAAAGCACCCCGGGAGGGGAGTGAAATAGAACCTGAAACCGTGTGCCTACAACAAGTTCGAGCCCGTTAATGGGTGAGAGCGTGCCTTTTGTAGAATGAACCGGCGAGTTACGATATGATGCGAGGTTAAGTTGAAGAGACGGAGCCGTAGGGAAACCGAGTCTTAATAGGGCGATTTAGTATCATGTTGTAGACCCGAAACCATGTGACCTACCCATGAGCAGGTTGAAGGTGAGGTAAAACTCACTGGAGGACCGAACCAGGGCACGTTGAAAAGTGCTTGGATGACTTGTGGGTAGCGGAGAAATTCCAAACGAACTTGGAGATAGCTGGTTCTCTCCGAAATAGCTTTAGGGCTAGCGTCGATGTTAAGTCTCTTGGAGGTAGAGCACTGTTTGGGTGAGGGGTCCATCTCGGATTACCAATCTCAGATAAACTCCGAATGCCAACGAGATATCATCGGCAGTCAGACTGCGAGTGCTAAGATCCGTAGTCGAAAGGGAAACAGCCCAGACCACCAGCTAAGGTCCCAAAATAACTGTTAAGTGGAAAAGGATGTGGGGTTGCACAGACAACTAGGATGTTAGCTTAGAAGCAGCTATTCATTCAAAGAGTGCGTAATAGCTCACTAGTCGAGTGACCCTGCGCCGAAAATGTACCGGGGCTAAAACAGTTTACCGAAGCTGTGGATGACACAAAAGTGTCATGGTAGGAGAGCGTTCTATGTGTGAAGAAGGTGTACCGTGAGGAGCGCTGGAACGCATAGAAGTGAGAATGCCGGTATGAGTAGCGAAAGACAGGTGAGAATCCTGTCCACCGTAAGACTAAGGTTTCCAGGGGAAGGCTCGTCCGCCCTGGGTTAGTCGGGACCTAAGGAGAGACCGAAAGGTGTATCCGATGGCCAACAGGTTGATATTCCTGTACTAGAGTATATAGTGATGGAGGGACGCAGTAGGCTAACTAAACCGGACGATTGGAAGAGTCCGGCTAAGCAGTGAGGTGTAAGATGAGTCAAATGCTTATCTTTATAACATTGAGCTGTGATGGGGAGCGAATTTTAGTAGCGAAGTTAGTGATGTCACACTGCCAAGAAAAGCTTCTAGCGTTTAATGATACTCTACCCGTACCGCAAACCGACACAGGTAGTCGAGGCGAGTAGCCTCAGGTGATCGAGAGAACTCTCGTTAAGGAACTCGGCAAAATGACCCCGTAACTTCGGGAGAAGGGGTGCTGACTTAGGTCAGCCGCAGTGAATAGGCCCAAGCAACTGTTTATCAAAAACACAGCTCTCTGCTAAATCGTAAGATGATGTATAGGGGGTGACGCCTGCCCGGTGCTGGAAGGTTAAGAGGAGGGTTTAGCGCAAGCGAAGATCTGAATTGAAGCCCCAGTAAACGGCGGCCGTAACTATAACGGTCCTAAGGTAGCGAAATTCCTTGTCGGGTAAGTTCCGACCCGCACGAAAGGCGTAATGATTTGGGCACTGTCTCAACGAGAGACTCGGTGAAATTTTAGTACCTGTGAAGATGCAGGTTACCCGCGACAGGACGGAAAGACCCCATGGAGCTTTACTGCAGTTTGATATTGAGTATCTGTACCACATGTACAGGATAGGTAGGAG
This sequence comes from Streptococcus pyogenes, assembly GCF_002055535.1. Lineage (NCBI taxonomy): Bacteria > Bacillati > Bacillota > Bacilli > Lactobacillales > Streptococcaceae > Streptococcus > Streptococcus pyogenes. The sequence continues at coordinate 1,653,312 of NZ_LN831034.1, read as the reverse complement.
CCATTGACTTCGGGACGCCAGTTTCGAATGAGGCGTTGTTGGGATACTACCCTTGTGTTATGGCTACTCTAACCCAGATAGGTTATCCCTATCGGAGACAGTGTCTGACGGGCAGTTTGACTGGGGCGGTCGCCTCCTAAAGAGTAACGGAGGCGCCCAAAGGTTCCCTCAGATTGGTTGGAAATCAATCGCAGAGTGTAAAGGTATAAGGGAGCTTGACTGCGAGAGCTACAACTCGAGCAGGGACGAAAGTCGGGCTTAGTGATCCGGTGGTACCGAATGGAAGGGCCATCGCTCAACGGATAAAAGCTACCCTGGGGATAACAGGCTTATCTCCCCCAAGAGTTCACATCGACGGGGAGGTTTGGCACCTCGATGTCGGCTCGTCGCATCCTGGGGCTGTAGTCGGTCCCAAGGGTTGGGCTGTTCGCCCATTAAAGCGGCACGCGAGCTGGGTTCAGAACGTCGTGAGACAGTTCGGTCCCTATCCGTCGCGGGCGTAGGAAATTTGAGAGGATCTGCTCCTAGTACGAGAGGACCAGAGTGGACTTACCGCTGGTGTACCAGTTGTCTTGCCAAAGGCATCGCTGGGTAGCTATGTAGGGAAGGGATAAGCGCTGAAAGCATCTAAGTGCGAAGCCCCCCTCAAGATGAGATTTCCCATGATTTTATATCAGTAAGAGCCCTGAGAGATGATCAGGTAGATAGGTTAGGAGTGTAAGTGTAGCGATACATGTAGCGGACTAATACTAATAGCTCGAGGACTTATCCAAAAAGAAATATTGACAACGTTACGGATTCTTGTTAGACTATAGATATTCAATTTTGAGTGGGTTATGAAAATAGCACATTTACAAGTTAAGTGACGATAGCCTAGGAGATACACCTGTACCCATGCCGAACACAGCAGTTAAGCCCTAGAACGCCTGATGTAGTTGGGGGTTGCCCCCTGTGAGATAAGGTAGTCGCTTAGCGTTTATCCGCCATAGCTCAGTTGGTAGTAGCGCATGACTGTTAATCATGATGTCGTAGGTTCGAGTCCTACTGGCGGAGTAGAGAGAGGTAGGAAGCGTCCTATCTTTTTTTGCATTTTAGAGAAGAGTGTGGTAAGATAGAGGCAAGATATGCGTTGGCACCCTTAGCTCAACTGGATAGAGTACCTGACTACGAATCAGGCGGTTAGAGGTTCGACTCCTCTAGGGTGCATAATGAAAAAAACAACAGGACATTAATGTCCTGTTGTTTTTTTGTGGTTCTCTTTATACTAGGGATAGTTAAAAAGAAAAGGAGACTCAAAATGTCGATAGAGACAAGAGCAGCGTTTGAAAAAGTTAAGCCCATTATTTTGAAATTAAAGCGACACTATTATATTCAATTGTGGGATAGAGATGACTGGTTACAAGAAGGACATATTATCTTATTACAGTTACTAGAAAGGTACCCAGAGTTAATTGAGGAAGAAGAGCGTTTATATCGCTATTTTAAAACAAAATTTTCATCTTATTTGAAAGATTTATTACGCCGTCAAGAAAGTCAAAAGCGTCAGTTCCATAAGTTAGCATATGAAGAGATAGGGGAGGTTGCACATGCCATTCCATCGAGAGGGTTATGGCTAGACGACTATGTGGCTTATCAAGAGGTAATAGCTAGCTTAGAGAACCAATTAAATTCGCAAGAGCGTATGCAGTTTCAAGCACTTATCAGGGGCGAACGTTTCAAGGGAAGACGTGCTCTACTTAGGAAGATCAGTCCCTATTTTAAGGAATTTGCACAGCAGTTGTAAGCAAGACCTATAAGGAATTGGGGGTAAATCTATGAAAAAAGGAGAGAGTTTGGAGGAAATAGCTTTCTTATAGCTTTTAAATCGCTAGTAGCTTAGAGTAAGCTTCAATACGTCTTTCATTTGTTTGGGTACAGTTTGATTAAAAATAGTTTCTCTTACGTTTAAGAAATGTTAAAATAGTAACATGGTAAGATACAAAGCAACGATTTCCTATGATGGGACTCTTTTTTCGGGTTTTCAAAGACAAAGACATTTACGTACGGTTCAAGAAGAGATTGAAAAAACACTCTATAAATTAAATAACGGTACAAAAATTATAATTCATGGTGCAGGACGTACGGATGCAGGAGTACATGCTTATGGACAGGTGATCCATTTTGATTTGCCTCAAGAACAAGAAGTTGAAAAATTGCGATTTGCTCTTGATACACAGACTCCTGAAGATATTGATGTTGTTAATATAGAAAAAGTGGCTGATGATTTTCATTGTCGTTATCAGAAGCATTTAAAAACTTATGAATTTTTAGTTGATAATGGTCGACCTAAAAATCCGATGATGCGACACTATACCACTCATTACCCTTATACTCTTAATATTAAACTTATGCAAGAAGCTATTAACGGTCTGGTAGGTACACACGATTTTACTGGTTTTACAGCAGCAGGAACTTCGGTACAAAATAAGGTGCGAACGATTACCAAAGCAACGGTATCTCGGGATGAAAAAACTGATTTTTTGGTGTTTACTTTTTCAGGAAATGGTTTTCTCTATAAGCAGGTGAGGAATATGGTGGGAACTTTGCTGAAAATTGGTAATGGTCAAATGCCAGTTGAACAAGTTAAAGTGATTTTGAGCTCCAAAAATCGTCAGCTAGCTGGACCAACGATATCTGGAAATGGGCTTTACTTGAAGGAGATTTGTTATGAAAACTGATTATATCGTGACTATATCTGGGAACGATATTTTAAGTGGAGGTGGTCTCTATGCTGATTTAGCGACTTACATAAGGTATGACCTACAGGCCTTTGTAGCGGTAACTTGTTTAACTACTAGATCTGAAGAGGGCTTTAGTCTATTTCCGGTAGCTAAAGAAATTTTCCGTGATCAGTTGAATAGCTTTACGAACGCTCCAATTTCTGCTATTAAAATTGGTTTGTTACCTAATGCGGAAATGTGTGAAATAGTTTTGGATTTTATAAAGGGGCATCTGGGAATCCCAGTGGTTTTAGATCCTGTTCTAGCATGTAAAGAAATAGATGATGTTAAAATAGTTCCTCTAAGACAGGAGATTTTACAATTATTGCCTTATGTGACTGTTGTTACTCCAAATTTGGTAGAGGCTCAGCTATTATCTCAAAAAGAGATTGTTTCTTTAAAAGATATGCAAGAAGCTGCTAAATATTTTTATCAACTTGGGGCAAAACAGGTGGTTATCAAGGGTGGTAATCGATTTAGTCAGAAAAAAGCTATTGATCTTTTTTATGATGGTAAAGAGATTGTTACCTTGGAATGTCCTGTACTTGAGAAAAATAATATTGGCGCAGGCTGTACTTTTGCATCTAGTATCGCTAGTCAGTTAGTAAAGAAAAAAACGCCACTAGAAGCTGTGAAAAACTCAAAAGAGTTAGTCTACCAAGCTATTTTACAATCTGATAGATACGGAGTAAAACAAAGTTATGCAAAATAGTAAGATACGACAAATGAGTTTAACAGGGATATTGACAGCATTGGTTGTTGTTTTAGGAAGATTTGTCATGCTACCTACTCCAACAGGTTTTTTAACGCTGTTGGATGCAGGAATTTATGCTGTCAGCTTTTCCTTTGGATCAGCTCAAGGAGCTATTGTGGGAGGGTTATCAGGTTTTTTAATCGATTTAGTGGCAGGATACCCTCAGTGGATGTTTCATAGTTTGATTGCTCACAGTGTCCAAGGGTATTTTGCGGGATGGAGAGGGCGCAAGCGTTGGCTTGGTGTTGTGATAGGTTCTTTTATCATGATTTTTTGGTACTTTTTAGGCTCTCTTATGCTTGGTTATGGCCTTTCGGGATCTTTAGCCGGTATTTGGGGAAACGTCATGCAAAATACATTAGGGCTTTTTGTTGGTTTTATTATCTTTAAGGCCATATTAAGGCAAAAAAAGAGATAAGGAGAGTGAGAAGTTGTTGAATAATTTAGAGAAACAAACAAGGGAAATCGTCATTGATGTTGTAGAACGCTCTGCTATTCAACCAGGTAATCTTTTTGTTCTAGGTCTTTCATCTAGCGAAATTTTGGGTAGTAGAATTGGAAAACAATCTAGTCTAGAAGTAGGTCAAATAGTTGTTGAAGTTGTGTTAGATGAATTAAATAAGCGTGGTGTTCATTTGGCTGTACAAGGTTGTGAACACGTCAATCGTGCCTTGGTAGTAGAGAGGCATGTGGCAGAATCTAAGCAGTTAGAGATTGTCAATGTGGTTCCGAATCTTCATGCTGGTGGCAGTGCTCAGATGGCTGCTTTTCAACTTATGTCAGACCCTGTCGAAGTAGAAGAAGTTATTGCACACGCTGGACTTGATATAGGTGATACTGCTATAGGAATGCATATTAAGCGTGTTCAGATCCCTCTGATTCCTTGTCAACGAGAGCTAGGAGGTGCTCATGTGACAGCTTTGGCTAGTCGACCAAAATTAATTGGTGGAGCTAGGGCTGATTACAATATGGATATTATCCGTAAATCCTAAACCCTTTTTTCTGGAATAAAACAATTGGTGTTTTTTCTAGAAAAAAGGATTTTTTAAGATTATATTAAGATTTTGAGGTGATAGAATAGCTGATTGCAGTCGGTAATTGAATGCCTTCTTTGAGTAAAGCTTCTTGATAAAGTCTATAAAAAGTATGGTAAATCTTAAATTGTTCTCCATTTTCTGTGAAAATAGCAATTCTAAAAGTGAACTGTCCATTAGAGTTATTTTGAGGCCCTAAAATATTTGGTTTGCCAACGATTTGAGGATGGTTTGGCAATTCCTTTTGATTCACTTCATCAATGATTCGAGTGACTTGGCTCAAATTAACAGTGGAATAAAGAGGAATTTCAATTAAGGCACGCATATTACCACGAGATTTGTTGCTGACAACGGTGATGCTACGGTTTGGGATGAAATGTAGTGTTCCATCGAATCCACGAATTTGAGTAGTTCTAATTCCAACACCAAAGACACTGCCTTCTATGTCAGAGATAGTAACGTTATCTCCTACTTCAAATTGATTCTCAAATAAGATAAAAAAGCCATTGACAACGTCAGATAAAAATCCTTGTGCACCTAACCCGATTGCTACTCCAGCAATTCCAGCTCCTGCTAGAAGACTAGAGACAGGTATGCCAAATAAGCTAAGTATCCAATAAATGAGAAGAAAATATAATAAGTAATTTAAAATGTTGTGAGTGAGCTTAGAGAGTGTTTTTTTGCGAGCTTCACTTTGTCTTGAATAAGCAAACGATTTGTTAATGGTTTTTTCAAAAAGATAGTTAGTAACACGTTTTAAAATAGCAAAAAAGAGTAATAGAATAATGAGAGACACTAGCTTTTTAAAAATCGTTAAGCCAATATTTTCGATATGAGACTGCTCTAGGTAATGTAATATAAATGTCATGAGAAATCCTTTCTTTGATAGTTTATCAAAAAAAAACCAATCTTGAAAAGAGATAAATTAATATTTTAACCAAAGTTATGATAATTGTTTTATCATAAAGAATGCCATAGTCATCCGTTGTGATAATGCTTGAAAATAGTCAGTTAGTAAGCGAAAAAGTCTAACATTAACCTTTATAAATTGAAAATAACTGTTAGTAGACTAATGACAGGTAGATACTCTTAATAGCGCGTTTGATTTCACGCATAAAAAGCTTTAAAAACGCTTTAAATTATGATAAAATGAACTGTATCGAAATTATTTTAAGGAGAAATGACTTAATGTCTACATCATTTGAAAACAAAGCTACAAATCGTGGCGTGATTACATTTACAATCAGTCAAGATAAAATAAAACCAGCTCTTGATAAAGCTTTTAATAAAATCAAAAAAGACTTGAATGCACCAGGTTTCCGTAAAGGACACATGCCTCGTCCAGTCTTCAACCAAAAATTTGGTGAAGAAGTTCTTTATGAAGATGCTTTGAATATTGTATTGCCAGAAGCTTATGAAGCAGCTGTGACGGAACTTGGTCTTGATGTGGTTGCACAACCAAAAATCGATGTTGTGTCAATGGAAAAAGGGAAAGAGTGGACACTTTCTGCTGAAGTTGTGACAAAACCTGAAGTGAAACTTGGTGATTACAAAAACCTAGTTGTAGAAGTTGATGCTTCAAAAGAAGTTTCAGATGAAGACGTGGATGCTAAAATTGAGCGCGAACGTCAAAACCTTGCGGAACTCATTATTAAAGACGGTGAAGCAGCTCAAGGTGACACTGTTGTGATTGACTTTGTTGGTTCAGTTGATGGTGTTGAGTTTGATGGCGGTAAAGGAGATAACTTCTCTCTTGAACTTGGTTCAGGACAATTTATCCCAGGTTTTGAAGATCAACTAGTTGGTGCTAAAGCTGGCGATGAAGTAGAAGTTAATGTCACATTCCCAGAATCTTACCAAGCAGAAGATCTTGCAGGTAAAGCCGCTAAATTTATGACAACTATTCACGAAGTCAAAACAAAAGAAGTACCAGAGCTTGATGATGAGCTTGCAAAAGATATTGATGAAGATGTTGACACACTTGAAGACTTAAAAGTAAAATATCGTAAAGAACTTGAAGCAGCTCAAGAAACTGCTTATGATGATGCTGTTGAAGGAGCTGCGATTGAATTAGCAGTTGCAAATGCTGAAATTGTTGATTTACCCGAAGAAATGATTCATGAAGAAGTCAACCGTTCAGTGAATGAATTTATGGGCAACATGCAACGTCAAGGAATCTCACCTGAAATGTACTTCCAATTGACTGGTACAACTCAAGAAGATTTACATAACCAATATTCAGCTGAAGCTGACAAACGTGTTAAAACAAACCTTGTTATTGAAGCAATTGCTAAAGCAGAAGGTTTTGAAGCAACAGATAGTGAAATTGAACAAGAAATTAATGACCTTGCAACAGAATATAACATGCCAGCTGACCAAGTTCGTTCTCTTCTTTCAGCAGATATGTTGAAACATGATATTGCAATGAAAAAAGCAGTTGAAGTAATTACAAGCACAGCAAGCGTTAAGTAATCTTATTAAGGAACAAAACGTACAAGCCGGATTAGAACGTCTTTCTAGTCTGGTTTTTCTTTTTCTAAAGAAATAATAAGGAATTAGTTAAACGTTATTTTAATGAATTAGCTTTAAAGATTTGTCAAGAAGAAGTGATATGAGTTGATAAAAGTTTTGACGAATTACTTTTTTTAGCGTAAAATGGTAGAGAATGATAAAATAAGGAGAACTGCCTTGAAATTAGACGTATTTGCAGGACAAGAAAAAAGCGAGCTTTCCATGATTGAAGTGGCGCGTGCCATTTTGGAAGAACGCGGTCGCGACAATGAGATGTACTTTAGCGATTTAGTCAATGAGATTCAAAATTACTTAGGAAAATCTGATGCAGGTATTCGTCATGCATTACCATTTTTCTATACTGACTTAAATACGGATGGCTCATTTATTCCTCTAGGTGAAAACAAATGGGGACTTCGTTCGTGGTATGCTATTGATGAAATTGATGAAGAAATTATTACTCTAGAAGAAGATGAAGATGGCGCACAAAAACGTAAGAAAAAACGCGTTAATGCTTTCATGGATGGAGATGAAGACGCTATTGATTATAGAGATGATGATCCAGAAGATGAAGATTTCACAGAAGAATCAGCTGAGGTTGAATATGATGAAGAAGATCCAGATGATGAAAAATCAGAAGTGGAGTCATATGATTCAGAATTGAATGAAATTATCCCTGAAGATGATTTTGAAGAAGTTGATATCAATGAAGAAGACGAAGAAGATGAAGAAGATGAAGAACCAGTTCTCTAATGTCTTTAGTTCAGAAATAAAAATGTAATTATCATTTGACAAATTGTCTATTATAGTTTATATTATTATTCGGGCACCTCTTTATGAGGTCAGGCAAAAGCTCTCTAGTTAATAGGGGGCTATTTTTGTTTTCTAGAATAATGCCAGTTTGCCTCTATATTTAGAAAACTAAGGTGATACCTAACCAATGTGGAACCAACTAATAGGGAATTAACAAGAAAGCAATGCTTTTATTCAGCTTATATAAAGGAGTACTATGACGAAATACATTTTTGTAACTGGTGGTGTTGTATCATCAATTGGCAAAGGAATTGTTGCGGCAAGTCTTGGCCGATTGTTAAAAAATCGTGGACTTAAGGTGACGATTCAAAAATTTGATCCTTATATTAATATTGATCCAGGGACGATGAGCCCCTATCAGCATGGAGAAGTATATGTGACAGATGACGGTGCTGAAACCGACTTGGATTTGGGTCACTATGAACGTTTTATTGATATCAATCTTAATAAATATTCCAATGTTACAACAGGTAAAATTTATAGTGAAGTCCTTCGTAAAGAACGTAAAGGCGAGTACCTTGGAGCGACTGTTCAGGTGATTCCTCATATCACAGATGCCCTTAAAGAAAAAATCAAACGCGCAGCTTCAACAACGGACTCTGATGTAATTATTACTGAGGTCGGGGGGACTGTTGGCGATATTGAAAGTTTACCGTTCTTAGAAGCTCTTCGTCAGATGAAAGCTGATGTTGGTTCTGAAAATGTGATGTATATTCACACCACCTTGTTGCCATATTTAAAGGCAGCGGGTGAAATGAAAACTAAGCCAACGCAACATTCCGTTAAAGAATTGCGTGGTTTAGGGATTCAACCGAATATGTTGGTTATTCGTACGGAAGAGCCAGTTGAGCAGGGGATTAAAAATAAATTGGCTCAGTTCTGTGATGTGAATTCAGAAGCTGTTATCGAGTCACGTGATGTAGAACACTTGTATCAAATTCCATTGAACTTGCAAGCTCAATCAATGGATCAGATTGTTTGTGATCATTTGAAATTGAATGCGCCACAAGCTGATATGACCGAGTGGTCAGCTATGGTTGACAAGGTGATGAATTTAAGAAAAACAACAAAAATTGCCTTGGTTGGTAAATATGTGGAATTGCCAGATGCCTACTTATCTGTTGTGGAAGCCTTGAAACATTCTGGTTATGCCAATGATACCGCAATTGACCTAAAATGGGTCAATGCTAACGATGTGACGGTGGATAATGCAGCTGACTTGTTGGGAGATGCGGATGGGATTATTGTACCAGGTGGTTTTGGTCAACGTGGTACAGAAGGCAAGATCCAAGCGATTCGCTATGCCCGCGAAAATGATGTGCCAATGCTTGGTATTTGTCTTGGCATGCAGTTGACTTGTGTTGAATTTGCCCGCCATGTCCTCAATATGGAAGGTGCAAACTCTTTTGAATTAGAGCCAAGTACTAAATACCCCATCATTGATATCATGCGTGATCAAATTGATATTGAAGATATGGGAGGTACGCTTCGTCTGGGATTGTACCCATGTAAATTGAAACCAGGTTCAAAAGCAGCAATGGCTTACAATAATCAAGAGGTGGTGCAACGTCGTCATCGTCACCGTTATGAGTTCAACAACAAATTCCGTCCAGAATTTGAAGCAGCTGGTTTTGTTTTCTCAGGGGTATCACCTGACAACCGCTTAGTTGAAATTGTAGAATTGAAAGAGAAAAAATTCTTTGTAGCAGCTCAATACCACCCAGAATTGCAAAGCCGTCCAAATCGTCCTGAGGAGCTATACACCGCTTTTGTTACAGCTGCTATTAAAAATAGCAATTAGTGGTTTTAAGGGTAAGTTTGTGGCATTCTACTTGGCTGGCAGATACTGATAAAGATTACTAGCTATTAAAGGGATCTTTTCTATAAAAATAGCATTAGAAAAAGAAAAACGTGATATTTTTAGGTTAGCACTTTCTTTTTCAGTCATTTTTTTGTAAAATACTTGGTATGAAAACTATTCGAATAGCAAAGTATTTAGGAATTCTATTCCTTTTGATAACTCTTATTAGCGTAGGTGCTAGTTTTTATTTCTTTCATGTTGCACAAATAAGAGAAGAGAAATCGTTTATTAATAATAAGAAACGGAGTACAAATAATCCATTATACCCAGCTGAACAGTCTTTTGACGCTTTACCTTACGAAAAACGTCAACTAACAAATCGTGGGTTAAAACAAGTGGGGTGGTACTTACCAGCTGCTCAAAAAACAAAAAAGACAGCTATTGTTGTTCATGGTTTTACGAATGACAAAGAAGATATGAAGCCATATGCCATGCTTTTTCATGATTTGGGCTATAATGTCTTAATGCCAGACAATGAGGCCCATGGGGAAAGTGAAGGGAACTTGATTGGTTATGGCTGGAATGACCGCCTTAATGTCATGGCTTGGACAGACCAACTGATTAAGGAAAACCCTGAAAGCCAAATCACACTCTTTGGCTTATCTATGGGTGCTGCAACAGTAATGATGGCAAGTGGTGAGCGATTGCCTGCGCAAGTCACCTCCCTCATCGAAGATTGCGGTTATGCCAGTGTTTGGGACGAATTGAAGTTTCAGGCCAAGGCTATGTACAACTTGCCTGCCTTTCCTTTACTCTATGAAGTCTCTGCCTTATCTAAGATTCGAGCAGGTTTTAGTTACGGAGAAGCGAGCTCAGTGAAACAGCTGGCTAAAAATAAACGTCCAACTTTATTTATCCACGGTGATAAGGATGATTTTGTTCCTACAAAAATGGTTTATGACAATTATAAGGCCACGAAAGGTCCTAAGGAAATCTTGATTGTTAAAGGGGCAAAACACGCCAAATCCTTTGAAACAAACCCAGAACAATACCAGAAAAAAATTGCCGCTTTTTTGAAAAAAGTTGAGAAATAAGTATTGACAGTTAAACTCACAGTTGCTATAATAATTTATGTTACTGATGAGTAGCGGGGATGGCGGAATTGGCAGACGCGCAGGACTAAGGATCCTGTGACCGCTTTAGGTCGTGTGGGTTCAAGTCCCACTCTCCGCATAATGTAAGAGGTGAATCATTGATTCGTCTCTTTTTTTTGGTTAAATGAAGGATAAGAAGGCATAGATTTACTGGAGAAAACTTTTGATAATCTGCTTTTGGAAAACGCTTTAAGCTTGTGAAAGGCTAGAAATTTATGGAAAATTGTGCTAGAATGAACAATGTAAACGGGGAGTTATCCCGAAAAATAAGAGGAGGCCTTACAAATGGCAATCGTTTCAGCAGAAAAATTTGTCCAAGCAGCTCGTGAAAACGGATATGCTGTTGGTGGATTTAACACAAACAACTTAGAGTGGACTCAAGCAATCTTGCGTGCAGCAGAAGCTAAACAAGCTCCAGTTCTTATCCAAACATCAATGGGTGCAGCAAAATACATGGGTGGTTATAAAGTATGTCAATCTCTTATTACTAACCTTGTTGAGTCAATGGGTATCACTGTTCCTGTTGCTATCCACCTTGATCATGGTCACTACGAAGATGCTCTTGAGTGTATCGAAGTAGGTTACACTTCAATCATGTTTGACGGTTCACACCTTCCAGTTGAAGAAAACCTTGCTAAAACTGCAGAAGTTGTTAAAATTGCACATGCTAAAGGCGTTTCAGTTGAAGCTGAAGTTGGTACAATCGGTGGTGAAGAAGACGGTATCATCGGTAAAGGTGAGCTCGCTCCAATCGAAGATGCTAAAGCAATGGTTGAAACTGGAATTGACTTCTTGGCAGCTGGTATCGGTAACATCCACGGTCCATACCCAGAAAACTGGGAAGGTCTTGCTCTTGACCACTTAGAAAAATTAACAGCAGCTGTACCAGGTTTCCCAATCGTATTGCACGGTGGTTCTGGTATTCCTGACGATCAAATCAAAGAAGCAATCCGTCTTGGTGTTGCTAAAGTTAATGTTAACACTGAAAGTCAAATCGCTTTCTCTAACGCAACTCGTGAATTTGCTCGTAACTACGAAGCTAACGAAGCAGAATATGATGGTAAAAAATTATTTGACCCACGTAAATTCTTGGCTCCAGGTATGAAAGCTGTTCAAGGTGCTGTTGAAGAACGTATCGATGTTTTCGGATCAGCTAACAAAGCATAATTTAGAGTATTAAACACCCTAAAGCCCTCTTGAGGGCTTTTTTAGATATAATTGACACCCTAAAATGGATACCAGTTTCTGTGAAATAATCTTTGATTGTGAACAAACAAAGCATAATTTAGAGTATTAAAATCTGGACCCTGCTATCTATGGTAAGTCTTTTTGTTATTGTTAAAGAGGTTAAGCGTAATGTTAATATGTTTTAGCTAAAAAATGTAGTGAAAAATGAGTACGTAGACTATTGTAATAGTAATTCCGTAAAATTGTTGAAAAAGAAAATGGGAAATACCTTGTCAAATTAAGCACCCTATGATAGAATAGATAGGTATGTGGTGCTAGCACATCCGTAAACATATTCTACGTAGGAGGAAATAGATCAAAATGGCTAAAGTATGTTATTTTACAGGACGTAAAACCGTTTCTGGAAACAACCGTTCACACGCGATGAACCAAACAAAACGTACAGTTAAACCAAACCTTCAAAAAGTTACTATCCTTGTTGATGGTAAACCTAAAAAAGTTTGGGCTTCTGCTCGTGCGCTTAAATCTGGTAAAGTAGAACGCATCTAATAGAAATAAGCCTTAGGGCTTTTTTTATTAGCTTATTTCTATCCATAAGCTAGTCAAGGTAATAAACGCTATCGTTAGCTATTCTATCTCTTTTACATTACTTCTAAAATATGATAAAATAGGATGATAAAAACTTTTTGAGGTAGTAACTATGACTGTAAAAATTAATACAAAAGATGGTCTAATCGAGCTATCCGACGATGTGATTGCAACTGTCGTGGGAGGATCAGCAACGGAAATTTTTGGTGTTGTTGGAATGGCCAGCAAAAGTGCAATAAAAGACAATTTTCAATCACTACTTCGCAAAGAAAACTACGCTAAGGGTGTTGTAGTAAAATCAACAGATCTGGGTATTTCTGTTGATGTCTACACTGTGATGAGTTATGGTGTGAAAATCAGTGAAGTCTCTAAAAATATCCAAGAACGCGTGAAATTTAACCTTGAAAGTCAGCTTGGTCTCACTGCTGATATGGTTAATGTTTACGTGCAAAATATTAAGGTTGTAGGAGAAAATTAGTGTCAAATATTACAACAAGCTTATTCCAAGAAATGGTCCAAGCGGCAGCGACTCGCCTTGGCAAACAAGCAGAATATGTTAATTCCTTAAATGTTTTTCCTGTTCCAGATGGTGATACAGGAACAAACATGAGCATGACTATGGACAATGGTGCCAAGGAAGTTGCTGATAAACCTGCGTCAACTGTGGGAGAAGTTGGACAAATGTTATCAAAAGGTCTTTTGATGGGAGCGCGTGGAAATTCTGGAGTTATTACTTCACAACTTTTTCGTGGTTTTGGTCAAAGCATTAAGGGAAAAGATGAGCTGACAGGTAAAGATTTGGCACAAGCCTTTCAAGTGGGTGTAGAAGTTGCCTACAAAGCAGTGATGAAACCTGTTGAAGGAACAATTTTAACTGTTTCTCGGGGTGCAGCGACTGCTGCCTTAAAAAAAGCAGATCTTACAGACGACGCCGTGGAAGTCATGCAAGCTGCTTTAGACGGTGCCAAAGGTGCCCTTGCTAAGACACCTGATTTATTACCAGTCCTTAAAGAAGTTGGTGTGGTTGATTCAGGCGGTCAAGGTCTTGTCTTTATCTATGAAGGTTTCCTATCTGCTTTGAATGGCGACTATGTGACTTCAGCAGACTTTAAAGCGACTCCTGCTAACATGTCTGAAATGATTAATGCTGAGCATCACAAATCCGTTGTTGGTCATGTGGCTACTGAAGACATTACCTACGGTTATTGTACTGAAATCATGGTTGCCCTTAAACAAGGCCCAACCTATGTGAAAGAATTCAACTATGATGAGTTTCAAGGCTACCTTAGTGGCCTTGGTGACTCGCTGTTAGTGGTCAATGATGATGAGATTGTTAAAGTTCACGTCCATACTGAAGACCCCGGACTTGTGATGCAAGAAGGTCTTAAATATGGTTCGCTCATCAAGATTAAAGTGGACAATATGCGTAACCAGCATGAAGCACAGGTTCAAAAGACTGATGTCGAAAAAAACAAGGCTGAAGTAAAAGACTTTGGCTTGATTGCAGTAGTAGCTGGAGAAGGTTTATCTGAAATTTTCAAGGCGCAAGGTGTTGATTACGTGATTTCTGGTGGTCAAACCATGAATCCATCTACAGAAGATATTGTTAAAGCTATTGAAGCAGTTAATGCCAAACAAGTCATTATCTTGCCAAACAATAAAAATATCTTTATGGCTGCCCAATCTGCTGCAGAAGTGGTGGATATTCCGGCTGCTGTTGTTGCAACACGTACTGTTCCGCAAGGATTTACCAGCTTGTTGGCCTTTGATCCTTCAAAATCTTTAGAGGACAATGTAGCAGATATGTCAACTAGTCTTTCTGACGTGGTCAGTGGAAGCGTTACTTTGGCAGTCCGTGACACCACCATTGATGGTTTAGAAATCCATGAAAATGATTTCTTGGGAATGGTTGATGGTAAAATCATCGTTTCAAACCCAGACATGGAAGCAACTCTAAAAGCTGCCTTTGAAAAGATGATTGACGAAGATAGCGAGATTGTGACTATCTTTGTTGGTGAAGAAGGTGATCAAGACTTAGCAGAAGAACTTGCTGGGTATTTAGGAGAGACTTACGAAGATGTGGAAGTTGAGATCCATCAAGGAGATCAGCCTGTTTACCCATATCTCATGAGTGTAGAATAATAGAATATAATAAAAAAAGAGGAGTTAGGCAAAGGTCTGACTCTTTTTGTCTATATTGATGTCGTAATGAGTGGTTTTAGTGATGGTAAGCCCCTAAAAAATGAGGGTAATCCATCACAAAGCTAATGGTTACGATTTAATTTGACAAAACCTAGAAAAACATTATAATTGTATTATAACAATAAGTCAAGAACTGAAAACGGTTCAGTTCTAAGATATGACAAGGAGGAGATTTTATGTTAGGACCATTTATCTTTATTGCTTTTGGGGTTATTGTAATCCTAGCTATTGTTGCCAGTACCCTTTATGTTGTTCGTCAACAATCTGTTGCCATCGTGGAACGTTTTGGTAGATACCAAAAAACAGCCACGAGTGGTATTCATATCCGACTTCCGTTTGGGATTGACAAAATTGCTGCGCGTGTGCAGCTGCGTCTTTTACAGTCAGAAATCATCGTTGAAACCAAAACCAAGGACAATGTGTTTGTAACTTTGAATGTTGCCACTCAGTATCGTGTTAACGAACAAAATGTAACAGATGCTTACTACAAATTAATGAAACCTGAATCTCAAATCAAGTCTTATATTGAAGATGCCTTGCGGTCATCCGTGCCGAAGTTGACCTTAGACGAATTGTTTGAGAAAAAAGATGAAATTGCCTTGGAAGTACAACATCAAGTGGCAGAAGAAATGTCAACCTATGGATATATTATTGTCAAAACCTTGATTACCAAGGTGGAGCCTGATGCTGAAGTCAAACAGTCAATGAATGAAATCAATGCGGCTCAACGCAAACGTGTAGCTGCTCAAGAGTTGGCAAACGCAGATAAAATTAAAATTGTGACAGCAGCAGAAGCAGAGGCTGAAAAAGATCGATTGCACGGGGTAGGGATTGCCCAACAGCGTAAGGCCATTGTGGATGGTTTGGCGGAGTCTATTCAAGAGCTTAAAGAAGCGAATATTTCCTTAAACGAAGAACAAATCATGTCCATTTTGTTGACCAACCAATACCTGGATACCCTCAATACCTTTGCGGCAAAAGGAAACCAAACCCTTTTTCTACCAAATACACCAAGTGGGGTAGAGGATATCCGTACACAAGTTTTATCTGCCCTTAAAACAAAATAACGTGTAAAAGCTTGGCTAAAAAGTTGCTCAATACTGGATTTAGCAGAAGGCTATCATACCTTGTGAAGTGGCAAACGACGAAATGAATACATTACTTTTATTGGAGAAATGAAAGTAAAAAAAGCCTTTTTCATGATTAACAACATAGTATTGATTAAATGTTAAGTTGTATTGACTTTTAAATTAAATAAGTTTAAAATCAACTTAATAAGCAAAAAGGAGATTTTCAATGAAATCCAAAAAAGTTGTTAGTGTTATATCACTTACCTTATCCCTTTTTTTGGTGACAGGTTGTGCTAAAGTTGATAACAACAAATCAGTTAATCTTAAGCCTGCTACTAAACAAACCTATAATAGCTATAGTGATGACCAATTAAGATCGCGTGAAAATACCATGTCTGTTTTATGGTACCAGCGAGCTGCGGAAACTCAAGCGCTTTATTTACAGGGGTATCAGTTAGCAACGGATCGCTTAAAAGAACAACTCAATAAACCAACGGATAAACCTTATTCAATTGTATTAGATATTGACGAAACAGTTCTTGATAATAGCCCTTATCAAGCTAAAAATGTTTTGGAAGGAACAGGATTTACACCTGAAAGCTGGGATTATTGGGTACAAAAGAAAGAAGCAAAACCGGTTGCTGGTGCTAAAGACTTTTTGCAATTTGCAGACCAAAATGGTGTTCAAATTTACTACATTTCAGACAGATCAACTACTCAAGTAGATGCTACAATGGAAAATCTCCAAAAAGAAGGTATTCCAGTACAAGGTCGTGATCATCTTCTATTCTTAGAAAAAGGCGTAAAATCAAAGGAGAGTCGTCGTCAAAAGGTCAAAGAAACAACTAATGTAACGATGCTATTTGGTGATAATCTTCTAGATTTTGCTGATTTTTCAAAAAAATCTCAAGAAGATAGAACAGCTTTATTATCAGATTTACAAGAAGAGTTTGGAAGACGCTTTATCATTTTCCCTAATCCTATGTATGGTTCATGGGAAGGTGCCATTTATAAAGGTGAAAAGCTGGATGTGCTTAAGCAACTAGAGGAACGCCGTAAAAGTTTAAAAAGCTTTAAATAAAGTAATTGAAAAAGAGGTGCAAAAGAAAATGTAACCTCTTTTTAAGTACTATTATTTTCTGAAAATAGGGTTAATGACTGAAAAAAATGTTGATTTTGTGAAATGATTATTTTATTATTTTCATATTTTATCTTTATGCTAGGAATTGTGGTATAATGGAGGAGTATAAAAAATATTAAGGAGTCTATTCACATGGCTAAATTGACTGTTAAAGACGTTGATTTGAAAGGTAAAAAAGTCCTCGTTCGTGTTGACTTTAATGTGCCTTTGAAAGACGGCGTTATCACTAACGACAACCGTATCACTGCGGCTCTTCCAACAATCAAGTATATCATCGAACAAGGTGGTCGTGCTATCCTCTTCTCTCACCTTGGACGTGTTAAAGAAGAAGCTGACAAAGAAGGAAAATCACTTGCACCGGTAGCTGCTGATTTAGCTGCTAAACTTGGTCAAGATGTTGTATTCCCAGGTGTTACTCGTGGTTCAAAATTAGAAGAAGCAATCAATGCTTTGGAAGATGGACAAGTTCTTTTGGTTGAAAACACTCGTTTTGAAGATGTTGACGGTAAGAAAGAATCTAAGAATGACGAAGAACTTGGTAAATACTGGGCTTCACTTGGAGATGGAATCTTCGTTAACGATGCATTTGGTACAGCACACCGTGCTCACGCATCAAACGTAGGTATTTCAGCAAACGTTGAAAAAGCTGTAGCTGGTTTCCTTCTTGAAAACGAAATTGCTTACATCCAAGAAGCAGTTGAAACTCCAGAACGTCCATTCGTAGCTATTCTTGGTGGATCAAAAGTTTCTGATAAGATTGGTGTTATCGAAAATCTTCTTGAAAAAGCTGATAAAGTTCTTATCGGTGGTGGTATGACTTACACATTCTACAAAGCTCAAGGTATCGAAATCGGTAACTCACTTGTAGAAGAAGACAAATTGGATGTTGCTAAAGACCTCCTTGAAAAATCAAATGGTAAATTGATCTTGCCAGTTGACTCGAAAGAAGCAAACGCATTTGCTGGTTACACTGAAGTTCGCGACACTGAAGGTGAAGCAGTTTCAGAAGGCTTCCTTGGTCTTGACATCGGTCCTAAATCAATCGCTGAGTTTGACCAAGCACTTACTGGTGCTAAAACAGTTGTTTGGAATGGTCCAATGGGTGTCTTTGAAAACCCTGACTTCCAAGCTGGTACAATCGGTGTCATGGACGCTATCGTTAAACAACCAGGCGTTAAATCCATCATCGGTGGTGGTGATTCAGCAGCTGCTGCTATCAACCTTGGCCGTGCTGACAAATTCTCATGGATCAGTACTGGCGGAGGCGCTAGCATGGAACTTCTCGAGGGTAAAGTATTACCAGGTTTGGCAGCATTGACTGAAAAATAATAGTCATTATAATATATAGTAAAGGGCATGCTGATGCATGTCTTTTTTTAGTTGATCATGTAGAGTTATTGAACTTTCCCTAACTTCACTTATCATTTACTAGTTTTTAGATATAGTGGTATTTGGCTGACACTGCATTTTTCAAAAGTTTATGACGATTTCATATCAATTGGTTTATAAAAGATATCCTAATCATAAATAAAACGTTTACCAAAAGGGTTTTATGGATTGATATGTTAAAATAGATAGTGAAGGGATAGGTATGAAAACGTTAAGAAAATTATTATCTAATTACAAGTTTGATATTAAAAAGTTTAAATTGGGAATGAGAACATTGAAAACAGGCTTATCGGTCTTTTTAGTTTTATTGGTTTTTCATTTATTTGGTTGGAAAGGGCTCCAAATTGGTGCTCTAACTGCTGTATTTAGTTTAAGAGAAGACTTTGATAAAAGCGTGCACTTTGGCTTTTCTAGAATTATTGGTAATAGTATAGGTGGCCTACTCTCCTTAGTATTTTTTGCATTCAATGAGATATTTCATCAAGCTTTTTGGGTTACTTTATTAATTGTTCCTATTTGTACCATGTTATGTATCATGGTTAATGTTGCATGTAATAATAAATCAGGTATTATTGGGGCAGTGGCTGCTCTTTTGATTATTACACTGTCTATTCCAACAGGACAAACGTTTATTTATGTGACTTCGCGGGTATTTGAAACATTTTGTGGCGTCTTTGTAGCTATTTTAGTTAATACTGATGTTGAACTTATTAAAAATAAATGGTTTAACAAAAAACACAGTGATGTTAGATAATATAACATATATACTTGACAGGTTATTTTTTTCAGCCTATAATAAGGAAGATGAAAGGAGTTTGTCATGAAAGAAAAAGAACTTAGACGCTCAATGGCTGTTTTTCCTATTGGAACGGTGATGACATTAACAGATCTCTCTGCGAGACAAATTCGCTATTATGAAGATCAAGGTTTAATTAAGCCTGAACGAACGCAAGGGAATCGGCGTATGTTTTCCTTAAATGACATGGACCGACTTTTGGAAATTAAAGATTTTTTGTCTGAGGGATTAAATATTGCAGCTATTAAACGCGAATATGTCGAGCGTCAAGGTAAGTTAATGCAAAAACAAAAAGCTCTAACAGATGCAGATGTCAGACGGATCTTACATGATGAAATGCTGACACAAAGCGGTTTTTCTACTCCCTCACAGCATATTGGTAATTTTCGTATTTAAGATATGAATTGTATAAAATTTAAAGGAGACCTATTTAATGGCAATAACAGTAGCTGACATTCGTCGTGAAGTCAAAGAAAAAAATGTAACGTTTCTTCGCTTGATGTTCACTGATATCATGGGCGTTATGAAAAATGTGGAGATTCCTGCAACTAAAGAACAGTTAGACAAAGTATTGTCTAACAAGGTTATGTTTGATGGTTCATCTATCGAAGGTTTTGTACGGATCAATGAGTCAGATATGTACCTTTACCCCGATTTAGACACTTGGATTGTTTTTCCCTGGGGAGATGAAAATGGAGCAGTTGCAGGTTTAATTTGTGATATTTATACAGCAGAAGGAAAGCCTTTTGCAGGAGATCCTAGAGGAAATTTAAAAAGAGCCCTGAAACACATGAACGAGATCGGCTACAAATCATTTAATCTTGGACCAGAACCAGAATTTTTCCTTTTTAAGATGGATGATAAAGGTAATCCGACACTTGAAGTTAACGATAATGGTGGTTATTTTGATTTAGCGCCAATTGACTTAGCAGACAACACGCGCCGTGAAATTGTGAATATTTTAACGAAAATGGGTTTTGAAGTGGAAGCTAGTCATCATGAAGTGGCTGTTGGTCAACATGAGATTGATTTTAAATATGCAGATGTTTTGAAAGCTTGTGATAATATTCAAATTTTTAAGCTAGTTGTAAAAACGATTGCCCGTGAACATGGACTTTATGCTACTTTCATGGCTAAACCAAAATTTGGAATAGCTGGATCAGGGATGCACTGTAACATGTCTTTGTTTGATAACCAAGGTAATAATGCTTTTTATGATGAAGCTGATAAGCGAGGGATGCAGTTATCAGAAGATGCTTATTATTTCTTGGGAGGACTAATGAAGCATGCTTATAACTACACTGCTATCACTAACCCTACAGTGAATTCTTATAAACGATTAGTTCCAGGTTATGAGGCACCTGTTTATGTCGCTTGGGCTGGAAGTAATCGTTCACCGCTTATCCGTGTTCCAGCATCACGTGGTATGGGAACGCGTTTGGAGTTACGTTCGGTTGATCCGACAGCTAATCCTTATTTAGCCTTGGCTGTTCTCTTGGAAGCTGGATTAGATGGTATCATTAACAAAATTGAAGCTCCAGAACCCGTTGAAGCTAACATTTATACCATGACAATGGAAGAACGAAATGAAGCAGGCATTATTGATTTGCCATCAACGCTTCATAATGCCTTAAAAGCTCTTCAAAAAGATGATGTGGTACAAAAGGCACTAGGTTACCATATCTACACTAATTTCTTAGAAGCAAAACGAATTGAATGGTCTTCCTATGCAACTTTTGTTTCTCAATGGGAAATTGACCATTATATTCATAATTATTAGACTTATCAGGACCTGCTCAAGTTGAGTGGGTCTTTTGGATGAGCTATTGTATTTGAGCTAGCAAGCTATTATTAGCTGATCGGACACCAATTGATTTTCCATTATAGAAAACTAAAAACCAGTCCATGTTCTATGAGGACTGGTTTTAGTTTGATAATTATCTGAACTAGAACTGATATGTTAAAGATATAGACAGATAGTATTAAGAAATGAGTCTTATTTGATTTTAGTGCTTATCAGGTGTTAAGACCATCGGAATGATAATTGGTTCACGCTCAGTCTTTTCATACAAGAATGGACGAAGAGCATTGACGATAGCACCGTTAACTGATTGGATGCTAGCATCCTTATTTTTTAAAGCAATACGGATAGCGTTAAAGAGCACACGTTGGCTTTCGCGGATCAAGTCACCTGACTCACGCATATAAATGAAACCACGGCTCAGAATATCTGGTCCAGCTAAAATCATTTGTGTGTTAAAATCAACAGTTGCAACAGCTAAGACAACACCATCTTCTGACAAATCACGGCGGTCCCGTAAAACGGCTGCTCCAATATCCCCGATGCCATTACCATCCACGTAGATGTCTTGGGCATTAAAGTGACCAGCAATACGCGCACTGTCACTGGTTAAAGCTAGAACGTCTCCATTTTCCATAATAAAGATATTTTCTTTTGGAATACCAATATCCATCGCCAGTCCTGCATGAACTTTTTGCATGCGATACTCACCATGTACTGGCATGAAATATTTTGGTTTAATCAAACTAAGCATGAGCTTTTGTTCTTGCTGTCCTCCATGACCAGAAGTATGAATATTATTGACTTTTCCATGAATAACATCAACACCAGCTTCTTGGATGGTATTGATTAATTTATTGACACTTGTGGTATTACCAGGGATTGGACTTGATGAGAAAATCACAGTATCACCAGGCTGTAAAGTTACTTGACGATGAGTGCCATTAGCGATACGAGCAAGTGCTGCCATAGACTCACCTTGACTACCTGTACACATAATTAAAACTTCACTAGCATGAAGATTTTTAAGTTCGCTTGGCTCAATGAAGGTACCTTTTGGAACTTTAATATAGCCAAGTTCAATACCGTTAACAATTGCTTTTTCCATAGAACGACCAAAAACGGCAATTTTACGTCCCGTTTTAACAGCAGCTTCTGCAGCCTGTTGCAAACGGTAGATGTTTGAAGCGAAGGAAGCAAAAATAATACGACCATGAATACCTTCGATAATTTTTAAAATGGATTGGCCAACAACTTTTTCAGAGTTAGTAAAGGTTGGGATTTCAGCATTAGTTGAGTCTGATAATAAGCAAAGGACACCTTCTTCACCAAGCGCTGCCATACGTTGTAAATCTGCAGGATCTCCTACTGGCGTGAAGTCAAATTTAAAATCACCAGTACAGATAATCTTACCTTGAGGGGTGTGGATAACAATACCGACCGGTTCTGGAATGGAATGAGTAGTCTTGAAGAAAGTGACGCTCATGTTTTTAAAAGTTAACTCGGTGTTGTGATTGATTTCGTAAACAGTTGCTTCACGCCAAAGACCATGTTCTTCCAATTTACCACGGATAAGAGCAAGTGCTAAAGGTCCTGCGTAGATAGGGATATTAGCCTGTTTGAGAAGAAATGGAATACCACCAATGTGGTCTTCGTGACCATGTGTAATAACAAGAGCTTTGACCCGGTCTAAGTTATCGACAATGTAAGAATAGTCTGGAATAACGTAATCAATTCCCAAAAGATCATCTTCTGGGAATTTGATACCGGCATCAACGATAATGATTTCGTCTTGATACTCAATACCATAAGTATTCTTCCCAATCTCTCCCAGACCACCAATGGCAAACACCCCAACTTCATTAGGTTTTAAACTGATATTTGTCATCTTAGAACTCCGTTAATTCAAAAACACCGGTCTCTTTTTCGTAATCGAGGTGTTTGTCAGAAAGTAGCTCGATAAATTCCACGTTATAATAGGTGTTATCTTCAACGAGACGACGAGCCTTGATACGGCCATCGAGTTCATCAGTAGCATCAATATTAAGATAGAGTGCTTTAGTACTTTCACGACGTGGGCTTTGATCCTTTGTTTCTTGATAGAAAACTTTATAAATCATTTGTTTTTAAATTCCTTTCGTTATGAATCAATTATCCAAACAATAATAAATAGGTCAAAAGGTAGGTGTTCCATTTTGACGGTTTTATATGTTGTCATTATTGTGTAGTAGATTAATTCCTGATTCTGTGCAATTATTACAATTATACCATAAACTTAGCTTTTAGTAAAAAATTTAGGTACATTTATGGTATAGTCTAAATCAAATTAAGAGTCAGCCTTTTTGTTTATGATTCTTAATTTGTGTTATAATTGATACTAGAACTTGCAGTAGAAAGGCATAAAATGAAGACACTTGCATTTGATACCTCAAATAAAACCTTGTCCCTTGCTATACTTGATGATGAGACACTTCTAGCAGATATGACCCTTAACATTCAGAAAAATCATAGTGTTAGCCTTATGCCTGCTATTGATTTTTTGATGACTTGTACTGATCTTAAACCTCAAGATTTAGAAAGAATAGTGGTTGCAAAAGGCCCTGGATCTTACACAGGTTTACGAGTGGCAGTTGCTACTGCAAAAACGTTAGCGTACAGTTTAAATATTGCATTGGTCGGGATTTCGAGTCTATATGCTTTGGCTGCGTCTACTTGTAAACAGTATCCAAATACTTTGGTGGTGCCATTGATTGATGCTAGAAGGCAAAATGCGTATGTAGGTTATTATCGGCAAGGAAAATCAGTGATGCCACAAGCCCATGCTTCACTAGAAGTTATTATAGAACAATTAGTAGAAGAAGGACAGCTGATTTTTGTTGGGGAGACTGCTCCTTTTGCTGAGAAAATTCAAAAGAAACTACCTCAGGCGATACTACTTCCAACCCTTCCTTCTGCTTACGAATGTGGTCTTTTGGGGCAAAGTTTGGCACCAGAAAATGTAGACGCCTTTGTCCCTCAATATCTCAAGAGAGTGGAAGCTGAAGAAAACTGGCTCAAAGATAATGAGATAAAAGATGATAGTCACTACGTTAAGCGAATCTAATATGAAAACAGTTGAAGAACAAGCAAAAAATATTTATCAGCTTTTGGAAATGGTTTATGGCACGTCTCCTTGGACTTTAGAACAAGTATTAATCGATATACGGCGGGATCAAACAGATTATTTCCTACTATATGATCATGATAAATTGCTAGGTTTTTTAGCTATTCAAGATTTAGCTGGTGAAGTTGAAATGACTCAAATTGCTATACTACCTAGTCATCAAGAACTTGGGCTAGCGTCTCAATTGATGACGCATTTAGATAGCATTGAAAGTGACATCTTTTTAGAGGTTAGAGAATCTAATCATAGAGCACAGGGTTTATATCAGAAGTTTGGTTTTAAATTTATTGGCAAAAGACCAGACTACTATAGAAATCCTATAGAAACAGCTTTATTGATGAAACGGGAAGGAAAACATGACAGATAGGTATATTTTAGCAGTTGAGAGTTCTTGTGATGAGACCAGTGTAGCGATTTTAAAAAACGAAAGTACCCTCTTAAGTAATGTCATTGCAAGTCAGGTTGAGAGCCACAAACGCTTTGGTGGTGTGGTGCCAGAAGTAGCTAGTAGACACCATGTCGAAGTGATTACGACTTGCTTTGAGGATGCTTTGCAAGAAGCTGGCATCAGTGCTTCAGATTTATCAGCAGTTGCGGTAACTTATGGCCCTGGACTTGTTGGAGCCTTGTTAGTTGGATTAGCAGCTGCGAAGGCTTTTGCTTGGGCAAATCATTTACCTTTGATTCCGGTTAATCATATGGCAGGTCACTTAATGGCAGCGCGTGAACAAAAGCCTTTAGTTTATCCTTTAATAGCACTGTTGGTTTCAGGAGGACACACAGAATTGGTTTATGTCCCAGAGCCAGGGGATTATCATATTATTGGCGAGACGCGTGACGACGCTGTTGGTGAGGCTTATGATAAAGTTGGGCGTGTGATGGGCTTAACCTATCCGGCAGGACGTGAAATTGACCAGTTGGCTCATAAAGGTCAAGATACTTATCATTTCCCTCGTGCTATGATAACAGAAGACCACTTAGAATTTTCCTTTTCAGGACTCAAGTCCGCTTTTATCAATCTTCATCATAATGCTAAGCAAAAAGGCGATGAACTGATTCTAGAAGATTTGTGTGCATCTTTTCAAGCAGCTGTTCTAGATATTTTATTGGCCAAAACAAAAAAAGCTCTGAGCAGATACCCTGCAAAGATGCTTGTAGTGGCTGGTGGTGTAGCGGCAAATCAAGGATTACGAGATAGATTAGCACAAGAAATTACACATATAGAAGTTGTGATTCCTAAACTAAGACTCTGTGGAGATAACGCGGGTATGATTGCTTTAGCAGCAGCTATTGAGTATGACAAACAGCATTTTGCTAATATGAGCCTAAACGCGAAGCCTAGTTTAGCTTTTGACCAGTTTCCAGACAGTTTTGTAATAAACTAGTCACACTTGCTAGTTAGTAAGATTTATAATGGATAAGAATCTCCCTTTGAAAAAACAACCCGGTATCTTGGCATACCGGGTTGTCATGATGATAAGTAATTGGCTTCTATGGTTACTAATAATTCAGATAATTACCTGCAAAATAATTGTCTGCCTAAGGTGAAGTAAGCTTACCAGCTAGCTTTAGTGACGCCAGGAAGCTGTCCTTTGTGAGCTAAGTCACGGAAATTGATACGGCTAACACCAAACTTACGCATGTAAGCATGAGGACGGCCGTCAATTTTGTCGCGGTTCTTCAAGCGGTTTGGATTTGAATCACGAGGCAATTTGCGCAGTGATTCATAATCGCCCTTCGCTTTTAAGTCACGACGAAGGTCAGCGTACTGTTCAATCAGTTGGAGCTGCTTTTGGTATTTAGCAATTTTTGACTTTTTTGCCATTGCTTTCTCCTTCTTAATATTTAATAACCTCAGAGTCGTTATCAGCGCTCTGAATCCACTTAACTGGTATTTAACTGGTTAAGTGGATATATAATCATTATACAATAAATAAAAGCAAAAGCAAATAAAAAAAATTAACTAGTTATCTTTTTTAGCCATAATATCAAAAAACTCCACATCTAAGTGTGGGAGTCAGGTATTAATAACTGTTTAAAGGTGTTTAATGAGTGTCGCTTTAGCAACTTTGAGATTGAACTTTTAAGTCAAATAAATCAGCAGGAACGTAGTGTTTGGTTGAGACCAAGATGTCTTTACCATTGTAGAGAGTTTCTTGGATTAAAATAAAAGCACTATTTTCTGATAGAGTATACTTAGTTGCTGTGTAATTGCCAGTCTTGGTATAGCCGATTTGGTTGCAGGAATGAGAAGCTTTACCAGATTCATAGATTTTCTCTTCTAAGAAAGTAAGAAGGGGCTCTTCTTGATTGAGATTTATAGCATATTTAGAAATAACCTCAATAGGGATAAAAGATAAACTATAAGCAATAGCTTTATTTTGGCTATGATACCAGCGATCAACAATAATCACAACAGGAGTTTCTTGTTTTAGGGATGCTGTAATGGCAACAGTGGGCACTTCAATCCGATATTCCAACTCAACCTTTGTGATGTCAGATGATAGGCTTGCATATATGGGGTGTTGAAGATATTCGAAACCTTGGTGATATTTAGTTTCAGGAGTCTTGAGTATAAAATTTCCCTTTCCTCTGATATTTTTTATGAGATGATCCTCTTGGAGGAGGGCTAGGGATTTACGTAGTGTCATCCGACTGACATTGAGCTGTCTAGCAAGTTCAGGTTCTGATGGCAGTTGCATGCCAGGACTATATGTACCATCTTGAATAAGTTGAAAAATAGTATTATATACTTGCACATGTTTAAGTTTTTTGAGTTTTTTGGTTAAGTCGTTAGTAGACATATCACTTACCTCATTAATAATCTTTAGTGGAGTTTAACTTGTCTAAAAACTATTTTAGCACTAACAGTATTCCTTGATTAGAATTGTACCCATCTATAGTGTTAGTATCTCACACTCAGGTACTTTTTGTCAAAAAAGAGATGAAAAACACCTTAAAAAAGCGTTTACAAAATAGAGTGTGTGTGATACTATACAAGTGTATCAAAAATTAGACAAGTAAAATACAGGAGGTTTTTAACATGCAAAATTATTCAGGTGAAGTCGGATTGCAATATCACCTACAGATTCGTCCAGGTGATGTAGGTCGTTATGTTATCATGCCAGGTGATCCAAAACGTTGTGCAAAAATTGCAGAACATTTTGATAATGCAGTTCTTGTAGCAGACAGCCGTGAATATGTTACGTATACAGGTACATTAAACGGTGAAAAAGTTAGTGTTACTTCAACTGGTATTGGTGGTCCATCAGCGTCTATTGCGATGGAAGAATTGAAACTTTGTGGCGCTGATACCTTTATCCGTGTTGGAACATGTGGTGGTATTGACCTTGATGTTAAAGGCGGAGACATCGTTATTGCAACTGGAGCTATCCGTATGGAAGGTACCAGTAAAGAATATGCTCCGATTGAATTTCCTGCTGTAGCTGACTTGGAAGTGACAAATGCTCTAGTTAATGCAGCTAAAAAGCTTGGTTATACAAGTCACGCAGGAGTAGTTCAATGTAAAGATGCATTTTACGGGCAACATGAGCCAGAACGTATGCCAGTTAGTTATGAATTATTAAATAAATGGGAAGCATGGAAACGTCTGGGAACAAAAGCGTCTGAAATGGAATCTGCAGCTCTTTTTGTAGCAGCAAGTCATCTAGGAGTTCGTTGTGGATCAGATTTCCTTGTTGTTGGTAATCAAGAACGCAACGCTTTGGGTATGGATAACCCAATGGCTCATGATACAGAAGCAGCTATTCAAGTTGCTGTTGAAGCACTCCGCACACTTATTGAAAATGATAAATCACAATAAGCGAGGTTTTGGAAGTCATCATGCAATTTATTTATAGTATTATTGGTATTTTATTGGTATTAGGAATTGTGTATGCAATTTCTTTCAATCGTAAGAGTGTTTCTCTAAGTTTAATTGGAAAAGCTCTTATCGTTCAATTCATTATTGCGCTAATCTTAGTACGTATCCCACTAGGCCAACAAATTGTTAGTGTTGTTTCAACTGGAGTTACTAGCGTAATCAACTGTGGTCAAGCTGGTTTAAATTTTGTGTTTGGGTCATTAGCAGATAGTGGCGCAAAAACTGGTTTTATTTTCGCTATTCAAACGCTTGGTAATATTGTTTTCTTATCTGCCCTAGTTAGTCTACTTTATTATGTAGGAATCCTTGGATTTGTAGTAAAATGGATAGGTAAGGGCGTTGGTAAAATTATGAAATCCTCAGAGGTTGAGAGTTTTGTTGCTGTAGCTAATATGTTTCTTGGTCAAACAGACAGTCCAATCTTGGTTAGCAAATACCTAGGTCGTATGACTGATAGTGAGATAATGGTTGTGTTGGTATCAGGTATGGGAAGTATGTCAGTTTCTATTCTTGGTGGCTATATTGCATTAGGCATTCCAATGGAATATCTCTTGATTGCTTCAACAATGGTTCCTATTGGCAGTATTCTCATTGCTAAAATCTTATTGCCTCAAACAGAACCTGTTCAAAAAATTGATGACATTAAGATGGATAATAAAGGTAATAACGCCAATGTGATTGATGCAATCGCTGAGGGTGCAAGCACAGGTGCACAAATGGCTTTCTCAATTGGTGCTAGTTTGATTGCCTTTGTTGGTTTAGTTTCTTTGATTAATATGATGTTAAGTGGATTGGGAATCCGCTTAGAACAAATCTTTTCATATGTTTTTGCTCCATTTGGTTTTCTTATGGGATTTGACCACAAAAACATTCTTCTAGAAGGAAACCTTCTTGGAAGTAAGTTGATTTTAAATGAGTTTGTTTCGTTCCAACAATTGGGTCACCTAATCAAATCTTTAGATTATCGTACAGCATTGGTAGCAACTATTTCACTCTGTGGTTTTGCTAATTTATCAAGTTTAGGTATTTGTGTTTCAGGTATTGCTGTTCTTTGCCCGGAGAAACGTAGCACCCTAGCTCGACTTGTTTTCCGTGCAATGATTGGTGGTATTGCTGTAAGTATGCTTAGCGCCTTTATCGTCGGTATTGTAACTCTATTCTAAACGTTGACAAAAGAAAGAAGGATAGTAACGTGGAAGTAAAAGATATTTTAAAAACGGTAGACCATACTTTGCTAGCAACAACAGCAACGTGGCCAGAAATCCAAACAATTTTAGATGATGCCATGGCTTATGAAACAGCTTCAGCATGTATTCCAGCTTCTTACGTCAAAAAAGCAGCAGAATACGTTTCAGGTAAATTAGCTATTTGTACTGTTATTGGGTTCCCAAATGGCTATAGTACAACTGCGGCGAAGGTTTTTGAATGTCAAGATGCTATTCAAAATGGTGCTGATGAAATTGACATGGTCATTAATTTGACAGACGTTAAAAATGGGGATTTTGATACTGTTGAAGAAGAAATTCGTCAAATCAAAGCTAAATGTCAAGACCATATCTTAAAAGTTATCGTTGAGACATGTCAATTAACTAAAGAAGAACTTATCGAACTTTGTGGAGTTGTCACACGTTCAGGTGCAGACTTTATTAAAACCTCTACTGGTTTTTCGACAGCAGGTGCTACATTTGAAGATGTTGAAGTGATGGCAAAATATGTCGGCGAAGGTGTTAAAATTAAGGCAGCAGGTGGAATCTCATCATTGGAAGATGCTAAAACATTTATTGCTTTAGGAGCTTCACGCTTGGGTACTAGCCGTATCATCAAGATTGTTAAGAACGAAGCTACAAAAACCGATAGCTATTAACTTAATCATACCGATTTAGCTTGAGACTAAAACAAAAAACTCATATAATAGGAGTTAAAAAGCCTACTATCTTAGTGATAATAGGCTTTTTTAGCTATGAAGACTTCCCTGCGATCCATCCTGAACAAAGAGCTGAGGTAATATTAAACCCTCCGGTATGAGCATTAATATCTAAGACCTCTCCAGCGAAATACAGGCCAGGAACTTTCTTGCTTTCCAAGGTTTTAGGGTTGATTTCTTTTAAATCTACGCCTCCTTTGGTCACAAATGATTTAGCCAAAGACATTTTTCCTGTAATGGGTATCTGGAGGTGTTTGAGTTTATCAAGCAATTCCTTTTCTTGTTTTGGAGAGAGTTGTTTGACCTTTTCGGGGTAATCTTCTGATAAAAAATCAGCTACTCGTTCAGGCAGTAGGCCTTTAAGAGCATTTTTGATGTTTTTATCACGTTGATCACTCAGATAAGCGGTTAAGTCATCTGTTGATAAGTGTGGCAAAAAGTCCAGCTCTGCAATTTCTCCACCTTTCACAAAAGAGGACAGACGAAGAGCTGCAGGTCCTGAAAGGCCAAAGTGGGTGAAGAGTAAGTCGTGTGTGATGACGTGTTTGTCATAACTAAGAGTAACGTCGTCTAGGGAAATACCTTGCAAGACTTTGTGAGGAAAATCAGTTAACAGAGGGCTCTCAGCAGCTTCTAAATCAGTCACGGTCAGTTTAAAATGCCGTGCAATATCATGTCCAAAACCTGTTGAACCCGTTGAAGGGTAGGACTTGCCTCCTGTGGTCACAATCAATTTTTGGCAGGTGAAAGTCTGGTCTGCAGATTTGAGGTAGAAGAGGTCATCTTGTTTTTTAACGGAAACCACTTCAGTGCTGGTTAGCACCTGACCCCCAAGAGCCTTGATTTTTTTCTCCAGAGCATCAATGATTGTCCTTGATTTATCTGTTGTGGGGAACATCCGTCCATGGTCTTCTTCTTTGAGTTTGACGCCGTTTTCCTCGAAAAAGGCAATGATGTCATGGTTGTCAAACTGGGAAAAAACACTATATAAAAAGCGGCCATTTCCAGGAATGCCAGCCATAAGGACATCAAGGTTACCACTATTAGTGACATTACAGCGTCCACCACCGGTTCCCGCTAATTTTTTGCCTAAGCGGCGATTTTTTTCAATTAAGAGAGTTTTATAGCCATAGTAGCTGCTGGAGATGGCGGCCATCATGCCAGCAGGGCCACCTCCAATAATAATCGTATCGTATTGAGTCATAGCCTTATTTTAGCATAAAAGCGGGGGATTTAATAGTCAGGTAAATGAACTAACATGGCATACCGTTTTTTACGCATTTAAACAATGCTTTCAAGAAATAATTGATGCCTTTGGCACGACTGAAATGAGGTCAAATTGACAGAATACTCCTATTATGGTACTATTTTTAATAAGAATATTCAGTGATAGTGATAAAGAGGAAAATATGGGAATTGAAAAGACAGTTAGTGAACTAGCTGATATTTTGGGAGTGAGTCGTCAGGCCGTCAATAATCGTGTTAAGTCTTTACCCGAAGAAGATCTTGACAAAAATGAAAAAGGCGTTACTGTGGTTAAGCGCAGTGGTCTTGTTAAGCTGGAAGAGATCTATAAAAAAACAATTTTTGACGATGAGCCTATCAGTGAAGAAACGAAACAACGTGAGCTTTTAGAGATTCTCGTGGATGAGAAGAACACTGAAATCACGCGCCTTTATGAGCAACTCAAAGCCAAAGATGCTCAACTTGCCTCAAAAGATGAGCAAATGCGTGTTAAAGACGTGCAGATCGCTGAAAAAGATAAACAATTGGATCAGCAGCAACAATTAACTGCTAAAGCCATGGCTGATAAAGAAACCCTAAAATTAGAATTGGAAGAAGCTAAAGCAGAAGCCAACCAAGCTCGCTTACAAGTCGAAGAAGTTCAGGCTGAAGTTGGCCCTAAAAAAGGCTTTTTCACCCGCTTGTTTGCGAAATAATCACAAAAAATGACGAAGGCCCTATCAGGGTCTTTTTTGGAGGAAAACATGAAACACTTAGATACTTATATTGCCTTTGATTTAGAATTTAACACTGTCAATGACGTTAGTCATATCATTCAAGTATCAGCAGTCAAATATGACCACCATAAAGAAGTTGACAGCTTTGACACCTATGTTTACACAGATGTTCCCTTACAGAGCTTTATCAATGGCCTAACAGGAATCACATCTGACAAGATTGCTGCGGAACCAAAAGTAGAGGAGGTTATGGCTGCGTTTAAAAATTTTGTGGGAGAGTTACCACTGATTGGTTATAATGCTCAAAAATCTGACCTGCCTATTCTAGCTGAAAATGGCTTGGATTTAAGGGACCAATACCAGATTGACCTCTTTGATGAAGCTTACGATAGACGTAGCGCAGACTTAAATGGGATTGCTAACCTTCGTCTGCAAACAGTGGCAACCTTTTTAGGCATTAAGGGTCGAGGTCATAATAGCTTAGAAGATGCCAGAATGACAGCAGTAATCTATAAGTCTTTTTTAGAAACAGATACAAACAAAGCATATCTCAGCCAGCAAGAAGAGGTAACCACAGATAACCCTTTCGCAGCTTTGGGAGACTTTTTCGACTAAAGGCTCTGCTATTTTTGAAAAATAAAAAAATTCCTAGGGTTAGCCCTTGCTTATAACGCTAGGTCATGTAAGATAGGGGCATATCAAGAGGGAGTCGGGTGCACACGAGTTGCTTTTGATCACTAAATGATAGAAAGAAGGTGTGGAAATGTCTCAATTCTATTCGACTGGAGAATTGGCCAACTTAGCTGGCGTTTCTATTCGAACTGTCCAATACTATGACCAACGTGGGATTTTGATTCCGACAGCATTGACAGCAGGTGGACGGCGACTCTATACGGATTCTGATTTAGAACAATTACGCATGATTTGCTTTCTGCGCGATTTGGGATTTTCCATTGAGCAGATTCGCAAAGTCTTAGCAGAGGAAAATGCAGCCCAGGTGCTGGAATTGCTTCTAGTTGATCATATTGCGACTGCCAAGGAAGACTTGGCTGCAAAAGAGCAACAAGTTGACATAGCTGTCAAGATACTTGACAGACTTCGAAAACAAGACCCCCAGTCACTAGATTTTCTGATGGACATTTCGCTTAGCATGAAAAATCAAAAAGCTTGGAAAAAATTACAATGGAAGATGGGTATCAGTATATTTTTAGCCATTGTTTCATATGTAGGACTTATTTTACTATCTAGTTATCTGCAAAAATTTTGGTTAGTTTATGTTGCTATGGGACTATTTCTACCAGGTTTCAGTTGGTTGGTAATTTATTTTAGGAAGCAATTTATTTATCTCTGTCCCCATTGTCATCAGAAATTTGAACCTAGCTTTAATGAATTTGCCCTTGCAGGCCATACACCACGAACCAGAAAGTTAACCTGCTCCCATTGCCATCAAAAATCGTATTGCTTGGAACTGGCAAAAGAGGACACTGTCTCAAGAAGATAAGCACTAACTCATAAAAAAACTAGCCTGAGATCCTTCTCAAGCTAGTTTTTGTTTTTTTAGAATGGTAATTTACCAGCAAAAGCGCCTAATGTTTTCTTAGTTGTTTCATCAATTTGCGTAAGGGCATCATTAATGGCTTGAGTGGTCATGTCTTGAAGCGTTTCTACATCTTCAGGATCTACAACAGCTTCTTTGAAGTCAATCCCAACCAATTTTTTATCACCCGTGAAAGTGGCAGTGACAAGGTCTTGAGCTGATTTTCCAGTAAATTGCATAGCAGCCAAATCCGCCTGCTTTTGCTCCATTTGTTTCTGAAGCTTTTGTGCTTGCTTCATCATGTTTTGCATGTTCATCATAAGACTATACTCTCCTTAATTTAATACTAACTATTATAACACATAAAAAGAGGCAATAAAAACAATGTCAGTTAGTAGACTAGCCTGTATCAGTAAGAAAGTCGCTATGGATAAGATGGATTAGCAGCAAGGGTCTGGCTAATGACAGAATAAGTCTAGAAATGAACTATTTTTGTCATAGACTAGTCCGACTTAGTGGTTATCTAATTCACGATCTTCTTTAGCTTGTTGTTCTAAAAGAATTTGTGCGAAGTCAACCCACTTAGTGTAGTTATTTTCGGATAATTGTTCTGAAATCATCGCTAACTCTCGTTGTGGCAACTGATAAGAGACTCCCTTATTTTCTAAGGTTAAATCTTCTTCCATTAGGGCGGTTAAACTAACATCAAAGATAGCAGCAATATCACTTAATAGACCAGACTTTGGAGTATATTTTCCTTTTTCCCACTCACTGATTGAAGAAGAGCTTTTTCGTCCTAGGAGATTAGCAAGTTCTAATTGTTCCATGTTCTTTTTTAATCTAAGGTACTTTAAATTACTTGCAAAAAAGTTTTCTTGGCGGACATATTTTTCTCCTTTTCTTTATATAAAATATGATACCATAAAAGAGGTTAAAGCAAAAGGTATCGTAAAAGATGGTCTAAAAACTCTCTAAAAACTTGACTTCATAAAAACCGAAGTTTATAATAAACTTAACATGATTAACTAATCTCATTTTAGTGTGGAGGGAAAATTGTGACCAAATCAACTTTAAAAGAGTTAAGAACAACAAAGAAAATGACACAGCAGGAATTGTCTCACTTAACAGGTATTTCTGTCAGAACGATTGCTAGGTATGAAAAAGATACTAAAAAGCTAAGGCGAGCAAAATATGAGAAGCTAAAAGGTATTGCACAAGCATTAGCGGTTTCCGTTGATGATATTTTTTTAGGAATAGATTCGGAATTTATGAACTAAGACGATCGTTTTCTGTTTGCTATTAGTAAGACCAATTAACAAAAAAGTGCTTAGTTATATTGCTAAGCACTTTTCTTTGTTAATTTGATGCTATTGGCACAATCAATTGAGACTGACTGAGATCGATAGTTAAAGCATAGTTGCTGTTGTCACGGACAGTATGTTCAAAATCGGTTGTGTATAAGATGACTCGAAGGGTATCTCCTTTTTCTAGATGATAGATGGTTGGTTGCAAAGGAAGTCTAACAGTCATCCATTTATTATTAGGAATAGTTTCAATTGACGACAAATTATTGCGATTTTGTAAATTCATGAAACCTTTCGAAATAACACGGTAAGAATCTTCTCTAAATGGTAGCTCTTTAAGGGGTTCCCTAGAGAAATTTTGCCCATTGTCAATACTTGATTGGGTGAGAGCAATAGGAAGATCGCCCAAGCGTTTTTTCTTACCATAGTCAAGGATTTGTGCAGATAGAAGTCCTTTATTTTCACTTGATTTCACTTTTAACTGTAGGACAATTTCACCGTTAATAGGTAAGTCCTCTTCCAGTAAAATATCAATCAGGGCTTGATTGGCCTTGCCTTTAAAGAGAGCTGCTTTGAACGCACGGAAATCTTTACCGTAAGCTTTAAATTCATCTTCACCATAGTGATTATCAATTAAAAGCAGTTCCTGACCGAGGTCAAGCTCTTTGATGGTTGAGGTTCCAAAGACTTTACGCTCCTGCCAGTTTTGTGGGCAGGTGTTATCCTGCCAGATCATTTCAGGAAGGCTAAAATCATTAGCTAGGCCTAAGAGTTTTTGACATAAAAGGGCATTCATGCTTTCGCGAAAATCAATGGATTGCCAATTATGCATGTAAACATGCTCACCTTGATGTAAAAAGAGGTGCTTGTTGATTGTGGAAGGAAGCGCATTGAAAATCTCATAGACCTGTCTTGGTTTGACATTCCAGTCTTGTAAGCCATGAGTATAAACGACATCACACTTTATTTGATGAGCATTTTTTAAGTAATTGCGGTCGTGCCAAAATTGATTATAATCACCAGATTGTCGGTCTAACGCCTGAGACTGTTGGTTTAGCAATTCTTGATAACGATCATTATGGCGAAGATAATCGCCAGCCAATAAATTACGCGAGTAGGTGAGCTCAGTTAGGACATCTAGATCCTCTCCAGGATAGCCACCAGGACTACAAACTAAGCCATTTTCGCGGTAGTAGTTGTACCAAGAAGAAATAGCTGATTCTGCAATAATCATGGCTAATCCGTCTACGCCTGTAGTGGCTAAACCAGTAGACATAGTTCCCAAGTAGGACTTTCCAGTCGTACAAACTAGACCATTTGCCCAATCAGCTCTCACTTGGTGGGTTTTTGAGTGGCTGGTGTAGGCTGTGGCTCTTCCATTTAGCCAATCAATAACGGCTTTAAAGCTTTCAATTTGAGCATAGTTTCCACTCGTCATAAAGCCAGTGGAACCAGCAGTTCCCACACCTGAAACATAGATATTAGCAAACCCACGTGCGAGGAAATAATCGTTGAGGCTATAGGAGTTAATGTAGCTAAAGCTTTCTAGATTTTGACCTATAGGAAGTTTGCAAGGCTGTGTCTCAAGAGGAATAAAATCCCTGTCTTCGACAGTGATTTGTCTCCTTTTTTTAACGACTAACTCTTTTTCCATACGATAAAGTTTTTTGTCGTTGGCTACTTCATTGATACCTTGATGGTATGGACTAGGTGTCATCAAAGTTGGTAATGGTTTTTGAGATTGAGGACGAATGATATTAACCTTAATAAGATCAAGTTGGCCATCTTGATCGGTATCAAGAGGTGCTTCAACGTAAACAACTTCTCGAATCAGCTGTGACGTGTCAAAGGTAGCTAATGATTTACCGTTGAAGAAGTGGTAATCATTGTCCATAGTAAGCATTCCTTGGCTGACCAAATCATCAATCAGGGTCATGCCAGACTTACAACGGGTCGCTAATAAGTGGTGGATATGCTTGATAATTTCTGTTTCGTCAAAGTGGATAGGAAAGGCCAGTTTATCAAGGAAAGCATCGGCCTCTGTAAAATCAACTCCAGGAATAAAGCCAAGGACTTGCAGGGCCAGTAAATCAAAAACCTCTTTGGATAACTCTTGCTCTGATTGAAAAAAGCTCAATGCGTCCATGTCATTTTTGGCGATTAGATGACTTAAAGGATAATCACTATCAGGGTAGTGGAAGAAGAGTTTACGTAAAAAGCTTTCTAGGCTAGCTTTGGCAGTTTTTTGCAGATCCAGATCAAAGCCCAATTCTTTTAATTCTTCAGCCGCTCTTTCTAGACTAGTTGGAATATAGGAAAATTGATTATAGCGCATAGGAGTTTCCTTTCTAGTGGCTTAGAAAACGATATTATCTTTTAATTTATCAAGATTGGTAATGATAATATGTTGTTTATCAATGCGAATGATGTTTTTTTCTTTCAACTGTTTTAGAATACGGCTGACGCTGCTAGCGGTAGAAATGCCACAGAATTTACCGAGTTCCTCATTAGTAATGACAAAATTAATTAAAATTTGGCCATTTGGTAGTTCTTCGCCAAATAGGGTCATTAAGTCATATATTTGAGTAGAAATGGCACCGATACGGCCGTTAGTTAACATACATTGCATTTTTTTCATGGATTTTTGAAGACGATTATGGTAAAAGTCCTTCACATATCCTTGTAGTTCAATATCTTCGTTTATATCTTTTAAAAATGCTGAGCGGCGAACCTTGTAAAAACTAGCTTTCTCTGACTCGATGCGAACATTATAAGGCTCTCCCATATCTTTTGAATAACCAGTGTTGAGAACAGAAGTAATTTCAAGTCCTGTAACATATCTCAAATTAAATTCCATTCCATATTTTGAAAGAACACTCTGTTTCACAATGCCGTCTTTTAAAATATAAGTGAAGTCCTCTTCGAGACTTTCAAAAGTCAAGTACTTGTGATAACTTTTTTCAATGATAGGAAAGTTATGATTATCAATATACCGTTGCAAAATGTGATGATTCACGCTTTTCTCCAAATATTCTTTTACCAATGTATAATTTGTATCTTCAAGAGAAATTAACATTTGCTAATGCCCTTTGATAGTAACACTTATATTATACCATTGAAATATATTATATTCTGCTTTTTTTGTAAAATGTTTATGAAAATAGAGAGGAGTTCATTTTCAATGGAAGAAAAATTGTTTAACAAACATTTTGTGGCCATCACAGTAATAAACTTTATAGTCTATATGGTCTACTATCTTTTTACAGTTATTATTGCCTTTGTGGCGACTAGAGAGCTAGGAGCTCAGACTAGCCAGGCAGGATTGGCAACAGGGATTTATATTCTAGGGACTTTATTAGCCCGTTTGATTTTTGGAAAGCAGTTGGAGGTGTTTGGTCGTCGTTTGGTTTTAAGAGGAGGTGCTATTTTTTACCTCTTAACGACCTTAGCCTACTTTTATATGCCAACGATTAGCATGATGTACTTGGTTCGTTTCTTGAACGGATTTGGTTATGGTGTAGTATCAACTGCGACAAATACCATTGTAACAGCCTATATTCCAGCTCGTAAAAGAGGAGAAGGAATTAATTTTTATGGCTTGTCAACCAGTCTAGCAGCAGCTATTGGCCCTTTTGTAGGAACCTTTATGTTGGATAATCTTCATATTGATTTTCGCATGATTATTGTCTTATGTAGCGTCTTGATTGGGTGTGTGGTTGTTGGTGCTTTTGCTTTTCCAGTCAAAAACATGTCTTTAAATGCGGAGCAATTGGCTAAAACCAAATCGTGGACTGTGGATAGTTTCATTGAGAAAAAAGCCTTGTTTATCACTGCAATCGCCTTTTTAATGGGGATTGCCTATGCTTCAGTTTTAGGATTTCAAAAATTATACACGTCTGAAATTCATTTGACAACAGTAGGCGCTTATTTCTTTGTGGTCTATGCCTTAATCATTACCATCACTCGTCCAGCAATGGGACGTTTAATGGATGCTAAAGGCGATAAATGGGTCTTGTACCCAAGTTATCTTTTTTTAGCAATGGGACTCTTCTTGCTAGGTAGTGTATCGTCTGGAGGAAGCTATTTGCTTTCAGGAGCCTTGATTGGCTTTGGTTATGGCACTTTTATGTCTTGTGGTCAAGCCGCCTCCATACAAGGAGTGGATGAGCACCGCTTTAATACGGCTATGTCTACTTATATGATTGGTCTTGATTTAGGTTTAGGTGCTGGGCCTTACCTCTTGGGCTTGATTAAAGATTTGGCACTTGGTAGTGGTGTGGCTTCCTTTAGGCACTTATTCTGGTTAGCTGCTGTGATTCCACTGATTTGTACCTTGCTTTACTTGTTAAAAACAAAGACAAGACAGGTTGTGTCTTAAGGACAAGAAAAGGAGTTTAGTCTTATACTTAAATACAAACGTATCTTAACAGCTGTAGATAGTTCCTATGAGCCGGGATTAGCTGTGGGTAAAGCCATTACTATAGCGCTTTGAAATAATCCTAGTTTGCTATTGGTACATGTCAATAAAAATGACTCGCAAAAGCCATTCGTGAAAGAGAAAATGTGGCCTTATTTTTAGTAGGTACAATTGGATTAAGCACGTTTAGATACATGACAATTGGATTAACATCAGAATATAGGCTTTGTCATGTTAAGATTGATCTGTTGATAGTGAGAGCTAATAAAAAATGTTATAATACTATGAAATAAAGTGATAAAGATAAGGCCTTTTATGGTCCTTTTCTTTACCGCTTTTATTATTGTGTGAAAATAACACTTAATGATCATTTTATTTATTATTTTATTACCTTTACATTCATCAATAAGCCTGTTAAAATGGTATTTGTTATATTTTATTATTTGGAGGAAACCAGAAAACATGGAAATGACATGGACTGTGAAATACATCACAGAATTTATCGCAACGGCTTTTTTGATTATTTTGGGAAATGGAGCTGTTGCTAACGTCGACTTAAAAGGAACAAAAGGACATAACTCAGGTTGGTTAGTGATTGCTTTTGGCTATGGCTTAGGAGTTATGATGCCAGCTTTGATGTTTGGTAATGTATCTGGAAACCATATTAATCCTGCTTTCACAGTTGGACTAGCAGTATCAGGCTTGTTCCCATGGGCTCACGTCTTACAATACGTTGTGGCACAATTACTTGGAGCTATCTTTGGTCAGTTGGTAGTGGTAATGGTTTATAAACCTTACTTTATGAAAACTGAAAATCCAAATCATGTTTTAGGCTCATTCTCAACGATTTCATCTCTTGATAATGGTCAAAAAGACAGTCATAAAGCCTCTTATATCAATGGTTTCTTAAACGAATTTGTAGGTTCATTTGTTCTTTTCTTTGGTGCTTTGGCTTTGACTAAAAACTACTTTGGGGTAGAGTTAGTTGGTAAATTGATTGAAGCAGGCTACGACCAAACAACTGCAGCAACACAAATTTCACCATACGTGACAGGCTCATTGGCGGTTGCTCACATTGGTATTGGTTTCTTAGTTATGGTCTTGGTTACTTCATTAGGTGGACCAACTGGGCCAGCACTAAACCCAGCGCGTGATTTTGGGCCTCGTTTGTTACACCACTTCTTACCAAAATCAGTTCTTGGTCAAGCCAAAGGTGATTCAAAATGGTGGTATGCATGGGTTCCTGTAGTTGCACCTATCTTAGCGGCGATAGTAGCCGTAGCAGCGTTTAAATACCTTTATATCAGATAAAAAAAGAACTAAAGCTTCTTTTAGACTCAAGACAAGCTCGCTTAAGGAACTTGTCTTTTTTATATGAGTTAAGCGAAATCTAATACAAACTTGACTGTCTTGTATAGCGTATTTTGTAAATTTTATTAGACTTCTTGTAAAAAGCCTCTCCTCAGATAAGATGACTAATGCCTCTAAACGGTGTTACAAATAAACGAGGCATCTCTAACTTCCTTTATCTGGTGTTGAAACTATTTTGCACGGACTAAATCACTGATAGAGTCAAAAAACAATTTTTCATTTTTGTTGTAAAATATTAAAAACGTCTCTGGTTAGTGATTCCCAGAAACGTTATCTTATCTATTTGTTTGTTGCTTATGAGAGGTAAAGGAGGAACGAATCAGCATTCCACCAGTGAAGAAAACGATAGCGATGACCAGAAGTTTCAAGCTATTAATATCTAAATTCGTTAAGAAAAACACAGCTAGTAAAACGCCAATAATACCACCAGAAACAATTCCAGCAAAACCATCCCAACTGACACGGTTTGCTTTGATAAACTGGCTACTAGAAGCTGTCATAATCATAGCTGCATCTAGCATCATAACAGGCATAGCAACTGTTGGGCTAAGACCCATTAATGAAAAGAAAATCAATTCTGGAGCATAATTGCCTAACCCCATAGTCATCAAGACTCCAACGATAAAATTAAAACCAATTCCAACAAAAAGCCAGATGCCATGGAGGCCATGAATGGTGTCTGAAAGGTGTTCTCCTGGATGGTAGATTATTCTAATGATCATGATTATAGCTGCTATGATTAAAAGACTACCAAGGATTCGTTGGACAGTTGGAGCATGCCAGTTTTTTGTAATATGAGTCCCAAAATAAGCTCCAATAAAGGCTGCTGCAGCCATAGCAAGTAAAGTTAGAACCTCAACTTTTACGACAAAAATAAAGCAAAGAGATTGAATGAGCACCGGAAGCACATGAGCTACGGTCATAGTGCCAGGCAATTGTCTATCGTCAGTGACTAATTTAGTTAACTTAAAGCACGTTGTGGTAGTAGCAAAAGACCCTATCCCAAGGGTGTCAAGGGCATCTGTTAGCAGGCCAATCCAAAACCCCGTCCAAAAGCGTTTAAAAGGATTGATCTTATTTTTTTTAAGATGTTTTACTAACATAAAGAAAATAAAAAGCATTGCCGAAACTAGCAAAGCTTGTATCAGTCTAAGGATAAGCAATTCGTTCATAAAGACTAGTTTACAAAAAAAAACCTTAGCCGTCAACGTGATTTACTTCATTAAAACATGCCACTATGCTTAGAAGAGCTTTAGTTCGATGTATTTTGTTAAAATTAAGCTAAAATATTAATATTGCATGAAAGGGGACGCCTTCCTTTTTCCCTTACTGAGCTTAGCTGTTATTGTAGTGAATGTTTAAAAGGCTAGTTTGTCGCTCTTTATCAAAAATCTAGTAGGATGAATACGTATAATTTCTTGTCAAATAGAGGAATTTTGTCTATAATAGCAGAGGATTAGGAGGAAATTATGACTTTAATGGAAAATATTACCTTTAAAACTCCAGTATTACGCGTTAATGATCGCGACCTTAATATTGCATTTTATCAAAATAATTTAGGGCTTCG
The DNA here is from genome assembly GCF_002055535.1 of Streptococcus pyogenes. Lineage (NCBI taxonomy): Bacteria > Bacillati > Bacillota > Bacilli > Lactobacillales > Streptococcaceae > Streptococcus > Streptococcus pyogenes. The sequence goes on along the minus strand of NZ_LN831034.1, from coordinate 1,611,184 downwards.
TTTAGTATCTGAAGAAAATGCGATTGCTATCTTTTCATCTTGGGGAGAAGGGCAGGAATGTTTTGTAATTGAAGAGTCACCTTCAGTTAGAACGCGTGCGGTAGAAGGCCCTAAAAAGGTTAATACGATTGTCATCAAAACAAATCAACCTAAAGAAATCGAACAATTATTAGCTCATGGAGCACATTATGACGCTCTTTTTAAAGGTCAAAATGGCTATGCCTTTGAGACTATTTCCCCAGAAGGAGACCGATTCTTGTTGCATGCTGAACAAGATATTAAACATCTCCAAGGTACTGATTTACCATCGCTTGAAAAAGATGCGACTTTTAAAGGTTTAACTCAATTTAAGTTTGATATTATTGTTTTAAATGTTATTAGTGAAGAACGCTCAAAAGCTTTTTATCGGGATCTGTTTAGTGATCAGTTACCTATTACTATGGATTTTATTCAAGAAGAAGGTCCCGATTTGGCAATTGATCCCCATATTGCTTGGGATTTAGAAATTTTAGAATTTCAAGTCTCAAAGGACTATGATATGAAGGTCCTAAAAGCAACTTTAGAAGAAGACGGGCACAAGGTCTACATTGATAAAAAACACAAAGTATTGGTCCTTTCTGATCCAAGTCAGATCGAAGTATGGTTTACGAAATGACTTTGGCGGTCATTAAATGTATTGAAAACCATCTTCACAAAAAAGTATACAAAGGGGCCAGTCTGGCTCTCTTTCAATCTGGTCGATGGCAAGAATACCATATCGGAACAATTGATGGAAGACGACCAGTTGATGCTAACTTAGTTTATGACTTGGCTAGTGTTTCAAAAGTTGTTGGTGTGGCCACAATATGCAATATTTTATTGAATAATGGTACGTTAGCATTAGATGATCCCTTAAAGGTATATTATCCTAGTATTGCTGATGCGACTGTCACTATTCGACAGTTATTGACTCATACCAGTGGTCTTGATCCTTATATTCCTAACAGAGATGTTTTAAATGCACAACAATTAAGAAAAGCACTTAATCATCTTACTCAAAAAGAAAATAAAAACTTTTATTACACAGATGTCAATTTCCTCTTGTTAGGCTTCATGTTAGAAGAGCTCTTTAGTGAATCTTTAGACCAGATATTTGACAAGACTATCTTTACTCCCTTTGGGATGTATCATACGTCTTTTGGCCCTCGTCCAGAAGCTGTACCAACATTAAAGGGTGTGAGTGATGGAGAAGTTCATGATCCCAAAGCAAAAATCTTAAAAAAACATTCTGGATCTGCGGGGCTATTTTCAACTCTTGCAGATTTAGAAAGTTTTAGCAATCATTATCTTAATGATCCATTTTCAGATTGTCTGTGGCGCAACTACAGCCAACAAACAATTGAGCGGTCACTAGGGTGGAATTTAGATGGCGATTGGATTAGTCATACAGGTTACACAGGGCCGTTTCTAATGCTTAATAAAAAAGAGCAAACGGCAGCTATTTTTTTGACCAACCGTACTTACGACGAGGATGATAAAAGTAAATGGTTAAAAGAACGTCAGTTGCTTTACAATGCACTAAAGCATGATCTGACAACCCCCGTATCGTAACGTCTAAAGGGGCAGTTTTAGTGATCTTATTACTGTTTTTAAAGTTTCTTCTAAAATAGCCATTTCATTTGTCTGATGCGATTAGAGTGATTATAAGTGAAAAAAGAATAGCCATCTCATTTTGAATCAAATGAGATGGCTGTTCTTTTTTATAAGTTATTGATCATTTAGATACTACTATTTACTTGAAATAGCTTCAGCAGCATCGTCCATGGAAAGCACTTCGTGGAAGACACGTTGTGTCAATTCAGTTTTTTGTTCTGGTGTAAGGTATTTGGTGTTGACACAGTAACCAGAGATACGTACGATAACGTCTTCGCCGTTCATGATTTTGTCATAAACATCGTTAAGGTCCATAACGTTCAAGTTAACGTGCTGACCACCATTTTCAAAGTAACCGTCAAGCACTGTTACCAAGTTGTCAACTTGTTCGTCAAATGTTTTACCAAGAGCACGAGGTGATACTTGAGTAGTCAATGAGATACCATCGTTAGCATGTGAGAATTCCAGTTTAGCAAGTGAGTTAAGGTTTTGTAACCAGCCACCTTTTGCTTTGTTAGATGGGTTAGCACCTGGTGAGAAGAATTCCACTTGGCTAGTGTTAACTGTACCATCTTCGTTTAAGAAGACGCCGCGGTGAACTGGAGAGTTACCAGTTTGTTTAGAGTAAGCAACGTTTGAAGTGATGGTAAGAAGTGATACTGAAGCCTCAGCATTCTTGTAAAGTTTGTGGCTTGCAAGACGTGTGTGGTAAGCTTCCATCAACCATTTCGCGATGTCATCAACACGGTCGTCATCTTCACCGTAACGAGGGAAGTCACCTGTTACTTCGTAGTCATAGATGTAGCCATTTTCATCGCGGATAGTTTTAACAGTTGCGTATTTAATAGCTGACAAGGTATCAACTGTGTTAGCGAAACCACAGATACCGAATCCCATGTTAGCACGTTGGTGTGTTGGCAAGAAGGCCATTTGAACTGCTTCGTAGTTGTATTTATCAGTCATGTAGTGGATGATGTTAAGCGCATCTACATAAGTATCTGTCAACCAGTCAAGAGATTTCTCAAAGTTAGCCATAACTTCGTCGTACTCAAGAACTTCTGATGTGATTGGTTCAACAACGTTAAACACTTTGTAGTCTCTGTGAACATCATCGTAACCACCGTTAAGACCAGTAAGAAGGGCTTTAAGAACGTTTACACGAGCACCGAAGTATTGGATGTTATGACGTTGTTCTTCATTTTCTGGGTCAAGTGGTGACACACAACATGAAATACATGACATTTCACCATAACCTTCTTTAGCCATTGTTGTCACACCTTCATATTGGATAGAAGAGTGCTTGTGGCTCATTTTCATACAGTAGCGACGGAATGTTTCTGGCAGTTGGTCAGTCCAAAGAACAGTCAAGTTTGGTTCTGGAGAGTTACCAATATTATCAAGCGTGTTCAAGAAACGGTAGTCCATCTTAGTTACACGGTGACGACCATCGTTACCCATACCAGCCATAGAAGTTGTGATGAATGTTGGGTCACCTGAGTAAAGCGCATCGTAAGCTTTCGTACGACCAAATTTTACGGTACGGAGTTTAAGGACAAAATCATCAACAAATTCTTGGATTTCTGATTCTGTAAAGGTACCGCGAGCAAGGTCACGTTCTGCAAAGATATCAAGAACGATTGGCACACGTCCAAGAGAAGTAGCAGCACCGTTGATCACACGACATACAGCCATGAAAGCGATGTTTACCCATTGGATAGCTTCTTTAACGTTTTGTGCTGGGCGACGAACATCAACTCCGTAAAGGTCACCAAGTTTAACCACTTCACCAAGAGCTTGGTATTGAAGGTTAACTTCTTCGCGAAGACGAATGGATTCTTCATCGATTTCAGTGATAGCATTCCAGTCATTGACTTTTTCTTGCATCAAGTAGTCAGCACCGTAAAGAGCAAGACGAGCGTAAACACCGATGATACGTCCACGTGAGTAAGCATCTGGAAGACCAGTTACAGTGTGGGCATGACGAGCGCGACGAATATTTGAAGTATAAGCGCGGAAGATACCGTCGTTAACAGTTGTCACATACTTAGTAAAGATTTCATGTACTGCTGGGTCTGGTTCATAGCCGTTTTCTTTAAGGGTCGTTTCCGCCATACGGATACCACCTTTTGGCATGAAGTTCAATTTGAACAATTCATCGTTTTGAATACCATAAATTAATTCATTTTCTTTATCGATGAAACCAGCAGGAATGTCAGCAATTGAAGTTGGACGAGTATCGTATGGGAAACGTGTAGCTTCATAGTGTGCTTTTGTTTCTTCGATAACTTTTTTGATGTGAAGTGAACGTTCAGTAGCACCAGCCAAGAAAGATTCATCGCCATCGTATGGGGTGTAGTTAGCTTGTACAAAACGTGAGACACTTGCTTTTTCTTTCCAGTCAGTTCCTTTAAAGCCTTCCCAAGCTTTTTCGAAAACATCTGTATTGGTTTTAACAGTTGCCATAAATTTCTCCTTAAATTCTAGTAACAAAGCGATCTGTTACATTTACAATTCTAAGTTTAACACATAGGAAACGTTTTCCCAAGCAAAATTCTTGACAAAATTAAGATTCTTTTATAATACAGATTGTTGAAACAGTCACAAACTGTATTAGAATGTATTTTTTTGGCTTTAGATAGCCTAAAAGGTATAATAGAGAAAGGAGGGACTTATGCTTATTTTTCCACTGATTAATGACACGTCACGAAAAATCATCCATATTGACATGGATGCCTTTTTTGCTGCAGTTGAGGAAAGGGATAACCCTGCTTTAAAAGGAAAGCCTGTTGTGATTGGGAAAGATCCAAGAGAAACAGGTGGTCGCGGAGTTGTTTCCACTTGTAATTACGAAGCGAGAAAATATGGCATTCATTCGGCCATGAGCTCTAAGGAAGCTTATGAGCGTTGTCCCAAAGCCATTTTTATTTCAGGAAATTATGAAAAGTATCGAACAGTTGGAGACCAGATCCGCCGTATTTTTAAGCGTTATACTGATGTGGTAGAGCCTATGTCCATTGACGAGGCTTACCTTGATGTGACTGATAATAAGTTGGGGATTAAGTCAGCCGTCAAAATAGCCAAGCTGATTCAGCATGATATCTGGAAAGAAGTAGGATTGACCTGTTCAGCAGGTGTGTCTTATAACAAATTTTTGGCTAAATTGGCTAGTGATTTTGAAAAACCTCATGGCCTCACTCTAGTCTTGAAAGAAGATGCCCTGTGCTTTTTAGCCAAACTCCCCATTGAAAAGTTTCATGGTGTTGGTAAAAAATCAGTTAAAAAACTGCATGACATGGGGATTTATACAGGACAGGATTTGTTGGCAGTTCCTGAAATGACCTTGATTGATCATTTTGGTCGGTTTGGTTTTGACCTTTACCGTAAAGCGAGAGGCATCAGCAATTCTCCTGTCAAGTCTGATCGGATACGCAAGTCAATTGGCAGTGAGAGAACCTACGCTAAACTGCTTTATCAAGAAACAGACATCAAGGCAGAGATCAGTAAAAATGTTAAGCGCGTGGCCGCTCTCTTACAAGACCATAAAAAGTTAGGCAAGACCATTGTGCTCAAAGTGCGTTATGCTGATTTTACCACCTTGACAAAACGTGTCACCTTGCCAGAATTAACCAGAAATGCCGCACAAATTGAGCAAGTAGCTGGGGATATTTTTGACAGCTTAAGCGAAAATCCTGCTGGTATCCGCCTGTTAGGGGTAACCATGACCAATTTGGAGGATAAGGTAGCTGATATTTCCTTGGACCTATAGGAGAAAGAGTGCTCTATCCGTCCGCCTCATTTTGGAGAAAAAAGAAGCTGATTAGGGATTTCCCTAATCAGCTTCTTTGGTCCATTATTTTATTACAGCATAGCTTGGTCTGTATCATCACCTTTTTCGTTAAGGGTTTTAGCCTTGTAAAAAGCAAAGCCATAAAGAGCAGCTTGTATAAGGATAAGGATAGTTCCAACCATTGACATGGTTGTTGTGAACTGGTTAACCAAGCCGATAACAGAAAGGATAAGGCCTAAGATATAAGGAATATAACTAACCGTTAGACCTTGTTTTAATTTAGATAAGTTTTGAGCACAAAAGACAATGATAGCAATAATAGCAAGGACATTTAAGACAGATAAGAAAATCATAAATGGTGTCATGCTGCTTTGTAGCTGTGCCAATTGCTCAGTTGTTAATTGGGCCCGAAATGCTTCATTCTTGAGTTGGCTTTGTAAGTAGAAAATCCCTGCAAATCCCATTAATGACAGTACAACTCCAAGCCCGTTTAGAATAATAATGGCAATAGTAGACGTTTTGAGTGCCTGACGCACTTTTTCATAAGAAATCATATAATCCTCCTAGAGTCCTTAATCCGAAATTGTACAATGTGTTTAATACAAAAATATTATACCATAGATTAATCAAAAATGTCCGTTTTTCTAGGATTTTTTCTGGAAAAAGAGGGCAATATCTGATTCTGTAAGCCCTATCATCGAATCGATAGTCGAATAATTCTCAGGTGTTAACCTAAAATCATCATTATCTGACTGAGAGTTCTCAGTGGGGTTAGAGTTTGTTGATTGAGAGGAAGATTTTTGAGAGTCGTCCTCAAGGGTTGCCGTATTAGAAAAAAGGGAGGTCTGCTCTTTTGATTTTAGCTCTTGGTTAGGTTGAGAGGAGGCTAAGTCGGATTGTTCTTGGAAGCGTTCGATCAAGTAGGTTTGGCGTTTATCGCCTTCGTGTTTAATAGCATACTCAAAGGCAGTATATTCTCCCAACAGAATTAACTTACTTTTAGACCGAGTAATGGCCGTGTAAATCACATTTCGTTGCAAGAGTCGGCCGCTTTGGCGTGTGATAGGTAAAATCACCACTTGAAACTCACTCCCTTGCGATTTATGAATGCTCATGGCATAGGCCAGGGTTAATTTTAGCCATTCATTTCTAGGGTACGTGACTTCGCTACCGTCAAAATCTAAGATTAATTCGTCTTGCTTAGATTCGGTGTATTTAGCAGGAATCAAATCTGTAATATAACCAATATCTCCGTTAAAGACATTCAACTGAGCATCGTTGACTAAGTGCAGGACTTTATCACCTTTACGAAAATGCGTATCATTGAACAGAAATTCTGTTTGTCCTTGCAAGGGATTGAGAAGTTCTTGCATGAGTTGATTAAGATGATTGATGCCAGCTTGTCCTTTGTACATAGGTGCTAAAATTTGAATTTCCTCAGCAGGGATGCCACTTTTAATAGCAGATAGGACAATTTTTTGAATCATGTCAGGGATAAAGGCTGCTTGGGCTTCAAAATAAGAACGGTCAGCTTTTTTATCACGAAAGTCAGCAGCTAAGATTCCTCGACGCATCTGGTCTGCCAAATTGACAATAGTAGATTCTTGGGATTGACGAAATATCTTTTGCAAGGCGATTTGGGGCAGGCTATTGACTTTTAAAAGATCTGACAGGACTTGACCGGGTCCAACCGAAGGAAGCTGGTCACTATCTCCGACAATAATCACTTGAGTTGTTGAGTTAATAGCTCCTAACAACTGGTTGGCAAGCCAGGTATCCACCATTGAAAATTCATCGACAATCAGCAGGTCGCAGTCTAGATAATCCTCCATGGCTTGGTAATCGTTGTCGCCATTGAGGCCTAAGTGCCTGTGGATGGTTGCGCTAGGAAGTCCAGTCAACTCATTCATGCGACGTGCAGCCCGACCTGTTGGAGCTGCTAACAAGATAGGAAGGTCTTTTTTATCCAAATCAATCTGATGCAGGTTCGCGTAAGCCTGCAAAATGCCTCGAATAACAGTTGTTTTTCCTGTTCCGGGACCACCTGTTAGGAGAAAGACCTTGCTGGTTAAAGCCTTAGTAATGGCTTCTTGCTGCACTTGGTCATAGGTGATGGCAAAGTCTTTTTGAACGGCTTGGATGGTTGTTTGAATGGTATCATGACTAAATGACTGACTTAAAGGAGTATCTAAGAGACGAGAGATGTTGTTAGCAATCCCTTCTTCAGCAAAATAAAGGCTAGCATCAAACAGTTTGGTGTCACTGTTTTTGATTTTGCCCTCTATGATTAACTCGCTTAGTTGTTCAGCCACAGCAGCAGGATCACATTCTACTTGACGTGCATCTTCAAGGAGTGTGATGGCAAAGTCTAATAATTGTCGTGCTTGGACATAAGTATCTCCTCGATTGATGGATTCTTCCAAGAGACAGTGAAGGAGGGCTGCACGAAAACGTTTCGGAGAGTCGCTTTCAATCCCTAAGTTTTCAGCGAGAGCATCTGCCATTTTAAACCCAAAACCTTGTAGATCTTCGACTAACTGATAGGGATTTTCTTTAACAAGGTCAAGAGCCTCTTCTTTATACTTTTCAAACGCTTGAAGGGCAAAACGGTTGCTAAGGCCAAGTTCGACGAGACCAGCAATCAGTTGCTCTGTGCCGTAATTCAATTTTAGTTTAGCGACAAAGGCTTGACGATTAGCCTTAGATAGGCCAGAGATAGTTTCTAATTTGCTTGGGTCTTCTAAAATATGGTCAATGGTATTATGACCATATAGCGCAATGATTTTCTCCGCTGTTTTTTTACCAATCCCCTTAAAATGGTCGCTAGAGAAATAATTAACCAAACCAGATGAACTAGGTTTGATTTTTTGGTAACGGCTTAGTTTGAGTTGCTGTCCATATTTAGGGTGCTGGGTCAATTCCCCCCAAAAGGTGTAGTCATCTCCTTCAATAATGTCAGCCATCGTTCCTGTGATAATGATTTCAAAGTCGTCAATGTCACTGTCTGTATCCTCAATGGCAAGGAGGAGAATTTTAAAGAAATTAGCCTGGTTTTCAAAAATGATACGATCAACAGTACCTGTAAAAACGTATTCCATAGTAACTCTTTCTATTTATACAAGATAACTGAAAACCTGCCCAAAGGCAGGTTTTTTCTAATTAAAAACGGTCATTTTATTGAGTGGCCAAAAACGAGCTTTCACTTCACCGATAAGGTTTTCTTTTTTGAAACTACCAACTTCGCGACTATCCCTGGAAACAATACGATCATCACCAAGAAGAAGGTATTCTCCTTTTGGAACACTCATCTCAAAGCGTGTTTGTCCCTCAGAATTAGTTGTAAAAGCATCAGATGTTTCTGCTAACTGTTGGAATAGGGTATTATAGGCGTAAGTTTTTTGGAGTTTATCGTTTTTAAATTGTTTTAGATACTCAGCCAAATACGGCTCAACTGTTTTTTTACCATTAATATAAAGTGTGTCATCATTATAAGAAATGGTATCGCCTGGCAATCCAATAACTCTTTTTACGATTTCTTTCTTTTGTCCGTTTTCTTCTTCCTGAGCAACTACAATATCAAAGCGATCAATTCTAGCTTGATTAAAAACGATAAGGCGTTCGCCATGAGCTAGAGTTGGGTCCATAGAATGGCCGTCTACTTTAACAGCCTGCCACAAAAAAAGACGAGATAGACCAAAGAGAATTAAAAAGAGAGTGAATGGGCCCCATTCTTTAATAAACTGTTTCATATGATTCCTTTTATTTAGTGAGAAGCGCTTGCGCTTTGTGAGTGTTGGCGAAGTGAAGTTTAGCACTATATTCTAAGCTAGACATACCATAAGCGGCTAAGAGTTGGCTAGCAACTTTATCTGAAGCTGAACCAGCACCGCTTGGGAGTTGGTAACCTAAATCTTGACCTAATTGATCGAGATTGTCTAAAAATAGATTTCTAGCAATGATAGAGCTAACAGCCACAGCCAAATAGTGACTTTCTGCCTTTTCTTGAAAGGTTAGAGGATTTGGGAAATGGTTTTTTTCCTTTTTTAGATGCTTTTCATAATTTGATTGGCTAGTGAAAGCATCAATAACAATTTGTTTAGGTTGAATGCCTTTTTGTAACAACAAAAAAATAGCTTGGTTATGAAGAGCAACTTTGATAGAAATGGCATTATATGGTTTACTTTTACCAACCAATTCGTTATATTTTTTAGGTGATAGGAGAAGTGATTGATGAGGTATTTGTTTCTCTAACAGAGGCGCAATCTGTTGAATGGTTTTATCCGATAATTTTTTAGAATCATCAACCCCAAGCTTTTTCAGGAAGGAATGATCTTTAGGATCGACAAAACTTGCCACAACAGCAATCCCACCAAAATAAGAGCCATTACCCACCTCATCACTGCCGATTATAGGTATATCTTGGCTATTGTTGCTTGCTTCAAAAACTGTCTTAGCTACTGGAAGATTAAGCTCTTGAGCTAAAGCATTTGCACCGTTTCCCTGGAGAACTAATTTTCCGGATTTGTACAGCAAAACAGTAACCCCATTTTTTTTAGCAGCAAAGGCTACATAGGTATTTTGGCTACTGATGGTGTAGGGGGCTAGCTGTTTTTTTAAATGTTTACTCAGTATAGCATCTATTTTCAAAACTAAGGTATTCATAATAATTATTTTAACATAAAATAGTTGACTATGGTTAATTCATAAGTTTATTTAACAAAGAAAACAGAGACTCGAATGTTTAGACGGGTTAGGGCAATGGTGTTGACTATTTTACGAAAGTTTCATTTTACGGTATAATGCTAATGAGGTGACCCTATGAAAAGTATTAATCGCTATAAATTCACCTTTGGTGAAAAAACATTAACATTGACAACTGACAAAGACAATCTCTTTATGGAAGAAGTTGAGCGGGTAGCTAAAGAAAAGTATCAGGCTCTTAAAAATCATTTACCAGAAGCTGATGACGAGACTATCGCTATTTTAATGGCTATCAATACCTTGTCAACACAATTAAGCAGAGAGATTGCCATTGAAAAAATGGAAGCTGAAATTTTAGATTTACGTCAAAAAACCTTGGTTGGTCTTCAAGAAAAAGCTAATCAAATAGATGTGAATGAGGTTTAATCATGTTATCTTTATTGATAGTGCTTATTTTAACTTGGAATTTTTATATTGGTTATAGTAGAGGTATTATTCTTCAATCGTTTTATGTCTTAGGAGCCCTACTTTCTCTTTTGGTAGCTAATCGATTTTATATTGGATTAGCCCATAAGCTAACGCTTTGGATTCCTTATTCTAACCCGGTAGAAGGAACATCAGTCTTTTTCTTTAAATCAGTTGATATCTTTGTTTTAGATAAGGTTTATTATGCAGGCCTTGCCTTTTTTATCATTTTCTTATTGGGGTATGCATTGAGTCGCTTTCTTGGGATTTTTGTTCATTTCCTTTTGCTAAATTATTTTGATAACCAGTGGACAAAATGTTTGAGTGGCGGACTAGCGTTTCTAGTATCGCTTCTTTTTTTGAACATGTTACTGTCTATTTTTGCAACGGTCCCTATGCCTTTTTTACAGCACTATTTGCACTCTAGTTTTCTTGCTCGTTTGGTGATCGAACACCTTCCACCATTGACAATAATTATTCAAAAATTGTGGATTCAAGCCATTATTTGATATCGTTTTGTGACTAATATAAGAACCTGGAGTGAGTTTCACCTTTAGGTTCTTTATTTACGAGAAACTGTTTAGAAATAAAGAGAACGCATGGGAACTTAGTGACTTTCTTGCCCCATTTTCCATCATTTTAGGTATAATGAAGAGTATGAATAACAAGATTTTAGAGCAGTTAGAATTTAACAAAGTTAAGGAATTGCTATTACCTTATCTCAAGACAGAACAATCACAAGAAGAATTATTAGAGCTGGAGCCGATGACGGAGGCTCCTAAAATAGAAAAAAGTTTTAATGAAATTTCTGACATGGAACAGATTTTTGTTGAACATCACTCATTTGGCATAGTCAGCCTAAGTTCAATCTCTGAGAGTTTAAAACGCTTAGAGCTTTCAACTGATCTTAATATTCAAGAACTTTTGGCTATCAAAAAAGTTTTACAGAGTTCTTCGGATATGATTCACTTTTATTCTGATTTGGATAATGTTTCTTTCCAATCTTTGGATCGTTTGTTTGAAAATTTGGAACAATTCCCTAATCTGCAAGGGTCTTTTCAAGCTATCAATGATGGTGGTTTTTTAGAACATTTTGCGAGTCCAGAATTAGAGCGTATCCGTCGTCAATTAACAAATAGTGAACGACGGGTTCGTCAGATTTTACAGGATATGCTTAAGGAAAAAGCAGAGCTTTTATCAGAGAATCTAATCGCTAGTCGTAGTGGACGAAGTGTCCTACCAGTAAAAAATACTTATCGGAATCGTATTTCTGGTGTGGTTCATGACATCTCTTCTTCAGGAAGTACTGTTTATATTGAGCCTCGTGCTGTAGTTACACTAAACGAAGAGATAACGCAGCTTAGAGCTGACGAACGCCACGAAGAAGGTCGTATTTTACACGCATTTTCAGACTTGTTAAGACCTCATGTCGCCACTATTAGAAATAATGCATGGATTCTTGGGCATCTTGATTTTGTAAGGGCTAAATATCTTTTTATGTCTGATAATAAGGCGACGATACCTAAGATTTCTAATGACAGCACGTTAGCATTAATCAATGTTCGTCATCCTCTGTTAAGTAATCCTGTGGCTAATGACTTACATTTTGATCACGATTTAACTGCAATTGTCATCACTGGTCCCAATACTGGTGGTAAGACGATTATGCTAAAAACACTCGGTTTAGCACAATTAATGGGACAGTCTGGTTTGCCAGTATTAGCGGATAAAGGTAGTAAAATTGCAGTATTTAACAATATCTTTGCAGATATTGGCGATGAGCAATCTATTGAACAAAGTCTATCAACTTTTTCTAGTCATATGACGCACATAGTCAGTATTTTAAACGAGGCTGACCACAATAGTTTAGTTCTCTTTGATGAACTAGGAGCAGGAACGGATCCTCAAGAAGGTGCTAGTTTGGCCATGGCTATTTTAGAACACCTTAGGTTAAGTCATATCAAAACGATGGCGACCACGCACTATCCAGAATTAAAAGCTTATGGGATTGAGACAAATTTTGTAGAGAATGCGAGCATGGAATTTGATGCAGAAACGCTTAGCCCCACATATCGCTTTATGCAAGGAGTTCCTGGACGCTCAAATGCATTTGAAATTGCTTCTCGCCTTGGTTTAGCTCCATTTATTGTTAAACAAGCTAAGCAGATGACAGATTCTGACTCAGATGTTAACCGTATTATTGAACAGTTAGAGGCACAGACACTTGAGACACGTAGAAGACTGGATCATATTAAAGAAGTTGAACAAGAAAACCTCAAATTCAATCGTGCGGTTAAGAAACTCTATAATGAATTTTCACATGAACGCGATAAAGAGTTAGAAAAAATCTATCAAGAAGCTCAAGAAATTGTAGATATGGCTTTGAATGAGAGTGATACTATCTTAAAAAAACTCAATGATAAGAGCCAATTAAAACCTCACGAAATTATAGATGCTAAGGCACAAATAAAAAAATTAGCACCTCAAGTTGATTTATCAAAAAATAAAGTCTTAAATAAGGCTAAAAAAATCAAAGCAGCTCGTGCCCCTAGAATTGGTGATGATATTATAGTGACTAGTTATGGACAGCGAGGTACCTTAACTAGTCAATTAAAAGATGGCCGTTGGGAAGCACAAGTGGGAATTATCAAAATGACATTAACACAAGATGAATTTAGCCTCGTTAGAGTCCAAGAAGAACAGAAAGTCAAAAATAAACAGATTAATGTGGTTAAAAAGGCTGATGGTTCTGGACCAAGGGCTCGACTTGATCTTAGAGGTAAAAGATACGAAGAAGCAATGCAAGAGTTAGATCATTTTATTGATCAAGCATTGCTTAACAATATGGGACAAGTTGATATCATTCATGGTATTGGTACAGGCGTTATTCGTGAGGGAGTGACAAAATATCTTCGTCGTAATAAGCATGTTAAGCATTTTGCTTATGCCCCACAAAATGCAGGGGGATCTGGTGCCACAATTGTAACGTTAGGGTAAATGATGGAATCATATGAACACTTTTATGCCAAACTATCTCAACCTTTTAGAAAAACCCCACAGTTAATAATTCTTTTAAATGTTTTACTAAAAATAATCACAGGAGTGATGTACATACTTTATCCATCTTTTCTGATATTTACGCTTTGGCAAGGGATGACATTTCAATTATGGTTAAGGTTATTAATTATTCCTGCTGTTGGCTTTATAGCTTTGTCTTACATTAGGAAACGCTTTGATTTTCCACGACCGTATGAAAAATGGAATATTAAACCTTTAATTGATAAGGATACAAAGGGAAGGTCAATGCCTAGCAGACATGTTTTTTCAGCTACGATGATTAGTATGTGTTTGTTACGATATTATGTTTACTTTGGAATAGTTTGTTTAATATTATCGGCTTTATTGGCAATTTGCCGTGTGATAGCAGGTATTCACTATCCTAAGGATGTTATTGTAGGTTACCTTATTGGCTTGATGTTAGGGCTTTGTTTATTGATTTAGCGAGTTCGTAGCAAATAGTTTCAAAAACAACTAAATTCTTGTACAATAGGCTTATCATTAAGATGAAATGGAGAAAAAAGATGGCATTAGAAGTAACAGATGCTACATTTGTAGAAGAAACTAAAGAAGGTTTAGTACTCATTGATTTTTGGGCAACTTGGTGTGGTCCATGTCGTATGCAAGCACCAATCTTAGAACAGTTATCTCAAGAAATCGATGAAGATGAACTCAAAATTTTGAAAATGGATGTTGATGAAAATCCGGAAACTGCTCGTCAGTTTGGTATTATGTCAATTCCAACATTGATGTTTAAAAAAGACGGAGAAGTGGTTAAACAAGTTGCAGGTGTTCATACTAAAGACCAATTGAAAGCTATTATTGCTGAATTGAGTTAACTAAAATAAAGCCCAGCGTCACGCTGAGCTTTATTTTATGACCTACTAACTTCAATGGAATAACCATGTAAACATAAAACGACTTGCAAAAGCAAAAGCAACAGTAATGAGGAAAAATACAGTGACAATAAGGGGTTTCTGATAAGGAAGTGTTGCTCTTTCTTCTCGTTTTTCGATTTCGTCTAATAATTTTCCATTTGAAACAGCTAGGATTTCCTTATAAGGTTGCACATCATATTTTTTCTTAAAACGTTCCACACGATTAGCATAAGTCATAGTAATTATCGATAATAAAACAAAAATGCCAAGTCCTAGCCACTCTAAGAAATAGACTAATGGATAACTTGAAATCATTAATAGTATCATCAATGTTACCATTACTTTGGTATCTCGTTTAAAATTCTTTTTATCAACCTGAGTGATGGTATATTTCATTTTCTCAATGTCTCCTTTAATGAGTTGGTCTAAGCTCACTTGAAAAATTTGACTTAGGAGTAAGAGGCTATGGATGTCTGGGTAAGTTTTGTCATTTTCCCAGTTAGATATGCTCTGACGGCTTACATAGACTTTCTCGGCTAATTTTTCTTGCGAGAGCGCTTGTTGTTTACGGTAGCGAATAATTTGCTGACCAATTTCCATAAATATCACCGAAAAACTTTACAGCGGCGTAAAGGAATTGTAAACAAAAAGTGAACCGTTATAGTTCACTTGCGATTAAGCATTTTTCTGTTTTAAGTAGGTCTCTAGCATTTTCTTTTGTGGTGTTGCAAAGGGATAAAGAGAAAAGTCCTCAATTGCTACCCACTTTAGGTGAGGAGCATTAGGTAAATCTGTTGCTTTGACCACCCCCTCTATGAGTTCTATTGTCCACTTCTGGTGACTAAAAGTGTGCTTAATATTTGGAAAGTGATTATCAGTCCATTGTGGCTTTAATTGATATTCTCTTTCGAAAGTTTCATTTTGGGTTTGCCAGATTATGGGGTTGGATTGATTGTCATCAAATAAATCTAATTGTTGAGAAAGAGGTGATGTTTCGATAATAGGAAATGACCAAAATCCTCCTAGAAGTCTCCCTTTAGTATTTTTCTCCAGTAGATACTGGCCATTTTGGTTACGAATGACAAAAGCCTGAATTCGCATTGGTTTAGGCTTTTTCTTTGGATTTTTTATGGGGTATTTACCATAAGTACCATTCAAATAAGCAGCGTTAAAGAAACGAATAGGGCTTTCATCAGGCCTAGGTGTCTTAGCGGATTCGATGTCTGTACCTAGATCCATAAGTGCCTGGTTAAAATCACCGGGTCTGTCAGGGTCAATTAGTATTTCCATAATAGCTTGAAAAATTTTACGATTTTTAGGGTCACCGATATCATAATTAACTTCAAACAAACGAGCCATGACACGCATCACATTGCCATCAACAGCAGGCTCTGGTAAGTTGAATGAGATGCTGGCGATAGCACCTGCAGTATAAGGACCAATCCCTTTTAATGAAGCAATATCATCATAAGTGTGAGGAAATATGCCACCAAAATCAACCATCACTTGCTGTGCAGCCTTTTGCATATTACGCACCCGAGAATAATAGCCTAGTCCCTCCCATGCCTTTAGTAATTGTTCTTCAGGAGCGTCTGCCAAATCTTTTATTTGAGGAAACCACTCTAGAAAACGTTTATAATAAGGGATTACCGTATTAACTTGTGTTTGTTGCAACATGATTTCAGAAACCCAAATATAATATGGATTAGTAGTTCTTCGCCAAGGGAGATCACGTTTTTCTTGGTCATACCACTCTAAAAGTGTGCGACGAAAAGAAGCGATTGTCTCATTATCCCACATATTAATACCATAATCTTTTAATTCAATCATGTTGTTATTGTAACACAGGAGTCTTAAAAAGAGTAAAAAAAGATTTTAGGTATTTGCGAAAAAGAAAAGGAAATATTATAATAATATTAGGTTTACCTCATCTAAATGTTGATTTAGAATAACTGAAATTAACGATAGAAGCAGACAGGTTTTAATTTGGAGGGGACATGTTCCAGAAATTAAAGAATCTTATTGATCGGTATTCGTGGTTCGTTTTTATAATGATGATTCTTGTGTTATTTCTTAACTATATTTATCCATTTGATCCTTCTTTGAGCGGACTACAGTTGGAATGGCTGATCATGACGCAAGTTTTTCCTGGATTAGGTATCGTATGTGCCATGGTTGCTATTATTTTTAAAAAGTTTAACCTTTTTGTTTTGGCCCTAATTTTATATTTTGCACTTTGGTTAAAACTTTTCCTTGCTTTTTCTTTTTTCACCTATTTTTTAGGAGTCTGACTAAGTGCCAATTTTTAAAACTCGTGAAAGAAAATGTTTGACAAAACTTAGTCAAGTAGAAAAAGTTCCTTGCTTTTAATTGACTATTAGTGTACAATAAGATTCTGTGAGTATACCTCACTTACTCACTCCAAAAGTAGTGAGTCATTAGACCAAAAGGAGGAAAATATCAATGGCTAAATACGAAATTCTTTATATCATTCGTCCAAACATTGAAGAAGAAGCTAAAAACGCTTTGGTAGCACGCTTTGACTCTATCTTGACTGACAACGGTGCAACTGTTGTTGAATCAAAAGATTGGGAAAAACGTCGTCTTGCATACGAAATCAACGATTTCCGTGAAGGACTTTACCACATCGTTAACCTTGAAGCGACTGACGCAGCAGCTCTTAACGAGTTTGACCGTCTTTCAAAAATCAATGGTGACATTCTTCGTCACATGATCGTTAAACTTGACGCTTAATTCCAACTAAGAGGGTAGTTTATGATTAATAATGTAGTACTAGTTGGTCGTATGACCAAGGATGCAGAACTTCGTTACACACCAAGTCAAGTAGCTGTGGCTACCTTCACACTTGCTGTTAACCGTACCTTTAAAAGCCAAAATGGTGAACGCGAGGCAGATTTCATTAACTGTGTGATCTGGCGTCAACCGGCTGAAAATTTAGCGAACTGGGCTAAAAAAGGTGCTTTGATCGGAGTTACGGGTCGTATTCAGACACGTAACTACGAAAACCAACAAGGACAACGTGTCTATGTAACAGAAGTTGTTGCAGATAATTTCCAAATGTTGGAAAGTCGTGCTACACGTGAAGGTGGCTCAACTGGCTCATTTAATGGTGGTTTTAACAATAACACTTCATCATCAAACAGTTACTCAGCGCCTGCACAACAAACGCCTAACTTTGGAAGAGATGATAGCCCATTTGGGAACTCAAACCCGATGGATATCTCAGATGACGATCTTCCATTCTAGTCAGAATGGATTGAACGAATACGAAATTATTTGAGTTCGGGCTAAAAATTTAGAACTTAGAATTTAGATCAACTCCCTAGGAAATCAAGATTTCTTGCCAGTTTTCTAAAATTCAGTCGTTTTTTAAGAGCCCTTAACATCATAATTTATAAAGGAGAAAATACATGGCTCAACAACGTCGTGGCGGATTCAAACGCCGTAAAAAAGTTGACTTCATCGCAGCTAACAAAATTGAATATGTTGATTACAAAGATACTGAGCTTCTTAGCCGTTTCGTTTCAGAACGTGGAAAAATTCTTCCTCGTCGTGTAACAGGAACTTCAGCTAAAAACCAACGTAAAGTAACAACAGCAATCAAACGTGCTCGCGTTATGGCTCTTATGCCTTACGTAAACGAAGACTAATAAACAAACAGTCCATTTCGGACTGTTTTTTAGTTGACTAGGACTAGTCTAGGCGTATAGGTGAGTTTTTTCTAAAAGAGAGAATGATAGTAAACGAAAATCCTTGCGTAGACAGCAAGGATGAAATGATTGTTATTTGTTAACAGGTGACATAGTGTTTTGAATGTTGTATTTGCGTTGTAGGTAATAGCGTAAAGCAAGGGAAACACCACCAATAATGAGCAAGGCAAGAGGAGGCAACTGTGGGTTAAGAGAGGTTGGTAAAAAGGCAGTTGCAGAGTACAAGGCAATCCAAATCAACATGGCTAATGATAAGGCTGCGATGATTTTGAACCAACTTGGACGAAGGCTCTTATCTTTTCCGAGATGACGGTAAATAAAGTAATAAGTAGCGTACATGGATGCTCCTCCACCAAAACCAAGTGCCAGTAAGGAAATCAATCCTGTAACTGTAGCGTTTGTGTTGAAGAAGGTCATGATGCCATTTAAAAGGGCAACAATTCCGATGAATAGCAAAGAGGTATCTAGCCACATCAACCAAGGATTGGTGTTTTTGTCAGTTTCTGCTGCTTTTTGACTAGGGTCTTGGCTAAAAGAAGCTGCCCAAGCAGTCGGAGTGCCTAATAGATTTCGAGCGGTGACTCCTTTTTTCTGGTTTTCGAGAATAGCTGGAATGGCTTCTTCGAGAATCAGCTTAATGTCCTCATCAGACTTGCCGTCTTGGATTAATTTGTTCGTAGCGGTGTGGATAAATTCTTGATTTTTTTTGGTAAGTTCTTGTAATTCCATGGGAATCCCTTCTTTATATGGGTTAGTTAAAGTAAGTCAATGATATTAGTTAGTGTCAAATGAGACTTTGGAGCCAGTCGTCTGACACAGAGTTTTGTCAGGTCTTAACCGCATTCTGCAGCTTACTCCACTCTAGAACCATTTTTTTCTAATAAAGTAAATCACAACAAAGGAACTAAGGAGCATAGCAATCAAGGTGATATACCAAAAAGCATGTTCTAGGCCATTTAGTGGTAACCAGTTGTTTTGGAAATTCATACCATAGGCGGAGAAAATCACAGTTGGTATATCTAAAGCCATGGTCATCAAGGCCAGTGTTTTCATAATGGTGTTCTGGTTATTGTTGATAATAGAAGCAGTGGTTTCGGTCATGGCATTCAAGACATTTTCATAAATGCCAGCCATCTCAATCGCCTGTTGGGTTTCAATCAAGGTATCTTCTAGCAAATCCTCGTCCTCAATGTATTTCTTGAGAGAGCTTGTTGAGCTGGATAATTTCTTGACGATGCGTTCGTTGAATTTCAAGGAAGCCTTTAAGTAGACAATGGATTTTTCAAGTTCCATCATGTCGATAAGTTCTTCATTTCGAGTAGCTGCTTCAAGCTGAGCTTCCAAACGTTCGCTTTGGCGATCAATGGTCCTCAAGGCAGTCAGAAAGAGCTCGGCGTTGCGATATAGAATCTGAAAAACAAAACGTGTCTTCATGAAGGTATAGAAATTTTTGACCCGGCGGTTGTGAAAATGATCGAAAAGGGTCATGTCATGCAGACAAGTTGTGATAACAGCATTTTCCGTTACAATAATGCCTAAAGGCATAGTAATATAGTAACTTTTATTGTTACGTTCTTCGTATATCGGGACGTCTACGATAATTAGGGTATAATCATCTTCTACGGCAATACGTGAGGTTTCTTCCACGTCCAAAGGGGCGCGCAAGTCAGAAATATCAATGTTAAATTGATCGGCGATCTTCATAGACTCTTCTTGGGAAGGGTTAACCAGTTTAATCCAAGCTCCTGGCTCGAATGTTTCTATTTCTTTGAATTCAATTGCCGATGAAAGAAACATTTGTTTCATGACAAGCCCTCCTTTTTGATGATTAACTGGTAGAGATTGACATCAAACCTTGATAATAAAGTCTTCTCAAGGATTTTCTGAAAAATTCTCAATACTTATCTATTATACCAAAATTCGCAAAGTTTGGGGCAATAGGTTATCAGAAATTTTTGTTATAATATAAGAAAGCTCGATGAGGAGGGTGCCTTTAGGCACATTCAAGATGCAAAATAAAATAATAATTCATGGGGCAAGAGCCCACAATTTAAAAAATATTGACGTGGAAATTCCACGAGACAAATTAGTTGTCGTGACAGGGTTATCAGGGTCAGGAAAATCTAGTCTAGCCTTTGATACTATTTATGCGGAAGGGCAACGTCGTTACGTAGAAAGTTTATCAGCTTATGCTAGACAGTTCTTGGGTAATATGGAAAAACCAGATGTGGATTCCATTGACGGTCTTAGCCCTGCTATTTCCATTGACCAAAAAACCACCAGTAAGAACCCTCGCTCAACGGTTGGTACGGTTACGGAAATCAATGATTATTTACGTCTACTATATGCGCGTGTGGGCACACCTTACTGTATCAATGGGCATGGTGCTATCACGGCGTCTTCTGCAGAACAAATTGTAGAGCAGGTCTTAGCCCTCCCTGAACGGACACGCATGCAGATTTTAGCTCCTGTTGTTCGTCGGAAGAAGGGGCAACACAAAACAGTTTTTGAGAAAATTCAAAAAGACGGCTATGTCCGTGTGCGCGTTGACGGGGATATTTTTGACGTGACAGAAGTGCCAGAGTTGTCCAAAAGTAAGATGCACAACATTGAGGTGGTTATTGACCGTCTGGTTAATAAGGATGGTATTCGTAGCCGTTTATTTGATTCGGTTGAAGCAGCTTTAAGGCTGGGAGATGGCTACCTTATGATTGACACTATGGATGGCAATGAACTGCTCTTTTCTGAGCATTATTCCTGTCCTGTCTGTGGATTTACGGTTCCTGAATTAGAACCAAGACTCTTCTCTTTTAATGCGCCGTTCGGCTCTTGTCCGACCTGTGATGGGCTAGGCATTAAGTTGGAAGTGGATTTGGACTTGGTTGTTCCTGACCCAAGTAAGTCTTTGAGAGAGGGAGCTTTGGCGCCTTGGAATCCTATTTCCTCCAATTATTACCCAACCATGCTTGAGCAAGCTATGGCAAGTTTTGGGGTGGATATGGATACACCTTTTGAGGCCTTGACTGAGGAAGAAAGAGATTTAGTGCTTTATGGTTCAGGTGATAGAGAATTTCATTTTCACTATGTGAATGATTTTGGTGGTGAGCGTAACATTGACATTCCTTTTGAAGGTGTTGTAACTAATGTTAATCGCCGTTATCACGAAACTAATAGTGATTATACGCGCAATGTGATGCGTGGTTATATGAACGAATTGACCTGTGCGACTTGTCATGGTTACCGTTTGAATGACCAAGCTTTGTGTGTGCATGTGGGTGGCGAAGAAGGACCTCATATTGGTCAAATTTCAGAATTATCGATTGCCGACCACTTGCAGTTATTGGAAGAATTGGAACTCACAGAAAATGAAAGTACCATTGCTAAACCGATTGTCAAAGAAATCCATGACCGTCTGACATTCTTAAATAATGTGGGACTGAATTATCTGACCTTGTCACGGGCTGCTGGGACTTTATCAGGTGGTGAAAGTCAACGAATCAGGTTAGCAACACAAATTGGTTCTAACCTATCAGGGGTGCTCTATATCTTGGATGAGCCTTCTATTGGATTGCATCAAAGAGACAATGACCGTTTGATCGAGAGCCTGAAAAAAATGCGTGATTTGGGTAATACGTTAATTGTGGTAGAACACGATGAAGACACCATGATGCAGGCAGACTGGCTGATTGATGTGGGACCGGGGGCAGGTGAGTTCGGTGGAGAAATTACTGCCTCTGGAACGCCGAAACAAGTGGCTAAGAATAAAAAATCCATCACGGGTCAATATTTGTCTGGTAAAAAATTCATTCCAGTGCCTTTAGAGCGCCGTTCTGGTAATGGCCGATTCATTGAAATAAAAGGAGCAGCGCAGAATAATCTTCAAAGCCTCGACGTGAGATTCCCACTGGGTAAATTTATTGCGGTCACAGGGGTATCAGGCTCAGGGAAATCAACCTTGGTTAATAGTATTTTGAAAAAGGCTGTCGCCCAAAAATTAAACCGTAATGCTGATAAGCCTGGTAAATATCACTCTATTTCTGGTATTGAACATATTGAACGCTTGATTGACATTGACCAAAGTCCGATTGGAAGGACGCCACGGTCAAATCCAGCCACCTATACGGGTGTCTTTGATGATATTCGAGACTTGTTTGCCCAAACCAACGAAGCTAAGATTCGTGGTTACAAAAAAGGCCGTTTCTCTTTTAATGTCAAAGGTGGGCGTTGTGAGGCTTGTTCAGGTGATGGGATTATCAAAATCGAAATGCACTTTTTGCCAGATGTTTATGTGCCTTGTGAGGTTTGCCACGGCAGACGGTATAATTCTGAGACGCTTGAGGTGCATTACAAAGGAAAAAATATCGCAGAAGTCCTTGATATGACTGTCGATGATGCCTTGGTATTTTTCTCTGCTATTCCTAAAATCGCTCGAAAAATTCAAACGATTAAGGATGTTGGACTTGGTTATGTGACCTTAGGTCAACCAGCTACCACCCTCTCTGGGGGAGAAGCTCAACGGATGAAGTTGGCTAGTGAATTGCACAAACGCTCGACAGGTAAGAGCTTGTATATCCTAGATGAGCCAACGACTGGTTTACACACAGATGATATTGCAAGGCTATTAAAAGTTTTGGAACGCTTTGTAGACGATGGTAATACGGTTCTTGTGATTGAGCATAATTTGGACGTTATCAAATCTGCTGACCATATTATTGACTTAGGACCAGAAGGTGGTGACGGAGGTGGTCAGATTGTTGCCACGGGGACACCAGAAGAGGTAGCTCAAGTTAAAGAAAGCTATACTGGTCATTATTTGAAAGTAAAACTACAACAATAGGATTAGGAGTTCGTTTGAGCTCCTTTTAATCTTTTAAATGCTCTCAAATCATGGTAAACTTAAAGTAGTTTTTTCATGCTACAATATTCTCAAAAGTTACCAAAGGAGTTCGCGATGTCAGGATTTTTAGAACAACGATTAGGTCACTGCCTAAGGCAGATGGCAGAGAAGGGGCTAGAGGCTCTTCTAGTCACCCATTTAACCAATAGTTATTACTTGACAGGTTTTTCTGGAACTGCAGCAACTGTTTTGATAACGGCCAAACGTCGTGTTTTGATCACAGATTCACGTTATACCTTGCTTGCTAAAGCTAGTGTTGAGGGATTTGATATTATCGAAAGCCGCACGCCGCTTAAGGTTGTGGCAGAATTGTTAGAGGCTGATCAAATAGATTGCCTTGGTTTTGAGGACCAGGTATCGTTTTCTTTTTACCAGGCCATGCAAGCAGAACTGTCAGGAATAACCTTGCTTGCTCAGTCAGGTTTTGTGGAGCATTTACGTCTTATTAAGGACGCCTCTGAAATCGATACCATTGCTAAAGCGTGCTCGATCTCAGACAAAGCATTTGAAGATGCTCTTGATTTTATTAAACCAGGGACAACCACTGAACGTGACCTGGCTAATTTTTTAGATTTTCGTATGCGTCAGTATGGTGCCAGCGGCACATCATTTGATATCATTGTAGCTTCAGGCTATCTCTCTGCCATGCCTCATGGACGCGCCAGTGACAAGGTTATCCAGAATAAAGAGAGCTTGACCATGGACTTTGGGTGTTACTACAATCACTATGTTAGTGATATGACGAGGACCATTCATATTGGCCAAGTTACTGATGAAGAACGTGAGATTTATGCTCTTGTTCTTGCTGCTAATAAGGCTTTAATTGCTAAAGCTAGCGCTGGCATGACTTATAGTGACTTTGACGGTATTCCGCGCCAACTCATCACTGAGGCGGGTTATGGCAGTCGCTTCACACATGGCATTGGTCATGGCATCGGGCTTGACATCCATGAGAATCCATTTTTTGGGAAATCTGAGCAACTTCTCCAAGCTGGAATGGTGGTAACAGATGAGCCAGGTATCTATTTGGATAACAAATATGGTGTCCGTATTGAAGATGACTTGGTTATCACAAAAACTGGTTGTCAAGTCTTGACCTTGGCACCCAAAGAATTAATTGTATTGTAAAAGAATGGTTCAGGAAAGGATTAGGGGAGAAGCAATGACAAATCGTTTATCATGGCAAGACTATTTTATGGCCAATGCAGAGCTGATTTCCAAGCGCTCTACCTGTGATCGCGCCTTTGTGGGAGCTGTTTTGGTAAAGGATAACCGCATTATTGCCACAGGTTACAATGGCGGAGTTTCTGCTACGGATAACTGCAACGAAGCGGGTCATTATATGGAAGACGGACATTGTATTCGCACTGTTCATGCTGAAATGAATGCTTTGATTCAATGTGCGAAAGAAGGAATTTCAACGGACGGAACTGAAATTTACGTGACTCATTTTCCTTGTATTAACTGCACTAAGGCGCTTTTGCAGGCGGGGATTACAAAGATTACCTATAAAGCACATTACCGTCCGCACCCCTTTGCCATTGAACTGATGGAGAAAAAAGGGGTTGCCTATGTGCAACATGATGTGCCTCAAATTGTTTTAGGAGGCGATAAGGAACAATAGAAAGTGTACCTAAAAGGACGGTCATAAAAGATTTGAGCCAAGGCCACTTTTGTGGTAAAATGAAGTGATAAATATTTTAGTAAGAGGTAATAATAATGATTGAAGCAAGTAAGCTTAAAGCAGGTATGACATTTGAAGCAGAAGGAAAATTAATCCGTGTCCTTGAAGCTAGCCACCACAAACCAGGTAAAGGAAACACTATCATGCGTATGAAACTACGTGATGTGCGTACAGGTTCTACTTTTGACACAACTTACCGCCCAGATGAAAAATTTGAGCAAGCCATCATTGAAACTGTCCCAGCACAATACCTATACAAAATGGATGACACTGCTTACTTCATGAACACTGACACTTATGATCAGTACGAAATTCCAGTTGCTAACGTTGAGCAAGAATTGCTTTACATTCTTGAAAACTCAGACGTGAAAATCCAATTTTATGGAAGTGAAGTGATTGGGGTAACGGTTCCAACAACTGTTGAATTGACCGTTGCGGAAACACAACCATCTATTAAAGGAGCGACAGTGACGGGTTCAGGGAAACCTGCAACTCTTGAGACAGGACTTGTTGTTAACGTTCCAGACTTTATCGAAGCTGGCCAAAAACTAATCATTAACACTGCAGAAGGTACTTACGTTTCTCGTGCTTAATCCTTTGTCAAAACAGATTAGTCTAAAAAAGAGAAAGGAAATGCTATGACAACTGAATATATCGGTGAAATCGTCATTTCACCACGAGTGCTTGAGGTTATTACGGGGATTGCTACGACACAAGTTGAGGGCGTCCACTCACTCCATAACAAGAAAATGGCAGATAGCTTTAACAAAGCAAGTCTTGGTAAAGGGGTTTATCTCCAGACAGAAGAAGATGGAAGTGTTACAGCAGATATTTATGTTTACTTGCAATATGGAGTCAAGGTCCCGACTGTATCTATGAATATTCAAAAAACAGTCAAATCTGCTGTGTACGATATGGCAGAAGTGCCTATTTCTGCAGTTAATATCCATGTTGAAGGTATTGTTGCGGAAAAGACACCAAAACCAGATTTGAAGTCACTTTTTGATGAGGATTTCTTGGATGACTAACAGCTTTCAAAATTCAAGAAGAGATTTGCGTGAACGTGCCTTTCAGGCTTTATTTAACATAGAGATGGGAGCTGAGTTATTGGCAGCTTCTCAGTTTGCCTATGGTTATGATAAAGTAACAGGGGAGGACGCTCAAGTATTGGAGCTGCCGATTTTTTTATTAAGTCTTGTGACGGGTGTCAATAATCATAAAGAAGAGTTGGATAACTTGATATCAACTCATTTGAAAAAAGGTTGGTCGTTAGAACGCTTGACACTAACAGACAAAACGTTATTACGACTAGGTCTTTTTGAAATCAAGTATTTTGACGAAACACCAGATCGTGTTGCACTAAACGAAATCATTGAAGTAGCTAAAAAATATTCTGATGAAACCTCTGCTAAATTTATTAATGGCTTACTTAGCCAATATGTCTCGGGAGCTCCTTCAGCAAATAAATCATAATAAGTCGGAGCAATCTTAGGATTGTATCCGATTTTTTCAATTTATGTACGAATATTAAAAGACAAACAAGCATACTCTCGCATCTAGAAAGAGTAAGCTTGTTTGTCTTTTAGAGTAATTAGTGATTGGTTATGTTTTGTTTAAATACTTGCTCCTGGAAGTAGCGTAATCGGTAAAATATAGTCTTTACTGGTTTTTTCTTTTTTAATTTTTTTGATGAGTATTTCGACACTCAATTTAGCAATCTCATCAATAGGTTGACGAATGGTCGCTAATTGAGGAACATATTGCTGGATAAATGTCGTTCCATCATAACCTATGACTTTCATATCCTCTGGAATAGTAATGTGAAGTTGTTTGGCTACTTTCATAATGAGGATAGCAGTTAAATCATCAGAAACGAAAAGGCCATCAGGTTTTCGGGTTGCCAAAATGGATTTAATTTCCATTTCGCGTCTAACAGGAGATAGGTTATTTGGTAATTTGATGATTTCTGCACTTCGTTTGAGCTGGTAGTTAAACCCTAGCTGGCGCAACCCTGTGGGCGAATCAGAATTGTCATTACCTGTAATCATGACAATGTTTTGGCAACCGTGTTTTTGCAAAGTTTGTGCGGCTAATTTACCACCTTCAAAATTATCTGAAGAAATAACCGGGATATTTGGCGCTAGATTACGGTCAAAAGCTACAATAGGAGCTTCGACACGCTCATAATCCTCAATTCCCAAATTATGACTGGAAGAAATAATGCCGTCCACTTGATTGGCCGCAAGCATTTCTAAATATTCGCGTTCTTTGACGGGATTATGTTCACTATTGCAAATAATAGTTTTGTAGCCCTGTTTAAACAATTCAATTTCCAAATGTTCAATTAATTCAGCGTAAAAGATATTGCTAATGTTGGGGAAGATAAGCCCAATGAGTTGGGTTGATTTACCTTGCAAACTTCTAGCGAGATTGTTAGGCTTGTAGCCCAATTCACGCATGGCCTTATTCACCTTATTCACTGTTTTTTGGGAAAGGTAGCCTTTTTTGTTGATTACTCGCGAAACAGTTGTTGGACTGACACCCGCCAAGGCTGCCACGTCTGTTAATTTTGCGACCACTTGCCTAATACCTCATTTCATAATAATGTCCAAAAGCTTGTCCTTCTACTACTTGGATACCTGTTTGTCCGTGGGTTGGGAAAACCCGACTAGTTAGGACTTTTTGCCCTTGGTTAATAAAGATTTCAAGAATGGAATTGTCCACATAGACATTAAGTGTAACATGGCCT
This sequence comes from Streptococcus pyogenes, assembly GCF_002055535.1. Lineage (NCBI taxonomy): Bacteria > Bacillati > Bacillota > Bacilli > Lactobacillales > Streptococcaceae > Streptococcus > Streptococcus pyogenes. The sequence goes on along the minus strand of NZ_LN831034.1, from coordinate 1,583,603 downwards.
TGTGGGATTTGGCAAGAGCGCACCGTACCATAGTCTTGGGCATATTGAACCCCTGCCCGACTTCGGTCAATGCTTAACTGTCCTTTTGTTGTATCCACTTTCAATCTTAGGCCATTCCCTTTTTGGTCGGCAAATAGGAGCAGGTCAAGCTTTTTTTGGCCTGGAATCGTCAATTCCAATTCATAACAGTTAGAACTGTCTATTTTATTATGAAATAATTCTGCTGGCCCTCGAAGATTTTGTAGGGCTGAAACAGGTGTTTGATAGAGAATTCCGTCTTTAATCCTTAATTCTTTCACTAAACTAAGAGCTCCTTGATAGTCATAACGATCTGTCGGATAATCAATATCTGGTAACCCAATCCAAGACACGGCTAGAACCCTGCCATCTGGACTACTAAAGGCTTGAGTGGCATAAGCTTCAAAACCAAAGTCAAGATTTTGAAGGGCCCCTCCACCCAGCAATTGGCCAGTTTCTGGATTGAAGCTTTCAAAAATTTTATAGGTATTGGGGTAGATATTTTGATAATCTAAATCAGCTTTAGCCAGTCCTTGTGGGCTGAAAATCAAAACAGGCTTGTCATCGACAAACACAAGGTTGGGGCATTCAATCATGTATTCCGTACCAGAATCGTCAAAGTCCAAATCGGCTATAAATCGCCAGTTGTCCACATGATTGTCCACAGCTTTGTAAAGTTTGATTTTTCCTTTGCCATCTAAACCTTGGGCGCCAATAATAGCATAGAATTGACCTTGATAAGAAAAAAGCTGAGGATCCCGAAAATGTTCTGTAACATCATCGGGCTGTTCAATCAAAACCTGTGGTATTTTGGAAATATTTCCTTGTTTATCCATCCATGCGCCAACCTGTAATGGTGTTCTGACCCAATTGGCATCGCGAACATTACCAGTGTAAAAGAGGAAGAGCTTGTCATCAATAGCATATGCAGAACCTGAGTAAGCCCCATGACTATCGTGAGCGTGGTCTGGCAGAAGGCGGCTCCTTGTTTCCGTAAAATGGACGAGGTCTGTGGATGTCATGTGTACCCATTGTTTCAGACCATGCGCAGCGCCATAAGGCCAGTTTTGATAAAAAAGATGGTAGCGACCGTTGAAATAAGAAAACCCATTGGGGTCATTGAGTAATCCTGTCTTAGGTTCGACATGAAATTGGCTGTGCCATGGGGATTGGGCCATTTTTTCAGTAATAGCTTGGTAGTCTTTTGAGCTCCACTCTTTGTAAGGGCGGTAGCGAATAGCTTGTGGTAGATCCATCAAAATCTCCTTGTTTTATAGTCGTCTTCAAGAATATACTAAACGTTTTCTGTTTAAAAATCAAGAATTTAAAGCATATAAAATAAAAATATGTTAAACGCTTGACATAAAAAATATTAGTGATAAAATGATAGTCAAGAAGTGAAGCGGATTCACTAGCGTTGGTCCTGCACATTCTTAGCCACAAAGCTGGCAGAATGGATGAGGGACTAACACCAAATGAAAAAGGAGACTTTTAGGCATGGATAATCGTCAGATTGCAGCTGAAGTGATTGAGGCTTTAGGTGGCCGAGAAAATGTGAGAAGTGTTGCCCACTGTGCAACTCGCCTTCGCGTGATGGTTTATGATGAAGGAAAGATTGATAAGGAAAAAGCAGAAGCTATTGACAAGGTTAAAGGAGCTTTCTTTAACTCTGGTCAATATCAGATGATTTTTGGAACTGGTACCGTTAATAACATTTATGACGAAGTTGTTGCTCTTGGTTTACCCACGTCATCAACCAGTGAGCAAAAGGCAGAAGCAGGCAAACATGGCAATATCTTCCAACGGGCGATTCGTACGTTTGGAGATGTCTTTGTTCCCATTATTCCAGCTATTGTAGCAACGGGTCTCTTTATGGGGGTTCGTGGTTTGGTGACCCAGCCAGCTATTATGGATTTATTTGGGGTGCATGAGTACGGGGAAAATTTTCTCATGTACACTCGTATTCTAACGGATACAGCCTTTGTCTACTTGCCAGCTTTGGTGGCTTGGTCAGCCTTTAGGGTCTTTGGGGGTAATCCTATTATCGGTATTGTTTTAGGATTGATGCTGGTTTCCAATGAGTTGCCTAATGCTTGGGTAGTTGCCTCTGGTGGAGATGTTAAGCCGCTAACCTTCTTTGGATTTGTTCCTGTTGTTGGTTATCAAGGTACCGTTTTACCCGCCTTCTTTGTTGGTCTGGTAGGAGCTAAGTTGGAGAAATGGTTGCACAAAAAGGTTCCAGAAGCTTTGGACTTATTGGTCACACCGTTTTTAACGTTTGCTATTATGAGTACCTTGGGACTATTTGTGATTGGACCAGTTTTCCATTCTCTTGAAAACCTTGTTCTGGCTGGGACACAGGCCGTCTTGCATTTGCCGTTTGGCATTGCAGGCTTGATTGTTGGGGGAATCCAACAATTAATCGTAGTGACTGGTATTCACCATATCTTTAACTTCCTAGAAGCGCAGCTGATTGCCAATACCGGAAAAGATCCTTTCAATGCTTACCTAACAGCAGCAACAGCTGCTCAAGCTGGAGCTACCTTAGCTGTTGCTGTTAAAACCAAATCAACAAAACTAAAAGGTCTGGCCTTTCCATCAACCTTGTCAGCTCTTTTAGGGATTACTGAACCAGCTATTTTTGGGGTCAACCTCCGTTATCCAAAAGTCTTTGTTTCAGGTCTTATTGGTGGTGCCTTAGGTGGTTGGGTCGCTGGGCTCTTTGGCATTGCAGGAACTGGTTTTGGGATTACGGTCTTACCAGGAACTCTCCTTTACTTGAATGGCCAATTATTACAATACCTTGTGACTATGCTTGTCGGTCTTGGGGTAGCCTTTGCAATTGCTTATACTTGGGGTTATCAAGATAGAGAAACCCTTCCGTTACCAGCTGTCGAAGTTGATCAAACGGCTGATCAGCCAGCCTTAGCAGAGGAAACTTTATATAGTCCTTTGAATGGAACAGTTGTAGACTTATCTGCGGTTTCAGACCCTGTTTTTTCATCAGGTGCTATGGGTCAAGGCTTAGCAATTAAGCCAGAAGATAATACCCTATACTCACCAGTTGATGGTAAAGTTGAAATTGTCTTTGAAACAGGTCATGCCTATGCTATAACGTCAAGTCAAGGAGCAGAAGTGTTACTTCATATTGGTATTGATACCGTGTCGATGGCAGGAGATGGCTTTGAATCTCTTGTAGCAGTAGGTCAGGCGGTTAAAAAAGGTGATCTTCTTGGACACTTTGATCCTAGCAAGATTGCAGAAGCTGGACTAGATGACACCACCATGATGATTGTGACCAATAGCGCTGACTATCAAAGCGTGGACATTCTTGCTCAAGGACATGTTTTGATTGGTGATCAAGTGGCACTTATCAAATAAGGACAAAAGAGCTAACTAAGCAGCTCTTTTGTCCTGCCATGGATGGCAGGTTGGCAAAAAAATGAGAAAAGCCTAAAAACCTTAAATTTGTGTTATTTTACCTATACTTTGTACCTTGTTTTTTTTAATAAAGTGTTGTTATACTTAAGGCGAACTATAGGAATGCGCTTACATGGATGGTATATCAACTGGGAAGCCATGACTTAGTACCAAAAATAAGGAGTGTCCAAATGGATAAACATTTGTTGGTAAAAAGAACACTAGGGTGTGTTTGTGCTGCAACGTTGATGGGAGCTGCCTTAGCGACCCACCATGATTCACTCAATACTGTAAAAGCGGAGGAGAAGACTGTTCAGGTTCAGAAAGGATTACCTTCTATCGATAGCTTGCATTATCTGTCAGAGAATAGCAAAAAAGAATTTAAAGAAGAACTCTCAAAAGCGGGGCAAGAATCTCAAAAGGTCAAAGAGATATTAGCAAAAGCTCAGCAGGCAGATAAACAAGCTCAAGAACTTGCCAAAATGAAAATTCCTGAGAAAATACCGATGAAACCGTTACATGGTCCTCTCTACGGTGGTTACTTTAGAACTTGGCATGACAAAACATCAGATCCAACAGAAAAAGACAAAGTTAACTCGATGGGAGAGCTTCCTAAAGAAGTAGATCTAGCCTTTATTTTCCACGATTGGACAAAAGATTATAGCCTTTTTTGGAAAGAATTGGCCACCAAACATGTGCCAAAGTTAAACAAGCAAGGGACACGTGTCATTCGTACCATTCCATGGCGTTTCCTAGCTGGGGGTGATAACAGTGGTATTGCAGAAGATACCAGTAAATACCCAAATACACCAGAGGGAAATAAAGCTTTAGCCAAAGCTATTGTTGATGAATATGTTTATAAATACAACCTTGATGGCTTAGATGTGGATGTTGAACATGATAGTATTCCAAAAGTTGACAAAAAAGAAGATACAGCAGGCGTAGAACGCTCTATTCAAGTGTTTGAAGAAATTGGGAAATTAATTGGACCAAAAGGTGTTGATAAATCGCGGTTATTTATTATGGATAGCACCTACATGGCTGATAAAAACCCATTGATTGAGCGAGGAGCTCCTTATATTAATTTATTACTGGTACAGGTCTATGGTTCACAAGGAGAGAAAGGTGGTTGGGAGCCTGTTTCTAATCGACCTGAAAAAACAATGGAAGAACGATGGCAAGGTTATAGCAAGTATATTCGTCCTGAACAATACATGATTGGTTTTTCTTTCTATGAGGAAAATGCTCAAGAAGGGAATCTTTGGTATGATATTAATTCTCGCAAGGACGAGGACAAAGCAAATGGAATTAACACTGACATAACTGGAACGCGTGCCGAACGGTATGCAAGGTGGCAACCTAAGACAGGTGGGGTTAAGGGAGGTATCTTCTCCTACGCTATTGACCGAGATGGTGTAGCTCATCAACCTAAAAAATATGCTAAACAGAAAGAGTTTAAGGACGCAACTGATAACATCTTCCACTCAGATTATAGTGTCTCCAAGGCATTAAAGACAGTTATGCTAAAAGATAAGTCGTATGATCTGATTGATGAGAAAGATTTCCCAGATAAGGCTTTGCGAGAAGCTGTGATGGCGCAGGTTGGAACCAGAAAAGGTGATTTGGAACGTTTCAATGGCACATTACGATTGGATAATCCAGCGATTCAAAGTTTAGAAGGTCTAAATAAATTTAAAAAATTAGCTCAATTAGACTTGATTGGCTTATCTCGCATTACAAAGCTCGACCGTTCTGTTTTACCCGCTAATATGAAGCCAGGCAAAGATACCTTGGAAACAGTTCTTGAAACCTATAAAAAGGATAACAAAGAAGAACCTGCTACTATCCCACCAGTATCTTTGAAGGTTTCTGGTTTAACTGGTCTGAAAGAATTAGATTTGTCAGGTTTTGACCGTGAAACCTTGGCTGGTCTTGATGCCGCTACTCTAACGTCTTTAGAAAAAGTTGATATTTCTGGCAACAAACTTGATTTGGCTCCAGGAACAGAAAATCGACAAATTTTTGATACTATGCTATCAACTATCAGCAATCATGTTGGAAGCAATGAACAAACAGTGAAATTTGACAAGCAAAAACCAACTGGGCATTACCCAGATACCTATGGGAAAACTAGTCTGCGCTTACCAGTGGCAAATGAAAAAGTTGATTTGCAAAGCCAGCTTTTGTTTGGGACTGTGACAAATCAAGGAACCCTAATCAATAGCGAAGCAGACTATAAGGCTTACCAAAATCATAAAATTGCTGGACGTAGCTTTGTTGATTCAAACTATCATTACAATAACTTTAAAGTTTCTTATGAGAACTATACCGTTAAAGTAACTGATTCCACATTGGGAACCACTACTGACAAAACGCTAGCAACTGATAAAGAAGAGACCTATAAGGTTGACTTCTTTAGCCCAGCAGATAAGACAAAAGCTGTTCATACTGCTAAAGTGATTGTTGGTGACGAAAAAACCATGATGGTTAATTTGGCAGAAGGCGCAACAGTTATTGGAGGAAGTGCTGATCCTGTAAATGCAAGAAAGGTATTTGATGGGCAACTGGGCAGTGAGACTGATAATATCTCTTTAGGATGGGATTCTAAGCAAAGTATTATATTTAAATTGAAAGAAGATGGATTAATAAAGCATTGGCGTTTCTTCAATGATTCAGCCCGAAATCCTGAGACAACCAATAAACCTATTCAGGAAGCAAGTCTACAAATTTTTAATATCAAAGATTATAATCTAGATAATTTGTTGGAAAATCCCAATAAATTTGATGATGAAAAATATTGGATTACTGTAGATACTTACAGTGCACAAGGAGAGAGAGCTACTGCATTCAGTAATACATTAAATAATATTACTAGTAAATATTGGCGAGTTGTCTTTGATACTAAAGGAGATAGATATAGTTCGCCAGTAGTCCCTGAACTCCAAATTTTAGGTTATCCGTTACCTAACGCCGACACTATCATGAAAACAGTAACTACTGCTAAAGAGTTATCTCAACAAAAAGATAAGTTTTCTCAAAAGATGCTTGATGAGTTAAAAATAAAAGAGATGGCTTTAGAAACTTCTTTGAACAGTAAGATTTTTGATGTAACTGCTATTAATGCTAATGCTGGAGTTTTGAAAGATTGTATTGAGAAAAGGCAGCTGCTAAAAAAATAAACAAAGTAACTTTCTTAGATAGCAACATTCAGATTAAATTAACAAAATGTGACTATGATAAAGGTTTGCTGGAATTGATTAACCAAAAGACTAAAAATCTGAGATGAATAGTCCCAGATTTTTAGTCTTTTATAGGTTTTGATGACATAAAGCTAAATAATCGTTAGACTACCAGAAAGTGGCGCTTGTCCGTGAGACATGGCTGTCTTGATAAGAGCCTGTGTCATCATAAAGATAAAAAAGAACAAGAAAAAGGAGAAAACATGGGAAAATTATATGGAAGCATTGAAGCTGGTGGGACAAAGTTTGTCTGTGCCGTGGGTGATGAGGAGTTTACAGTGGTGGATAAAACACAATTTCCGACCACCACACCAGAAGAAACCATCGCGCGAACCATCGCTTATTTTAAAGCTTTTGAGGCAGATTTGGCTGGAATGGCGATTGGTTCTTTTGGACCAATTGATATTGATCCGTCGTCAGAGACTTACGGTTATATCACAACCACTCCTAAATCAGGCTGGGCTAATGTGGATTTGTTAGGACAACTTTCGGCTGCTTTTAAGATTCCTTTTGATGTGACAACAGATGTTAATAGCTCTGCTTATGGTGAGGTGCTTGCTCGTCCTGGTGTGGAAAGTTTGGTCTATTACACCATAGGTACTGGTATTGGGGCGGGAGCTATTCAACATGGCCACTTTATTGGGGGTTTAGGTCATACAGAAGCGGGTCATACCTATGTCATGCCCCATCCTGATGATATGGCCAAGGGATTTTTAGGTGTTTGCCCTTTTCATAAAGGGTGTCTGGAAGGGATGGCAGCAGGTCCAAGTATTGAGGCCAGAACGGGAGTGAGAGGTGAACGGCTTGATCAGGAAGCTGATGTTTGGGACATTCAAGCCTTCTACATTGCCCAAGCAGCGCTGCAAGCAACTATGCTTTACCGTCCTCAAGTGATTGTTTTTGGCGGAGGTGTCATGGCGCAAGAACATATGGTGTTGCGCGTGCATGATAAATTCACTGCCCTTTTAAGCGGTTATTTGCCAGTCCCTGATTTGACAGACTACATTGTTACTCCAGCTGTTGCTGATAATGGCTCCGCTACTCTGGGAAATTTTGCTTTGGCCAAGTTGGCTGCACAAGGAAAATAGGGTCTGTTTTTGCCTGCTTGTCTAGTAAAAGAAAGCGCAGTCAGCTAGAACATGCTATAATAAACAGAGATTAACATCAGAAGCGAGGAATATTATGTCAGAACCATTATTTCTAAAATCAACCATGCACGACAGGATTTGGGGTGGCACCAAGTTGAGAGATGTCTTTGCTTACAACATCCCAAGTGACACCACAGGTGAGTATTGGGCTATTTCTGCTCATCCTAATGGTGTTTCGACAGTTACTAATGGACGTTATCAAGGACAACCTTTAAACACATTATATGCGCAAGAGCCGGCCTTGTTTGGGAATCCAAAGGAAGAAGTTTTTCCACTGTTAACTAAGATTTTAGATGCTAATGACTGGCTAAGTGTCCAAGTTCATCCTGATGATGCTTATGGACGTGAACATGAAGGAGAATTAGGCAAGACAGAATGCTGGTATATTATTTCTGCCGAAGAGGGTTCTGAAATTGTATACGGCCATCAGGCCAAGTCCAAAGAAGACCTTCGTGCCATGATTGAAGCAGGCGCTTGGGATGATTTGCTGACTCGTGTCCCAGTCAAAGCAGGCGATTTTTTCTATGTTCCAAGTGGCACCATGCATGCGATCGGCAAGGGAATTCTTATTTTAGAAACCCAGCAGTCATCTGATACCACTTATCGGGTTTATGATTTTGACCGTAAGGACGTTAATGGTAATCTTCGTGACCTTCATATTGAAAAGTCTATTGATGTCTTAACGATTGGTAAGCCAGAAAATAGCGTGCCAGCCACTATGGTTTTGGATAATATGGTAGCAACAACTTTAGTCTCAACACCATTTTTCACTGTTTACAAATGGGTAACTAGTCAAATGGTTGACATGAAACAAGCTGCGCCTTATCTTTTAGTGAGTGTTTTAAAAGGTCAAGGAAAACTCTATGTGGACCAGAAGGCTTATGAGCTAGAAAAAGGCATGCACTTTATCTTGCCTAACGATGTTAAATCGTGGTCATTTGATGGTCAATTAGAAATGATTGTGAGTCACCCCAATCAACTCGTTTAATACCATGGTATCAATATGAGAAAAAAGGATAAAATTATGACTCTCTGTTTCTCTGATAACTTTACCCACGCCAAACGCATGAAGAAACTTTTGTTTTCAGAAAACTAGATTCATAATGACAAAATCAATCAAAGTAGTACACTATAGATGAGGTGACTACGATGATTGATTTTATTATTTCTATTGATGATTGCGCAGTTGAATTGGATAGTCGTCAATCTTGGAAAATTCGCTACCCCTTATCAACCATTCTATTTCTTGTCTTCGTTTGTCAGTTAGCTGGCATTGAAACCTGGAAGGAGATGGAAGATTTTATTGAAATGAATGAACCATTGTTTGCGACCTACGTTGATTTGAGTGAAGGTTGTCCGTCTCATGATACCTTAGAGCGTGTGATTAGTCTTGTTAATTCAGACCGTTTAAAAGAGCTTAAAGTTCAATTTGAGCAATCATTGACAAGCTTAGATGCCGTTCATCAACTGATTTCAGTGGACGGTAAAACGATTCGAGGCAATCGAGGTAAAAATCAGAAGCCTGTTCATATTGTAACGGCTTATGATGGGGGGCATCATCTTAGTTTGGGACAGGTAGCGGTTGAGGAGAAAAGTAATGAAATTGTTGCCATTCCTCAGTTATTGCGGACAATTGATATCCGTAAAAGCATTGTAACGATAGACGCAATGGGCACGCAGACGGCTATCGTTGATACGATTATAAAAGGTAAAGCAGACTATTGCTTAGCCGTCAAAGGAAATCAAGAAACACTTTATGATGATATTGCTCTTTATTTTAGTGATGTCAACTTATTGGAAGAACTCCAAGAAAATGCACAGTATTATCAGACTGTTGAAAAATCTAGAAGTTAGAGAATACTGGGTGTCTTCCGATATCAAATGGTTGTGTCAAAACCATCCCAAATGGCATAAGTTACGTGGTATTGGGATGACTCGTAACACGATTGATAAGGATGGTCAGCTGAGTCAAGAGAATCGTTATTTTATCTTTAGCTTTAAGCCGGATGTCCTCACATTTGCCAATTGTGTACGAGGTCATTGGCAGATAGAGAGTATGCACTGGTTATTGGACGTTGTTTATCATGAAGATCATCATCAGACATTGGATAAAAGAGCCGCATTTAACCTAAATCTTATCCGAAAAATGTGCTTATATTTTCTCAAAGTGATGGTATTTCCTAAAAAAGACCTCAGTTATCGTCGCAAACAACGGTATATTTCTGTCCATTTGGAAGATTATTTAGTCCAATTATTTGGAGAAAGAGGCTAAGCAGATGATTGATTTAAAAAGGAATCTTTTCAAAATTGATGTCCGGGCACAAAAGGATGAAGAGAAAGTTTTCATGCGTACGGCGTGATAACTTTACCAACCTTTCTTGAACTGCCTGCATATTTATGTTAAAATGAAATGATTAGATGATCGAAAGGAAAGAGAATGGCCAATATTCTACGCAAAGTTATCGAAAATGACAAAGGCGAACTAAGAAAATTAGAAAAAATTGCAAAAAAAGTAGAATCCTACGCAGACCAAATGGCGTCATTGTCGGATAGAGATCTACAAGGAAAAACACTTGAATTTAAAGAACGCTATCAAAAAGGTGAGACCCTCGAACAACTATTACCTGAAGCTTTCGCAGTTGTTCGTGAAGCAGCAAAACGTGTGTTGGGCTTGTTCCCTTATCGTGTTCAAATTATGGGAGGAATTGTTCTTCATAACGGGGATGTCCCTGAAATGCGTACTGGTGAAGGAAAAACTCTTACAGCCACCATGCCAGTTTATCTCAATGCTATTGCTGGTGAGGGTGTTCACGTTATTACTGTTAATGAGTATCTTTCAACGCGTGACGCTACCGAAATGGGTGAAGTGTATAGCTGGTTAGGTCTTTCAGTTGGGATCAACCTAGCTGCTAAGTCTCCTGCTGAAAAACGTGAAGCTTATAATTGTGATATTACTTATTCAACCAACTCTGAAGTCGGTTTTGATTACCTTCGTGACAACATGGTTGTTCGCCAGGAAGACATGGTACAACGCCCACTCAATTTTGCCTTGGTTGATGAAGTGGACTCAGTCTTAATTGACGAGGCAAGGACACCTTTAATTGTTTCTGGTGCTGTTAGCTCTGAAACCAATCAATTGTATATTCGTGCTGACATGTTTGTAAAAACTCTGACGTCAGTGGATTATGTTATTGATGTGCCCACTAAAACGATTGGATTAAGCGATTCAGGTATTGATAAAGCTGAGAGTTACTTTAACTTGAGCAATCTTTACGATATTGAAAATGTAGCCTTGACTCACTTTATAGACAACGCCCTTCGTGCAAACTATATTATGTTGTTAGATATCGATTATGTGGTCAGCGAAGATGGTGAGATTCTTATTGTTGACCAATTTACAGGTCGTACGATGGAAGGGCGTCGCTTCTCAGACGGCTTGCACCAAGCTATTGAGGCAAAAGAAGGCGTTCGTATTCAGGAAGAATCAAAAACCAGCGCCTCAATCACTTACCAAAATATGTTTCGTATGTACAAAAAATTGGCAGGTATGACTGGTACTGCGAAGACCGAGGAAGAAGAATTTCGCGAAGTTTATAACATGCGTATTATTCCAATTCCAACCAATCGTCCAATTGCCCGTATTGATCACACTGATTTGCTTTACCCGACCTTAGAATCAAAGTTTAGAGCAGTTGTGGAAGACGTTAAAACGCGTCATGCAAAAGGACAACCTATCCTTGTAGGTACGGTTGCTGTTGAAACTAGTGATTTGATTTCACGCAAGCTGGTTGAAGCAGGGATTCCTCATGAGGTTTTGAATGCTAAAAATCACTTTAAAGAAGCTCAAATCATTATGAATGCTGGGCAACGTGGTGCTGTTACAATCGCAACTAACATGGCTGGTCGTGGTACTGATATCAAGCTTGGTGAAGGTGTTCGTGAACTTGGTGGGTTATGTGTCATTGGTACAGAGCGTCATGAAAGCCGTCGTATCGATAACCAGCTTCGTGGACGTTCAGGTCGTCAAGGAGATCCAGGTGAATCCCAATTCTATCTTTCATTAGAAGATGATTTGATGAGACGTTTCGGCTCTGATCGTATAAAAGCCTTTTTGGATCGGATGAAATTAGATGAAGAAGACACTGTTATTAAATCAGGTATGTTAGGGCGTCAAGTGGAATCTGCTCAAAAACGGGTTGAAGGAAATAACTATGATACCCGTAAACAGGTCTTACAATATGATGATGTGATGCGTGAACAGCGTGAAATTATCTATGCTAACCGTCGTGATGTCATAACTGCTAATCGAGATCTTGGCCCAGAAATTAAAGCTATGATCAAGCGTACTATCGACCGTGCTGTAGATGCTCATGCACGTAGCAATCGTAAAGATGCTATAGATGCTATTGTAACTTTTGCTAGGACCTCGCTGGTACCAGAAGAGTCTATTAGTGCTAAAGAGTTACGTGGTTTAAAAGATGATCAAATCAAAGAGAAGCTTTATCAAAGAGCGCTTGCTATCTACGACCAGCAACTATCAAAACTTCGTGATCAAGAAGCTATTATTGAATTCCAAAAAGTACTCATTTTGATGATTGTGGATAACAAATGGACTGAACACATTGATGCCTTAGATCAACTTCGTAATGCTGTTGGACTTCGGGGGTATGCTCAAAATAACCCTGTGGTGGAATACCAAGCAGAAGGTTTCAAGATGTTCCAAGATATGATTGGTGCTATCGAGTTTGATGTAACACGTACCATGATGAAAGCACAAATTCACGAACAAGAACGTGAACGTGCAAGTCAACGTGCCACAACAGCAGCACCTCAAAACATCCAATCGCAGCAGTCAGCTAACACCGATGATTTACCCAAAGTGGAGCGTAACGAAGCTTGTCCATGTGGTTCAGGCAAAAAATTCAAAAATTGTCACGGTCGTAAATCCTTCTCATAAGAACGAGACACAACAGGACAAAGTTAGGTATATAGAAAGAAGCTGAGAATAATTCTCAGCTTCTCACTGTTTAAATCTTCTAACATTAAGATGAAATAAGGTTTGGTGGAAAGTAATGATTGTTGGACATGGAATAGACTTACAAGAGATTTCAGCTATTGAAAAAGTTTATCAAAGAAATCCTCGCTTTGCTCAAAAAATTTTAACTGAGCAGGAATTGGCTATTTTTGAGAGTTTTCCTTACAAACGTCGACTCAACTATTTGGCAGGACGCTGGTCAGGTAAGGAAGCTTTTGCTAAGGCTATAGGGACAGGTATTGGGCGGTTAACCTTTCAAGATATTGAGATTTTAAATGATGTTAGAGGATGTCCCATTCTGACAAAATCTCCGTTTAAAGGAAATAGTTTTATTAGCATCTCACATAGTGGCAATTATGTACAGGCTAGTGTTATTTTGGAGGATAAAAAATGATTTCAAGTTTCCATCGCCCAACAGTTGCAAGGGTCAACTTACAAGCTATTAAGGAGAATGTTGCCAGTGTTCAAAAGCATATTCCACTAGGGGTAAAAACGTATGCAGTTGTCAAGGCTGATGCTTATGGTCATGGTGCTGTCCAGGTGTCAAAAGCACTCCTACCTCAAGTGGATGGGTACTGTGTGTCAAATCTTGATGAGGCTTTGCAATTACGTCAAGCAGGTATTGATAAAGAGATTTTAATTCTTGGGGTTTTGCTGCCAAATGAATTAGAGTTAGCAGTTGCTAATGCTATTACTGTTACAATCGCTAGTTTAGACTGGATAGCTTTAGCTAGACTGGAGAAAAAAGAATGTCAAGGCTTAAAAGTTCATGTAAAAGTTGATTCTGGTATGGGGCGGATCGGGCTTCGTTCTTCAAAAGAAGTCAATTTATTGATTGATAGTCTAAAAGAGTTGGGTGCTGATGTAGAAGGTATTTTCACTCATTTTGCCACAGCTGATGAGGCAGATGATACTAAATTTAACCAGCAGTTACAGTTTTTTAAAAAGCTGATAGCTGGACTTGAGGATAAGCCTCGTTTAGTACATGCTAGTAATTCAGCCACAAGTATCTGGCATAGTGATACCATTTTTAATGCTGTTCGTTTAGGAATTGTCAGTTATGGTTTGAATCCAAGTGGTTCTGATCTAAGCTTACCGTTTCCACTGCAAGAGGCTTTATCTCTAGAATCTAGCTTAGTGCATGTCAAGATGATTTCAGCTGGTGATACAGTCGGTTATGGAGCTACTTATACTGCCAAAAAGTCTGAATATGTAGGGACTGTCCCAATCGGTTATGCAGATGGCTGGACCAGGAACATGCAAGGCTTTTCGGTGTTAGTTGATGGACAATTCTGCGAAATTATAGGGCGTGTATCGATGGATCAACTGACCATACGACTTCCCAAAGCATATCCTTTAGGAACAAAAGTCACTTTGATTGGCAGCAATCAGCAAAAAAATATTTCTACAACAGATATCGCAAATTACCGTAATACAATCAATTATGAAGTTCTATGCCTTTTAAGTGACCGTATTCCTCGGATATATTAAGAAAATCATGTAAAAATAATTGCATTGTGCTTATCTTTAATGTTATAATAAAGTGAGGACATTAGAAAGAAGTGACTAATTAATATATGAATAAAAACAAACTATTAAGAGTTGCCATGCTACTAAGTCTCTTAGCCCCGACAGCAGAAAGCATGACAGTGCTGGCTCAAGATGTAATGCTTGAGACGCATAAAGCAACTACAAATGAAACCAGTGATTCTTCTTCAAAAGAGGAAAATAATAAAAATGCAGCACCTACAACATCAGATAAAACTGACCAAGGTCCCCTTGATGCTTCTGCAGAAACAAACTCTAATAGTCTTGTTAACGCGGATGATAAAAAAAGAAGCGATTCTAGTCAGTCTGCTATAGGCTCTTCGGACAACAAGGCAGAAGCAGAAAACCAGGTAGATGATAAATCAACTGATCATTCGAAATCAACTGATCATTCGAAACCAACTGACCAGCCCAAACCATCACCATCTAAAGTTGATACGGCACCTGCTTCTTCATTGTCGAAACAACTGCCAGAGGCAAGAACTCCTATTCAGTCGTTGTCCCCTTACGTATCAGATTTAGATTTGAGTGAGATAGATATCCCTTCTGTCAACACATACGCGGCATATGTAGAGCATTGGAGTGGTAAAAATGCCTATACCCACCATCTTTTATCTCGCCGTTATGGTATTAAAGCTGACCAGATTGATAGTTACTTAAAATCAACAGGCATTGCCTATGACAGCACACGTATTAATGGTGAGAAGCTATTGCAATGGGAAAAGAAAAGTGGGCTGGATGTTCGAGCTATCGTAGCTATTGCGATGTCTGAGAGTTCTTTAGGAACTCAAGGGATTGCAACTTTGCTTGGAGCTAATATGTTTGGCTATGCAGCTTTTGATCTAGATCCGACTCAAGCAAGTAAGTTTAATGATGATAGTGCTATTGTCAAAATGACACAAGACACCATTATTAAAAACAAAAATAGCAATTTTGCACTTCAAGATTTAAAAGCGGCTAAGTTTTCACGAGGTCAATTAAACTTTGCAAGTGACGGGGGTGTTTATTTTACTGATACTACTGGTAGTGGTAAACGTCGCGCACAAATTATGGAAGACCTGGATAAGTGGATTGATGACCATGGTGGCACACCAGCCATTCCAGCCGAATTGAAAGTGCAGTCATCAGCTAGTTTTGCATCTGTGCCAGCAGGTTATAAGCTCTCTAAGAGTTATGATGTCTTGGGTTATCAAGCTTCGAGTTATGCTTGGGGACAATGCACTTGGTATGTGTATAATCGCGCCAAAGAATTGGGTTACCAATTTGATCCTTTTATGGGAAATGGTGGAGATTGGAAGTATAAAGTAGGGTATGCCCTTTCAAAGACTCCAAAAGTAGGTTATGCTATTTCATTTGCACCAGGGCAAGCGGGCGCTGATGGCACTTATGGCCACGTATCAATTGTAGAAGATGTTAGAAAAGATGGGTCTATTCTTATTTCAGAGTCTAACTGTATCGGCTTAGGTAAGATTTCTTATCGTACCTTTACAGCTCAGCAGGCTGAACAGCTAACATATGTTATTGGCAAGAGTAAAAACTAATAACTAATGACTTTTCTTAAGGCTTAATTTTCTTAGCGGGAGTTAGGCCTTTTAAACTGTTGGTGTAACACGATAAAGTTTCAAGTCAATAAATGATTTTGAGACAATAGCACGATTAGGGCTATTGTCTTTTTTTATTGTGATGAATATGCAGTAGTGACATCTCATGTTGTCTCCTAACACAATTATGGAGCTTATAACGTGTTACATGTTTTGTGAATGAAGTAATGATTGAATCAGCTCTAGTATTAACTATCCTAAGGCTAGCTTTATCTCAGTAATATTATTGTAGAGGAATTCTTTTATCAGAGATATCCTCATTATCAATCCAGGATTATTACTAGTGTCTTAGCTCACATAGTGGAGCTATTTAACAGACAATTGGACCATTGGAAACAATCTTGACAAAATAATCACAAAGTGATAGATTAAGTTCAGTTAATATAAAAGTTAGCTTATTCATAAAATTTTTAGAAAGTTGATTGAAAATGAAAAAAATCAGCAAATGTGCGTTTGTGGCAATATCTGCCCTTGTTCTCATTCAGGCTACTCAAACTGTAAAATCACAAGAGCCTTTAGTTCAGTCACAACTCGTGACAACAGTAGCTTTAACTCAGGATAATCGACTTTTAGTTGAAGAGATAGGCCCTTACGCTAGTCAATCAGCTGGAAAAGAGTATTATAAACATATTGAAAAGATTATTGTTGATAATGATGTCTATGAAAAAAGCCTGGAGGGCGAGCGAACCTTTGATATTAACTACCAAGGGATTAAGATCAATGCTGACCTTATTAAAGACGGTAAGCATGAATTGACTATTGTTAATAAAAAAGATGGTGATATCCTAATTACCTTTATTAAAAAGGGCGATAAAGTGACCTTTATTTCAGCTCAAAAATTAGGAACAACAGATCATCAGGATTCATTAAAAAAAGATGTGCTCAGTGATAAAACAGTGCCACAAAACCAAGGCACACAAAAAGTTGTTAAATCTGGGAAAAATACTGCTAACTTGTCATTAATAACAAAATTGAGTCAAGAAGATGGTGCAATTTTATTTCCAGAAATTGATCGTTATTCTGATAACAAACAGATAAAAGCATTGACTCAGCAAATCACAAAGGTTACAGTCAATGGTACAGTTTATAAAGATCTTATTTCAGATTCTGTAAAAGATACTAATGGCTGGGTCTCGAATATGACAGGGCTTCATCTTGGAACAAAAGCTTTCAAAGATGGAGAAAATACAATCGTGATATCCTCAAAAGGATTTGAAGACGTTACTATTACCGTTACCAAGAAAGATGGTCAAATCCATTTTGTATCTGCCAAACAAAAACAACATGTGACTGCTGAAGACAGACAATCAACAAAGTTGGATGTCACCACTTTGGAAAAAGCTATCAAAGAAGCGGATGCGATTATTGCTAAAGAAAGCAACAAAGACGCGGTCAAAGATCTGGCTGAGAAACTTCAAGTCATCAAGGATTCTTACAAAGAAATCAAAGATAGTAAGCTACTCGCCGATACTCATCGACTGTTAAAAGATACCATCGAGTCTTATCAAGCAGGTGAGGTTTCTATTAACAATCTCACAGAAGGAACCTATACGCTAAACTTTAAAGCTAATAAAGAAAACTCAGAAGAGTCCTCCATGCTTCAAGGTGCTTTTGATAAAAGAGCCAAATTAGTGGTTAAAGCAGATGGTACAATGGAAATTTCCATGCTTAATACTGCTTTGGGACAATTTTTGATTGACTTTTCTATTGAAAGCAAAGGGACCTACCCAGCAGCAGTGCGTAAACAAGTTGGCCAAAAAGATATCAATGGTAGCTATATTCGAAGCGAATTTACCATGCCTATTGATGATTTGGATAAATTACACAAAGGTGCTGTTTTGGTATCAGCCATGGGAGGTCAAGAAAGTGATTTAAACCACTATGACAAATACACCAAACTTGACATGACCTTTAGTAAGACCGTTACCAAAGGCTGGAGTGGTTATCAGGTAGAAACTGATGATAAAGAAAAAGGGGTTGGGACTGAACGTCTTGAAAAAGTTTTAGTTAAACTTGGCAAAGATTTAGACGGCGATGGTAAATTATCAAAAACGGAATTAGAACAGATTCGAGGCGAGTTGCGTCTAGACCATTACGAGTTAACTGATATTTCTTTATTGAAACATGCTAAAAATATTACAGAACTACATCTGGATGGAAACCAAATTACGGAAATTCCAAAAGAGTTATTTAGTCAAATGAAGCAACTTCGATTTCTTAACTTAAGAAGTAATCATTTAACTTATCTAGACAAAGATACATTTAAAAGCAATGCTCAATTAAGAGAACTCTACTTATCAAGTAACTTTATTCACTCTCTTGAAGGAGGACTATTCCAGTCGCTTCATCACCTGGAGCAACTTGATCTTTCCAAGAATCGTATTGGCCGACTTTGTGATAACCCATTTGAAGGATTGTCTCGTCTGACTTCATTAGGTTTCGCAGAAAATAGTCTTGAGGAGATACCTGAAAAAGCGCTAGAGCCTCTAACATCACTTAATTTTATCGACTTATCTCAAAATAATTTAGCACTACTGCCAAAAACAATAGAAAAATTGCGCGCCTTAAGCACTATTGTGGCAAGTAGAAATCATATTACTCGTATTGATAATATTTCATTTAAAAATCTTCCTAAATTATCTGTACTCGATTTATCAACTAATGAAATTTCAAATCTTCCAAATGGTATATTTAAACAGAATAACCAATTAACAAAACTTGATTTTTTCAATAACTTGCTTACTCAGGTTGAAGAATCAGTATTTCCAGATGTTGAAACGCTTAATTTAGATGTGAAGTTCAATCAGATAAAAAGTGTGAGTCCAAAAGTAAGAGCTCTTATCGGACAACACAAACTGACTCCACAAAAACATATTGCAAAACTTGAAGCTTCCTTAGATGGCGAAAAAATAAAATATCATCAAGCTTTCAGTCTTTTAGATTTGTATTATTGGGAGCAAAAAACAAATTCTGCCATTGATAAAGAACTAGTGTCTGTTGAAGAATATCAACAATTGTTACAAGAAAAAGGTTCAGATACGGTTTCTTTACTTAATGATATGCAAGTCGATTGGAGTATTGTGATTCAGTTGCAAAAAAAAGCTTCCAATGGACAGTATGTGACGGTTGACGAAAAGCTTCTCTCAAATGATCCGAAAGATGACTTAACGGGAGAGTTTTCTTTAAAAGATCCAGGTACATATCGGATTCGCAAAGCTTTAATAACAAAGAAATTTGCTACTCAAAAAGAACATATCTATTTGACATCTAATGATATCCTTGTGGCGAAAGGACCACATTCACATCAGAAAGATTTAGTTGAGAACGGCCTTAGAGCATTAAATCAAAAACAATTGCGTGATGGTATTTACTATTTAAATGCCAGCATGTTAAAAACTGACTTAGCATCTGAGTCCATGTCAAACAAGGCTATTAATCATCGAGTGACTTTGGTAGTTAAAAAAGGTGTTTCCTATTTAGAAGTTGAGTTTAGAGGTATAAAGGTTGGTAAAATGTTAGGCTACCTTGGTGAATTGAGCTATTTCGTAGATGGTTACCAAAGAGATTTAGCTGGTAAACCAGTTGGTCGAACAAAAAAGGCAGAGGTTGTGTCTTATTTCACGGATGTAACTGGCCTACCATTGGCAGATCGTTATGGAAAAAACTATCCAAAAGTGCTGCGTATGAAATTGATTGAACAAGCGAAGAAAGACGGACTTGTGCCATTACAGGTCTTTGTGCCTATCATGGATGCCATTTCAAAAGGGTCTGGCCTTCAAACCGTTTTTATGCGTTTAGACTGGGCAAGCCTTACAACAGAGAAGGCAAAGGTTGTCAAAGAAACTAATAATCCACAAGAAAATAGCCATCTAACTTCAACAGATCAGTTGAAAGGACCTCAAAATCGTCAACAAGAAAAAACACCTACAAGTCCTCCTTCAGCAGCTACTGGTATTGCTAACTTAACTGATCTCCTGGCTAAAAAAGCAACCGGCCAATCAACTCAAGAAACTTCTAAGACAGATGATACTGATAAGGCAGAGAAATTGAAGCAGTTAGTGCGTGACCATCAAACATCAATTGAAGGTAAAACAGCAAAAGATACTAAGACTAAAAAATCTGATAAGAAACATCGTTCCAATCAACAATCAAATGGTGAAGAAAGTAGCTCTCGTTATCACTTAATTGCAGGTCTATCTAGCTTTATGATCGTAGCTCTGGGATTCATTATTGGTCGAAAGACATTATTTAAATAAGAAACTTAGTACCAAGTGAAATAACAAAAAAGCTAGTCAGCAAGAGCTAAAAACATACCTATTTCCGACAGGACTCCTGATACAGGTTGAAGTAGTCGCAAGATAGGTGTGTTTTTCACATTTGGAGATGTTATAAAATGGGATTCATTTAAAAAATGAAATAAGATGTTTAAGAAAAGATAGACAAGAGGAGCATATGACAAAGGTAGTAATAAAGCAATTGTTGCAGGTAATAGTAGTGTTCATGATAAGTTTATCGACAATGACAAATCTTGTGTATGCAGATAAAGGTCAAATTTATGGATGTATTATTCAAAGAAATTATCGTCATCCGATATCTGGGCAGATAGAAGATAGCGGAGGGGAGCATTCCTTTGATATTGGTCAAGGTATGGTTGAAGGAACTGTCTATAGTGATGCCATGCTAGAAGTATCTGATGCTGGAAAGATCGTTCTTACTTTTCGTATGAGCTTAGCTGATTATTCGGGCAATTATCAGTTCTGGATACAACCTGGAGGAACTGGAAGCTTTCAGGCAGTTGATTACAATATCACCCAAAAAGGTACTGATACCAATGGGACAACACTAGATATTGCTATTAGTTTGCCTACTGTAAATAGTATCATTCGAGGCAGCATGTTTGTTGAACCTATGGGCAGAGAAGTGGTCTTTTACCTGTCAGCTTCAGAGTTAATACAAAAGTATTCAGGTAATATGTTGGCCCAGCTTGTTACTGAAACAGACAATTCTCAAAATCAAGAAGTAAAAGACAGTCAAAAGCCTGTTGATACAAAACTAGGAGAAAGTCAAGATGAGTCTCACACAGGTGCTATGATAACTCAGAATAAGCCTAAAGCCAACTCATCAAATAACAAGAGTCTATCAGATAAAAAAATTCTTCCTTCTAAGATGGGCTTAACGACTTCTTTAGAGTTAAAAAAAGAAGATAAGTTTCGGTCTAAAAAAGACTTATCAATCATGATTTACTACTTTCCAACTTTTTTTCTGATGTTAGGAGGGTTTGCTGTATGGGTTTGGAAAAAGAGGAAAAAAAATGATAAAACGATGTAAAGGAATTGGTCTAGCCTTAATGGCCTTCTTTTTGGTAGCTTGTGTGAATCAGCACCCTAAAACGGCTAAAGAGACTGAACAGCAGAGAATTGTAGCCACTTCGGTTGCTGTGGTTGATATCTGTGACCGTTTAAATTTAGACCTCGTTGGGGTTTGTGATAGTAAATTATATACCCTTCCTAAACGCTATGATGCTGTTAAGCGTGTGGGTTTACCCATGAATCCTGATATAGAGTTGATTGCTTCTTTGAAACCAACTTGGATTTTGAGTCCCAATTCTTTACAAGAAGATTTGGAACCCAAGTATCAAAAATTGGATACTGAGTATGGTTTTTTGAACTTACGAAGTGTTGAGGGCATGTACCAGTCCATTGATGATTTAGGGAACCTTTTCCAACGTCAACAAGAAGCAAAAGAATTGCGCCAGCAATACCAGGACTATTATCGTGCTTTCCAAGCTAAACGTAAGGGGAAGAAAAAGCCTAAAGTGCTTATTCTTATGGGCTTGCCAGGTAGTTATTTGGTGGCGACGAACCAATCTTATGTAGGGAATCTTTTGGACTTGGCAGGTGGTGAGAATGTTTATCAGTCAGATGAGAAAGAATTTCTATCAGCTAATCCTGAAGACATGCTGGCTAAGGAGCCTGACTTGATTTTACGAACAGCTCATGCCATTCCAGACAAGGTAAAAGTGATGTTTGACAAAGAATTTGCTGAAAATGATATTTGGAAACATTTTACGGCAGTCAAGGAAGGGAAAGTCTATGATTTGGACAATACCCTGTTTGGCATGAGTGCTAAATTGAACTACCCAGAAGCCTTGGACACCTTAACACAGCTTTTTGACCACGTGGGAGATCATCCGTAACATGACAGCATCAGATTTACAAAGGGATCAATCCCTACTGGCTAAAAAACGTTTCAGAAGTGGTCTTTATCTAGTTCTTTTAATTCTCAGCCTCCTATTTTTGGCGGTTATTGCCTTATCCCTTGGTGGTTTGGCGGTTTCTTATGGGGCAATTGTCAAGGGACTGTTTGTGGCTTATGACCCCCAAGTGGCTTTGATTTATGATTTGCGTTTTCCAAGAATTGTCATTGCTTTATTAGCAGGAGCAGGGATAGCTGTTTCGGGAGTTCTTTTTCAAGCAGTGTTGAAAAATCCTATTTCAGACCCTGCTATTATAGGGATTTGTAGTGGTGCTAGTTTTATGGTTTTAGTCTCTAGTTTACTTCTGCCGCAGTTGCTGCTGTATGGTCCAATCGTATCCTTTTTAGGAGGCGGAGTGTCTTTCCTGCTGATTTATGGTTTAGCATGGAAGAAAGGGCTTAATCCTATTCGGCTTATTCTAACAGGGATTGCTATTAATGCTTTATTTATGGGGTTATCAACTGCTTTAACCAGCTTTTTCACCTCAGCTAGTCCCATGGTCAATGCTCTTTTAGCAGGTCATATTAGTCAAAAAACATGGGCTGATGTAGGGGTTTTATTCCCTTATACATTCATTGGCTTGTTACTAGCTTTGTTATTGTCAAAAACTTGTAACCTTCTTCTTTTAGATGATCAGGTGATTCGTCATTTAGGAATCGATGCTACAGCGTTACGGTTGGGAATTTCCTTGGTTGCTGTTTTATTGGCTTCGGTAGCCACTTCGATCGTTGGAGTGGTTTCTTTCCTAGGCTTGATTGTCCCTCATATGAGCCGCTTGCTGGTTGGAAGTAAGCACCAAATCTTAATTCCTTTTTCAGCTTTGCTTGGAGCCTTTGTCTTTTTGCTAGCCGATACTTTAGGAAGAAGTCTTGCTTACCCATTGGAAATTAGCCCTGCGATTATAATGAGTATTGTAGGCGGGCCTTACTTTATTTACCTGCTAAGGAGGTCTGATATTATATGAGTAAGAACAGCAGTCATATTCAGGTGCAAAACCTTTCCTTTGCTTATGAGGAAAAACTTGTTTTAGATGACCTGACCTTTAGCATTCCAAAAGGGAAAATTACCACTATTATGGGGGCAAATGGCAGTGGCAAGTCAACCTTATTACAATTATTAACCAAAAACCTTCCGTTAAAACAAGGGCAGGTTTGGCTTGAGCAGGAAGAATTAGCAACGATTTCTCTCAAGGCTTTTGCGAAAAAAGTGGCAGTGGTACACCAATACCATCAAGTGGTCGAAGGTTTGTTAGTGGGTGAATTGGTAGCCATGGCTAGGCTTGCCCGTCGTTCTTTTTTTAAAACTACTACCAAAGAAGATGAGGAGCGCCTTGCTTGGGCCTTAGAAGTAACGGCTTTGAGTGATTATGTTTATCGTGATATCCAACACCTTTCTGGTGGTGAACAGCAGAGGGTTTGGATTGCCATGGCCCTTGCCCAGGATACAGATATTATTTTTTTAGATGAGCCAACGACTTATTTGGATATTAAGTACCAGCTTGACATTCTCAAGCTGATTACTAAAATCAACCAAGAGCTAGGCCTAACGATTGTGTTAGTATTACATGACATCAATCAGGCCTTGTCTCTTTCAGACCATCTTATTGGACTGAAAGATGGGCGACTTTATGCCCAAGGTCAACCAAGAGACCTCCTTGATCAACAGTTTATCAGAGATGTCTTTGGTGTTGAATTGCCCTTTGTTGAGAGAAATGGTCAACAGTTTGTCCTCACTTCATTGGTCAATGAAACCAATGGTATTAGAACTCAAAGGAGAGATAGGAACAAGAACAGATGATGGAAACAGAAGATACAATATCAAGGGGAAAAAGGAAAAGACTGTTAAAACGATTACGTGAACGAATTGCACCAAAAAGGTATTTGCTTTATGTGTCAGCCTTTTTATCTTGGTTACAATTTGTGATGAGGATGATCAGTTTTTACCTCATTGCCAAAACGTTTTCGACCTTTATTTTGGGTCATGCTATTGCCTTAGGACGCTTGGCAGGTTTACTCCTACTTTTAAATGTGGTAGGCTTTGTTCTTGCTATATTAGGCAAGCAACTGCAAGGGATCGCTTCACAATTTGCTAGAGATTCACTCAAACAATCTTTCTTTGAGGCTTTTATTGATTTAGACGGGCAATTTGATGCTCATGCCAGTGATGCTGATATTTTAACGTTGGCTTCACAGGGGATTGATAGTT
Organism: Streptococcus pyogenes; assembly: GCF_002055535.1. Lineage (NCBI taxonomy): Bacteria > Bacillati > Bacillota > Bacilli > Lactobacillales > Streptococcaceae > Streptococcus > Streptococcus pyogenes. The sequence continues at coordinate 1,559,133 of NZ_LN831034.1, read as the reverse complement.
TGGATACTTATTATGGTTACTATTTGTCTTTGTCTATGAGAACCAAGTGGAACTGCACAACTATTATGATACTAGTCTTTTTAATTTATCCATTGGCAGGCCTTGTCTTTTTAGGAGTTCTGCCTCTGATTCCACTTTCAATCGTTGCTATGCAAAAGCGGTCTAAGCAAATTATGAGTCATTATTGGTCTTCTTATATGGATGTTGGTAATTTATTTATGGATGACTTAAAAGGTCTTAATACACTGTATTCTTATCAAGCAACAGAACGTTACGAGCAAGAATTTTCGGGTAAGGCAGAACAGTTTCGAAAGGCTACCATGTCTTTGCTTGGCTTTCAGTTACAAGCAGTTGGTTATATGGATGCAGTTATGTATCTGGGAATTGGTTTGTCAGGTTTTTTAGCCGTTCAAGCTTTGGCAACAGGCCAGTTATCTTTTTTTAATTTCCTATTTTTTCTCTTGATTGCTACAGAATTTTTTACACCGATTCGTGAGCAGGGTTATGGCATGCACTTGGTCATGATGAATACCAAAATGGCTGACCGTATCTTTAGTTTCTTGGATAGTGTTCCAGCAAGAAAAGATAACAAGAGTAAAACAGCAATAAACTTTAACCAGATTGACATCCAAAATATTTCTTTAGCTTATGAGAAAAAAACAGTGCTTAGTGGGGTTACCATGACATTAACGAAGGGCCAACTAACAGCTATCGCGGGGGTGTCAGGACAAGGAAAAACAAGTCTAGCTCAACTCCTCTTGAAACGCCAGTCTGCAACGACTGGGCATATTTTATTTGACGGTTTAGACAGTGACAATTTGTCGCAAGAAACTATCAACCAGCAGGTTCTTTATGTATCGGACCAATCTACCTTATTGAACCGTAGCATTTACGATAATTTAAGGTTAGCAGCAAATCTCTCTAAAAAAGAAATCTTAGATTGGATAGATCAACATGGTTTGTTAAGCTTCATCAACTGGCTACCAGATGGTCTTGACACAATAGTTGGTGAAAATGGTAACCTGTTATCACCAGGCCAAAAGCAACAGGTGATTTGCGCAAGAGCTCTATTAAGTAAGAGGTCTCTTTATATCTTTGATGAGGCAACATCTAGTCTAGATGCAGAAAATGAACGTATTATTGACAATTTAATAACGAGATTAGCTAAGACAGCAATAGTTATTGTGATTACTCATAAGATGTCTCGACTGAAAGGAGCTAACCAAGTACTCTTTTTAAACACAGGGCAGCCTGCTTGTTTAGGCAAACCTTGCGACCTTTATCGGGACCAACCAACTTATCGTCACCTAGTTGATACTCAAGCAAGACTGGAGGCAAGTATTTATGGCTAAACCTAACAGATCTACCTTAAGCCTGGTTTGGCGTTTATTAACCCTAATGAAAACTCTGCTACCTTGGATTATCTTGGCTGTTGGCTTTGCTGTTATGGGTTTTGTCATCACGGTAAGTATTCCAACTGGAATAGCTTATTTAGGACTACTAGCTATTAGACAAGAAGTGATTCCAATATTAGCTTTATATCTTTTGATTGCTCTAGCCTTTTTAAGAGGTTTTGTTCGTTATGGAGAGCATTATTTTGGTCATTTTGTTGCTTTTCATAGTTTAGCAGCTTTTAGGAACTTGATCTTTAAGAAACTAAGAGCTCTTTCTCCAGCTTGCTTGGATAGTCAAGACAGTGGTTATTTGCTTAAAATGATTGGAGAAGATATTGAGGCATTAGAAGTTTTTTTTGCCCACACAATCGCACCTATTTGTACAGCAATATTGTCTGCAGGTTTAATGTTCTGGTACTTTTGTCAAAGTAGTTGGCAGTTAGCCTTATTAGCTTTGGCAACCTATGCTTGTTTAGCCATTGTTATACCCATTTATTTTGCTAATATTTTACAGGTTTTACTAAAAAGCCAAAATGAAGGTCGAAAAGATTACCTGTCTTATTTTTTAGAGAGTTTACGATCAGTCAAAGATCTTTTGCAATTTCAGGTATTAGACGAGCAATTTGAACGATTAATAAAAAAAAGTAATCATGTAAATGCTCTTGATCGTAACGTAGCGCAAGCCCAATTTTTGCAAATGGCATTGACTTTTTTCTGGCTTGGCTTAATGATCTTAGCATTTTCTTATATGGTTTTTGATGGGATATGCCATGACAGCTTATCATTTGATAAAGGCTTATTAACTTTTATTGCTTTCACTGCTTCGTTTTCTCCTTTTTTAGAACTAGGACGTTTGCCATTAGGTTTTAAGCGTGCTATGAATGCGGCTCGAAATATTTTTGACCTTCTAGACGAAAATGTCATAGTAGATGAAGGCACAAAACAAATAGATCGTTTAAGGAGTGTTTCTTTTGAGGACCTCAGTTTTGCTTATCCAAAGCGCCAAGAGCTGGTTTTTAAGGATTTAACAGTTACCTTTCAAGAAAAGGGGATTATTGGCATTAAAGGCGAATCAGGATCTGGTAAATCAACTTTGGTGAAATTAATTATGAAATGGTATAATTGGAAGACAGGAGATATTTTTCTTAATGATAGGAATAGTTGCTTACTAAATGCTGCTAAATTACAAGATACTATTGCTTATGTGCCACAAACAGCGCAGCTTTTCCAACAGTCTATCCGTGAAAATCTTATCTTTGGCCGTCAAGATATTTCAGATGAGTCCATTTGGAATTTAGCTGAGGCTTGTGGTATGAAAGACAGACTGTTAGCTTGTAAGGAAGGTTTGGATACGATTATCAAGAGTCCTTCTGACTTTTCAGCTGGAGAAGGTCAACGTTTAGAGTTGATGCGAGCTTTATTGAAAGATGCGAGTTGCTATATTTTTGATGAACCCACGTCAAATTTAGATTCTCTAAATGAAGCTATCTTGCTTGATTTAATTAAAACACATTGTCAAGGATTGGTCTTCTTAATTTCTCACAGGCCATCAACCCTAGCTTGTGTTGATCATCTATTTTGCGTAAAAAATGGTTCCCTAAAAGAGGTGAATAAAAAATGAAACAGTTAACAATAAAAGATATTATGATAACAGGCGCATTTGCCGCGCTCTACTTTATTTGTGTTGGTCTAGGCACGTTTATTAACATCTTTTTTGATCGCTCAGGAAATATGTTATATGCCCCTGCCTTTGCAGCTTTACTGGGGGGAACAATTTATTTTCTTTTGATTGCTAAATTGCAAACATTTGGGCCAATAACATTATTAGGATTGATGATGGGAGGTTTTTTCTTCCTTAGTGGTCACTTTTTTGCCGCGATGTTTCCCAGCATTATTTTCGGTTTAATAGCGGATATTATTGCGTCTTTAGGAAAATACAAGTCAAGGTTTTTTAATGACCTATCTTATATGGTTTTTGCTTTTGTCAATAGTGGCCCTATTTTGCTGATGTGGTTGTTGAAAGATGCCTATGTTGAAAGTTTGTTAGCCCGCGGTAAAAGTATGACCTATGTCAATCGCATTATGTATGATTTTAGTTTAGGGCATGTTATTTGGTTTGTAGGAATTGTTCTTGCAGGAGCCTTATTAGGGTCAGTTTTTGCACATTATTTACTAAAGAAACATTTTATCAAATCAGGATTGTTATCATGAGGCTTGATGTTCGCACCAAACTGCTTTTGTTGGTACTTGCCAATGCCTGCTTCTTTTTTCGTGTTGATGGCTTTTTAGAATTTATAATTGTTATTTTTCTCTTATTACTTTTGTCTGCTTTAAATAAGAAAAAGCTAGCGTTCAAGTTGGCGGTTGTTTATCTGTTAATGATCGGTCTATCTGTAATCCCGCTATCGATTTTCCCTTCTTATCTTGACCACTTATTGAGTTTTGTCTCAATAGCAGGAAGGTTAGTTTTCCCTTCTTTACTAGCAGGTTTAATTACTATTAAGACAACTACCATCTACGAATTGGTTCATGGATTACGCAAATGGCGTTTCCCAGAAGTCTGGCTATTGACCTTGGCCGTTATGTGCCGTTTCATACCAATGATTAGACAAGAATGTTGTGTTATTCATCGCTCTTTAAAAATCAGGGGGATTATTTTAACAAAATGGTCTATTTTGATCAGACCTAAACAATACTTGGAGTATTTAATGGTTCCATTGCTTTTATCTTTGATAAGAAGTAGCCAAGAACTAACTATCGCTAGTCTAACTAAAGGGCTAGCAGTCAACAAAGGCACCAGTGAATGCTTTAGCTCACACTTAACATGGAAAGATTGGGGGGTGCAGATTTGGATTACTGTTATCATAATCATCACGATACTGCAATGATTTCAGCAGAACAACTTGTTTTTACCTATCATGATCAAAAAAATCCAGCTTGTCAGATATCGACTTGTCAAATTGCCTCTGGACAATTCATTGTTTTGTGTGGACCTTCTGGTTCAGGTAAATCTACCTTTTTAAAACTTCTTAATGGCATAATTCCTGATTATTATGCTGGAAAATATGAAGGTAGACTAGATGTGGCTGATTGCCAAGCAGGCAGAGACAGTGTTGAAACATTTTCTAGATCTGTGGCCTCTGTTTTTCAAAATCCAGCCAGTCAGTTTTTCTATCGCGAAGTCCAACACGAACTAGTCTTTCCTTGTGAAAATCAAGGTTTAGATGCAAAGGTTATCATGAAGCGTCTTTGGACTTTAGCAGAAGATTTTGCTTTTGCAGAGCTCCTTAACAAGGATATGTTTGGATTGTCAGGAGGGCAAAAACAAAGAGTTGCTATTGCAACGGCCATTATGCAAGGTACTAATATTATGCTTTTTGATGAGCCAACTGCTAACTTAGATAGTGCAGGCATAGCTGCTGTTAAAGCCTATCTTACCCAATTAAAAGCAGCAGGAAAAACCATTATTGTAGCCGAGCATCGCTTACATTACTTGATGGATTTGGCAGATAACTTTTTCTACTTTAAAAATGGTAGATTAACAGATAAGTTAACAACACAAAATTTGCTAGCCTTGACAGATGAACAACGGCAAGATATGGGACTACGTCGCTTAGACTTGTCTGACCTAAAACCTGTGTTAGCTGGTAAGATTGAGAGTCAACATTATCGCCCAGATGATAGCCTGTGTATTGAGCATCTAACAGTTAGAGCGGGAAGCAAAATACTTAGATGTATTGAACAGCTTAGTTTTGCTGTAGGAAGTATTTCTGGCATTACAGGATCAAACGGGCTTGGAAAATCGCAATTAGTTTATTATATAGCTGGTATCTTAGACGATAAAAAAGCAACTATTAAGTTTCAAGGCATACCTTTATCTGCCAAGCAACGTTTATCAAAGACTAGTATTGTCTTGCAAGAAGTTTCTTTGCAACTATTTGCAGAATCGGTTTCAAAGGAAGTCAACTTGGGCCATGAACGACATCCACGGACGACAGAAGTAATAGAGCGGTTATCTTTAACGACTCTTTTAGAACGTCATCCAGCTAGTTTGTCAGGAGGTGAGCAACAAAGAGTGATGATTGCCGCTAGTCTTTTGGCTGATAAAGATATCTTAATTTTTGATGAGCCAAGTAGCGGACTTGATTTGTTACAAATGAAGGCTTTAGCTAATCTTCTCATGCAGCTGAAGACCCAACATAAGGTTGTCATCCTCATTTCACATGATGAAGAACTTCTAAGTAGTGTCTGCGATACCATTTATCAAATGCTACCTTAACGAGCCCCTAGAACTGTTTAAAAGTACTAAAAGGCTTTTATCTGAAAATAAATAGGAACTCTTGTATAATAGATACAAGAGTCAGAACGTAGACAACCCCAGTTTTATGCTCAAAAAGCATGAATAGCTCTGCTGATTTGACATTCGGTTTCCGATTTTTACACACAAAGTGAGCCAAAACAGATGCTTTTTGCTGTGGTAAAAGAGTGGCGTCAATCTCGTATTGACGCCACTCGGGATTTTTGAGACCTCAGGCTCAAAAATAAAGGCATGGAATTCCAAAGAACGTCGCTGCCGTAAGCACCACCTAAGGAAAGTATCACGACAAACTTTGTCTTCAATCTGACAAGAGTTTTTGTGAAGGGAAAAAGATAATGATATTAACAGCTCCTATGTCCAACTTAAAGGGATTTGGACCAAAATCAGCAGAAAAATTTCAGAAATTAGATATTTATACAGTAGAAGATTTACTGCTTTATTATCCGTTTCGCTATGAAGATTTTAAATCAAAATCTGTTTTTGATTTAGTGGATGGTGAAAAAGCAGTCATTACAGGCTTAGTCGTTACTCCAGCTAATGTACAATATTATGGTTTTAAACGTAACCGTTTAAGTTTCAAATTGCGTCAAGGGGAAGCTGTCTTAAATGTTAGTTTTTTTAATCAACCCTATTTAGCTGATAAAATAGAACTTGGTCAAGAGGTAGCTGTTTTTGGTAAATGGGATGCCACTAAATCGGCTATTACTGGGATGAAGGTTTTAGCTCAAGTTGAAGATGACATGCAACCTGTTTATCGCGTAGCTCAGGGAATTTCACAGTCTACTTTGATTAAAGCTATTAAGTCAGCTTTTGAAATCGATGCGCATTTGGAATTGAAGGAAAATTTACCAGCTACTTTATTGGAAAAATACCGATTGATGGGTCGTAGTCAGGCTTGTTTAGCTATGCATTTCCCAAAAGATATCACAGAGTATAAGCAAGCGCTCCGTCGGATTAAATTTGAAGAATTATTTTACTTTCAAATGAACCTTCAAGTTTTGAAAGCCGAAAATAAATCTGAAACAAATGGTTTGCCTATTCTTTATAGTAAACGTGCTATGGAGACAAAGATTTCCTCTTTACCTTTTATTCTAACGAATGCTCAAAAGCGCTCTTTAGATGACATATTATCTGATATGTCATCGGGAGCTCATATGAATCGTTTATTGCAAGGAGATGTAGGATCAGGAAAGACAGTCATTGCTGGTCTATCAATGTATGCAGCTTATACAGCAGGTTTTCAATCGGCTTTGATGGTTCCAACGGAAATCCTAGCTGAACAACACTACATTAGTCTGCAAGAGTTATTTCCAGATTTATCAATCGCTATATTAACTTCGGGTATGAAAGCAGCTGTCAAGCGTACGGTTTTAGCAGCTATTGCAAATGGCTCGGTTGATATGATTGTAGGAACTCATGCTCTTATCCAAGACTCGGTACAGTACCATAAACTGGGGCTTGTCATTACAGACGAGCAACATCGTTTTGGTGTTAAACAGCGTAGAATTTTCCGTGAAAAGGGAGAAAATCCTGATGTTTTAATGATGACAGCCACCCCAATTCCCCGAACTCTAGCAATCACAGCTTTTGGAGAAATGGATGTTTCTATTATTGATGAATTACCTGCCGGTCGTAAACCTATTATGACACGCTGGGTGAAACACGAGCAGCTAGGTACTGTGTTGGAATGGGTAAAAGGTGAATTGCAAAAAGATGCTCAAGTGTATGTCATTTCACCGTTGATTGAAGAATCAGAAGCTTTAGATTTAAAGAATGCAGTAGCATTGCATGCTGAATTATCTACTTATTTTGAAGGAATTGCTAAGGTTGCTCTTGTACATGGACGTATGAAAAATGATGAAAAAGATGCTATAATGCAAGATTTCAAGGATAAAAAAAGTCATATTTTAGTATCCACAACAGTTATTGAAGTAGGGGTAAATGTCCCAAATGCAACGATCATGATTATTATGGATGCCGATCGTTTTGGATTAAGTCAGTTACATCAACTTCGTGGGCGTGTTGGTCGTGGATATAAACAATCATACGCTGTTTTAGTGGCTAATCCCAAAACTGATTCGGGGAAAAAACGAATGACAATCATGACAGAAACGACAGATGGTTTCGTTTTAGCTGAGTCGGATTTAAAAATGCGTGGTTCTGGTGAAATCTTTGGTACTCGTCAGTCTGGAATTCCAGAATTTCAAGTAGCTGATATCGTTGAGGATTATCCTATTTTAGAAGAAGCACGCAAAGTTTCTGCAGCGATTGTTTCTGATCCTAACTGGATATATGAAAAACAGTGGCAATTAGTGGCACAAAATATTAGAAAAAAAGAAGTTTATGATTAACTTAAAACAAGTCGTTGTTTTACAAATATTTAGTTAGTTTTGAGATAAACTGTTATAAAGTATAAAGAGGTCACTATTTCTGGCCTTTTTTACTTATGCTTTACGATGAGACTGCTATGTGAAGCAGTATTAACCCATTTTCAGTATAACTTTTTTATTGCTAAAATAATCATATTATTAAAATTCTTATTTATATTTTTTTAATAAAAAGAAGAACTTGTCACAACCGTTTACAGATGTTATTATGTGTAAGATATTGTATTGATCGATAAGTACAAAAAAGGAGCGGAAAATGACACAGCAATCAATGTTACTAAGTATTGAGCAAGTAAATAAATCCTATGGTAAAAATCAGGTTTTAAGTGATATCTCTTTTGATATTTACAAAGGAGAAATTTGCGGCCTTGTGGGTCAAAATGGTGCTGGAAAGACAACGTTAATGCGTATTTTATCTGGCCTAATTGGAAAAGATTCAGGGCAAATCAAACAGTTACAACCCTATCGAATGGGATCAATTATTGAGTCACCGACACTTTATCCCAATATGACAGCTCATGATAATCTTTACTATGCAGCGTTGCAATTGAGATTAGCTGATGCAAAAGAGCGCATACATGAGGTTTTGGAACTTATTGGGTTAGAAAAAGTGAGCAAAAAGAAAAAGGTGAAAGATTATTCTTTAGGGATGCGCCAACGTTTGGCTATTGGTCTTTCGATACTGGATTTTCCAGAATTTTTAATTTTGGATGAACCCATTAATGGTCTTGATCCAGCAGGAATCAAAGAAATGCGTCAGATTATTTTGAACCTAAGAGATTGCTATGGTATTACGATTTTGATTTCCAGTCATATTTTATCAGAATTAGACTTAGTTGTTGATCGTTACGTGATTATGCATAAAGGCAAAGTTATTAAGAGTATGGACAAAGCAGAGCTTAAAGCTCAAGTAAAAGTACAAATTGCCCTTCATACAAGCGATGATCAGCTGGTAAAAAATAGACTTTTAGAATTGGGGCTTAGAGTTGAGACTGATGGTCAGATGCTACTAATAAAACCAACTTTATCAGTAATGGAGCTTATCAAAATTGTTCTAGATCTGCCTGTTGAGATTTTTGACATTTATCATCATCAAGTGAGCTTTGAACATTATTACCTCGATTTGTTAGGTAAAGATGCAGCATCACCATTAATTTAGAAAGAGGTTTTTATGATTTCCTATCTTAAAGCAGATTTATTTCGGATACGCCAAGAGCGTTTAGCTCTATTTTCTTGTATGCTACTTGTTGTCATTGCTGTTGGTGTAGCCTATAGTTTTCGCAAGACACCTAACCAAGTCATCATGATACAAATCATTAATATTATTACTGATTTTGTGACGCTTTTCTTTTTAACACCAGCCCGTATCTTTTTTAGTGATGACTATAACTACCGTACGATTAATAATGTTGTGGTCAAACAACAAAATCGTACTTTAATTATAATCTATAAACTGCTAGTTAGTTTTGGCTTATCTCTTTTATTTATTAGTTTAACTTATCTTCTTAGTGCTTTAGCATTTCATTTATTTACTGGTCAAGCATACTATGGAATAGTCATAGATCGGATGATTAAACAACTGCCTTTTTATATTGCTATTATTGCTTTGTGTCAATTTTTGTTTAATATACTTCGTAAAACTTATCAGTCAATCACAGCTTATATACTTTATGTCCTTCTTTTTGATAAAGTATCTGCTACTTTAGCAAACCATTTTTTTAAGTTAGATATTAGCCCAGTTTTGATGTTTAAACACCTATCCTTGTCTCTTGGTGATAAACACCTTTCTAGTACTAGCATATTAGTGGCCTTTGGTTTAACTCTTTGTTATCTTTTAGGCAATGTCTTTCTTTTTTCCAAACGAGAACTAAAATAAAGGGTAATATGTGCTTTGTTTATTTTAAAAGACAAAGAAGTTCTTAGAAAAAGGTCGTCTTCATCATTACTAAAAAAGGATAAGCAAGTAGTTTTGTTATTATTCAAGTAAGCTCATACTTAATGAGACAAAATAAAGACTTGTTTACCCGGTATCTGATTGCTAAGAGTTGGATTTATTGGAATACTGGTCTCAAACTGTTATAGAAATGATTATGAGTGCACAATCTCATAGTTTGAAACATAGTTGTTTATTCTAGACATTTAGGAGATGTCCTAATTTAAAGCTTAAAGTACTAGAAATGTCCCACTAATATGTTTTAGTGGGACATTTCTAAAGGAAGCTAGATTATCCTTCAATATAATCTTTTAGCTCTTGACCAGTAAGTCCGGCGTTGAGAGCAATTAATAACTTTAGACGGGCTTTTGGAGCATTCAATTCTTTTACAAACATAACACCTGCTTCTTGTAGCATCGCACCACCACCTTCATAAGCATAGACAGGTTCTGCCATACCATTGAAACAACGGGAAACAAGAATGACAGGAATACCTAAAGTAATTAAGTGCTCGATCTCCCCAACTGCTAATGGTGGGACATTTCCTGCCCCTAGAGCTTCGATAACTAGACCTTGAATGCTACCTGGAGTTAATAGACTCAAGATACTACCATCGCCCATACCTGCGTATGCTTTGATAATGGGGATGGTTCCAGAAATGCATCTCAAGTCAAAACGAATACGAGGTTCAGCAGTTTTGAAAAAAAGTAGGTCATTTTTCATGATGATACCAAGCGGTCCGTGTGTGGGTGTTTGGAAAGTTGAAATATTGGTTGTATGTGTTTTAGTAACATATTTAGCAGCATGGATTTCATCGTTCATAACAACAAGTACCCCTTTTTCTTTAGCTTTATCACTACTTGCAACTCTAAGTGCGGTAAGGTAATTATATATGCCATCACTACCAACTTCATTAGAAGACCTCATAGCACCTGTTAGGACAACAGGTATATTAGTAGGCAATGCCATGGTATCTAAAAAATAAGCTGTTTCTTCTAAGGTATCTGTTCCATGTGTGATGACTATACCATCAAAGACATCAGTTCTTTCTTGAATATGATGATAAATAGATAACATGTGGTGAGGCGTGATGTGAGGACTCGGAAGATTTAGAAAATCACTAACGGTAAGCTGAATATCTTGGGCTGCAGCATGTATTTTCGTCATAGGATTATCTTGATTTGGAACAACCCTACCAGAGTTATCAGCTTGCATAGAAATGGTTCCACCAGTGTGTAAGACTAGGATTTTTTTCATTTGATTGTCAAACTTCCTTTTATTTATGATATAATCTATTCTATCATAAACACAGGAGGCAAAAGAAGGTTTTGACAGTAAAAGCAGTCTTTTTTGATATTGATGGGACCCTTCTCAATGATCGTAAAAATATCCAAAAAACAACGCAAAAAGCCATCCAACAACTCAAAAAACAAGGCATTATGGTCGGTTTAGCAACTGGTCGTGGACCGGGATTTGTACAACCTTTTCTAGAAAATTTTGGATTAGATTTTGCCGTTACTTACAATGGGCAATATATCTTAACAAGAGATAAGGTCTTATATCAGAATCAATTGCCAAAGTCGATGATTTACAAAGTGATTCGCTATGCCAACGAAAAAAAGCGAGAAATTTCTCTTGGAACAGCTTCTGGATTAGCAGGATCGCGTATTATTGATATGGGGACTAGCCCATTTGGACAAGTCATTAGTAGTTTTGTGCCCAAAAGTTGGGCAAGAACAGTTGAGGGTAGTTTTAAGCATTTGATTCGCCGAATCAAGCCTCAGAGTTTTAGAAATTTAGTAACTATTATGCGGGAGCCTATTTATCAGGTTGTTCTGGTAGCGTCACAAGCTGAAACTAAGAAAATACAAGAGAAGTTCCCTCATATAAAAATTACAAGAAGTAGTCCTTATTCCTTGGATCTGATCTCTGTTGATCAATCAAAAATAAAAGGAATTGAACGTTTGGGAGAGATGTTTGGATTTGACTTGTCTGAAGTGATGGCTTTTGGAGATTCAGATAATGACCTTGAAATGTTATCAGGAGTTGGTATCGGTATTGCTATGGGAAATGCTGAAACTGTGGTAAAAGATGGAGCCCATTTCACTACCGACTCTAATAATAATGATGGGATTTCCAAAGCCTTAGCTCACTACGGTCTCATCCATTTTGATATAGAGAAGAGCTTTAAAAGCCGTGATGAAAATTTTAATAAAGTCAAAGATTTTCATCGTCTGATGGACTCAGATACTATTGAAACACCGCGTAGTTATACCATTTCAGAAGCTGGTTATAGGTCAGGCTTTAAAGTAGAAGAAATTGTTGAGTTTCTTTACGCAGCAAGCAAGGGAGACCAACAACAATTTACACAGGCTATTTTCGATTTGCATGGTGCTGTTGACCAAGCAGCTAATAAGGTACAAGCTAAAAAACATGTTGAAACGCCCCTGATTGGGCAAGTTGATGCCTTAGCGGATTTGCTTTATTTTACTTATGGTTCTTTTGTACTGATGGGAGTAGATCCACAACCTATATTTGAAGCAGTACATGAAGCAAATATGGCTAAAATTTTTCCAGATGGCAAGGCACACTTTGACCCCGTTACCCATAAAATTCAAAAACCTGACTATTGGCAAGAGCGTCACGCACCTGAAGTAGCCATAAAAAAAGAGTTAGACAAACAATTACAAAAATCACTACAACGATTCGATAAATAGAGGTTTACTCTTTTAAATATCAAGAAATAAAAAGATATTGACTAGACTTAGCTCAGCACAAAAAAACAAGCAATTTCGTTGTAGATGCTGCTTGTTTTTTGGTGTTTGAAAATTGTAATAGACTAGAGTGTTTTAGTGCTATCTCGGACTACAAGTAAGTCAATCTTAGCGTGTCGCATAATGTACTCAGAAGATGAGCCAATAAGGAGGCGTTCAAAGGTATTAAGACCAGTAGCTCCTACCATAATTAAATCAGCGTTCTCACGATCTGGAATATCGTGAGCTAGTAAGTTTTTGGGGTTGCCAAATTCAATAATTTGTTTGATGTTTGTAATTCCTGCTATCTGTGCTTGTTTTTCAAAATCATCTAAAACATCCTTAGCTTCTTGTTCTAATTTTTCATAGATGTAAGTATCAAAAGTAGCTACGCTTTGCAAGGCACGGGTATCAATAACGTGTACTAGTAGTAAGGTAGCGTCGTTACGTAGTGCTACGTTAACGCCTTTATTGAAAGCTAATTCAGACTCATAAGAGCCATCAATAGCAACGAGGATACGTTTATATTTTAGTGACATAGAACTGTCCTCCTTTAACAGTTTGACAAGAATAGCTTTTATTCTTTTTTTCATTATACTCTTTTTTGAGTCATTTTGAAAGCGATCCATTATTTTTGCTAAACTAAAGACTGTATTATCGTCTCATAAGACCTGTGTTAAAACGATTAGCTGTCCTAAGCTTTGATGGATAAATTCTTTCTATTTTAAGTATTTTGGTTTATAATATGGAATACGAGGTGTATGAGACTATGAAAATTATTGAAAAATCATCAAAATTAGAACATGTTGCCTATGATATTCGAGGGCCTGTTTTGGATGAAGCTAATCGCATGATTGCGAGTGGTGAAAAAATTCTGCGTTTAAATACTGGCAATCCTGCTGCTTTTGGTTTTGAAGCACCAGATGAAGTGATTCGTGATTTAATTGTCAACGCGAGGCTAAGTGAGGGCTATTCTGACAGTAAAGGGATTTTTTCAGCGCGTAAGGCTATCATGCAGTATTGCCAACTCAAGGGCTTCCCAGATGTTGACATTGAAGATATTTATTTGGGAAATGGCGTGTCAGAGTTGATATCCATATCCCTTCAAGCTTTGCTAGATAATGGCGATGAAGTTTTAGTACCAATGCCGGATTATCCTTTATGGACGGCTTGTGTGAGTCTTGGTGGAGGAAAAGCGGTCCATTATCTTTGTGATGAAGAAGCTGGTTGGTATCCTGATATTGCTGATATCAAATCAAAAATCACGAGTCGCACCAAAGCTATTGTGGTCATCAATCCTAATAACCCAACAGGAGCCCTTTATCCTAAGGAGATTTTAGAAGACATCGTTGCTTTGGCAAGAGAACACCAGCTGATTATTTTTGCCGATGAAATCTATGATCGTTTGGTGATGGATGGTAAAGAGCATATTGCTATTGCAAGTTTGGCACCTGATGTTTTTTGTGTATCTATGAATGGTCTTTCCAAATCTCATCGTATTGCTGGTTTTCGTGTTGGATGGATGGTCTTATCAGGTCCTAAAGACCATGTTAAAGGTTACATTGAAGGGTTAAACATGCTTGCCAATATGCGGTTATGCTCCAATGTTTTAGCCCAACAAGTTGTTCAAACTTCCTTAGGAGGTCATCAATCAGTTGATGCACTGTTACTGCCAGGAGGGCGTATTTTTGAGCAACGTAATTTTATTTATGAAGCTATTAATGCTATCCCTGGCTTATCGGCAGTTAAACCTGAAGCAGGTCTTTATTTATTTCCGAAAATTGATCGTCAGATGTATCGTATTGATGATGATGAAGAATTTGTCTTACAGTTATTAAAGCAAGAAAAAGTGATGTTGGTACATGGACGTGGTTTTAACTGGAAAGATCCAGATCACTTCCGTATTGTTTACCTACCAAGTGTAGAAGAATTAGAAGATGTCCAAGAAAAGATTACACGTGTCTTATACCAGTATAGACGTTAATGCAATGCTCATCTTTGATTAATAAAAATAGCGTTTCTTAAAAGAATGTGACCCTATGCTCTAACAAGCTAGTGCTTATCTCCTTTAAATGAAGTGATAATAAGGCATCAATAGTTGGAATTGTAGTAAGAATAGAAAATTTTCTGATAATTCCTTGCAAAAGCGAGTTAGCTTTGTTATAATGAAAGCGCAAATAATTCAAAGGAAAAGGAAAAAAATGCCTAACTTATTAGAAAAAACTCGTAAAATCACATCTATTTTGCAGCGTTCCGTAGATAGCCTAGAAACAGAATTACCGTATAACACAATGGCATCTCGCCTAGCAGATATCATTGACTGCAATGCTTGTATTATCAATGGCGGCGGCACACTGCTTGGTTATGCCATGAAATATAAAACTAACACTGATCGTGTTGAGGAATTTTTTGAAGCTAAACAATTTCCAGATACTTATGTAAAGGCTGCTAGCCGAGTTTACGATACAGAAGCTAACCTTTCTGTCGAAAATGAATTGACTATATTCCCTGTTGAGTCTAAAGACACTTATCCAGGAGGTCTAACGACTATTGCGCCGATTTATGGTGGAGGGATGCGCCTTGGATCACTCATTATCTGGCGTAATGACAATGAGTTTAGTGATGATGATTTGATTTTGGTTGAGATCTCAAGTACTGTTGTGGGGATTCAACTATTAAATCTTCAGACAGAAAACTTAGAAGACACCATCCGTAAACAAACAGCGGTCAACATGGCAATTAATACGCTTTCTTATTCAGAAATGAAAGCTGTTGCAGCAATTCTTGGAGAGTTAGATGGTAACGAAGGACGATTGACAGCTTCTGTTATTGCTGATCGTATTGGTATTACCCGTTCTGTTATTGTCAATGCTCTGCGTAAACTAGAAAGTGCAGGGATTATTGAAAGTCGTTCTCTTGGTATGAAAGGGACATACCTCAAAGTTATCAACGAAGGTATTTTTGCTAAATTAAAAGAATTTTAAATAGAAAAAGACAACATCTCTTGAAAAGAGATGTTTTTTGCTGTTAATGGTAGATGCAAATAGATGTCTTGATACCTGTAATAAAAACTGATACAATGCCATATATAAGAGATAAGGGGAGAGGTTTCCCTGTTTAGGAGATAGTGATGAGAGCATTGATTTCAATTGATTACACAAATGATTTTGTAGCAGATGATGGTAAATTAAGTGCAGGTAAATCTGCTCAGGCTATTGCCACTAAAATAGCAGAGGTAACTAAAACGGCATTTGATCAAGGAGACTATATTTTTTTTGCTATTGATTGTCATGATCAAAATGATTCTTGGCATCCTGAGAGTAAGCTATTTGCAGCACATAATATCAAAGGAACTACTGGACGCCATCTTTATGGTCCACTAGCTGAAGTTTACAGTTATATGAAGCAACATCCCAGAGTTTTTTGGATTGATAAGCGTTATTATTCAGCTTTTTCGGGGACTGATTTAGATATTAGACTACGAGAAAGAGGTATCACTCAATTAGTGTTAACAGGAGTTTTATCTGATATCTGTGTCTTACATACTGCTATTGACGCTTATCATCTTGGTTATCAATTAGAGATTGTTAAATCGGCTGTCGCTAGCCTTACAAAAGAATCTTATGAGTGGTCTTTGGCTCACTTTGAGCAGGTTCTTGGTGCTAAGCTTATTAACGATTACTAAAAGAGCCTACCAAACTATTGATTCAGTGACTAAGAGTTTGGTAACCGTAATCATTGCTCTATGTGGTTTTACCGTATGTATGGGTTAGGTAGATGAGGTATGTGACATGCTGGTCAGAATTAGTCCTGATGATTCTTGTGCTGTCTAAAAGGCAACTAAACTTTGGACTGTGTCAGATAGAACACATGTTTTTTTGAAGGAGACAGGATTTTAGCTGTTTGAGAAATGATTTGAGTTGATGGTTTAGAGGATCGTCTCACAGCCATTAGACAAACTCTAGTCTTTTCAGCATTAGAATATAAATAAAGCTTCAAACTCTTGAATGCTAGAGTCTGTACCATTTTTATCTTAGGCTTATCACATCACATGTTGTTACAATCGTTGAGGATTTGGTAAATTAGAATAAAGCACCCCTTTACTACCTTCGTAAACATATTACCGACTTGAAAGAACGTTACTTTTTCTGTGATGTTTGTAGGAAAATACTTGGAAGAATACGTTGACAGGGGTATTTTTGATAAGGAGCCGTTCCAGACCTTTGATCAGAAAGGGATTGGCCGTCTCTTTAGCCCGTTCGGTTAAGCCTGAGTTGAAACTTGGTATTTGTGGGGAACATGGTGGCGATCCTGCTTCCATTGCCTTTTGCCACAGCCAAGGCCTGACCTACGTTTCTTGTTCGCCATTTAGAGTGCCGCTTACTCGCTTGGCGGCTGCTCAGGCTGCCATCAAAGCTTCAGGCCACAGTCTTACCCAAGACAAATAGAGTTTAGTTTGTCACACTTCCTGACTAAGGTTTTCTGACCTTAGTCAGGAAGTTTTTTGCTGTATGGCTTTCTAGAATTGCATTAGTCACCTATGGTAAATGGGAGCAATTGTGATATAATAATTGAGACTATGTAAAAATGATGTGAGGAGTTTTTCCGCTACCTTTGGAGAATAGCAGGGCTGTTCTTTGGAATTGGAATACTTCTGATCATCTTGGATGGGAGAAATCATGAAAATTTCTGAAGAAGAAGTTCGCCATGTCGCGAAGCTATCAAAATTATCATTTTCAGAAAGTGAGACAACAACCTTTGCAACGACCTTATCCAAAATCGTTGATATGGTTGAATTGCTGAACGAAGTTGATACCGAAGGTGTCGCCATTACAACAACCATGGCAGATAAGAAAAATGTGATGCGTCAAGATGTCGCTGAAGAAGGAACAGACCGTGCCTTGCTCTTTAAAAATGTTCCTGAAAAAGAAAATCACTTTATCAAGGTACCTGCTATTTTGGATGACGGAGGAGATGCCTAATGTCTTTTAATCATAAAACCATTGAAGAGTTGCATGACCTCCTTGTAGCTAAGGAGATTTCAGCAACAGAATTGACCCAAGCAACACTTGAAGACATCAAGTCTCGTGAGGAGGCTGTCGGATCGTTTATCACTGTTTCAGAAGAAGTTGCTCTTAAACAAGCTGCGGCAATTGATGCCAAAGGTATTGATGCTGATAACCTCATGTCAGGTATTCCGTTAGCTGTTAAGGATAATATTTCAACCAAGGAAATCCTAACCACAGCCGCTTCAAAAATGTTGTATAACTACGAGCCGATTTTTAATGCCACATCAGTAGCAAATGCCTACGCTAAAGACATGATTGTTATTGGAAAAACCAACATGGACGAATTTGCCATGGGTGGTTCAACAGAAACCTCTTATTTCAAGAAAACGAAAAATGCTTGGGACCACACAAAAGTACCTGGAGGCTCATCAGGTGGTTCGGCAACAGCAGTCGCTTCAGGACAAGTCCGTTTATCTCTTGGTTCAGACACTGGTGGTTCTATTCGGCAGCCAGCTGCATTTAATGGTGTTGTCGGTTTGAAACCAACCTATGGCACTGTTTCTCGCTATGGTCTCATTGCTTTTGGAAGTTCACTTGATCAGATTGGACCTTTTGCTCCGACAGTTAAAGAAAACGCCCAATTATTAAATGTGATTGCAAGTAGCGATGTCAAGGATGCCACTTCAGCGCCTGTCCGCATTGCAGACTACACATCTAAGATTGGTCGTGACATTAAAGGCATGAAGATTGCCCTTCCTAAAGAGTATCTTGGCGAAGGGATTGATCCTGAGATTAAGGAAACGGTTCTTGCGTCAGTTAAACAATTTGAAGCCTTAGGAGCTACTGTTGAGGAAGTCAGCCTTCCACATAGCAAGTACGGTGTGGCTGTTTATTATATTATCGCTTCGTCAGAAGCGTCTTCAAACTTACAACGTTTTGATGGCATTCGCTATGGTTTCCGTGCTGACGATGCTAAAAACTTGGATGAAATCTATGTTAACACTCGTAGCCAAGGCTTTGGTGATGAGGTGAAACGTCGTATCATGCTTGGAACCTTTAGTTTGTCATCGGGTTATTATGACGCTTATTTCAAAAAGGCCGGTCAAGTGCGCACTTTGATTATTCAAGATTTTGACAAGGTTTTTGCGGATTATGATCTTATTCTAGGCCCAACAACACCGACGGTTGCTTTTGGCTTAGACACACTCAACCACGATCCTGTTGCCATGTATTTGGCCGACTTATTGACCATTCCGGTTAACTTGGCTGGTCTGCCAGGTATTTCTATTCCAGCAGGATTCGTCGATGGCTTGCCAGTAGGGCTTCAATTAATTGGTCCGAAATACGCTGAAGAAACCATCTATCAAGCAGCAGCAGCCTTTGAAGCGGTGACAGATTATCACAAGCAACAACCGATTATTTTTGGAGGTGACAAGTAATGAATTTTGAAACCATTATTGGGCTTGAAGTCCATGTGGAATTAAATACCAATTCCAAAATTTTCTCACCTTCGTCAGCTCACTTTGGTGAGGACCCAAATGCCAACACGAATGTGATTGATTGGTCTTTCCCAGGGGTCTTACCAGTCATGAACAAAGGGGTGATTGATGCGGGCATAAAAGCAGCGCTTGCCCTTAATATGGACATCCATAAAGAGATGCACTTTGACCGCAAAAATTATTTCTACCCAGATAATCCTAAAGCTTATCAAATTTCACAGTTTGATGAGCCGATTGGCTACAACGGCTGGATTGATATCAAACTAGAAGACGGTTCAACCAAGAAAATTCGTATTGAACGCGCACACTTGGAAGAAGATGCTGGTAAAAACACTCATGGCACAGATGGTTATTCTTATGTGGACCTTAACCGCCAAGGAGTTCCTTTGATTGAGATTGTGTCAGAAGCCGACATGCGTTCTCCTGAAGAAGCCTATGCTTATTTGACAGCTCTGAAAGAAATCATCCAGTATACGGGTATTTCTGATGTCAAGATGGAAGAAGGCTCCATGCGTGTGGATGCCAATATTTCTCTTCGTCCTTACGGGCAAGAACAATTTGGAACAAAGACCGAATTGAAAAACTTGAACTCCTTCTCAAATGTCCGTAAAGGGCTTGAATTTGAGGTGGAACGTCAAGCCAAACTCTTGCGTTCAGGTGGTGTGATACGCCAAGAAACGCGCCGCTATGACGAAGCGAATAAGGGGACTATTTTGATGCGGGTCAAAGAAGGGGCAGCGGACTATCGTTATTTCCCAGAACCAGACCTGCCATTATATGAGATTGATGATGCTTGGATTGACGAGATGCGTGCTCAATTACCTCAATTCCCAGCTCAGCGTCGTGCTAAATACGAAGAGGAACTTGGCCTCTCAGCTTATGATGCTAGCCAGCTAACAGCTACCAAAGTCTTGTCAGATTTCTTTGAAACTGCAGTAAGTCTTGGTGGCGATGCCAAGCAAGTCTCTAACTGGTTGCAAGGAGAAGTTGCCCAATTCTTAAATGCAGAAGGCAAAACCATTGAAGAAATCGCTCTGACACCAGAAAATTTGGTGGAGATGATTGCTATCATTGCTGATGGTACAATCTCTTCTAAAATGGCTAAGAAGGTCTTTGTGCATTTGGCTAAAAACGGTGGCTCAGCACGTGCCTACGTCGAAAAGGCAGGACTTGTTCAGATTTCTGATCCCGCTGTTTTGGTACCAATTATTCACCAAGTCTTTGCTGATAATGAAGCTGCAGTAGCTGATTTCAAATCAGGCAAACGTAATGCTGATAAGGCTTTCACAGGCTTCTTGATGAAGGCAACCAAAGGTCAAGCTAATCCACAAGTCGCTCAACAATTATTGGCACAAGAATTGCAAAAATTGCGAGATTGATAGTTGCTGATAGCAATAAGTTAAAGTATTTTGTCTCTGAAAAAAAGGCGGTCGGTCTTTCACAGGCTGCCTTTTTGTATGTCATGTTAGTGACCGCCTATAAAAAGACCATCATCTATGCTAAAATAAGACTGACAGGTATTGCTTTAGAACCTTCAGGAGTTTCTGACGGGTATTTAATGAACTATCACGTTTGTCTACACTATTATTAGCGATTAGCTGTGTGATAAAGTTTGTTAAGTTATTTAGTGTGTGAAGACTTCTAGTCGTTCTCGGTCTATCTATCTTAATAGAAGGAATTGTTTTTTCTATTTTACTCAGGCACGGAAACACTTACTAAAGAAGAAGGTAAAGGAATCAACTAAAGTTAAGAACATTTAATGGATAGCAGTTCTTCTAAAAGGATTTTACAAGAAAGGAGGTGTTAACGATGATATGGTCTTTAATTGTAGGTGCCTTTATCGGCATGATAGCAGGTAAAATGACTGAAAAAAGCCAGTCCATGGGTTGTTTTACTAATATTATCGCAGGTCTCATAGGGTCAGCTGTTGGGCAAAGGCTTTTTGGGGATTGGGGAATTCAGTTGGCAGGTATGGCTATTTTCCCGTCCATTTTGGGAGCAGCAATTGTAATTGTACTTGTTTCAGCTATTTTTGGAAAAAGGTATTAAAAAAAGGCTGCATGGAAGTTTCCAAGCAGCCTTTTTGCAACATAAAATGTCTTATCTTTTTATTGGTTGCATCCTCATTATAAGATAGTTGTGTGAAAATTTAATATCGTTTTCTTGACAAATAGTTAGATTTTGTTACTGTTTTGACATCATTTTGTAACGTCAGTTTAGTTGTAGTGTGGGTCTGTTGTTATATATATTTGAGCGAAATACACAAATGTAATCGTTTGGAAATTTATGTGATGATTTGAATTGTAGCAATAGCATTGTTTTTAATAAAATAGACAATAAGTCAGTGGTCTATTTGATCTCAAATAGCCATCAGGAAGTGTTTTGCAAGTGTTTTCTTTAAATGCTATAATAATTAATAAGACAGTTTAGGAGGTTGAAATGACAAAAACAAGGTTGTATATTGCCAGACATGGAAAAACGATGTTTAATACCATTGGTCGCGCTCAGGGTTGGAGTGACACACCTCTTACAAAAAAAGGAGAAGAAGGTATTCGAGAACTTGGCCTAGGTTTAAAAGATGCAACTATACCATTTAAGGCTGCGTTTTCAAGTGATTCAGGTCGAACCATGCAGACAATAGAAATTATTTTAAGAGAATCAGAAAACGAATTTTTGCCTTATACTAAAGATAATCGTATTCGTGAGTGGTGTTTTGGGAGTCTAGAAGGGACTTATGATTCAGAATTATTTCTAGGTGTCCTTCCAAGAACAAAAGCCTTTGAAAATCGTGATAACCTACGTGATGTTCCCTATTCTGAACTGGCAGAAAGCATCGTGGAAGTAGATACCGCTAATTGGGCAGAACCATGGGAAGTTCTTCGTAAGCGCATTTGGGAGGGGTTTGAAGCTATTGCCTTGTCTATTCAAAATGCTGGCGGCGGAAATGCTCTTGTGGTTAGCCATGGTATGACAATTGGAACGTTTCTGTGGTTGATTGATCCAGATCGAGACAAACAGTATATTGATAATGGGAGCGTTACAGTTGTTGAATTTGATGATGGCCAATTTACGATAAAGACTATTGGAGATATGAGTTACCGCTACCGCGGTCGTGAAATAATAGAAGAACGGTCAGATGAAATATAATTCGTTAAACTATTTAGTGCAATTGCTAATTGTTATTGTTTTTTTAGGAGGGCTTTACCTCTTTATAAAACCAGAAGAGTCAGTAACACCAACTCAGTTGAATAAAAAAGAAATCCAACAAAAAGATATCAAAAAAACGGACCGTTTACGAGCTTTACCTAAGGTATCTGTTGAAGATTGGGAGTTGGTTTTAGTAAACCGCGATCACATTACAAAAGAAATGAGTCCTGAATTAGCTGACATTAATGGTATTTCTGTGGATAAACGCATTGAGCAAGCCACTAGTGACTTTTTAGCAGCAGCACAAGCTATCGACTTGCAAGAACATCTTATCTCTGGGTACCGTTCCGTAGACTACCAAACAGAGCTTTACCAATCTTATATTAAAAAAGAGATGGCTAACGATCCAACATTGACACAAGAAGCTGCGGAGGCTTTGGTGCAAACCTATTCACAGCCGCCAGGGGCTAGTGAACATCACACTGGTCTTGCTATTGACATGAGCACTGTAGATACTTTAAATGCCAGTGATCCATCAGTAGCTAAAGCAGTTCAAAAAATTGCACCTGATTATGGGTTTGTCTTGCGCTTTCCAGAAGGAAAAAAGACTAGTACAGGGGTTGATTATGAGGATTGGCATTACCGCTATGTAGGCAAGGCGTCTGCTCGTTATATGGCTCAGCACAACCTAACGTTGGAAGAGTACATTGCTGCTTTAAAGGAGAAACGATGAGAAAACGACTAAAGTTTCCGTATTTTTTAACGCTTCTAGCTTGCTTTTTATTGCTGATTGTTTGTCCCTTACTGAGTAGCCAAAGGATAGCTAGTGCAGATAAAGAAGTAAGGGTGAACTACAGCCAAAAACAATTTATTACAAAAATGGGTAAAGAAGTTAAACCATTGGCAAAATATTATGGCATTAGACCATCTATTTTGATTGCTCAAATTCTTTTGGAAACCCATGATGGAAAAACATTACTAGCGTCTAAGTATCATAATCTTTTTAGCAAGAAAGCAACTCCAGGACAAGTGGCCATTACCCTAAAGTCCCCTAAACAAACCAACCAAAACGTGAGATATGCTATTTATAAAGATGACGCTAGTGCAATTAGAGATTATTTACGAATGCTTCGGCAGGGAAAAGAAGTCGATAAGCGTTTGTATCGTAATCTTGCTACAGAAAAAGGGTATAAAGCACCAGCTAAAAGTTTACAAAAGTATTTGCATTATACTGATAAAACCTATGCTAGGCGACTAATTCAGGTCATTGAAAGTAACGATTTAACAAACTATGACTGAAATTAGCGCTCTTTATAAAAGAGTGCTAATTTTTTTGAGTTTTTTTCTTGACATGTCTCCCATAAAGAGTATAATAGAATTATAAATTAGCAGTCTACTAAATAGAGTGCTAAACGAAAGGGAGTGGTTGGTTTGTGATTACACAACGTCAAAATGATATTTTGAATTTAATCGTTGAGCTATTTACACAAACTCATGAACCAGTAGGGTCTAAAGCTTTACAGAGAACGATTGATTCTAGTAGCGCCACTATTCGTAATGATATGGCAAAACTAGAGAAGTTGGGATTGTTGGAAAAAGCGCACACTTCTAGTGGACGGATGCCAAGTCCAGCTGGTTTTAAGTATTTTGTAGAGCACTCCCTCAGGCTAGATAGTATTGATGAGCAAGATATTTATCATGTCATAAAAGCTTTTGATTTTGAAGCATTCAAATTAGAAGACATGCTTCAAAAAGCTAGTCACATTTTAGCGGAGATGACGGGCTATACATCCGTTATTTTAGATGTGGAGCCAGCTCGTCAACGTTTAACAGGGTTTGATGTTGTTCAGCTTAGCAACCATGATGCTCTAGCAGTCATGACTTTAGATGAATCTAAGCCAGTGACAGTGCAGTTTGCTATTCCAAGAAACTTTTTGACACGTGACTTGATAGCATTTAAAGCTATCGTAGAGGAGCGCTTGCTGGATAATAGTGTCATAGATATTCATTATAAGTTGAGGACAGAAATTCCTCAGATCGTTCAAAAGTATTTTGTGACTACGGATAATGTTTTACAACTATTTGATTATGTTTTTTCAGAGCTGTTTTTGGAAACGGTATTTGTTGCTGGCAAGGTAAATTCTTTAACGTATTCAGATCTATCAACGTATCAGTTTTTGGATAATGAACAGCAAGTAGCAATTTCTTTGAGGCAAAGTCTGAAAGAAGGTGAGATGGCTTCTGTCCAAGTGGCAGATAGTCAAGAAGCCGCACTTGCAGATGTGTCAGTTTTAACTCACAAATTTTTGATTCCTTACCGTGGGTTTGGACTCCTGAGTTTGATTGGTCCTATTGATATGGATTATCGTAGGTCTGTTAGTTTGGTAAACATTATTGGAAAGGTATTGGCTGCTAAATTAGGTGATTATTATCGATACCTAAATTCTAACCATTATGAAGTTCACTGATAATGGCAGTATTCAATAAGTTATTTAAAAGGAGGCACTCAGTGTCAGAAGAAATTAAAAAAGACGATTTACAAGAAGAAGTGGAAGCCACTGAAACTGAAGAGACAGTTGAGGAAGTTATTGAAGAAACTCCTGAAAAATCAGAGTTAGAACTTGCAAACGAACGTGCTGATGAGTTTGAAAATAAATACTTGCGAGCTCATGCAGAAATGCAGAATATACAGCGTCGCTCTAGTGAAGAACGTCAACAACTTCAACGCTATCGTTCTCAGGATCTGGCAAAAGCAATCTTACCATCGCTTGACAATCTAGAACGTGCCTTGGCTGTTGAAGGGTTGACAGATGATGTTAAAAAAGGTTTAGAAATGACTCGTGATAGCCTTATTCAAGCACTAAAGGAAGAAGGCGTAGAAGAAGTAGAAGTCGACTCGTTTGACCACAACTTTCATATGGCAGTTCAGACCCTCCCAGCCGATGATGAACATCCAGCCGATAGCATTGCAGAAGTCTTTCAAAAGGGATATAAATTGCACGAGCGTCTGCTAAGACCAGCGATGGTAGTTGTTTATAACTAAGGTAAATGAGTTTTCGTTTTTGTCCGTAATGACAGTAAACTAGATAGCAAGTTAGAAGCTATTTCGCTTGCTGATTAAACTATAGTGATTGCTTAGAATTGGAAGTAAAATAATTCGAGTGCTTACTAAGATAAATTGAAATAAAAAGTAATAAAGTATTATAAAATAAGAGGTATTAACATGTCTAAAATTATTGGTATTGACTTAGGTACAACAAACTCAGCAGTAGCAGTTCTTGAAGGGACTGAATCAAAAATCATTGCTAACCCAGAAGGCAATCGTACAACTCCTTCAGTAGTATCATTCAAAAATGGTGAAATTATCGTGGGTGATGCTGCAAAACGTCAAGCAGTGACAAACCCAGAAACAGTAATCTCTATTAAATCTAAAATGGGAACTTCTGAAAAAGTTTCTGCAAATGGTAAAGAATATACTCCTCAAGAAATTTCAGCAATGATTCTTCAATACCTTAAAGGTTATGCTGAAGACTATCTTGGAGAAAAAGTAGAAAAAGCAGTTATTACTGTTCCAGCTTACTTCAACGATGCACAACGTCAGGCAACTAAAGACGCTGGTAAAATTGCAGGTCTTGAAGTAGAACGTATCGTTAACGAACCAACAGCAGCCGCACTTGCTTATGGTATGGATAAGACTGACAAGGATGAAAAAATCTTAGTTTTTGACCTTGGTGGTGGTACATTTGACGTATCAATCCTTGAATTAGGTGATGGTGTCTTCGACGTTCTTGCAACAGCAGGTGATAACAAACTTGGTGGTGACGACTTTGACCAAAAAATTATTGATTTCTTAGTGGCTGAATTTAAGAAAGAAAATGGCATTGACTTATCACAAGATAAGATGGCACTTCAACGCTTGAAAGATGCTGCTGAAAAAGCTAAAAAAGATCTTTCAGGTGTGACACAAACACAAATTTCATTACCGTTCATCACTGCTGGTTCTGCCGGTCCTCTTCACTTGGAGATGAGCTTATCTCGTGCTAAATTTGACGATCTCACTCGCGACCTTGTAGAACGTACGAAAACTCCAGTTCGTCAAGCCCTTTCAGATGCAGGATTGTCATTGTCAGAAATTGATGAAGTTATCCTTGTTGGTGGATCAACTCGTATCCCAGCAGTTGTCGAAGCTGTAAAAGCTGAAACTGGTAAAGAACCAAATAAATCTGTAAACCCTGATGAAGTGGTTGCTATGGGTGCTGCTATCCAAGGTGGTGTTATCACTGGGGATGTGAAAGACGTTGTCCTTCTTGACGTAACACCATTGTCACTTGGTATTGAAACAATGGGTGGTGTCTTCACTAAATTGATCGACCGCAATACAACTATCCCAACATCTAAATCACAAGTCTTCTCAACAGCAGCAGACAACCAACCAGCTGTTGATATCCATGTTCTTCAAGGTGAACGCCCAATGGCAGCAGATAACAAGACTCTTGGTCGCTTCCAATTGACTGATATCCCAGCTGCACCTCGTGGAATCCCACAAATTGAAGTAACATTTGATATCGATAAAAACGGTATTGTTTCTGTAAAAGCTAAAGACCTTGGTACGCAAAAGGAACAACACATCGTTATCAAATCAAACGACGGACTTTCTGAAGAAGAAATTGATCGCATGATGAAAGACGCTGAAGCTAATGCCGAAGCCGATGCGAAACGTAAAGAAGAAGTTGACCTTAAAAACGAAGTTGACCAAGCTATCTTTGCTACTGAAAAAACAATCAAAGAAACTGAAGGTAAAGGCTTTGATACAGAACGCGATGCAGCGCAATCAGCTCTTGACGAGTTAAAAGCTGCGCAAGAATCTGGCAACCTTGACGACATGAAAGCTAAACTTGAAGCATTAAATGAAAAAGCGCAAGCTTTGGCTGTTAAAATGTACGAGCAAGCTGCAGCAGCTCAACAAGCAGCACAAGGTGCAGAAGGTGCACAAGCTAATGATTCAGCAAATAATGATGATGTTGTAGATGGCGAATTTACAGAAAAGTAATGATTTAGTTATCTAGTAACATTAATATCCGAATTCAGAGGTTGTACCAAACCTCTGTTTTTGGCTAAATAAAATGTAAAAATGCTGACGTCAAAATATTTTAAGAAAGGAATACAAGTTCGATTATTCGAACACAGGCTAAAGCGTGTAAAGACTCTTTTGCGGATTTGAACACGCCTACGACTCTGCGAAAAAAGAGAAATACCTCCTAGATACGAGAGTATCTTTGTCGGATTTCCTATTTTTCATTAAGTCGTTTTACAGCTTGGTATCTTACATTATGAACAATACAGAATATTACGATCGTCTGGGGGTTTCTAAGGACGCTTCTCAGGACGATATCAAAAAAGCTTATCGAAAAATGTCTAAAAAATATCATCCAGATATCAATAAAGAAGCTGGAGCGGAGCAAAAGTATAAGGATGTTCAAGAAGCTTACGAAACCTTAAGTGATTCACAAAAGCGTGCTGCTTATGATCAATACGGCGCTGCAGGTGCTCAAGGCGGCTTTGGTGGCGGAGCAGGCGGCTTTGGTGGTTTTGACGGAGGTGGCTTTGGTGGTTTTGAAGATATCTTCTCAAGCTTCTTTGGTGGCGGTGGAAGCCGAAACCCAAATGCCCCTCGTCAAGGTGACGATTTGCAATATCGTGTTAATTTATCTTTTGAAGAGGCTGTATTTGGTGTTGAAAAAGAAGTTAGCTATAATCGCGAAGCAACCTGCGGCACTTGTTTAGGCTCAGGTGCAAAACCTGGTACCGCTCCAGTAACTTGTCGTAAGTGCCATGGTTCAGGTGTAATGACAATTGACACCCAAACACCACTTGGTATGATGCGTCGACAAGTCACCTGCGATATTTGTCATGGTAGTGGTAAGGAAATTAAAGAACCCTGTCAAACCTGTCACGGTACTGGTCATGAAAAGCAAGCTCATAAAGTGTCTGTTAAGATTCCAGCTGGTGTAGAGACTGGTCAGCAAATCCGTTTACAAGGTCAAGGAGAAGCTGGCTTTAATGGCGGACCTTATGGTGATTTATTTGTTATTTTGAATGTCTTACCAAGTAAGCAATTTGAACGCAATGGTTCCACTATTTACTACAACTTAGATATTTCTTTTACTCAAGCAGCCTTAGGAGATACTGTTGAAATTCCAACGGTTCATGGCGATGTTGAGATGGCTATCCCTGCTGGGACACAAACAGGTAAAACCTTCCGCCTCAAAGGCAAAGGAGCACCAAAACTCCGTGGTGGAGGTCAAGGGGATCAACATGTTACCGTTAATATTGTGACCCCAACCAAACTCAATGACGCTCAAAGGGAAGCCTTGCAAGCATTTGCAGAAGCGAGTGGTGAAAAAATGTTACATCCAAAGAAAAAAGGTTTTTTTGATAAAGTGAAAGATGCCTTAGAGGATATTTAAAGATGTCAAACGTATAATTTCAGGATAATTTTCCCGAAGTTATACGTTTTTTTACGTCAAAACAGTTAGAGAAAACGTTTTCTTTTATAGATATCGTTTTTTTCTCTTGTCAAAATGGTTTATTTAGTATATCATAATTAGGTAATTGATTTGATTATCAAATGATTTTAAAGAGAAATAATTTCTTAGTCAAATAAATTATCAGAAAAGAGGATTGTTATGCAGTTTAAACACATCATCTTTGATGTTGTAGATGATCTTGCGACATTGACTTTAAACCGTCCAGAGGTTTCAAACGGTTTTAATATTCCAATTTGTCAAGAGATTCTGGTAGCATTAGCAGAAGTTAAACGCGATACATCTGTGCGTTTTTTATTAATTAAAGCCGTTGGAAAAGTGTTTTCAGTTGGTGGTGACCTAGTTGAAATGCAAGAAGCTGTTGCAAAAGATAATGTGCAGTCGCTAGTCAAGATTGCTGAACTGGTACAAGAAATTTCTTTTGCAATAAAGCATTTGCCAAAACCAGTCATCCTTTGCGCCGATGGAGCTGTAGCTGGAGCGGCTTTTAATATAGCTTTAGCTGTTGACTTTTGTATCGCTAGTACTCAAACAAAATTTATCCAAGCTTTTGTAAATGTTGGACTAGCACCGGATGCCGGTGGTTTATTTCTATTGACTCGTGCAGTAGGACTTAATCGTGCAACTCACCTTGTGATGACAGGTGAAGGAATTACTGCTGATAAAGGTCTCGATTATGGGTTTGTCTACCGTACGGCAGAATCTGATAAACTAGACAAAGTTTGTCTTCAACTTTTAAAGCGATTGAGACGTGGCTCTTCAAATTCTTATGCTGGAATGAAATCATTGGTCTGGCAAAGTTTTTTCACAGGATGGGAAGATTATGCTAAGGCAGAGCTTGCTATTCAAGAGGAGCTAGCTTTCAAGGAAGATTTTAAAGAAGGTGTCATAGCTTTTGGAGAAAGGCGCCGACCAAATTTTCAAGGTAAGTAAGACAGCTATTGCTTGCAAAATACTTTGACCTTTGATATAATTTGATTGTCAAAGTTTATTGCTAGGAGGTGTTTACTTGGAATATGACAAAATTAACCAATACTTAGTTGATATTTTCAACCGGATTTTGGTTATTGAAGAAATGAGCTTAAAGACGAGTCAGTTTAGTGATGTCTCTTTAAAAGAGATGCACACTATTGAAATTATCGGCAAATATGATCAGGTGACTCCAAGTGATATCGCCAGAGAATTAATGGTAACGTTAGGGACAGTAACCACTAGCTTAAATAAATTAGAAGCAAAAGGTTATATCGCAAGAACGCGATCACGCTCAGATAGGCGAGTTGTTTACCTGTCATTAACAAAAAGGGGTCGACTTTTGGACCGCCTCCATGCAAAGTTCCATAAAAATATGGTTGGACATGTCATTGCTGATATGAGTGATGAAGAGATGCAGGCATTGGTGCGTGGACTAGGGAATCTACATCAATTTTTGGAGGATTTGGTTTAAATGATTTTTTCTAAAATCAGTCAGGTAGCCCACTATGTTCCACAGCAGTTAGTGACTAATAATGATTTAGCTAGCATAATGGACACTAGTCATGAGTGGATCTTTTCTCGAACAGGAATAGCAGAACGCCATATTTCTAGAGATGAAATGACTAGTGACCTAGCTATTCAGGTTGCTGATCAGCTTTTAACTCAGTCTGGGTTAAAAGCTGATGCTATTGATTTTATTATTGTTGCAACTATCAGCCCTGATGCCACTATGCCATCAACAGCTGCGAAAGTTCAAGCAGCTATTGCGGCTACAAGTGCTTTTGCTTTTGATATGACTGCTGCTTGTAGTGGCTTTGTCTTTGCCTTGGCTATGGCAGATAAGCTTATTGCATCAGGTGCCTACCAAAACGGAATGGTAATAGGTGCAGAGACTTTATCTAAGTTAGTAAACTGGCAGGATCGAGCGACAGCCGTTCTTTTTGGAGACGGAGCTGGTGGCGTGCTACTGGAAGCCAGTAAAGATAAGCATGTTTTAGCGGAAACATTACACACAGATGGTGCGAGATGTCAGAGTTTGATTTCAGGAGAAACTAGTCTTTCATCTCCTTACTCAATTGGCAAAAAAGCCATAGCGACTATTCAGATGGATGGACGTGCCATATTTGATTTTGCGATTAGGGATGTGTCAAAAAGCATCCTCACACTAATGGCGCAATCAGATATTACAAAAGATGACATAGACTATTGTTTATTGCATCAAGCTAATCGTCGTATACTTGATAAAATAGCACGCAAGATTGATGTTCCTCGGGAAAAATTCCTTGAAAACATGATGCGTTATGGTAATACTAGTGCTGCTAGTATCCCAATCCTCTTGTCAGAGGCTGTTCAAAAGGGACAGATTAGGTTAGATGGTACCCAAAAAATCTTACTTTCCGGTTTTGGTGGAGGTTTGACATGGGGAAGTCTAATTGTTAGAATCTAGTTATTCATGTGCCTAGCACATTTATAAAAACAAATTTATATTTTTTAAGGAGAAATAAACATGGCAGTATTTGAAAAAGTACAAGAAATTATTGTTGAAGAACTTGGTAAGGAGACAGAAGAAGTAACACTAGAAACTACATTTGATGATTTAGATGCAGATTCACTTGATGTTTTCCAAGTTATTTCAGAAATTGAAGATGCTTTTGATATTCAAATTGAAACAGAAGAAGGATTAAATACTGTTGGTGACCTTGTTGCTTACGTTGAAGAAAAGTCAAAATAAGGATAAAAGTGACAAGTAACATCAGAAGTCTATGAAAAGCTTACTGCTGTTATGTTCATGTTCATCACTAAAAAAAACAATAAGTATTAATCAAACCATTAGGGTGGGATTAGACTCTTTTTAGGATCTAGCTCGCTCTTTCTTCTTACTATAATAGTTTGATTATCAAATTATTCTCCTTATTTTTTATAGAAAGTTATTATGAAAACACGTATTACAGAATTACTTAATATTGATTACCCCATTTTTCAAGGAGGAATGGCTTGGGTTGCTGATGGTGATTTAGCAGGTGCAGTTTCTAATGCTGGTGGTTTAGGCATTATAGGTGGTGGCAATGCTCCCAAAGAAGTCGTTAAAGCTAATATTGATCGTGTCAAAGCTATTACTGATAGACCTTTTGGGGTTAATATCATGCTTTTATCTCCTTTTGCTGATGATATCGTTGATCTGGTCATTGAAGAAGGTGTTAAAGTAGTAACAACAGGCGCAGGAAATCCAGGAAAGTATATGGAAAGACTGCACCAGGCGGGTATAATCGTTGTTCCTGTTGTCCCAAGCGTTGCGCTAGCCAAACGTATGGAAAAGCTTGGGGTAGATGCTGTTATTGCTGAGGGTATGGAAGCTGGAGGACATATTGGCAAGTTAACGACTATGTCTTTAGTAAGACAAGTTGTTGAAGCGGTTTCGATTCCTGTCATTGCGGCAGGTGGTATAGCTGATGGTCATGGTGCAGCAGCAGCATTTATGTTAGGAGCAGAGGCTGTTCAAATTGGAACTCGCTTTGTTGTTGCTAAAGAATCCAATGCTCACCAAAATTTTAAAGATAAAATCTTAGCAGCAAAAGATATTGATACGGTGATTTCTGCGCAGGTTGTGGGCCACCCTGTCCGTTCTATTAAAAATAAATTGACCTCAGCTTACGCTAAAGCAGAAAAAGC
Source organism: Streptococcus pyogenes (assembly GCF_002055535.1). NCBI lineage: Bacteria > Bacillati > Bacillota > Bacilli > Lactobacillales > Streptococcaceae > Streptococcus > Streptococcus pyogenes. The sequence goes on along the minus strand of NZ_LN831034.1, from coordinate 1,526,506 downwards.
ATTTTTAATTGGTCAAAAAACAGCTACTGATATTGAAGAAATGGGAGCAGGATCGCTTCGACACGCTGTTATTGAAGGCGATGTAGTCAATGGATCTGTTATGGCTGGCCAAATTGCAGGGCTTGTGAGAAAAGAAGAAAGCTGTGAAACGATTTTAAAAGATATTTATTATGGTGCAGCTCGTGTTATTCAAAATGAAGCTAAGCGCTGGCAATCTGTTTCAATAGAAAAGTAGATAAACACATGAAGGATAATGATAATGACAAAGACAGCCTTTTTATTTGCCGGTCAAGGTGCTCAAAAATTAGGGATGGCAAGGGATTTTTATGATAACTTTGCTATTGTAAGAAAAACCTTTGATCAAGCTAGTCAAGTATTGGGATACGATTTGCGCCGTTTGATTGATAGTGACGAGTTAAAACTTAATCAAACTAGCTATACGCAACCAGCTATTTTGACATCATCAATTGCTATTTACCGTGTTTTGGGCTTACATCACGTTAAACCGGATATGGTAGCTGGTCTTTCCTTAGGAGAATACTCAGCTTTGGTAGCATCAGGGGCACTCTCTTTTGAAGATACCCTATCCTTAGTAGCTAAGAGAGGCCGCTTGATGGAGGAAGCAGCACCACAAGGATCTGGAAAGATGGTTGCCGTTATGAATACAGACGTGCAAGTCATCGAAGAAGTCTGTCAAATAGCTGCTAAACATGGAGTGGTTGCTCCAGCAAACTATAATACTCCTAGTCAAATTGTAATTGGTGGTCAGACAGATGCTGTGAACGTGGCAGTTGAACTTTTAAAGGAAAGGGGAGTTAAGCGTTTAATCCCTTTAAACGTGTCAGGTCCTTTCCACACTGCTTTGTTAGAACCAGCTAGCCGCTTGTTGGCTAAAGAGTTGGAAAGATACAACTTCAGTGACTTCAAGATTCCTTTGGTTGGTAATACCGAAGCTAATATTATGGAAAAAGACCGTATCCCAGAACTATTAGCCCGTCAAGTCATGGAGCCTGTTCGTTTTTATGACAGTGTTGCGACTTTAGTAGAAAGTGGCATAACACAATTCATTGAGGTAGGACCAGGTAAGGTTTTGACAGGTTTTGTGAAGAAAATTGATAAAAATTTACTATGTACTAGTGTTGAAAACATGGTAAGCTTACGTTTATTTTTAGATAGAGAGGACATTCATGGAAATTAAAGGAAAAAATATATTTATCACAGGCTCAACGAGAGGTATCGGTTTAGCAATGGCTCATCAATTCGCCAGTTTAGGAGCTAATATTGTCTTAAATGGTCGCTCTGCTATCTCTGAGGAGCTTGTTGCTAGTTTTACTGACTACGGCGTTACAGTTGTTACCATCTCTGGGGATGTTTCAGAAGCATCAGAAGCTAAACGTATGGTCAATGAAGCTATCGAAAGTTTAGGTTCGATTGATGTTTTAGTTAACAATGCTGGCATTACTAATGATAAATTGATGCTTAAAATGACGGAAGAGGATTTTGAGCGCGTCTTGAAAATCAATTTGACCGGTGCTTTTAACATGACTCAATCAGTGTTAAAACCAATGATCAAGGCCCGCCAAGGAGCAATTATTAATGTCTCTAGTGTGGTTGGTTTAACAGGCAATATTGGGCAAGCAAACTATGCTGCTTCTAAGGCAGGAATGATTGGTTTTACCAAGTCTGTTGCCCGTGAAGTTGCTGCTCGTAACATTTGCGTGAATGCTATTGCTCCAGGATTTATCGAGTCCGACATGACAGGTGTCCTTCCTGAAAAAATGCAAGAGCAAATCTTAAGTCAAATCCCAATGAAACGTATTGGAAAAGCTCAAGAAGTTGCTCACTTAGCAAGCTTCTTGGTGGAACAAGATTATATTACGGGACAAGTTATCGCTATTGATGGCGGTATGACAATGCAATAAGGAGACGTAGTGAAATGACATTTAAAAGAGTAGTGGTAACAGGTTATGGTCTAACATCTCCAATCGGGCATGATCCTGAAACGTTTTGGAACAATCTGAAAGCTGGCCAAATTGGTATTGGTCCTATTACTAAATTTGACACGACTGATTATGCAGTCAAGAATGCTGCTGAAATTCAGGATTTTCCATTTGACAAATACTTTGTGAAAAAAGATTTGAACCGTTTCGATAGATATTCTCTTTATGCTCTTTACGCAGCGAAAGAGGCTATTAATCATGCTGATTTAAATATTGAGATGGTTGATTCCGATCGATTTGGCGTTATTGTTGCTTCAGGTATTGGTGGAATTGCGGAGATTGAAGAGCAAGTGATTCGCTTACATGAAAAAGGGCCAAAACGTGTGAAGCCAATGACGTTGCCAAAAGCGCTACCAAATATGGCTGCAGGAAATGTCGCCATGTCTTTAAAAGCTCAAGGAGTATGTAAATCAATTAATACTGCCTGCGCTTCTTCAAATGATGCGATTGGGGATGCCTTTCGTGCCATTAAATTTGGGACTCAAGATGTGATGATAGTTGGTGGGTCAGAGGCGGCCATAACCAAGTTTGCCATTGCTGGCTTCCAAAGTTTAACAGCTCTCTCAACAACTGAAGATCCAAGCAGAAGCTCTATTCCATTTGATAAAGACCGCAATGGTTTTATCATGGGAGAAGGATCAGGAATGCTTGTTTTAGAAAGCCTAGAACATGCGCAAGAACGCGGGGCGACAATCTTAGCAGAAATTGTGGGTTATGGAAATACCTGCGATGCCTACCATATGACATCTCCAAATCCTGAGGGATTAGGAGCTCGTAAAGCCATCCACTTAGCCTTACAAGAAGCTGGTATTGAAGCCAGTGCTATTAATTATGTCAATGCGCACGGAACTTCAACCCCAGCTAATGAAAAAGGAGAGAGTCAAGCAATTGTAGCCGTTCTTGGTAAGGATGTTCCGGTGTCTTCAACAAAATCGTTTACGGGTCACCTTCTTGGAGCAGCAGGCGCTATTGAAGCTATTGCCACTATCGAGGCTATGCGTCATAACTATGTTCCGATGACGGCTGGGACACAAGCTTTATCAGAGGATATCGAAGCAAATGTCATCTTTGGAGAAGGAAAAGAAACAGCTATCAACTATGCCATTTCAAATACTTTTGGATTTGGTGGTCATAATGCTGTATTAGCTTTCAAATGTTGGGAGGAGTAGGTTGAATATTCAAGAAATCAAAGATTTGATGGCTCAGTTTGATACCTCAAGCCTACGTGAATTTTTATTCAAAACAAATGAAGGTGAGCTAATCTTTAGTAAAAACGAACAACACCTCAATGCATCGACATCAAATCAAGAACATGCTGTGCCTGTACCACAGGTACAACTTGTTCCGAATCCAACTGCTTCGGAAGCGTCCAGTCCAGCATCAGTTAAGGATGTTCCTGTAGAGGAGCAACCACAAGCAGAATCTTTTGTAGCAGAAGGTGATATTGTTGAAAGTCCTTTAGTCGGTGTAGCCTATCTTGCAGCTAGCCCTGACAAGCCACCATTTGTGGCAGTCGGAGATACTGTAAAAAAAGGACAAACCCTTGTGATTATCGAAGCCATGAAGGTGATGAACGAAGTGCCAGCGCCATGTGATGGTGTGATTACAGAAATTTTGGTATCAAATGAAGATGTCATTGAATTTGGACAAGGATTGGTGCGGATCAAATGATGGATATTAGAGAAATTCAAGCGGCTTTGCCTCATCGCTACCCAATGTTATTGGTTGATCGTGTGTTAGAAGTGTCAGACGACCATATCGTTGCCATTAAAAATGTGACTATTAATGAGCCTTTCTTTAACGGGCATTTTCCTCACTATCCTGTGATGCCAGGTGTTCTGATTATGGAAGCTTTGGCTCAAACAGCTGGTGTCTTAGAATTGTCAAAAGAAGAAAATAAAGGCAAGTTGGTCTTTTACGCTGGAATGGATAAAGTGAAGTTCAAAAAACAAGTCGTCCCTGGTGATCAACTTGTGATGACAGCAACCTTTATCAAGCGTCGCGGTACCATTGCTGTCGTTGAAGCCAGGGCAGAAGTTGATGGCAAGCTAGCAGCAAGTGGAACATTAACCTTTGCCTGTGGGCAATGAGAATGATTGTTCTGCGGAGGAAGAAACCCTTATGTTTAAAAAAATCTTAATTGCTAATCGTGGTGAAATTGCAGTGCGTATCATTCGTGCTGCACGAGAATTAGGGATTTCCACAGTTGCAGTTTATTCGGAAGCGGATAAGGAAGCTCTGCACACGATCTTGGCGGACGAGGCTATCTGTATTGGTCCTGCCCGTTCCAAGGAATCCTATCTTAATATGAATTCCGTCTTGTCAGCAGCTATTGTGACAGGAGCCCAAGCGATTCACCCAGGGTTTGGCTTTTTAAGTGAAAACTCAAAGTTTGCGACCATGTGTGAAGAGATGAATATTAAATTTATCGGTCCATCCGCATCGGTTATGGATAAAATGGGTGATAAAATCAATGCTCGTTCTGAAATGATTAAGGCAGGAGTGCCCGTTATTCCAGGGTCAGATGGTGAAGTTTATAACGCTCAAGAAGCCTTAGCTATTGCCAATAAGATTGGTTATCCTGTCATGCTAAAAGCATCGGCAGGTGGTGGAGGTAAAGGGATTCGTAAAGTGGAGACAGAAGCAGATTTGGAGGCGGCTTTCAATGCTGCCAGTCAAGAAGCTTTGGGAGCTTTCGGAAATGGCGCCATGTATTTGGAAAAAGTAATTTATCCAGCTAGACATATTGAGGTGCAAATTTTAGGAGACGCTTACGGTAACATCATTCACTTGGGAGAACGGGATTGCTCCTTGCAACGGAATAATCAAAAAGTCTTGGAAGAAAGTCCATCCATTGCTATTGGCAATACCCTCAGACACGAAATGGGGCAAGCAGCGGTTAGAGCAGCTGAAGCTGTAGCCTATGAAAATGCGGGAACCATTGAGTTTTTGTTGGACGAAGACAGCGAGAAATTCTATTTCATGGAAATGAATACCCGTATCCAAGTTGAGCATCCTGTCACCGAATTTGTGACAGGAGTGGATATTGTCAAAGAGCAAATCAAAATTGCAGCAGGTCAGCCTTTGGCGATTAATCAAGAAGACATCACTATCACGGGACATGCTATTGAATGTCGTATCAATGCTGAAAATACTGCTTTTAACTTTGCACCGAGTCCAGGAAAGATTACAGACTTGTATATGCCAAGTGGTGGTGTAGGACTACGAGTTGATTCAGCAGTTTACAATGGCTATGCCATTCCTCCTTATTATGACAGCATGATTGCTAAAATCATCGTTCATGGAAGCAATCGATTTGACGCTTTGATGAAAATGCAACGTGCCTTAGTTGAATTGGAAATTGAAGGCATTATCACCAATACAGACTTCCAGCTCGATTTGATTTCAGATAAGCGAGTGATTGCAGGAGATTATGATACCTCTTTCTTGATGGAAACGTTCCTGCCACATTACAATAAAGATTAGGAGAAAATATGGCTTTATTTCGTAAAAAAGATAAATACATCCGTATTACTCCCAATAATTCCCTCAAAGGATCTGTCAGCCATAATGTCCCAGAAGTTCCAGATGAACTCTTTGCGAAATGCCCAGCTTGTAAGCACATGATTTATAAGAAAGATTTGGGATTGGCAAAGATTTGCCCAACCTGTTCTTACAATTTTAGGATTTCTGCCCAAGAGCGGCTGACCTTAACAGTTGATGAAGGCTCTTTCCAAGAATTATTTACAAGTATTGAAACCAAGGATCCGTTACGTTTTCCAGGTTATCAGGAAAAATTACAAAAAGCCAAGGAAACGACAGGTCTGCATGAAGCTGTTTTGACAGGGAAAGCTATGGTTAAGGAGCAAAAGATTGCTCTTGCTATTATGGATTCTCACTTTATTATGGCTAGTATGGGAACTGTTGTTGGGGAAAAAATTACCCGATTGTTTGAATTGGCTATCGAAGAAAACCTGCCGGTGGTGATTTTTACGGCTTCAGGAGGCGCCCGTATGCAAGAGGGTATCATGAGCCTCATGCAAATGGCCAAGGTCTCTGCAGCTGTGAAAAGACATTCTAATGCAGGCCTCTTTTACCTCACTATTTTGACAGATCCAACTACTGGTGGGGTAACAGCTAGTTTTGCCATGGAAGGGGATATTATTTTGGCAGAACCTCAATCCTTGGTTGGCTTTGCAGGTCGTCGTGTCATTGAGACCACAGTTCGTGAAAACTTGCCAGATGATTTCCAAAAAGCAGAATTTTTACAAGACCATGGTTTTGTGGATGCTATTGTGAAACGAACAGAGTTGCGAGACAAGATTGCCCACTTAGTAGCATTTCATGGAGGTGGCCAATGACAGATGTATCAAGAATTTTAAAAGAAGCGCGTGATCAAGGGCGTTTAACAACTTTGGATTACGCCAACCTTATTTTCGATGACTTTATGGAACTGCATGGCGATCGCCATTTTTCAGATGATGGTGCCATTGTAGGTGGCCTAGCTTATTTGGCGGGACAACCTGTTACGGTCATTGGTATTCAAAAAGGTAAGAATTTACAGGATAATTTGGCAAGGAATTTTGGCCAGCCCAATCCAGAAGGTTATCGTAAAGCTTTGCGCCTTATGAAACAGGCAGAAAAATTTGGACGACCAGTTGTTACGTTTATCAATACTGCAGGAGCCTATCCAGGTGTCGGTGCGGAAGAACGAGGACAGGGTGAGGCCATTGCTAAAAATTTGATGGAAATGAGTGATCTCAAGGTTCCCATTATCGCCATCATTATTGGTGAAGGAGGCTCTGGTGGTGCATTAGCCTTAGCGGTTGCCGATCAGGTCTGGATGCTTGAAAATACTATGTATGCGGTTCTTAGCCCAGAAGGCTTTGCTTCTATTTTATGGAAGGATGGTTCAAGGGCGACCGAGGCCGCTGAATTGATGAAAATCACAGCGGGTGAACTCTACAAAATGGGAATAGTAGACCGTATTATTCCAGAACATGGTTATTTTTCAAGTGAAATCGTTGACATCATCAAAGCTAACCTCATCGAACAAATAACCAGTTTGCAAGCTAAGCCATTAGACCAATTATTAGATGAGCGCTACCAACGCTTTCGTAAATATTAACAACATCCTTTTGGAGTCTCCCTACGTGAAGGGAGGCCTTTCCAAAAGGGTTTTTAACTAGTCTTGTAAATAAGGAAATGGGTATACTAATAAGACTTTTGATAAACTAGTGTGAAGAAAAGTGTTGTTAAAGGGGCAATGTAGTGAGTTTCAAGTGATGTGGTGGCTCTTTAAAATAGTAAACCCCAGAAATCACTTTAATGATCTCTGGGGTGAATTTATTATTTAGGTGAAATGACGGTTTCGCCACCCATGTAAGGGCGGAGTACTTCAGGGATGGTAACAGAACCATCTTCATTTTGGTAGTTTTCTAAAATGGCTGCTACGGTACGACCGACAGCAAGTCCTGACCCATTAAGGGTGTGGAGAAGTTTGACCTTACCGTCAGCCTCATCACGGTAACGGATTTGAGCACGACGTGCTTGGAAATCTTCTGTATTTGAACATGATGAAATTTCACGATAGGTATTTTGAGCTGGAATCCAGACTTCAAGGTCATAGGTTTTAGCAGCTGAGAAGCCCATGTCTCCAGTACAAAGGGAAATGACGCGATATGGCAAACCAAGTTTTTGAAGAATATTTTCAGCATTAGCAGTCATTTTTTCTAGTTCTTGGTAAGATTCTTCTGGTTTAGCAAATTTAACCATTTCAACTTTGTGGAATTGGTGTAGGCGGATAAGGCCACGTGTGTCACGACCCGCAGAACCCGCTTCAGAACGAAAAGATGGGCTCATTGCAGTAAAGTAAATTGGCAATTCTTTGCCGTCTAGGATTTCCCCACGGTAATAATTGGTCAAAGGCACTTCAGCAGTTGGAATCAGGACAAAGTTGGTATCAGCTAATTCAAAGGTGTCCTCTTTGAATTTTGGATATTGTCCTGTACCAAACATGGAATCGTGGTTAACCATGTAAGGTGTGATGATTTCTTGATAACCTTCTTTGATATGTTCATCCAGCATGAAGTTATAAAGAGCACGCTCCAAACGAGCACCAAGATTTTTATAGAATAAGAAACGAGCACCAGTTACCTTTGCCCCACGTTCCCAGTCTAAAATATCAAGATCTTCGCCTAGATCCCAATGAGCCTTAACTTCGAAGTCAAAGTCACGAGGCGTTCCCCAACGGCGAATTTCGACATTGTCTTCTTCGTCAGCTCCAACAGGGACAGAATCGTGAGGAGTATTAGGTAAAACAGTGATGATGTCAGTAACTTGCTGGTCGATAGCTACTAGTTGATTGTCAATAGTTTTGATATCTGCAGAGACTTTTTGCATATCGGCAATTTGTTGAGTGGCATCTTCTTTTTGACGTTTTGCTTGGGCGATGGCTGCAGAAGCAATATTACGCTCTGCTTTTAATTCTTCTGATTGCACTAATAGAGCACGACGTTTTTCATCAAGTTCTTTAAGATGGGTCAGGGTGTCTTCAGAAACACCGCGGTTTTTTAATTTGGCAGCGACAGTGTCAAAATCGGTACGGATACGTTTAAGATCTAGCATACAGAAGCTCCTTTAAGATAGTTATTAGTAGCTGTCAGTGAAACAAGGCTAAGTAAGACAGTTGGGTCTTGTGATTCTCTGACGATAGAAAAAGCACAGCTTATGAAGATGCTGGAGCGCTTTGGCGCGGTTCCATCCAGCTTCACAATCTGTGCACTTAATCTCTATTTTATTGATGACACGGTAGAATTTCATATCATTTTCCCTATCTGTTCACAGCATCCACAGACTCTCTGAATGAAAAAAAGGTATTACTTATCCGTTAGGACTATTATAACAAAAAACAAGAAAAAGTAAACTCAAATGAGGGAATCTTTTCCACTAAATAGCAATTTAGAGCTACTATTCTTTGCTTTCTTGAAATGATAAATCGGCACTGCTCATTATTTTTTTAATGTCGAAAAAATTTGTTAATAAAGGTTTGCATCAAGGTTGGTAATGTAATCACTTTCTCATTACCAATATGTTGACGAGTGATTTTTAAGATTTTTCCAGAGTCTCCAGAAGCAAATAAAAACTTGCCTTGGTCCGTAAAAATTTCAAAGTGGCGGCTAACTTTTTTTCTTGAAACATTAGCCCCGATGTGATTGATAGCTGTCCAAGGAATTTGAATATAATCATTCACATTTTTATCGTTGTAAAATTCAAGGGCCTTGTCACCGAGTAAAATATGACCAACTTTGCCTCCCATTCCAAGGTAGGAGACAGCTTTTGTCTTGTATTCGACACTAGTGTTTAAAGATTGAGCCATTTAAGTTCCTTTCATTGCGTAGTTGTAGTTATTATACCATATTTTAAGTGGGATTTTCCTGACATAAAGCATAAAAAAGAAGCCTGAGTTCATCTCAGACTTCCATTGGTTGATTACATAATACCTGCAAGGTGAGCAAGGATACCAAATGCAAACAAGCCGATGATGATTGCGATTGGAGAAACTTTTTTCTTCAATAACCACATGCAAAGGAATGTAAGGAGTAATCCAGCTAAACCTGGGATAAGAGAGTCCAATTGTCCTTGAAGGGTTTGAGCTTGGACTTTATCAAGGCTCATACCACCAATAGCGTTGGCAAGGATAGTTTTCAATTCAGCACCTTTAACAGCGCCATCTGGGAAGACCACATAGGCACCATCTGACAATTGTTTTCCAGGAAGGTCGATAGTAAAGTTGATAGATACCCAACGTTGAACAAGCACTGCAAGGATAAACATTCCAAGGATTGAAGCACCTTTAGTAATGTCTTGGAGGATACCGCCTGACATGTCTTTAGTAATTTCAGAACCAGCTTTGTAACCAAATTCTTGAGTATACCATAAGAAGGCCATACGGATAAGGTTCCATCCAAAGAAGAACAGAAGTGGACCAACGATGTTACCTGTTGAAGCCAAAGAAGCACCAAGTGCCCCAAGGATAGGACGAATCGTAAACCAGAATACTGGGTCACCGATACCAGCAAGAGGTCCCATCATACCGATTTTAACCCCTTGGATAGCCTTGTCATCAATTGGCGTACCATTTGCGCGTTCTTCTTCAAGGGCAAGTGTTACACCAATGATTGGAGCTGCAACGTATGGGTGAGTGTTAAAGAATTCCATGTGGCGCTCAAGAGCAGCTGCACGGTCTTCAGGAGACGTATACAATTTTTTAAGAGCAGGGATAAGTGCATAAGCCCAGCCCATGTTTTGCATACGTTCGTAGTTCCAAGAACCTTGTAAGAATTGTGAACGCCACCAAACACGTTGACGGTCTGATTTAGTTAATTTAATTTGTTCAGTCATTTGTTCTTACCCCTTTCTAGTAGTCTTCTAAGATGTCGCCGATTGGATCAGCTGAACCTGCTGCATTACCACCGTTACCACCTTTTTTAGAAAGATTAAGGTAGATGAAGGCAATTGCTACACCGATAACACCCATAGCGATAAGGGTTAATTGGCTGATAGCTGCAAGAGCAAAACCTAGGGCGAAGAATGGCCATACTTCACGAGTAGCCATCATGTTGATAACCATAGCATAACCTACAGCAACAACCATCGCACCACCGATTTGCATACCTTCGTTCAACCAGTTTGGCATAGCATTCAAAACAGATTGTACGGCTGAAGTAGGAACAGCAACAAGAAGAGCTGCAGGGACAGCGATACGCAATCCTTGAAGAAGAAGGGCAATAAAGTGGAAGCGTTCAATACCTGCGAAATTACCTTCAGCGGCAGCTTTGTCACCAGCGTGTACAAGGGCAGTTGACAAAGTACGAACGATCATTGTAAGGAAAAGACCAGCAACAGCAAGTGGGATAGCTGTTGAGTAAGCAAAGGTAATTCCTTTTTGAGTAAAGTCGCCACTTTTGACCATGATGATAGCAGCTGCAACAGAGGCAAGGGCAGCATCAGGGGCAACGGCAGCACCGATGTTTGCCCAACCAAGAGCAAGCATTTGAAGTGTACCACCAAGGATGACACCAGCTTCAAGGTGTCCAGTTACAAGTCCAATCAAAGTACAGGCAACAAGTGGTTGGTGCATTTGAAATTGGTCGAGGATACCTTCAAGACCAGCGAAGAAGGCAATGATAACGACCAAAATTGCAGAAATAATCGAAATATCTGACATGTTGTAATCCTTTCAAAGTATAGTAAACGAGGACTTTTTGCTAATAAGTTAGCTAGTCATCGTTTTAAAACCTTATAGCGTTTGAAACTTATTTAATGTTAGCTTTTTGGATAAGCTCAAATAAGTTTTTCTTAGAATCGTTAGGAACTTTACGGACGTCGAATGTAACACCTAGGTCGCGTAATTTTTCAAAAGTAGCAACGTCTTCTTTGTCCATTGATAAAACGTTGTTAACCATTGTTTTACCAGTTGAGTGAGCCATTGAACCAACGTTCAATTCGTTGATTTCAACACCACCTTCAACCGCTCGAAGGGCATCTTGAGGGGTTTGGAAAAGAATAAGTGCGTGTGTGTTACCAAAACGAGGATCTTTAGAAGCTTCAATCAATTTGCTAATTGGAACAACGTTAGCTTTGACACCACCAGGTGCAGCCTGTTTGATCAATTGTTTGCGAAGGTCATCTTGAGCAACCTCATCAGAAGCAACAATGATACGGTCAGCCTTAGAAGCTGGAGTCCATGCTGTTGCAACTTGACCGTGTAAAAGACGAGTGTCAACACGAGCAAGATTGATCTTTAATTTACCATCTCCGATGACAGTTCCAGCAGGAATAGCTCCTTGAAGTGCGTTAACAACTTTTTCAGTTGCAGCAGTTTCTTCAACTGGGTTAAGGTCTTCAGGAAGGGCTTTGATACCGTCCTTAGATTCCTTAATGATGTTTGCAGCAACTTGTTCAACACCTGCACCAGCATCCATAAGACGTTCAGTGTAAGCTTGAATAAGCATAGGCAAGTTGAGACCAGTGATGATCGCCATTTTGCGGTCAGGATTTTCACCTGCCACACGACTAGCTTGGTTAAATGGAGAACCACTCCAAAGGTCAGCTAGCACAAGGATTTCATCATCAGCATCAAATTGTTGGATAGCATTGTTGAAGTGTCCATACAAATCATCTGGTCCTTCGTTTGGCATGAAAGTAACAACTTGAACTTTCTCTTGTTCACCAAAAATCATAGAACCAGATTGATGAATACCTTCAGCAAATTTACCATGGCTGGCAATAATAATACCGATACCCATTCTTGTTCTTCCTCCTTTAAAATATTTTTCGTTGAAATGAAGAAGAATAATCTCCTTCCAAAACTAAATTTTGGCAATTCTTTTTCACTTAAACGAAATTCAAGAACGTTTCTATTTTAAAACGTTTTCACTAAAAAATCAAGCCCTTTCGGAAAAATAGTACAAAACATGAAAAAATTTTCAGAATTTAGGATTAAATAGGCAGATTATTGATATTAAAGGTGTTTTCAAGCTGTTTAAAACAAAAATATGCTGAAAAATGTTGAAATTATTAAAATGATTTTCATTTTTTGATAGCTGTTGACAGAAGAAGAACCACCATTTTCTGAAAAATAGTGGTTTCGTTTGCTACTACAAGAAAAGTTCTTCCAATTTTTTGGCAACACCGTCTTCTTCGTTGGAAAAATTAAGCTGCTGATCAGCATAAGGCAGTAGCACAGGGCTAGCATTTTTCATAGCATAACCAGTTCCAGCAAAAGCTAGCATCTCAGTGTCATTGTGTTCATCACCAAAGGCGATTAAATCCTTTTTATCCATATTGTAAATTCCAAGGAGATAGTTCAGAGCGTAAGCTTTATTGACATTCTTAGACGAAATTTCAAGAATGTTGAGAGGGCCTCCCCAAGAATCAATTTCAATTTCATCTTTGAAGCAAGCACGCATGTTTTTAGCTAAGGCATACTTGTCTTCGTGATGCGTTTGCATCAATAAGGCGTTTGGATTTCGAGTGATTTTGGTAATCTCTAATGCCATGTCCTGAGTAATTTCATCAACACCAAAGAGTTGCGGGTCGATACTTTCTGGATTGGTCATGGTGATGTAGACATTTTTTCGATACTCACTGGCAATAAAATCCATCTGGAAATCATCCTGATATTTTAGTAACCTTAGTAGGTAGCCTTTGTCCAAAGTGACATTATGTTCATAGGCCCATTTTTGTTCAGGCATGTGGGTCAAGGCCCCATTAAAAGTGATGATTGGGGTCTTTAAATTGAGCTGCAGATAGTAGCCCAGTGCCATGCGGTAAGGACGGCCTGTTGAAATAATGACGTGGTGGCCCTTGTCTTGGACAGCTTTGATGGTTTTTTGAGTATAGGTAGAGATGGTGTTGTCATGATGTAATAAGGTTCCATCCAAATCAATGGCAATCAATTTTTTAGTCATAATTAAATTATAGCAAATTTTGCTCCAAGATAAAGAGAAAAGATAAGTTAAGCGTATTCATTAGTAAAAAAGATAGGATAACTGTTTTTTTAATGAATAAATGAAGTTATAGACGTTGAAAAGTGAACAAAAAAATGGTAACATATTGTTATTGTTCATTTTAATACGAACAATAACAATAATAATGAGGTGTCAAAAAGACTTATCTAGTGATAAGCGCTTTTTGATTTTACCTACTATTTAATTAAGGAGACTCCATTTCAATGGAAAAGTTTTTTAAGTTAAGCGAAAATGGGACAACTGTCTCAACTGAGATTATGGCTGGTTTAACGACCTTTTTTGCCATGTCCTATATTTTGTTTGTTAACCCAAGTATTTTAGGTGCAGCGGGGATGCCCTCTAATGCTGTCTTTTTGGCTACGATTATCGCAGCAGCCATATCAACCTTAATTATGGGACTATTTGCCAATGTGCCTTATGCGTTGGCACCAGGAATGGGACTTAACGCTTTTTTCACTTATACAGTTGTTTTTGCTTTAGGGTTTTCATGGCAAGAAGCCTTGGCAATGGTTTTCATTTGTGGATTATTCAATATTTTTATTACCGTAACCAAGTTTCGTAAAAGTATCATCAAGGCGATTCCAGTTAGTTTACAGCATGCTATTGGTGGGGGAATTGGTGTCTTTGTAGCTTATTTAGGATTTAAAAACGCAAATATCATTACTTTTTCTATCTCTGCTGAAAATATAGTAATGGTAAATGGTGTTGAACCGGCTAAAGCATCGGCTAAAACATTTGCAGATGGTCTATTATTTGTAGACGCCAATGGTGGAGTTGTACCTACGATTTCTAGTTTTACGGATTCCGGTGTATTACTTGCTATTTTTGGTTTACTTTTAACGACAGCTCTTGTGATTCGAAATTTTAGAGGTGCTATTTTAATTGGTATTGTCGCAACAACTCTTGTAGGTATTCCTTTAGGAATAGTGGATGTGTCCAACCTCAATTTTGGGATCAGCCATATTGGTGAAGCTTGGACTGAATTAGGTACAACTTTCCTTGCAGCTTTCGATGGTTTGAGTTCTCTTTTTAGCGATTCAAGTCGTTTACCGCTAGTTTTCATGACTATTTTTGCTTTTAGTCTATCAGATACTTTTGACACAATTGGTACCTTTATCGGAACTGGTCGTCGAACAGGTATTTTCTCTCAAGACGATGAGAATGCTTTGGAAAATAGTATAGGCTTTAGTTCAAAAATGGACCGTGCGCTTTTTGCAGATGCTATCGGTACTTCTATTGGGGCTTTGGTTGGAACTTCAAATACGACTACCTATGTTGAATCAGCAGCAGGAATTGCTGAAGGTGGACGTACTGGACTAACAGCAGTCTCCACCGCAGTATGCTTCTTATTATCAATATTGCTATTACCGCTTGTAGGTATTGTCCCAGCTGCTGCTACGGCTCCAGCTTTAATTATTGTGGGTGTCATGATGGTGTCTTCTTTTCTTGATGTTAATTGGAGTAAATTTGCAGATGCTCTTCCAGCTTTTTTTGCAGCTTTCTTTATGGCGCTGTGTTACTCTATTTCCTATGGTATTGCCGCTGCCTTTATTTTCTATTGTCTAGTAAAAGTTGTTGAGGGAAAAACAAAAGATATTCACCCTATTATTTGGGGAGCAACCTTCTTGTTCATTGTAAATTTCATCATATTAACTATCTTATAACCAAATAATTTACTTATTTTGCTACTAACTGCCGCTTCTTTAATTGATTTTAACCTTTAATATAAAGAAGCGTTTTTACTTTACGAATACCTTATTGGAGTCATCTTCTAGGTAGTGCTTGGAAGTATGTTTTTTTTCTGATATAATGTTGCTATGTTTTATAGTGAAAATGAATATACTCTTAAAGCTTACGGAGAAACCCTAGGTACTTATTTGTCTATTGGAGATGTGATTGTATTGTCTGGCGACTTAGGTGCCGGTAAAACAACATTGGCAAAAGGTATTGCTAAAGGGATGGGGATTAGTCAAATGATCAAAAGCCCAACTTATACTATTGTTAGAGAATATGAAGGACGTCTACCTCTTTATCACTTAGATATTTACCGTGTTGGTGATGATCCAGACTCTATTGATTTAGATGATTTTCTTTTTGGTAATGGTGTTACCGTTATTGAGTGGGGAGAATTATTAGGAGAGGGATTATTACAAGACTATTTGCAAATTACCATTACTAAACGAGACAAAGGTCGTCAACTAGACTTGTTAGCGCATGGTGAGCGCTCTCGTCAGCTTCTGGAGATAATGTCACATGGTTCAGCAAAGTCTCGTTATTGAAGAAGGCGTACCTCAAGATGCAAAAGCTGTACTTTCCTTAGTGACGGCAGCTGCCAAAGAAACAGATTTTATAACAGGCGTAGAGACTATATTAGAGGCTACTCCTCAAGAATTGTCAGACTTTTTATCAAGAAGTCAAACCTCTTTTATTGATTTTTGCCTGCTAGCTAGATTAGATGAAAAAGTAGTAGGGCTTTTAAATCTTTCTGGGGAAGTATTATCCCAAGGCCAAGCTGAAGCAGATGTATTTATGTTAGTTGCTAAGACTTACCGTGGTTATGGTATCGGTCAATTATTGTTAGAGATTGCTCTTGATTGGGCTGAAGAAAACCCTTATATCGAAAGCCTTAAGTTGGACGTTCAAGTAAGAAATACTAAGGCTATTTACCTGTATAAAAAGTATGGTTTTCGTATTGAAAGTATGCGAAAAAACGACATCAAATCAAAAAATGGAGATGACTTAGATGTTTATCATATGCGTAAATCTGTAAGTCAGTAAGTGAATCGATGAAAATTGGAAAAAAAATAGTTTTAATGTTCACAGCTATTGTGTTAACAACTGTCTTGGCATTAGGTGTCTATCTAACTAGTGCTTATACCTTCTCAACAGGAGAATTATCAAAGACCTTTAAAGATTTTTCGACATCTTCAAACAAAAGTGATGCCATTAAACAAACAAGAGCTTTTTCTATCTTGTTGATGGGTGTTGATACAGGCTCTTCAGAGCGTGCCTCCAAGTGGGAAGGAAACAGTGATTCGATGATTTTGGTTACGGTTAATCCAAAGACCAAGAAAACAACTATGACTAGTTTAGAACGAGATACCTTAACCACGTTATCTGGACCCAAAAATAATGAAATGAATGGTGTTGAAGCTAAGCTTAACGCTGCTTATGCAGCAGGTGGCGCTCAGATGGCTATTATGACCGTGCAAGATCTTTTGAATATCACCATTGATAACTATGTTCAAATTAATATGCAAGGCCTTATTGATCTTGTGAATGCAGTTGGAGGGATTACAGTTACAAATGAGTTTGATTTTCCTATCTCGATTGCTGAAAACGAACCTGAATATCAAGCTACTGTTGCGCCTGGAACACACAAAATTAACGGTGAACAAGCTTTGGTTTATGCTCGTATGCGTTATGATGATCCTGAGGGAGATTATGGTCGACAAAAGCGTCAACGTGAAGTCATTCAAAAGGTATTGAAAAAAATCCTTGCTCTTGATAGCATTAGCTCTTATCGGAAGATTTTATCTGCTGTAAGTAGTAATATGCAAACGAATATCGAAATCTCTTCTCGCACTATCCCTAGTCTATTAGGTTATCGTGACGCACTTAGAACTATTAAGACTTATCAACTAAAAGGAGAAGATGCCACTTTATCAGATGGTGGATCATACCAAATTGTTACCTCTAATCATTTGTTAGAAATCCAAAATCGTATCCGAACAGAATTAGGACTTCATAAGGTTAATCAATTAAAAACAAATGCTACTGTTTATGAAAATTTGTATGGGTCAACTAAGTCTCAGACAGTAAACAACAACTATGACTCTTCAGGCCAGGCTCCATCTTATTCTGATAGTCATAGCTCTTACGCTAATTATTCAAGTGGAGTAGATACCGGCCAGAGTGCTAGTACAGACCAGGACTCTACTGCTTCAAGCCATAGGCCAGCTACGCCGTCTTCTTCATCAGATGCTTTAGCAGCTGATGAGTCTAGCTCATCAGGGTCTGGATCATTAGTTCCTCCTGCTAATATCAACCCTCAGACCTAACGTTCTGAGGGTTTTTATGTTTAAAATATCCGATTTTGAATATAAAAAAGACAGGTATCAAAGATGATAGCTGTCTGTGATTTCAAATAAAGTATATGAGGGAGATAATACTATCTGGAATGGTTGTTAGTTAAAATGACGGTTTGGCAAGTAGGTGATTCACTAGAAATTAGCTCACTATCTTCTTGATATTTGGCCATACGATTTTGGATTTCAGTGAGGTGTGCTTGTGTCTCTTGGTTAAAGTAGCGCCATTTATGGGCCAAGTCCTGACTAATATTTTGAATTACTTTTCCTTGACTGTGAATGAGGTCAAGGTTTGCTTTAATGTTATCTAAATCAAGTTGGGCAGCATCTTTTGCTTGTCTACTGATGGATAACAGCTCTTTTATGGTACAACGTTTTTGATATGCTTTGTAAGCGGTAAAAGATAATAATCCGACGGCTATCACGGTTTTAACTTTCATGAACTAACCTCCTGATTGATTTGTCGGGCGAGCTTTTCCAAGACAGGAAAGTCAGGCTCATGAGTGGTGTATTGAATTGAGATACCGTCTTCTTCATTATAACGAGGAACGAGATGAACATGAGCATGGAAAACAGTTTGTCCCGCTAAGGCTTCGTTATTGTTAATGATATTCATGGCAGTAGCGCCAGTAGCTGACTGGATAGCACGAGCAATTTTAGGAATACGAGCAAAGAGATGACTAGCTGTCTCAGCAGTCATTTCTAGTAAGTTACGAACATGTTGCTTAGGAATGACTAGAGTATGCCCTTTTGTAGTTTGTGAGATATCTAAAAAGGCGAGGACCTGCTCATCTTCGTAGACTTTCGAAGAGGGGATATCCCCTTGAATGATGCTGCAAAAAATACAATTTTCCATTTTATATCACCTTCTCTACTTGAATTTGTTATAATATATTATAAGTATATCAAAAACTAGAAAGAAATTATATGTTAAACATTAAAAATCTAACAGGAGGATATCACAATATCCCTGTTTTAAACGATGTCTCATTTTCTGTAGACAATGGAGAGTTAGTCGGTTTGATCGGGCTAAATGGTGCTGGAAAGTCAACAACTATCAACGAAATTATTGGCTTTTTGAAGCCTTATCAAGGAAGTATTTCTATTGATGGTTTAACTCTAGCAGAAAATGCAGTTGCCTACCGTCAAAAAATAGGTTTTATCCCAGAAACTCCTAGTCTCTATGAAGAATTGACCTTATCAGAGCATATCAACACCGTAGCTATGGCTTATGATATCGACTTAGAAGTGGCACAAAAACGAGCACAACCTTTCTTGGAAATGTTTCGTTTAACTGACAAACTTGAATGGTTTCCTGTCAATTTTTCTAAAGGGATGAAACAAAAAGTCATGATTATTTGTGCCTTTGTCATTGATCCAAGTCTATTTATTCTTGATGAACCATTCTTAGGGTTAGACCCTTTAGCTATTTCAGACTTAATCCAAACGCTAGAAGTCGAAAAAGCAAAAGGAAAATCTATTTTGATGAGTACACATGTTTTGGACTCTGCTGAAAGAATGTGTGATCGTTTTGTGATTTTGCATCATGGACAAGTTCGTGCCCAAGGAACTCTTGCTGACTTGCAAGAAGCTTTTGGTGACCGTTCAGCGAGCTTAAATGATATCTATCTTGCATTAACAAAAGAGGATTAAGTATGAAAGCATTATTTCTGAAACGCCGTCAAGACTTTCAAAAACAACAAAACAAATACCTTCGTTACGTCTTAAATGATCACTTTGTTTTGGTGTTGATGTTTTTATTAGGCTTTGCTATGGTGCAGTATGGTCAGCTACTAAACCATTTTCCAACGAATCATCTACCTATTCAGGTTTGCCTTGGGATATTGATCCCATTATTGCTCAGTATGGGATCTATAGCAACGTATCTAGAAGAGGCAGATCAGCATTTCTTACTTCCAAAAGAAGAAGAAGTGATTTCTTATATCAAACAAGCTGAACGACTCTCTTTTTTGCTTTGGGGAACTTTGCAGACTGCTGTATTGCTCTTTTTATATCCTATTTTTAGACGTTTAGGTCTGTCTTTATTTATTTTTATTATCTTAGTTTTGATATTATTGGCACTAAAAAGAGTAGTGCTTAGTCGAAAGACAAGATATTTTTTGAGAGGAAATCGTTTAGATTGGGCAAAAGCTGTCGCATTTGAAAGCAATCGCAAGCAAAGTATTTTAAAGTTTTATTCTCTTTTTACAACAGTCAAAGGAATTTCTACAAAAGTGAAAGAAAGAACTTATCTAAATCCTCTTTTAAAATTAGTTAAGCAAACTCCTTCAAACCTTTGGCTGTCCCTTTATGCTAGAGCCTTTTTACGTAGTTCAGATTATTTGGGCTTATTTTTACGACTAATGCTATTAAGCTCATTATCTGTATTTTTTATCCATAATCTTTATTTGTCAGTAAGTTTAGCACTCATTTTTAACTATTTAGTTGTATTCCAATTACTTTCCCTTTATTATCACTACGATTACCATTATATGACTAGTCTTTATCCTGAAAATAGTCGGAGCAAGAAGAAAAATATGTTAAGTTTTTTACGAGGTTTAAGCTTTTTAATGTTAATCGTCAATATGCTGTGTTGCTCATCAGCGCCAAAAGCACTCATTTTGATTGTAGGTATGGTTTTCATAGCTTGTATATATCTACCTTATAAGTTAAAGAAGATCATTGACTAAGTAGCCTAAAACAAGTAAAATAGGGGTAAACGACTATAAAAGATAGAAAAGGAGGGCGATAAGGTGACAACGACGGAACAAGAACTTACCTTGACTCCCTTACGTGGGAAAAGTGGCAAAGCTTATAAAGGCACTTATCCAAATGGGGAATGTGTCTTTATAAAATTAAATACGACCCCTATTCTACCTGCCTTAGCAAAAGAACAGATTGCGCCACAGTTACTTTGGGCCAAACGCATGGGCAATGGTGATATGATGAGTGCCCAAGAATGGCTTAACGGCCGTACATTGACCAAAGAAGATATGAACAGTAAGCAAATCATTCATATTCTATTGCGCCTTCACAAATCTAAAAAATTAGTCAATCAACTGCTTCAGCTCAATTATAAGATTGAAAACCCATACGATTTATTGGTTGATTTTGAGCAAAATGCACCCTTGCAAATTCAGCAAAATTCATACTTACAAGCTATCGTTAAAGAATTAAAACGGAGCTTACCAGAGTTCAAATCAGAAGTAGCAACGATTGTGCATGGAGATATTAAACATAGCAATTGGGTGATTACTACTAGTGGTATGATTTTTTTAGTAGATTGGGATTCTGTTCGTCTAACTGATCGGATGTATGATGTTGCTTACCTGTTGAGCCACTATATTCCACGGTCTCGTTGGTCAGAATGGCTGTCTTATTATGGCTATAAAAATAATGACAAGGTTATGCAAAAAATTATTTGGTATGGTCAATTTTCTCACCTGACACAAATTCTCAAGTGTTTTGACAAGCGTGACATGGAGCATGTGAATCAGGAGATTTATGCCCTCAGAAAATTTAGAGAAATATTTAGAAAGAAATAATGCGAGTTAGAAAACGAAAAGGTGCTGAGGAGCACTTAGCTAATAACCCACACTATGTGATATTAAATCCAGAAGATGCCAAGGGCCGTTGGCATGACGTTTTTGGAAATGACCGTCCTATTCATATCGAAGTTGGTTCAGGAAAGGGCGGATTTATCACAGGGATGGCCTTGAAAAATCCTGATATTAACTACATTGGCATTGATATTCAATTATCTGTCCTAAGCTACGCCTTGGATAAGGTATTAGCTTCAGAAGTACCCAATGTCAAACTTCTGCGAGTGGATGGATCAAGTTTAACCAACTATTTTGAAGATGGTGAGGTGGATATGATGTACCTCAACTTTTCAGATCCTTGGCCAAAAACCAAGCATGAAAAACGTCGTTTGACCTACAAGGATTTCTTAGACACTTACAAGCGTATCTTGCCAGAACACGGTGAAATTCATTTTAAAACCGATAATCGGGGCTTGTTTGAGTACAGTTTAGCTAGTTTTTCTCAATACGGCATGACCTTGAGACAGATCTGGCTTGACTTACACGCTAGTAACTATGAAGGAAATGTCATGACAGAATATGAAGAGAAGTTCTCTAATAAAGGTCAAGTCATTTACCGAGTTGAGGCAAATTTCTAGTAGTATTTTGTTTCAAAATATGATAACATAAAGGAGTTGATACAGTATTAACTTCTTTAGTAATGGAGAGGTCGCATAGTGGCTTAGTGCGCACGCTTGGAAAGCGTGTAGTCCTTAACGAGGCTCGGGGGTTCGAATCCCCTCCTCTCCTTGTGAGTAAAACAAAGTGCATATCCTTGCATTCCTCTTAAATTATGGTATAATAGGCTTAAATAATACAGAAAGGTGGTGGGATATGTCTCGCCACTTTTGTATTAAGTGGATTCCCAAGGACCAATTATCTTAGAGAAGAGCATAAAAATAGAGGAGGTAATCAAAATAGCAAATACATCTATTATCGATATCGTAACCAAGACAGTAACGCCTGAGATTAAGGCACCTTATGAATTAGTAGACGTTGAGTATGACAAAATGGGTAGTGACTACATCCTTAGTATTTTAGTCGATAAGGAAGGTGGAATCACAGTGGAAGATACATCTGACTTGACGAATATTATTAGTCCGCTGTTAGATACGATTGATCCAGATCCTTTTCCAAACCAATATATGCTAGAAGTCTCTAGTCCAGGTTTGGAGCGTCCGCTCAAGACAGCTGACAGTTTAAAAGCAGCAGTTGGCTCTTATATCAATGTGAGTCTTTATCAAGCTATTGATAAGGTGAAAGTTTTTCAAGGAGACTTATTAGCCTTTGATGGTGAAACGTTGACCATTGATTATCTTGATAAAACACGTCATAAGATCGTGAATATACCATATCAAGCAGTTGCTAAGGTGAGAATGGCTGTCAAATTATAACTTTTATTTCAAAGCACTAAACTTTTTTAGGAACATTTAAGCAAATTTGAAACAACACCTATAGAGTTTATACAAGCTAAACAAAAGGAATTAAGGGAGCCTTTAGGGGGCTATTGATCGTATTAATTTAAGAAAGGATTTTTGCCAAGCTTTACAAGCAAGGTAGATAACATTATGAG
Source organism: Streptococcus pyogenes (assembly GCF_002055535.1). NCBI lineage: Bacteria > Bacillati > Bacillota > Bacilli > Lactobacillales > Streptococcaceae > Streptococcus > Streptococcus pyogenes. The sequence goes on along the minus strand of NZ_LN831034.1, from coordinate 1,503,730 downwards.
CAAAGAAATGCTAGAAGCCTTCCGTATTTTGGAAGAAGAAAAACACATTGATAAAGCAGATATTATTGACGCAGTGACAGAATCATTAAAGTCTGCCTATAAACGTCGCTATGGTCAATCAGAATCATGTGTTATTGAATTTAATGAAAAAACAGCTGATTTTCAAGTATTTACGGTTCGTGAGGTTGTTGAAGAAGTTTTTGACAGCCGGCTTGAGATTAGTTTGAAAGATGCTCTTGCTATCAGTTCTGCCTATGAATTGGGTGATAAGATTCGCTTTGAAGAATCTGTCAATGAATTTGGACGTGTCGCAGCTCAATCAGCTAAACAGACTATTATGGAAAAGATGCGCCGCCAAATGCGTGAAGTGATGTTCAATGAATACAAAGAGCATGAAGGTGAAATTATGACAGGAACAGTTGAACGGTTTGATCAACGTTTTATTTATGTCAATCTTGGTTCCTTAGAAGCACAATTGTCTCACCAAGACCAGATTCCAGGTGAAACTTTCAAATCACATGACCGTATTGACGTTTATGTCTACAAAGTTGAAAATAATCCTAAAGGAGTTAACGTCTTTGTTAGTCGTAGCCATCCAGAATTCATCAAACGTATTATGGAGCAAGAAATTCCTGAAGTCTTTGATGGTACTGTTGAAATCATGAGTGTTTCTCGTGAAGCAGGTGACCGCACCAAGGTTGCTGTGCGCAGTCATAATCCTAACGTTGATGCCATCGGAACAATTGTTGGACGTGGTGGAAGTAATATTAAAAAGGTCATCAGCAAGTTCCATCCAAAACGTGTAGATGCTAAGACGGGGCTTGAAATTCCAGTTGAAGAAAATATTGACGTGATTCAATGGGTAGATGATCCAGCTGAGTTCATCTACAATGCCATTGCTCCGGCTGAAGTAGACATGGTACTTTTTGACGATGAAGATCTTAAACGTGCTACGGTAGTAGTTCCTGATAGCAAATTATCATTAGCTATCGGGCGTCGCGGCCAAAATGTTCGTTTAGCGGCACATTTGACTGGCTACCGTATTGATATCAAATCAGCTAGCGAATATGATCGTCTTGAGGCGGAAAAAGAAGCAGCAACAGCTGTGGAAGAGCCAGTTGTTGACGATGTTATGACTGCCGAGGAAGTATAAGAAAAGAGGTGTTTGATGTCTAAAGTCAAAAAAATACCTTTACGAAAATCACTTGTTTCTGGTGAAATTATTGCTAAACGAGATCTTCTTAGGATTGTAAAAACTAAGGATGGTCAAGTTTTCATTGATCCAACTGGTAAACAAAATGGTCGTGGTGCTTATATCAAATTAGACAATCAAGAGGCCTTAATGGCCAAGAAAAAACAAGTTTTCAACAGGAGTTTCTCAATGGACATTCCAGAAAGTTTTTACGATGACTTGATTGCTTATGTTGATCACAAAATCAAAAGAAGAGAGTTAGGTCTTGACTAATTTAGAAAGATTATCTAGTCTTATTGGTCTAGCTCAACGGGCTGGAAAAGTGATTTCAGGTGAAGAACTAGTAGTAAAAGCTATTCAACACCAGCAGGTAATATTAGTATTTTTAGCCAATGATGCTGGTCCTAATGTGACAAAAAAAGTGACAGATAAAAGTAATTATTATAATGTAGAAGTCTCCACAGTGTTGAATGCACTGGAATTAAGTGCTGCACTAGGTAAACCAAGGAAGGTTGCTGCCATTGCAGATGCTGGATTTTCAAAGAAAATGAGGACTCTTATGGAATAGATGAATAGGAGGACACAAATTGTCAAAGAAAAGATTACATGAAATTGCCAAGGAAATTGGTAAAAGTAGTAAAGAGGTGGTTGAACACGCTAAATACTTAGGATTAGATGTGAAAAGCCATGCATCAAGTGTTGAAGAAGCGGATGCGAAAAAGATTATTTCAAGTTTTTCAAAGGCTTCTAAACCTGATGTGACAGCTTCTCAAACAGTCAAACCCAAAGAAGTTGCTCAACCCTCTGTAACAGTGGTCAAAGAAACAGGTTCTGAGCATGTAGAGAAAACACAGGTCTCTAAGCCAAAGAGTCGTAATTTTAAAGCTGAAAGAGAGGCTCGTGCAAAGGAACAGGCTGCTCGAAAACAAGCAAATGGCTCTTCTCATCGTTCTCAAGAACGTCGAGGAGGTTATCGCCAGCCCAATAATCATCAAACTAACGAACAAGGAGATAAGAGGATTACCCATCGTTCTCAAGGTGATACAAACGATAAGCGTATTGAGCGAAAAGCATCGAATGTATCACCTAGACATGATAATCATCAGCTAGTTGGTGATCGTAACCGTTCCTTTGCTAAGGAGAATCACAAGAATGGTCGATTCACAAACCAAAAAAAGCAAGGACGACAAGAGCCTCAATCGAAAAGTCCTAAAATTGATTTCAAAGCTCGTGCTGCTGCCTTAAAAGCTGAACAAAATGCTGAATACTCACGCCAAAGTGAAACACGTTTTCGTGCACAGCAAGAAGCTAAGCGTTTAGCTGAGTTGGCAAGACAAGAAGCTAAAGAAGCGGCTCTAAAAGCACAAGCTGAGGAGATGAGCCATCGTGAAGCAGCATTGAAATCTATTGAAGAAGCAGAAACTAAATTAAAGTCATCAAATATTAGTGCTAAATCTACTGCTGATAATCGCCGTAAAAAACAAGCACGTCCTGAAAAGAATCGTGAGTTAACTCATCATTCACAAGAAGGACAAAAGAAAAATAAGAAGAGTTGGAATAGTCAAAACCAAGTGAGAAATCAAAAAAATAGTAACTGGAATAAAAATAAAAAGACCAAAAAAGGCAAAAATGTTAAGAATACCAACACCGCTCCAAAACCAGTAACCGAGCGTAAATTCCATGAATTGCCAAAAGAATTTGAATATACTGAAGGCATGACAGTTGCCGAAATCGCAAAACGTATCAAACGCGAACCCGCTGAAATTGTTAAAAAGCTGTTTATGATGGGTGTTATGGCAACTCAAAACCAATCTTTAGATGGTGACACTATCGAATTATTGATGGTAGATTATGGTATTGAGGCTAAGGCTAAGGTAGAAGTAGATGATGCTGATATCGAGCGCTTCTTTGAGGATGAAAATTACCTCAATCCTGAAAATATTGTAGAACGCGCACCTGTTGTAACTATCATGGGACACGTAGACCACGGTAAGACAACTTTGCTTGATACTTTGCGTAACTCACGTGTGGCAACAGGAGAAGCTGGAGGAATTACTCAGCATATTGGTGCTTACCAGATTGAAGAAGCTGGCAAGAAAATTACCTTCTTGGATACTCCCGGACACGCGGCCTTTACAAGTATGCGCGCACGTGGAGCTTCCGTTACCGATATCACCATTTTGATTGTTGCAGCTGATGATGGTGTTATGCCACAAACGATTGAAGCGATCAATCACTCAAAAGCTGCTGGTGTTCCAATTATTGTTGCTATCAACAAAATTGATAAACCAGGTGCTAATCCAGAACGTGTTATCGCAGAATTGGCAGAATATGGTATCATCTCAACTGCTTGGGGCGGAGAGTGCGAATTTGTAGAGATATCTGCTAAATTTAATAAAAATATTGATGAACTATTAGAAACAGTCCTTTTGGTTGCTGAAGTGGAAGAATTGAAAGCTGATCCGACGGTTCGTGCTATTGGTACTGTAATTGAAGCACGCTTAGATAAAGGTAAAGGTGCTATCGCTACGCTTCTTGTCCAACAAGGAACTCTTCATGTTCAAGATCCAATCGTTGTTGGTAATACCTTTGGTCGTGTCCGTGCCATGGTAAATGACCTTGGGCGTCGTGTTAAATCTGCGGAGCCATCAACACCAGTTTCCATTACTGGTTTGAACGAAACACCAATGGCTGGTGATCACTTTGCTGTTTACGCTGATGAAAAAGCTGCGCGTGCAGCTGGTGAGGAGCGATCAAAACGTGCCCTCCTCAAACAACGTCAAAATACACAGCGTGTTAGCCTTGATAATCTCTTTGATACCCTTAAAGCAGGAGAAATCAAGACTGTTAATGTCATCATCAAAGCAGACGTTCAAGGTTCTGTTGAAGCCCTTGCAGCATCTCTTGTAAAGATTGAAGTGGAAGGTGTCCGTGTCAATGTCGTTCACTCTGCTGTAGGTGCTATCAATGAGTCTGATGTGACCCTTGCTGAAGCATCAAATGCTGTTATTATCGGTTTCAACGTTCGCCCTACCCCACAAGCTCGTCAACAAGCAGATACGGATGATGTGGAAATTCGTCTTCATAGTATTATCTATAAAGTCATTGAAGAAGTAGAAGAAGCCATGAAAGGGAAACTTGACCCTGTTTACCAAGAAAAAATTCTTGGTGAAGCCATTATCCGTGAAACCTTCAAAGTTTCTAAAGTGGGAACAATTGGTGGCTTTATGGTAATCAACGGTAAGGTGACACGTGATTCGAGTGTTCGTGTTATCCGTGATAGTGTCGTTATTTTTGATGGTAAACTGGCCAGCTTGAAACATTACAAAGATGACGTTAAAGAAGTCGGTAATGCTCAAGAAGGTGGGTTGATGATTGAAAACTTTAACGATCTTAAAGTTGACGATACTATTGAAGCCTATATTATGGAAGAAATTGTGAGAAAATAGGGGCTAAGAAGGTCTGAGATGTAACGTTTTTCCTCTGTCGGAAATAATGACTTTTTCTACCAGATGAGCTACTTGGGGCATTCCTTCCAGTCTCGTCATGGAATTCTCAGATTCCCTTTAATTGTCGTTATCAAAACAGGTAGCAATGTCATAAGCTGGGCTTTCAGCCTAGCTTTTGTTTTAAAATGTGGAAAGGAAATGGCTATGGCTAATCATCGTATTGACCGCGTTGGGATGGAAATCAAGCGCGAAGTAAATGATATTCTTCAGAAAAAAGTGCGTGATCCACGCGTTCAGGGAGTAACGATTACAGAAGTGCAAATGCAGGGTGACTTGTCACTTGCTAAAGTTTATTACACTATTATGAGTGACTTGGCATCTGATAATCAAAAAGCACAAACAGGGCTTGAAAAAGCGACTGGAACGATTAAACGTGAACTTGGCGAACAATTGACCATGTACAAAATTCCAGATTTGGTGTTTGAAAAAGACAATTCCATCGCCTATGGTAATAAAATTGATCAACTCTTACGAGATCTTGACAACAAATCCTAAGTATTGCGGTGCGGATGTTATGACAGAAAGAGCCTTATCATTATGATAGGGCTCTTTTTAATTGTTATTTTGTGGTGCAAACTACAAAAAAAACACCAGATTAACTGGTGGCAGGTAGGAGTTATTCCCCTCATTAAGGAGTTTTGTTGATGGCATCAATGATTTGGTATTGAGCTGTTTTTGCCTCTTCGATAGGATAAATTGGGTAAACGTGGTTCATGCCTTCTTGGGTAATAAAGGTAATATTGTGGTTAGCGGCTTTCAGTTTTGCGGCATAATCGCGAATATCAGGATAAAAGATCTCTCGTGTCCCAGTAAATAAAGTAATTGGTGGTAGATAAGTGATCGGACCATTTTTAGGACTGACATAAATATGGTTGGTATTATCAGCAGAGTAGGCCCACAATTCTCCCACTCGTTTTAATCCCCAAGAAGATAGAATAGGATCAGCATCTTCGTATTCTGGAATCTCTGGGTGTGACATAGTAACATCTAACCAAGGTGATAAAAGAACGAGCTGCTTTGGTTGAGGGACTGATTCATTGTGTAGGGCATGAGCTAGACCTAAGGCTAAACCTCCACCTGCTGAATCTCCCATAAGGAAAACATTCTGATTTTTATGGTAATAGTGTTGGTAAAGATTGACCAATTTTGGCATAGTATAGTTATAGGTATAACGTGGGGCTTTAGGATAAATGGGTAAAACAATTTTAGCGTCAAGACTTGTGGATAATGTCTTTAACATATTAATATGGTATGTCGTTGGATTGTTAAGATAAGAACCACCGGCAAGATAAATAATTGTTTTTTGATCAGGTTTTCCATTATCATTCCAAGAGTAAACCTGCATGCCATAAAGATTTTCTTGAACAAGGGGACCATTGACTAAATTAGTATCTAGTTGATAAGGTTTATCAGATTGTTCACGACAGGCATCAAGGTATCTTTGGAAGCTTGGGTCATCTTGTTTAGAATAGTAACTCTTGTCACGTTTTAACCAGAAATATTGCTCGATAAACCAGCTCTTCCAAGAACGAGAACTAGCTGCAACTGGAGTCGGCAGGCATAAGGTCAGTAATAGACCTAAGGTGACAAGTGTTTTTCGAATAGGATGTTTCAAGGGTATCTCCTTAATGTAAATGTTATTTTTATTGCAATAATATTATAGTAAAAACGATTCATTTGTCAATATAAGGATAGAAAAATGAGAAAAGTTATTTATTTACAAATGTAGTTAAATTCGTTATAATTAATTTACAAACGTAAATATATTGTGAATGAAGGTGACGTTATGCAACAGATATCAGCTGCTGAATGGGAAGTCATGCGTGTGGTGTGGGCCAGTGGTGATATTAAAAGTAGCGATATTATTACTATTTTAAGGAAAAAATATCAATGGTCAGATTCCACTATTAAGACCCTCATTGGTAGGCTAGTTAAAAAAATTTTTTAACGTCTTATCGGCAAGGAAGAGCTTATATTTATCAAGCTCTTTTGGATGAGACTTTGCTACAAAAAGAAGCACTAGCGACTGTTTTAGACGGTATTTGTCAGCGGCAACACACGCGTCTACTTCTTGAACGGCTTTATCACTTACCGATGACCTTAGAGGAAATCGGGGCATTCCAAGAGCTACTAGAAGTCAAAAAAGAAAATGCAGTTCTTGAGGTGCCGTGTAATTGTCTGCCTGGGCAGTGCCACTGTCAGAGAAAGGAGACGTATTAATGGCTAAAGAGATATTTTTAGTGGAGGGAATGAGTTGTGCCTCTTGTGCTCTAACAATTGAAAAAACGGTCAATCAATTGCCTGAAGTAGAACAGGCTGTTGTGAATTTAGCGACTGAGAAGCTCACGGTTACTTATCAAGATGACGATTTAGAAACGGCCAAAGTTATTCAAGCGGTGAAAGCTGCTGGTTATGGTGCACAAGTCTTTGATGAACATGCAAAACACATGCAAACAGGTCGTCGTGACGAAGACCTAAAGGTTATTTGGTCTCAGGTCTTGTGGTCTGCCCTATTCACCATTCCTATATTATACCTAGCTATGGGTCACATGGTGGGCTTATGGCTTCCTCCATTTCTGCAACCAGATCGCTATCCTTTCGTTTACAGCTTTAGTCAGCTACTCTTGACGATTCCAGTCTTAGTATTAAATCGTCATTATTACCATAATGGGTTTAAAGCTTTGTTTAAGGGACATCCTAATATGGACTCCTTGGTAGCTTTAGCAACCAGCTTTGCTTTTGCTTATAGTCTTTATGGAGTGGTTGAAATCAGTCTGGGCCGGGCGCACTTTGTGCACTCCCTTTATTTTGAATCGGTGGTAGTGATTTTGACACTCATCGGTCTAGGAAAGTATTTTGAAAGTCGTTCTAAGGGCCGTACTTCTCAAGCTATTCAAAAGCTCCTATCCTTGAAGGCTACTGTTGTGAGGGTATGGAGAAACAGCCAATGGCAATTGTTACCATTAGAAGAAGTTAGCTATGATGACCTTGTCCTGGTTCAACCAGGTGAAAAAGTTTCTATTGACGGTATTATCGTGGAAGGACATAGCAGTTTGGATGAATCCTTTTTAACCGGGGAAAGTTTGCCTGTTGAAAAGGGAGAAAAAGATAATGTCTTTGCGGGCAGCTTGAATGGGCCAGGCGCCCTCACGATTAAACCAGATAAGCTTGGAAATGATACCTTGTTAGCACAAATTATCCAACTAGTTGAGAATGCTCAAGAAAATAAAGCACCTATTGCAGCTATTGCTGATAGAGTCTCAGGTGTCTTTGTTCCGGTGGTTTTGGTATTAGCTCTGTTAACAGGGGTGTTTTGGTTGGTATTCATGCAGGAAAGTCTTCGTTTTAGTTTGACAACAGCCATCGCTGTTCTAGTCATTGCTTGCCCTTGTGCGCTTGGTTTAGCAACGCCGACAGCGATTATGGTTGGAACAGGGCGTGCAGCTGAAAATGGTATTCTTTTTAAAGGTGGTGACATCTTAGAACAAGCACATCAGGTAGATACGGTTGTTTTTGATAAAACGGGGACGATTACGGAGGGGAAACCAAGTCTTCAAAAGCTCCTAACTTTTTCGGGAGATGATCACCTTATCTTGCAAGAAGCTGCTTCCTTGGAGGCCTATTCTCAACACCCCTTAGGGGAGGCTATTGTTCGTGCTGCTCAGGAAGCTGGTTACGATAGTCTACCAGTGGAAGAGTTTGAGTCTTTAACCGGCCTAGGAGTTACTGGTCAGCTTGAAGGGCGTCGTTTGGCGATTGGAAATGCTGCTTTAATGGGAATTCTTGGTATCGATTTATCTTGTGTTCAGTCGGTTTGTGCTAAGGCTTCTGAGAAAGGCCAAACCCTTGTATATTATGCTAAAGAGGGGCAGCTACGAGCTCTTTTCAGTATTGCTGACGCTGTCAAAGAAGATAGTCAAGCTACCGTCGAAGCTTTGCATCAACTGGGAATTCACACCATCATGCTAACAGGTGACCACGATGCTACCGCTAAGGCTATTGCCTCTCAAGTGGGGATTACAGATGTGATCAGTCAAGTCTTACCTGATCAAAAAGCAGGCGTGATAGCAGACCTCCGCTCTCAAGGGAGAAAAGTTGCAATGGTAGGTGATGGTATTAATGATGCTCCGGCATTGGCTGTAGCAGACATTGGGATAGCTATGGGGTCAGGGACAGATATTGCCATTGAATCGGCGGATGTGATTCTGATGAAACCTGATATGCTGGATTTGGTGAAAGCTATGTCATTGAGTCGAGTGACTATGAGAATTGTCAAGGAAAATTTATTTTGGGCATTCATTTACAATGTCCTCATGATTCCAGTGGCCATGGGCTTACTTCATCTTTTTGGAGGTCCACTATTGAACCCGATGTTAGCAGGTTTTGCCATGAGTTTTAGTTCAGTATCAGTTGTTTTGAATGCCCTGCGATTAAAAGGAAAAACCATTTAAAGGAGAATACAAAATGGAAAAACATTATCAGGTTACAGGAATGACATGTGACGGTTGCGCAAGAACGGTCACTGAAAAATTATCAGCTGTCCCCGGTGTGCAATCGGTCCAGGTAAATTTGGAAAAAGGAGAGGCTAAGGTGACAGGACGTCCTTTAACGTTCCTAATCAAGCGTGCTTTGAAGGATACCAAATTTGAATTATATAAATGGTCTTAGGTTATTTTGGTAGCCTTACTTCATCTCAAAAGAGGTTCCAGTTTTTTAATCTGGGCTTCTTTTTTTGTGGTCACTCATAAAGACTCTGACGTTAGCAGGTGTGTTCCGAGCAAAACAAAAACACCTCTCTGGGGGCAAATCACTTTTGCCAGAAGGTGTTTAAGGACGATGCACTGACAGGCTGTCCATTCTTGATGAAACGGTTACTCCTTGTTTTCGTGGGCTACTAATAATTGCGTGAACTGACTATAACGTTCGATAACGTCCTCAGTTATTTGCGAATCTGTAACAACAGCATCAATGTTGTTTAAATGGTAAAAAATGAAGAAGTCGTAGGCATTGAATTTTTGGTTATCTACCAAGAGGTATTTTTCAATAGAATTATTAAAAGCTAGCTTTTGAATCTCTCCTTCAGTTTCGCTATAAGTTGCAATATCGTTTTTATAAATACCATTACAGCTAATAAAAGCCTTGGCAAATTTTAAGGATGAGATATTTTGACTGGCAAGGGACCCTACAAAAGCTCCTGTAATAGATCGGTATTCACCACCGATAAGAATCAGGTCAATGGTTTCGCTGTCCTGAAGGATGTTAAAGACAGGGAGGCTATTGGTCACAATGCGAATCTGACGATTTTTTAACTGCTCAGCGAAACATTCTAAAGTTGTTCCTGGACCAATAAAGATTGTTTCACCATCATTGACTAGTTGTGTCGCATATGAAGCTAGTTCCCATTTTTCCTTTGTTTGAACGGTTTGTTTTTCAATATTTGACCGCTCTTTTTTATTAGGCATGGTAATGCTTTGTGCACCTCCATGGATGCGGATCAATTTGCCGGCTTTTTCCAGTTCATCTAAGTCTCTACGAACTGTCATATCAGAAACGTTTAAAGTCTGAATAATATCATTCACAGTAACAATACCTTGCTCATTGACTATTTCGGTAATTTTTAGAAGTCTTTCTCTTTTTAACATCTAAGGGGCTCCTTTCTATAGTTTATTTACTTATGTTTATCATAGCATATAGACCTTCATATTTCAATAAAACAAAATAAACAAAACAAAAACAAACATATAGAACAAAAAATATTGCGTAAAAATGTTGAATTATGTTGAAGGTTATACTATAATGATTTTGTAAACGGTTACCAATTTGTTGATGATGAGATGACAGTTGTTAAAAATTGATACTTATAGAAAGGCGGTAGGGAGTGTTTCCTAATATTCTATTTACTGAAGCAAGGACGCAGCCAGAGCTTTTTGATCTTGTTGCTAGCCACTTGGAAAAGGTTGGGTATGTGACGCAAGAGTACCATCAGGCTTTAGTGGAGCGTGAGGCGGTATTTCCGACAGGACTCAAAGTGGACCTCAAAGATGGGTCAGATATTTTGTATGCGGCTATTCCGCATACAGAAACCAAGTATTGCTTGGTTGATCAAGTGGTCTATGTTAGAAATAGTCAAGCCCTTACCTTTAAGCACATGATTAATCCAGAGGAAGACTGTTTGGTAACGGATTTCTTCTTTATTATCAATAGTCAAAACGAGGGTCAAACGACGATTCTATCCAATCTCATTACCTTCTTTATTACGAAAGGCAATCTTAGCTATCTAGCCAGTCTAAAAGATGATAAACAAGCTATTTCAAACTATTTAATAGAAAAAGGAGTGTTTCAGCATGATTAAAATTCTAGCAGCCTGCGGTGCAGGGGTTAACTCAAGCCATCAAATTAAAGATGCGATTGAAACTCAGATGAGTGACCGTGGTTACGATGTTCACTGTGATGCGGTGATGGTCAAAGACATCACAGAAGAATTGGTGTCTCGTTATGATATTTTTACGCCGATTGCAAAAACTGACTTGGGATTTGAGATGCCGATTCCCATAGTAGAAGCAGGACCGATTCTCTATCGTATCCCAATCATGAGTGAGCCTGTTTTTGCTGAATTAGAGCGCGTGATTAAAGAAAATCATTTGCAGTGAGTTAATAAAAACATAAGGAGACAAGATGATGCAACCTTTTTTAGACATTATTAACAAGATTCTGGGATTTCCTATTCAGTTGGGATCAGGTGTGGTCATGCTGATTGTCATGACAGGTTTAGCCATGATTTTCGGGGTTAAATTCACAAAGGCACTGGAAGGTGGGATTAAGTTAGCCATCGCTTTGACAGGGATTGGAGCCATTATTGGAATTTTGACGGGGGCTTTTTCAGAGTCTTTACAGGCCTTTGTTAAAAATACAGGGATCAGTTTAAACATTATTGATGTCGGTTGGGCACCGCTTGCAACAATTACCTGGGGTTCCCCTTACACCCTTTATTTCTTGCTGGTGATGCTGGTGGTTAATATTGTCATGATTGTCATGAAAAAAACGGACACCCTTGACGTCGATATTTTTGATATTTGGCATTTGTCCATTACGGGTCTATTGATTATGTGGTATGCGGCTCGTAACCATTTACCAGTCTTTGTGTCTCTTTTGATTGCTACTGTGGCAGTTATTCTTGTTGGGGTACTGAAAATCATTAACTCTGATTTGATGAAACCGACCTTTGATGACCTTCTTGGGACAGGGCCTCAATCACCAATGACTTCAACTCACATGAACTACATGATGAATCCAATCATTATGGTCTTAGATAAGATTTTTGACAAGGTCTTTCCGGGGCTGGATAAATATGACTTTGATGCTGCTAAATTGAACAAAAAAATTGGCTTCTGGGGCTCTAAGTTCTTTATCGGAATGGCTCTAGGTTTTGTGATTGGGATTATGGGAGATCCTCATTTCACTGTTGAATCTATCAAAAATTGGTTTGGCCTAGGCTTTACCGCGGGTGCCTGCTTGGAACTTTTCTCTTTGATTGGCTCTTGGTTTATCGCAGCTGTTGAGCCTTTGTCACAAGGGATTACCAATTTTGCCAATGCTAGAATGCATGGGCGTCGTTTCAATATCGGTTTGGACTGGCCCTTCATTGCTGGTCGTGCTGAAATCTGGGCCTGTGCCAATATTCTTGCCCCAATCATGTTGATTGAAGCCGTTCTCCTATCAAAAGTTGGCAATGGGATTTTACCACTGGCAGGAATTATTGCTATGGGGATGACACCAGCTCTTCTTGTGGTCACACGTGGTCGTTTGATTCGCATGATTATTTTTGGTTCCCTCTTATTGCCATTATTCCTCTTGTCAGGAACTATGATTGCTCCATTTGCGACAGAGTTGGCTAAAAAAGTAGGGGCTTTTCCAGCAGGTACAAGCGCTGGTTCCTTGATTACGCATTCAACACTTGAAGGACCAATGGAAAAAATTTTTGGTTATGTGATTGGTCAAGCGACAACAGGTCAGATTGCCTCAATCATCACGCTAATCATCTTTGTGGCCATTTACCTAGGTCTCTTTGCTTGGTATGCTAACCAAATGAAGGCACGTAACGCTGAGTATGCGAAAACAATGAAATAAAATCAGGTCAGGTGACTGACTAAAAAATTAGGGAGTAAGGTATTTCTACCTTACTCCCTAACGTGAAAAGAGTATTTCTCATGTAAGGCAAGGCGCTCTGTGGGAACCCACAAGTGCTTTGTCTTGAAAGAAATAATGGAAGACACTAAGACTACTGGCAATCATCTTGATCTAAGGACAGGTAATCATGTCCCCCTTCTCTAGATTGGCAAGCGTTTTGGGTTAGAAAAGGAAAAGCTATGGCTATTATTTTAGGTGCAGATGCACACGGAAATGCATTAAAAGAATTGATCAAAAGTTTTCTTCAAGAAGAAGGCTATGACATTATTGACGTGACTGATATTAACAGTGATTTTATTGATAACACATTAGCGGTGGCGAAAGCCGTTAATGAAGCAGAAGGTCGTTTAGGCATTATGGTGGATGCTTACGGAGCAGGTCCCTTTATGGTAGCCACAAAATTAAAAGGAATGGTTGCTGCTGAAGTGTCAGATGAACGCTCTGCTTACATGACGCGCGGTCACAACAATGCCCGCATGATCACAATAGGGGCAGAGATTGTAGGTCCAGAATTAGCGAAGAATATCGTCAAAGGTTTTGTGACTGGTCCCTACGATGGTGGTCGTCATCAAATTCGTGTTGACATGCTCAATAAAATGGCCTAAAGGAGGATAAAGTGATGAAAATTGCGATTGGTTGTGACCATATTGTCACCAACGAAAAAATGGCTGTTTCTGATTTTTTGAAATCTAAAGGCTATGACGTTATTGACTGTGGCACTTATGACCATACAAGAACCCATTACCCTATTTTTGGAAAAAAAGTCGGCGAAGCTGTGGTTAATGGTCAAGCAGACTTGGGTGTTTGTATTTGTGGAACTGGAGTTGGCATTAATAATGCCGTGAACAAGGTACCAGGTATTCGTTCAGCCCTTGTTCGAGATATGACAACAGCGCTTTATGCCAAGGAAGAATTGAATGCCAATGTGATTGGCTTTGGTGGTAAAATCACGGGTGAACTTCTTATGTGTGATATTATAGATGCTTTTATCAAGGCAGAATACAAAGAAACTGAAGAGAATAAGAAGCTAATTGCTAAAATAGCCCACTTGGAAAGTCATCATGCCAACCAAGAAGATCCTGATTTTTTTACAGAATTTTTGGAAAAATGGGATCGTGGTGAGTATCACGATTAGGAAGAAGAGATGAGTTTAACAGTTATCTTAAATCCTTCTGTCGCTATTTCCTATCCTTTAGATTGTCTGGCTATGGACACGGTTAATTGTGTTGACAGAACGGCAAAAACAGCTGGTGATAAGGAGCTAAATGTGACCAGAATGTTAGCAAAAGCTGGTCAGTTATGGCAACAGGATTTAGTGGTGGTAAGCTGGGTGACTTTATCATTCATCAGTTACAAGAACAGGGCATTTCTAACCAATTTTTCAAAATCAAAGGGGAAACGAGAAATTGTATTGCTGTTTTACATGAAGGCATGCAGACAAAAATTTTGGAAGCTGGTCCCTACAGTGATGTGGACGAAGCCGAAGTCTCTTTGAGCCACATGAGTACTATTGCTAAGCCGTTTGATGTCTTAACTTCTCAGGCAGTCTGCCTAGGAGACTAGCTACTCACTATTATCAAGATTTGATGACTATGGCAACTTTTAAACAATTATATCAGCAACTTCAAGTAAGAGAGGTATCACATGACAATCACAGCAAATAAAAGACATTACTTAGAAAAAGTGAGCCATCAAGGAATCATATCAGCTTTAGCTTTTGATCAACGAGGTGCACTGAAGCAAATGATGGCAGCACATCAAGAAGGAGAAGCGACAGTTACACAGATAGAAACATTGAAAGTTCTCGTTTCTGAGGAATTGACGCCTTATGCTTCATCTATTTTATTAGATCCAGAATATGGGTTGCTGGCTACTAAGGTAAGAGCTAATCAGACAGGCTTACTGTTAGCTTACGAAAAAACAGGTTATGATGCTACAACCACTAGCCGTTTACCCGATTGCTTAGTGGAATGGTCGGTCAAACGGTTGAAAGCAGCAGGTGCAGATGCTATTAAATTTTTGCTCTATTATGATGTTGATGGAGATGAACAAATCAATTTACAAAAACAAGCTTATATTGAACGCATTGGTTCAGAATGTACAGCTGAAGACATCCCTTTTTTTCTTGAACTTTTGAGTTATGATGAGAGAATATCAGATAACAACAGTGCGGCATACGCAAAGCTTAAGCCACATAAGGTTAACGGTGCTATGTCAGTATTTTCGGATAAGCGTTTTGGCGTTGATGTGCTAAAAGTAGAGGTTCCTGTTAATATGGCTTATGTAGAAGGTTTTACTGAAGGGGAAGTCCATTACAGTCAAGCTGAGGCTATTAAAGCTTTTCAAGACCAAGAAGCTGCCAGCCACCTCCCTTATATCTATTTGAGTGCAGGCGTATCTGCCAAACTTTTTCAAGAGACATTATACTTTGCAGCAGCAGCAGGTGCTCAATTTAGTGGTGTTTTGTGTGGGCGTGCCACGTGGGCAGGATCCGTTCCAGTTTATATTACTAAAGGAGAGGACGAAGCAAGAAAGTGGCTATGCACTGAAGGCTTCCAAAATATTGACGAGTTAAACAGGGTACTCGAAGAGACCGCTAGCCCTTGGACGGAAAAAATCTAAAACAACCTTATCCTATCAAGCAGCTCTCATTGATGTGATAAGATAAGTATGGGGATAATTGTTTGAATCTTTTGTAGCAAGGATGAAAATGGGTTTTATCCTTGCTTTTTTATCCTTACATTTTATCTTTTTCTACTTATTTTTTAAAGGAAAACGTGGTAAACTAAAAGAAGACTAAAAGACAATAGGGTAGCTTATGACAATTGATATGTGGGAAATTTTAAATATCATCGGGACCATTGCCTTTGCTCTTTCTGGTGCTATTGTTGCCATGGAAGAAGAATTTGATATTTTAGGGATTTTTATTTTAGGTTTCGTGACAGCCTTTGGAGGCGGAGCCATTCGAAACACCCTAATTGGTTTACCTATAGAGGCCTTATGGGGGCAAAAGCCAGAATTCACTTGCGCTTTCTTTGCTATGGTTTTGATTATGCTTTTTCCTAAGCTAATGGCTAGAGGTTGGGTACGGGCAGCTGTTTTGACTGATGCCATTGGTCTGGCAGCTTTTAGTGTCCAAGGAGCCTTGCATGCTGTCCGTCTTAACCAGCCTTTAAGTGCTGTCATTGTAGCAGCTGTGTTGACTGGTGCAGGCGGTGGTGTTGTCAGAGATATTCTGGCAGGGCGAAAACCTAGTGTTTTGCGTAGTGAAATCTATGCTGGGTGGTCCATTCTTGCAGCTATTGTTTTGCATTTTAAACTAGCAGATTCAACGATTGAATGTTATGCCTTGGTTGTTTTACTCACGACTTTACGCATGATTGGCAACCGTAAAAAATGGAACCTCCCTAAAATCAAATGGAAAGAGGAAAGATAGGATGATTCAACTAATTGCAATTGATTTGGACGGCACCTTATTAAACCAGGACAAACAGATTCCAAAAGAGAATATCACAGCCATCCAAGAAGCAGCTCAGTCAGGCTTAAAAATTGTCTTATGCACAGGCCGGCCTCAGTCAGGGACAAGACCCTATTTTGACCAATTAGGTTTGACACAAGAGGAATTCCTCATTATCAATAATGGCTGTAGTACTTATAGTAGTCCTGACTGGCAATTACGCCATTCAAAAATGTTGAAGGTTTCAGATATTGAATTGCTGGAAGAGCTAAGCCAAAGTTTTCCAGATATTTACCTGACTTTAACTGAGGAAAACGATTATTTGGTGCTTGAAGAAGAAGTGCCAGACCTTGTGCAGGAAGATGGAGATTTGGTATTTACCATTGTCAAGCCTGTCTCCTTAGCAGAGCTGTCGGACACTCCTCGCCTGATTTTTCAAGCCATGTACTTAGGAGAAAAAGCTGCGCTAGATGCCTTTGAACGTGCGGTGAGAAATCAGCTTAGTCAGAGTTTTCATGTTGTTCGTAGCCAAGATAATATTTTAGAAATTCTCCCTCAGGGAGTCAGCAAGGCATCGGCTCTCAAAGAATTAGTAGAAGATTTGGGTTTAACTGCTGACCAAGTGATGGCTATTGGGGATGCTCCCAATGACATTGAGATGTTAACTTATGCTGGTTTAGGAGTTGCTATGGAAAATGCTTCAGCAGCTATCAAGCCATTAGCTGACAAAGTCACTTTGACTAATGATATGGCGGGTGTGGCCCAGGCTATCCGTCAGTTTGCACTTGTAGCTCAAAAAGACTAACAATTAACGTAAAAAGGTTCCCAAAAGGAACCTTTTTACGTTAATAGAGGCAAGCCCATAGCAGCCATTTCTTCGGCAGGAACGATCATGTCATCTGAAATCCAGTTTGTCAAGACAGAAACAATAGCATTGCTCCAAAAAAGGCGCTTATAGTGCGATTGTTTTTTGTCTTTTAATTTTTGATAAGCTTTCAGACGTTTAGTGACTAATCGTGTTAGAAGATGGTGCAGGTGATGTTTGAAAATCATTTTAAGAAGCTGAGCTTCTTTTTTAGCTTCAGTAAAAAGATAGAGCCAAGCTTGATAAGCCTGAGTTTTAATATCAAATTGTTTTAGTCCACGAAAAATACGACGGATAACCCCTACTAACAGTTGTTCTATAATGGCTTCTTTAGAGGTATAATTACGATAAAAAGCGTTACGAGATACTCCTGCTTTCGTCACCAATTCTGAAATCGTAATATCACCTAAAGGTTTTGTTTCTAGAAGATTTAGTAAGGCGATTTCCATAGATTCACGTGCTATGCGTCGTGTTTCTTTATTAAATTGTGTTAAGTTTTGAAGTGATCTTTTTGAGAGTGCTTTATCAGTCATCACAAATACCTTTCAAGTGTTACATCTGATGAGTTATCAGTAGCAAAAACCGACTTAATAATGATATAATTTTATGGGAAAAGTCTTAATTTGTCAACTAAAGTTAGTTATCAGGAGCCTCATTACCTCCTTGTATAGCTCTATTGGATGACTTTACTAACTATTGAAAAGGCTAGTAATAAAACATAGGATTTAATGACTAGTTATTACCATTAGCCTAGACATCTTAGCGAAGGCTTAATAATCTGGTCTTTGTTACCGAACACAAATTAGAGAAAAAGAAGGATAAAAAATGACTTGGAAAATTGTAACAGATTCAGGATGTGATCTTAGAAGTTTGACTAGACAATCCAAAGAGTTGCGCTTTGAACGTGTGCCTTTGACCCTACAGATTGGCACAGAAATTTTTAGAGATGATGATGGATTAGATATCGATAATATGATGACAACTATGTACCAGTCGTCTAAAGCAACGACATCTAGCTGTCCAAGCCCAGAAGCCTTTTTGCAGGCCTATAGAGGTGCAGATAATGTTATCGTGATGACAATTACAGGGACCTTATCTGGCAGTCATAATAGTGCACGACTGGCTAAAAATGAACTTCTTGAAGAAAATCCTAATGTCAATATTCATCTAATCGATTCTTTATCAGCAGGTGGCGAGATGGATTTGCTCGTACTGGAGCTTGAGCGGTTGATCAAACTTGGATTATCCTTTGAAGAAGTTGTCAAACAGATCACAGCTTATCAGCAAAAAACACGTTTGATTTTTGTGCTTGCCAAGGTTGATAATTTGGTTAAAAATGGTCGACTGAGTAAATTAGTAGGTAAAGTAATTGGCTTACTCAATATTAGAATGGTTGGGAAAGCTAGCAATAAAGGAACGCTTGAACTTCTTCAAAAAGCGCGTGGTCAAAAAAAAGCAGTTTCTGCCTTGATAGAAGAAATTCAAAAAGAGGGTTATGTAGGCGGAAAAGTTTACATTGCTCATGCTCAAAATCCAAAAATTTGTGAGCAGATCAGTGAAAAAATCAAATCTTTATATCCTGATGCTGTGATTCAAACTGGAAGGACCTCAGGTTTGTGTAGCTTTTATGCTGAAGACGGAGGACTTTTAATGGGCTACGAAATTTAATGCTATCTAACAAAACAAAAAGCTAGACTCTTTTGATTTGAGCTAGCTTTTTTAAGATGTCAGGAAGACTAATCACTAAGATAGCCGTCTAAAACGTTTATTGATTGATTTTACGAAAAACTGTTGTATTACTCTTTTGATGATTGCTTGTCTCCTGAGTCGGAAGGTTCTGAAGAGGTCTGAGGTGGAATTGGATCAGGATGACTAGGTTGTGGTGTAACATCTGAAGCTGAAGATTCTGAGCTTGGGTCTAAAGTAGGTGACTGGGAATTATCATAAGTATCTGAGACGTCTCCTGGGAAAGGTGTCCAGTAAGAGTTATCTGTTATTTCTCCACTTTGTCTTGGAAATTCATCAATAATGGGTTTCGCTGGTAAAATAGCGTCTAACCGAGATTGTAAAGCGGCTTTTTTACCTTTGTTACTTAAGTCGTTAACTGCTTTTTGGGCGATATCTTTAAGATTTTGATTGAGAGTCTCCTCAGCAGCTTTAACTGCTTGAGTAGCTGCATCTTCTTGCTCTTGCTTTGCTTTGGCAACGTTTAGCTGTTCTTGTAGCGTTTTTTTCTTAGAAGATTCTGCTAATTTATCAACAGCTTTCTGGGCTTCTTGGATAGCAGCTGCAGTGGCTAAACGATCAGCGTCATTAACTGCTTTAACTGCTTTTTTTAGTAAACTAGCAGCACTTTTAGAATGTTTAGCTACCTTATCTTGCGTTTGAGGGTGGGATCCAAAAATAAGGCAGGAGCCACCTATTAGAGTGATAGTTAGAACACTCAACATCCAATAAAGCGCCTCTTTTTGTGATTTAGTCATGGAATCTCCTTTATGATATTGTTTCATCGTAGCCATATTATACCTCTAATTAAACGAAATGAAAAGATTTGTGCAAAAACAAATGATGTAAAATATCGGAAAAGCCTAACACCTTATCAAACCAATAATATGCAAATGTTGACATCGGTATACACAGAAACGCTTAAAAAAACCTTGTGATAAAGACCGTAATACATTAAAATAGAATAGACTAAAAAATTGAGCGAGGACAATATTGTGTCAGTAAATTGGCAAGACATTGCATTTCATTTCTTTGGAGGCTTAGGTCTCTTTCTTTTCAGTATCAAGTATATGGGAGATGGTCTGCAACAAGCAGCAGGAGATAAACTAAGGTATTACATTGATAAATACACCAGTAATCCCTTTTTTGGTATCTTAGTCGGAATTGCCATGTCTGCCTTAATTCAGTCCAGTTCAGGCGTAACTGTAATTACGGTTGGTTTGGTTTCTGCGGGTTTGCTAAATTTGCGACAAGCCATTGGAATTGTTATGGGGGCTAATATTGGAACGACTATCACTTCGTTTTTAATTGGTTTTAAACTAGGAGATTACGCCTTGCCCATGATTTTTATTGGTGCAGCCTGTCTTTTCTTTACCTCTAATAAAAAGCTCAACAATTTTGGGCGTATCATTTTTGGTGTCGGAGGAATTTTCTTCTCGCTGAACCTAATGGGAGATGCCATGGATCCTTTGAAATCTGTGTCAGCCTTTCAAAATTATTTAGCGACATTAGGTGATAAACCCTTCCAAGGTGTCTTTATCGGAACGGCTTTGACCATGTTGATTCAGTCATCGGCAGCCATTATCGGGATTTTACAGGGACTGTTTTCAGGCGGTCTTTTGACCTTACAGGGGGCTATTCCTATTTTGTTAGGCTCAAATATAGGAACCTGCATTACAGCTGTCTTAGCAGCTATAGGTTCAAATATTGCTGCTAAACGTGTGGCAGCAGCTCATGTGTTATTTAATTTGATCGGTACAATTATTTTTATGATTATCCTAGTCCCATTCACATCATTGATGTTATGGCTACAATCAAAGTTGAGTTTAACGCCTGAGATGACTATCGCTTTTTCTCACGGTTCTTTTAATATCACTAATACCATCTTATTAATTCCTTTCATTAGTCTACTAGCTATGATTGTGACTAGACTCATTCCAGGAGAAGATGAAGTGGTCAAATACGAAGCCCTTTATTTAGATCGCTTACTTATTACCCAAGCCCCTTCTATCGCACTAGGAAATGCCCACAAGGAATTGGTTCATTTAGCCTCTTATGCGATTCAAGCTTTTGAAGCTTCTTACAGTTATATTATGACAGCTGACGGTAAATTTGGGGAAAAGGTCAAGCGTTATGAAAGAGCAGTTGATACCATCGATGAGGAGTTAACCACTTATTTGGTTGATATTTCTAACGAAGCCCTCAGCCCAAGTGAAAATGAAGTCTTGGCTGGTATTCTTGACTCTTCACGTGATTTGGAAAGAATTGGAGATCATTCTGAGTCTTTAGGCATTCTAATTGAAGGCATCATATCTAAACAAATTGGTTTTTCAATATCTGCTCGTCAAGAATTGACAGAGATGTATCAATTGACGCATTGTTTAACACTGGATGCCATTAGAGCTATCGTTGATAGTGATACAGACTTGGCGCAAACTATTGTGACTCGCCATAAAGAAATTGAAGAAAAAGAGCGACGATTACGTAAAACCCACATTAAGCGCTTGAATTGTGGAGAATGTACGGCACAAGCAGGTATTAATTTTATTGATATTATTTCCCACTATACCCGCATCACAGATCATGCCTTGAATTTAGCAGAGAAAGTACTTTCACACCAGCTTTAAAAAAAGAGAAAACGTGAATGATCATCCACGTTTTCTTTTTTGAATCCCAAAAGTGGTATATACCATTTACAAAGTAAAGAATAAGGCGTATAATAAGGAAAAAAGGGAGGAAAAAAGATGACATGCTATCTTAAAGCAGATTGTTTTTATTACCCAACAGAGGTGAGACCGGCTGGCTACCTAAGTCTTCATGATGGTGTTTTTGGGGAGTGGACAGAAATTGTTCCGGCAGATGCGCAAATCATTGACTACACCGGTTATCAAATTGCACCAGGTCTTGTGGATACGCATATCCATGGCTATGCGGGAGCTGATGTCATGGATAATTCTGCCCAAGGGATTCATCAAATGAGTGAAGGACTATTAGCAACAGGAGTAACGTCTTTTTTACCGACGACCTTAACTTCTACCTTTGAGCAGTTAGAAAAAGTATCAGGGACTATTGCTTCAGTTGCTGATCAGGTAAAAGGTGCTAAAATACAAGGTATCTACTTTGAAGGTCCTTATTTTACCGAAGAATATAAGGGTGCTCAAAACCCAAGTTATATGAAAACCCCACGCTTGGAGGAATTTGATGCTTGGCAAAAAGCTGCTAAAGGGCTCATCAAAAAAATTGCCCTTGCTCCTGAACGTGATGGTGTCAAAGAATTTGTGTCTGCAGTGACAAAACAAGGCGTAACAGTGGCCTTAGGGCATTCAAACGGTACTTATCAAGAGGCTAAAGAAGCTGTTCAAGCTGGTGCTAGTGTTTGGGTTCATGCTTATAATGGCATGCGAGGATTGACCCACCGTGAACCAGGAATGGTGGGAGCGGTTTATAATCTTCCAAATACTTACGCAGAGTTGATTTGTGATGGCCACCATGTCTCACCAATTGCTTGTGATATTTTGATGCAGCAAAAAGGGCATGATCATGTAGCCATGATTACGGACTGTATGCGAGCAGGTGGTTCACCAGATGGTGATTACCTCTTGGGGGAATTCTCTGTGGTTGTGGCAAATGGCACTGCTCGTCTTAAAGAGAGTGGAAACTTGGCAGGATCTATTTTGAAATTAAAAGATGGCCTTAGAAATGTAGTGGCCTGGGGAATCGCAACTCCGGCAGAAGCCATTCATATGGCAACTTATGTGCCAGCTGTTTCTGTCGGTATTGACGACGTATGTGGTCAAATCAAAGCTGGGCATGCGGCTGACTTTATTGTTCTTGATAAGGATTTAACACTTGTTGCAACCTATTTAAATGGGCAAAAAGCTTTTGATGCCTAAGAGATACAAAAGGATTGGGGTAGCTATGTCTGGCAGGCCAATTCTTTTTGTATTTTCTTTCTTTATGATAGAATAGATTAAAGTAATCGCTTACAGATATTGATAAAAGGAGGTTTTTGTGATGGTAACAACAGTAAAAATGACAAGTGGCTATGAGATTCCCGTTTTAGGATTTGGAACTTACCAAGCAGCCGATGGTGAGGAAGCTTACCAATCTACCTTAGCAGCCATCAAGGCTGGCTATCGTCATATTGATACTGCAGCTATTTATAAAAATGAAGAAAGTGTGGGTCGTGCCATCAAGGATTCTGGGGTTCTACGAGAAGACTTATTTATTACAACTAAACTCTGGAATGACGCCCATAGTTATGAAGGGGCAAAAGACGCTTTAGCTGCTTCTCTTGACCGTCTTGGTCTGGATTATGTGGATCTCTATCTTATCCATTGGCCAAACCCAAAAGCTCTGCGTAACACTTGGAAAGAGGCAAATGCCCAAGCATGGCAATATATGGAAGAGGCGGTTGAAGCAGGGCTTATTAAAAGCATTGGCGTCAGCAATTTTATGGTGCATCATCTAGAAGCTCTTCAAGAGACAGCTAAAATAACTCCAGCAATTAATCAGATTCGATTAGCCCCAGGTTGCTATCAAAAGGAAGTGGTTGATTATTGTAAGGCAAATGAGATTTTATTGGAAGCTTGGAGTCCTCTAGGACAAGGGGAGATTTTTGATAATGAGACTATGCAGCAGTTAGCTAATAAATATGACAAAACAGTGGCACAAGTTGCCTTAGCTTGGTCGCTGGCAGAAGGTTTTATTCCCTTGCCAAAATCGGTGCATGATGAGCGCATCAAGGAAAATATGGCTATTTTTGATGTGAGCTTGACACAAGAAGATAAAAAAACAATTCGCTATCTCTCAGGAATGTCAGCGATTCCTAACCCTGATACTACAAGTTTTTAAGGAACTACAAAGATTTAGCCATAATTCGCTAAATCTTTTTTGAAAACGGTTTGACAAAGGTTTATCATTTAGCTATAATCTTTATTAGTGTTTTGTGAAAGAAACTATTATTGAAAATAAGGAGCCGTATTGTGACCATCTTTTTAGTGATGTTAGCTATGTTTACTATTCGTTTAGTATTTTTGAAGAAATCGATAACAAATGAAAAAGCCATATTAGCCCAAGGAGGACAGGAATTTGGTGCTCAGAACACGAAATTTTTGACGTTACTTCACATTATGATTTATGTGTTTGCGGTGATTGAAGCGCTGCTTAAACAAATTAAGTTTGATGGCATTAGTTTTTTAGGTCTTTTGTTGATGTTATTATCAGTAGCTGTTTTATATGAAGTGACACGTATCTTAGGTGACATTTGGACTGTAAAATTGATGTTAGCAAAAGACCACAAATATGTGGATCACTGGTTGTTCAAAACGATTAAACATCCTAACTACTTTTTAAATATCGCCCCTGAGCTGGTGGGCATAGCCTTACTTTGCCATGCTAAAATTACGGCTATGCTTCTTTTCCCATGCTACATTGTAGTAATATATTTACGTATTCGAGAAGAAAACAAGCTATTAGCGGAAGTGATTATTCCAAACGGTACTCGAACAAAACCTTAAGCTCATGATGGACAAACTAATGGCTTTATGCTAAACTAGACTCTAGGAAAAAGGATGCAAGTATCTTATCTAAAGCGAGTTCGGGGTAGTTAGAGCCGAATGGTAGGACTGCAGATTGGCGCTTCCGTTTGGGCAGTGTGATTAAGTATATTTGTCAATATTGCCCAAAAAGATACTATATAAATGAAGTAATAAATTAGGGTGGAACCGCGTTTTGACGCCCCTAGGTCTTATGATTTAGGAGCATCAAAATGCGGTTTTTTGGTGCCTAGACCTGTAATACATGCTAGTAACATCGTCAGGTATTTTACTGATGACAAAAAAACGATTGTCAATGATATACCATTTTACTACTATCAAAGGAGTACGAAATGTCTAAAAAACTTACCTTTCAAGAAATCATCTTGACCTTACAACAATATTGGAATGATCAGGGTTGTATGCTCATGCAAGCCTATGACAATGAAAAAGGAGCTGGGACCATGAGTCCTTACACGTTCTTACGTGCTATAGGTCCTGAGCCATGGAATGCGGCTTATGTAGAGCCATCACGTCGTCCTGCAGATGGCCGTTACGGAGAAAACCCAAATCGTCTTTACCAACACCACCAATTTCAAGTGGTCATGAAACCATCACCATCAAATATTCAAGAACTTTACCTTGCTTCTTTGGAAAAATTGGGCATCAATCCTTTAGAACATGATATTCGTTTTGTTGAAGATAACTGGGAAAACCCATCAACAGGATCAGCAGGGCTTGGTTGGGAAGTTTGGCTTGATGGAATGGAAATCACACAATTTACGTATTTCCAACAAGTTGGTGGCCTTGCGACATCTCCAGTGACAGCAGAAGTAACTTATGGTCTTGAGCGCTTAGCTTCCTATATTCAAGAAGTGGATTCGGTCTATGATATTGAGTGGGCACCAGGTGTTAAATATGGTGAAATCTTCTTACAACCTGAGTATGAGCATTCAAAATATTCCTTCGAAATATCAGACCAAGACATGCTGCTTGAAAACTTTGAAAAGTTTGAAAAAGAAGCCTCGCGTGCCCTAGAAGAAGGTTTGGTTCACCCAGCTTATGATTACGTGCTCAAATGTTCTCATACGTTTAACCTGCTGGATGCCCGTGGCGCTGTTTCCGTCACAGAACGTGCAGGCTACATTGCTCGTATCCGTAATTTGGCACGTGTCGTTGCTAAGACCTTTGTTGCAGAACGCAAGAAGCTTGGATTTCCACTGTTGGATGAAGCAACACGCGCAATCTTGCTAGCTGAAGATGACGAATAAGTCGATTTAAAGATGATCTAGTTGCGAGCTTTGTAATCTTAAGAGCGAGCAAGAAGTGGGCGACCGAAGGTCGCCGAGTCAAGGTTACTCCCGCTGTAGTGACAATTCGGTAAGGTTACTTATCGAACGAGGGAGTTGGCTAGACTTTAGGCTGGCTAACTAGGAATGGAACACTTTTGTTTTCTGAAATTATCCACTGGATAATTTCACTTTGCGTCCCCCCTACCTAAGGGAACAATCAAAAAGATACTTTTTAGAGAAAGGAACTGAACACGGGCTACGGACTATGTCAAAAAGACCAAGACTTCCTAGGTGCAAGCACCTGCGTCGCTTTGCTATTTTGATGGTGTCCGCTTAACGCCCTTGGTATCTTAATTATGAGTAAAAATCTACTAATCGAACTTGGTCTGGAAGAACTTCCAGCCTACGTGGTCACACCAAGTGAAAAACAACTGGGAGAGCGCTTGGCGACTTTCTTAACAGAAAATCGTCTCTCTTTTGAAGATATACAAACCTTTTCAACTCCACGCCGTTTGGCAGTGCGTGTGTCTGGATTAGCTGATCAGCAAACGGATTTGACTGAGGACTTTAAAGGGCCTGCTAAGAAAATTGCCCTTGATGCTGATGGGAATTTCTCAAAAGCTGCTCAAGGATTTGTTCGTGGCAAAGGCTTGACCACAGATGCTATCGAATTCCGCGAAGTCAAAGGAGAAGAATACGTTTATGTGACCAAACACGAAGCTGGAAAACCTGCTAAGGAAGTGCTTCTAGGCGTTACTGAAGTGTTATCAGCAATGACCTTCCCAGTCAGCATGCACTGGGCTAACAATAGTTTTGAATACATTCGTCCTGTTCACACCTTGACAGTTCTGTTGAATGATGAGGCCTTGGAACTTGACTTCTTGGATATTCATTCTGGACGCGTCAGCCGTGGTCACCGTTTTTTAGGTACTGAAACCACTATCACAAGTGCTGATTCTTATGAGGCTGATTTACGCAGCCAGTTTGTTATCGCTGATGCTAAAGAGCGTCAAGAGATGATTGTGGAGCAAATCAAGACGCTTGAAGTGGAGCAGGGTGTGCAAGTTGACATTGACGAAGACTTGCTTAATGAAGTTTTGAACTTGGTCGAGTTTCCAACAGCTTTCATGGGAAGTTTTGAGGCTAAATACCTTGATGTCCCAGAAGAAGTATTGGTAACATCAATGAAAAACCACCAACGTTATTTTGTAGTACGTGATCAGGCTGGTCACTTGATGCCAAACTTTGTATCAGTTCGTAATGGGAATGATCAAGCCATTGAAAATGTTATTAAAGGGAACGAAAAAGTTTTGGTAGCTCGCTTAGAAGATGGTGAATTCTTCTGGCGTGAGGATCAGAAATTGCAAATTGCTGATTTGGTTGCCAAATTGACCAATGTGACCTTCCATGAAAAAATCGGCTCTCTTGCTGAACACATGGATCGTACGCGTGTCATTGCCGCATCACTTGCTAAGGAAGCCAACCTATCTGCTGAGGAAGTCACAGCTGTTGACCGTGCTGCCCAAATTTACAAATTTGACCTGTTAACAGGTATGGTGGGTGAATTTGATGAGCTGCAAGGGATTATGGGTGAAAAATATGCCCTTCTAGCTGGTGAAGATGCTGCTGTGGCAACAGCAATCCGTGAACACTACTTACCTGATGCTGCAGGAGGTGCGCTACCTGAAACCAAAGTTGGCGCTGTCCTGGCCTTGGCAGCTAAATTGGATACTCTCTTGTCATTCTTTTCTGTTGGCTTGATTCCATCTGGCTCTAATGATCCTTATGCTCTACGTCGTGCAACCCAAGGGATTGTCCGTATTCTTGATCATTTTGGATGGCGCATCCCAATGGATAAGCTGGTAGATAGCTTATATGACTTGTCCTTTGATAGTTTGACCTATGCCAATAAGGCGGATGTGATGAACTTTATCCGTGCTCGTGTGGATAAGATGATGGGCAAAGCCGCACCAAAAGACATTCGGGAAGCTATTCTAGCAAGTTCAACCTTTGTGGTTCCAGAAATGTTGGCCGCAGCTGAAGCTCTTGTCAAAGCCAGTCATACGGAAAATTACAAACCAGCAGTTGAATCTTTGTCACGTGCTTTTAATTTGGCAGAAAAAGCGGACGCTTCTGTTCAGGTGGACCCTAGCCTCTTTGAAAATGAGCAAGAAAACACTTTGTTTGCAGCTATTCAAGGCTTGACTCTAGCAGGCAGTGCTGCCCAGCAGTTAGAACAGGTCTTTGCCCTTAGCCCAGTGATTAATGATTTCTTTGATAACACAATGGTTATGGCAGGAGATCAAGCCCTTAAAAACAACCGTTTAGCTATTTTATCAGATTTAGTAAGCAAAGCTAAGACCATTGTTGCTTTTAACCAACTAAACACCAAGTAAATAGAAAGGAAAGAGCCGTTGGGGACTTAGCTAGAAAAGTGAGTTCAGTACCCGAGTGGAAAAAACAAGGCCTTTAAACATTGCTTTTCACAGTGAGAGTCAAGTCAGTTTTTTAAGCCTTATACTTTTTTCCCAGGCTCTTAGTGGCTTAACATGGATCCTAAAAAAATTGCTCGTATCAATGAGCTGGCTAAAAAGAAAAAAACGGTAGGCTTGACTGGACCTGAAAAAGTGGAACAGGCAAAACTCCGTGAAGAATACATTGAAGGCTATCGTCGCTCTGTCAGACACCATATCGAAGGCATCAAATTGGTGGACGAAGAAGGAAACGACGTGACCCCTGAAAAATTAAGACAGGTGCAACGTGAAAAAGGCTTGCACGGCCGTTCATTAGATGACCCAAAATCATAAGACAAAAAGCAGCTCTGAACTGCTTTTTGTTTATCGTGATGACTGTTAGCTTTTATTTTAAATGGTATGATACTTCAAAGTGACCACACGTTTTTATATTGTATAGTCAAAATATTGGGAAAAACCATGTGTTTGAGTTATAATAGAAGAAATCAAAGAAAGAAGGTAGTACTTATGACAATTAAAAAATTCTCTCTACTAGCCATAGCCAGCCTCTCTTTACTCAGTCTTGCAGCCTGTGATATGGATGATAAAGACGATCATATGGATAATCAACCAAAGACAAGTCAAACTAGCAAGAAAGTTAAACTCTCAGAAGACAAAGCCAAATCAATTGCGTTAAAAGATGCTTCTGTTACGGAAGCTGATGCTCAAATGCTATCAGTTACACAAGATAATGAAGATGGCAAAGCCGTGTATGAAATCGAGTTTCAAAACAAAGATCAAGAATACAGCTATACCATTGACGCCAACTCAGGGGATATTGTGGAAAAATCTTCTGAACCAATCAATGACTAATCAAGGACTGTAATGAATAAGACAGCCTTAACTCTTGTGTCCAATTGTCTTTGCCTCTTAGGCGCGGCTGTTTGATACCGTGTTGCCTTTGAGGCTTAGTTCTCTTTATGACCCAATGATGACTCTGGATTAGCAGAGTGATTGTTGGGTCTTTTGATTTTCTTTGATAAGAAAGATTACCTCGTTAGAAATGAGGAGATGTGGTTGTCATCAGTGGATTTTTCAAGTTCATCTAGTGGGATAAGCTACCTATCTTATCAGCTTTTTTTTAGCTTTAAAAATTCTTGATAATATATTTCTGATAAAATTAGCTATAATAGAATCAAATAGGAAAACGCTTACTTAAAGGAGGGTAATGAATGTCGCAAGAAAAGTATATCATGGCTATTGATCAGGGAACAACAAGTTCACGAGCGATTATTTTCAATCAAAAAGGGGAAAAGGTTAGCAGTAGCCAAAAAGAATTCCCTCAGATTTTCCCACACGCTGGTTGGGTAGAGCACAATGCTAATCAGATTTGGAATTCGGTTCAGTCTGTTATTGCGGGTGCTTTTATTGAGTCTAGCATCAAACCAAGCCAAATTGAAGCAATCGGAATTACCAACCAACGTGAGACCACAGTGGTTTGGGACAAAAAAACGGGTGTACCTATTTATAATGCTATTGTGTGGCAATCACGGCAGACGGCACCAATTGCTGAGCAACTCAAACAAGATGGCCATACAAAAATGATCCATGAAAAGACAGGCCTTGTTATTGATGCTTACTTTTCTGCAACCAAGATCCGTTGGATTTTGGACCATGTTCCTGGTGCTCAAGAACGAGCTGAAAAAGGCGAGTTACTTTTTGGAACCATTGATACTTGGCTGGTTTGGAAATTGACAGATGGTGCTGTTCATGTGACGGATTATTCCAATGCGGCTCGTACCATGCTCTATAATATTAAAGACTTAACATGGGATGATGAGATTTTAGAGCTTTTAAATATTCCAAAAGATATGCTTCCAGAGGTTAAATCCAATTCTGAAATTTATGGCAAAACAGCTGCCTTTCATTTTTATGGGGGCGAAGTGCCTATTTCAGGTATGGCGGGTGACCAACAGGCAGCTTTGTTTGGCCAACTAGCTTTTGAGCCTGGTATGGTGAAAAACACTTATGGCACAGGTTCTTTCATTATCATGAATACTGGTGATGAGATGCAGTTATCGAGTAATAATCTTTTGACCACCATTGGTTACGGGATTAATGGGAAGGTTCACTATGCCTTGGAAGGTTCCATCTTTATTGCAGGGCTCTGCCATTCAATGGTTGCGAGATGGTCTTAAAATGATTGAGACTTCACCAGAATCTGAACAGTTCGCTCTAGCATCAACTAGTGACGATGAAGTTTATGTTGTGCCTGCTTTTACCGGTTTAGGAGCTCCTTACTGGGATTCTAATGCGCGTGGATCTGTCTTTGGCTTGACACGTGGTACCAGCAAAGAAGACTTTGTCAAAGCAACCTTACAATCTATCGCCTATCAAGTGCGAGATGTTATTGATACCATGCAGGTGGATTCAGGTATTGACATTCAACAGCTCCGTGTGGATGGCGGTGCAGCCATGAATAATATGCTCATGCAATTTCAGGCTGATATTTTAGGAATTGATATTGCCCGTGCTAAAAATTTAGAAACAACAGCTCTAGGAGCAGCTTTCTTAGCAGGGCTTGCTGTGGGGTATTGGGAAGATATGGATGCTTTGAAAGAATTAAATGCCACAGGCCAGCTCTTTAAGGCTAGCATGAATGAATCGCGCAAAGAAAAATTATACAAGGGTTGGAAGCGCGCTGTTAAAGCAACTCAAGTTTTCACCCAAGAAGAAGATGCAGATGACGATGCAAAATAACTAGAGGAGGATGGAATGGAATTTTCAAGAGAAACAAGACGCTTAGCTCTCCAAAAAATGCAAGAAAGAGATTTAGACCTACTGATTATTGGGGGAGGTATTACGGGTGCTGGTGTGGCACTTCAGGCGGCAGCTAGTGGCCTAGATACGGGTCTGATTGAGATGCAAGATTTTGCTCAAGGAACCTCTAGCCGTTCAACCAAATTGGTTCACGGGGGGCTTCGTTACTTGAAACAATTTGATGTGGAGGTGGTTTCAGATACGGTGTCAGAGCGGGCTGTGGTGCAACAAATTGCACCCCACATTCCAAAACCAGACCCTATGTTATTACCTGTTTATGACGAACCTGGCAGTACCTTTAGCATGTTCCGTTTGAAGGTCGCTATGGATTTGTATGATCTTTTAGCAGGCGTGTCCAATACGCCAGCGGCCAACAAGGTGTTAACCAAAGAAGAAGTCTTAAAACGAGAACCAGACTTAAAACAAGAAGGCTTGCTTGGTGGTGGGGTTTACCTTGATTTCCGCAATAATGACGCAAGGCTTGTTATTGAAAATATCAAACGAGCTAATCGTGATGGGGCTCTTATTGCTAGTCATGTGAAAGCAGAAGATTTCTTGCTAGATGACAATGGTAAGATTATTGGTGTGAAGGCGCGTGATCTGCTGTCAGATCAAGAAATCATTATCAAGGCTAAATTAGTCATCAACACCACAGGTCCATGGAGTGATGAGATTCGTCAATTCTCTCATAAGGGACAACCGATTCATCAAATGCGCCCTACAAAAGGGGTGCATCTGGTAGTGGACCGTCAAAAATTACCAGTGTCTCAACCTGTCTATGTTGACACAGGGTTAAATGATGGTCGTATGGTCTTTGTCTTGCCACGTGAGGAAAAAACTTATTTTGGAACAACGGACACGGACTACACTGGAGACTTGGAGCACCCACAAGTTACTCAAGAAGATGTGGATTATTTGTTAGGCGTTGTCAATAACCGCTTTCCAAATGCCAACGTGACCATTGATGATATTGAAAGCAGTTGGGCTGGTCTTCGCCCCTTGTTATCAGGTAATAGTGCTTCTGACTACAATGGTGGCAACAGCGGTAAAGTCAGTGATGATAGTTTTGATCACTTGGTTGATACTGTCAAAGCCTATATTAACCACGAAGATAGCCGAGAAGCTGTTGAAAAAGCTATTAAGCAGGTTGAAACCAGCACATCTGAAAAAGAATTGGATCCGTCTGCAGTGTCACGAGGTTCAAGTTTTGAGCGTGATGAGAATGGACTCTTTACCTTGGCAGGTGGTAAGATTACCGACTATCGCAAAATGGCTGAAGGAGCATTGACAGGGATTATTCAAATCCTCAAAGAAGAGTTTGGCAAATCCTTCAAGCTTATCAATTCAAAAACCTATCCTGTTTCAGGAGGTGAAATCAATCCAGCCAATGTAGATTCGGAAATAGAAGCCTATGCTCAATTAGGAACTCTTAGTGGTCTTTCGATGGATGATGCTAGGTATTTGGCAAACCTTTATGGTTCTAATGCGCCAAAAGTCTTTGCCTTAACTCGTCAATTAACAGCAGCTGAAGGGTTAAGTTTAGCTGAAACCTTGTCCTTACATTATGCGATGGATTATGAAATGGCTCTTAAACCGACAGATTATTTCTTGAGAAGAACAAATCACCTCTTATTTATGCGAGATAGCCTAGATGCTTTGATTGACCCAGTGATTAATGAAATGGCTAAACATTTTGAATGGTCTGATCAGGAAAGAGTGGCACAAGAAGACGATCTTCGTCGCGTGATTGCAGACAATGATTTGAGTGCCTTAAAAGGCCATCAGGAGGGTTAATATGGATATCTTTGGCGAATTTTTGGGTACAGCCTTATTGGTTTTACTAGGAAATGGTGTGGTAGCAGGGGTTGTCTTGCCCAAAACGAAAACCCATGCTTCTGGCTGGATCGTGATTGCGACTGGCTGGGGAATTGCAGTTGCTGTGGCAGTCTTTATCAGTGGCAAAGTTGCCCCTGCCCACCTCAATCCAGCTGTTAGCCTTGCTTTTGCCATGAGTGGAACCATTGCCTGGTCAACAGCCATTGCCTATAGCCTTGCCCAACTATTGGGAGCTATGGTTGGTTCAACTCTGGTATTCCTTCAGTTCAGGCCACATTATCTGGCTGCTGAGAGTCAGGCTGATATTTTAGGGACATTTGCGACAGGTCCTGCTATTCGAGATACTAGCTCAAACCTATTGAGTGAAATCTTTGGGACCTTTGTCTTGATGCTTGGTATTTTGGCATTTGGCTTATATGATATGCCAGCAGGACTAGGAACCCTCTGTGTAGGTACCTTGGTTATTGGGATTGGGTTATCCTTAGGAGGAACGACAGGTTACGCCATTAACCCAGCACGTGATTTAGGACCTCGTCTAGTTCATGCTATTCTACCACTCAACAACAAGGGAGATTCTGATTGGTCTTATGCTTGGATACCTGTTGTAGGACCAATTATTGGAGCGGTCTTAGCAGTTTTGCTTTTCCAAGTCATGTCCTAACCATCACTAAAGGGGTTGGCTATCATAGGCCAGCTCCTTTGCATTTTCTTTATAGGATTAGGTAAAACGCTTTCATATCTTAAAAACAACTGCTATAATAATACTATTATGACATTAACGACAAAGACCATACATGTTATCGGGGCATCCTTTGCTGGTCTAGCCTTTGTTGATAAATATAAGGACCTCAATCCAGATTCCCAAATCATTCTCATTGATAAGGAAAGCTGTCCCAATTATATTCCAAATGGTATCAACCAATTATTCAGAGGAGACATTCAAGACCTGTCTGATGCTATGTGGGGAAGAGCCTGCCTAGCAGCACAAATAGAGTCTAACCATCGGTTTATTCAAGCAGAAGTGTTAGCTATCGAAGCTCCCTCAAACACCTTGCTTCTCAAAGACAGTCAAGGACGAGTTTTTGAAGAAGGTTATGAAACGCTTGTTTGTGCCATGGGTGCTAGCCCCCAGTCTCATTATATTGAGACGTCACAGACCAACAAAGTTTTGGTAACCAAATATTATGAAGAAAGCCAAGCTAGTTTAAAACTGATTGAGGCTAGCCAAGAGGTCTTGGTTATTGGTGCCGGCTTGATTGGCTTAGACCTTGCCTACAGTTTGTCCTTACAAGGCAAACGGGTCAAACTGATTGAAGCAGCCGAACGTCCAGATTTCTATCAGACTGACGCAGAACTGATAGCCCCTGTAATGGCAGAAATGTCCACTCACCATGTCACCTTTATTAATAATAAGCGTGTTACGGCTATTCATGAGATAGAGGGAAAAGTTGTCGCTCATACCGAGCAAGGGGACACCTTCCAAGGTGATTTGGCTATTTTAGCCATTAACTTTAGGCCAAATACACACCTTTTGCAAGGACAAGTGGCTTGTGCTCTGGATAAGACCATTTTGGTTAATGAAAACTTACAGACCAGCCAGGCTAATATCTATGCCATTGGAGACATGGTTTCATTGCATTTTGGTATATTGGGAATGGATTACTATACACCTTTGATTAACCAAGCAATGAAGACAGGTCAGGCTCTGGCTCTGCATTTAGCTGGATATCCTATTCCTCCATTACAGACGGTCAAGGTATTAGGAAGTTCTCACTTTGATTATTATCGCGCGAGTGTTGGTGTGACAGAAGAAGAAGCAGAGCTTTATATGGATACGTGTAGCTATTTGTACCAAAATGGGGATTCTAAAAACCTCTTTTGGCTGAAATTAATAGCTAGAAAAACGGATGGGATTTTAATAGGCGCTCAGCTCCTATCCAAAACCAATGCTCTTGTCATCGCCAATCAATTAGGTCAGGCTCTGGCTCTGAAAGTTACAGACGCTGACTTAGCATTTCAAGATTTTCTCTTTTTACAAGGTCACAGTGATTTGGCTTATCATCTTCATGAAGCTTGTCTCAAATTATTTGAAAAGAGGCTCCGCCATGAAGATTGAAGACTTAATGGATAAGGAACGAAGGGCCCAATATCGTCTCTTGGTGACCCTTTATCATGCTAAAGAAACGTTAAGGCTAAAAGACCTAATGAGGCTATCAAACTTGTCTAAAGTGACCCTATTAAAATACATTGACAATCTAAATCATTTGTGTCGAGAACAAGGTTTAGCCTGTCAATTACTTTTAGAAAAAGACAGTCTGAGCTTAAAAGAAAATGGCCAGTTCCATTGGGAGGATTTGGTAGCTCTGCTTCTCAAAGAATCGGTTGCCTATCAGATATTGACCTACATGTACTGCCATGAACACTTTAACATCACCAACTTATCCGTTGAACTGATGGTTAGTGAAGCTACTCTAAACAGACAATTAGCTCACCTCAACCAGCTTTTATCAGAATTTGATCTGGCGCTCTCGCAAGGCAGACAACTGGGAAGTGAGCTTCAGTGGCGTTATTTCTATTTTGAATTGTTCCGCCATACCTTGACCAGACAAGGCATAGACGCCTTGGTCAATCAGTTAGACGCTTCGCATTTGGCTACCTTAATTGAGCGGCTGATTGGCCAGTCATTATCGGCAGAAGCCTTAGAACAATTATTGATTTGGTTGGCGATTTCGCAAGCGCGAATGTCCTTTCAAAAAGGCTACAATGATCATTTTTTAAGAGATAGTGACTTTATGACATCTAATATTTTCTTTAAGCGCTTAGAAAGCATGCTTTTACATTACTTAAGACGCTATGCCCTTGAATTTGATGCTTTTGAAGCTAAGAGCCTCTTTGTCTTTTTGCATGCTTATCCTCTACTTCCTATTGCCAGCATGAAGTATAGTTTGGGTTTTGGAGGTCCTATTGCTGATCACATTTCAGAAGCCTTATGGCTTTTAAAGAAGGCTCATGTGATTATCCATCAGACAAAGGAGGAAATCATTTATGGCTTGGGGATATTTTTTTCCAAAGCTTACTTTTTTAAAGGAGCTATCCTTAGTCAACCAACCAATAGCCAATACCTTTATCAATTAGTAGGCGAAGATAAAAGAGCGCTTTTAAGGGTTATCATAAACCATTTAGTGCTGCAAATGGATCAGGAAACGGATTTCAGTCAGCAGTTGAGTGACGACATTTTAGCATTGTTGATTTTTTCCATTGAGCGCCACCATGAGCCTCTTTTAGTAGGGCTTGCCTTGGGGCAAAATAAGGTGGAAGCAGCCATTGCGGAATTGGCCATTAGACGTCATTTGGGGCATCGTAGGGATTTTCAATTAATGCCCTATGATCATCAGAAAGTTTATGATTGTCTGATTACCTATCAGACTGTCTGTTTACCGAGACAAGATTTACCCTATTACCGGTTAAAACAGTATAGCTCCCCCTATGAACTCACTGCTTTAGAAGCTTTTCTCAAAGACCTTTTCCAGCAAAAAAATACACGAGAAGAGGAACTCTCACTCAGCCCAGCAGCTAAGTCTAGTTTTGCACACAAAACTGTGTGATACTTGGTCTTTTCTAAGGACTGTTACACTTTTATAATAATAAAGTAGGATAGTCTAAAGGTAGATGATTTGAAAAAGCTTATCAAATAGAGCTTAACAAAATCGAAAATTTTTGGAGGTAAGAAATGAAATTTTTCCTAGATACAGCTAATGTAGCCGCTATTAAAGCGATTAATGAACTTGGCGTTGTAGATGGTGTCACCACCAATCCAACCATTATCTCACGTGAAGGACGTGATTTTGAAACAGTTATCAAAGAAATCTGTGACATCGTCGATGGCCCAATCAGTGCTGAAGTGACAGGGCTAACAGCAGATGCTATGGTAGAAGAAGCTAGAAGCATTGCTAAGTGGCATGACAATGTCGTCGTTAAAATTCCAATGACTACAGAAGGGTTAAAAGCAACAAACATTCTTTCAAAAGAAGGGATTAAAACTAATGTGACCTTGATTTTCACAGTAAGCCAAGGTTTAATGGCAATGAAAGCAGGCGCAACTTACATTAGCCCATTTATCGGTCGTTTGGAAGATATTGGCACAGATGCTTATCAATTAATCAGCGACCTTCGTGAAATCATTGACTTGTACGATTTCCAAGCAGAAATCATCGCAGCAAGTATTCGTACAACAGCCCATGTGGAAGCTGTTGCTAAATTAGGCGCACACATTGCGACGATTCCAGACCCCTTGTTTGCTAAGATGACGCAACATCCCTTAACGACAAATGGTTTGAAAACCTTTATGGAAGATTGGGCTTCCTTTAAAAAATAAGGCTAAAGAGTCTGTGGCCACTGTGTCAACAGGCTCTCTTATATTCATCGTCAAAAAGAATCCACCAATGATGTCCAAACTAGTTTTTTTCTGGCAAAATAGAGAAAAAGAATTTAGGGACTTTGGAGGATTTTCTGAAAAAAGCGTCTATTTTTGTGATACAATAGACAATAGAAAACGTTTAATTTTAGTTGTAATAAACAGAGAGGTTTTACTTATGACATTTGATGCAATTGACCAGTTGGCAGTAAACACTGTCCGCACCCTATCAATGGATGCCATTCAAGCGGCAAATTCTGGACACCCAGGACTTCCAATGGGGGCAGCACCTATGGCCTATGTTCTTTGGAATCACTTCATGAACATCAATCCCAAAACAAGCCGTAATTGGTCAAACAGAGACCGTTTTATCCTATCAGCAGGTCATGGAAGTGCCATGCTTTATAGCTTGTTACACTTAGCTGGTTATGATTTATCTGTAGAAGATTTAAAGAACTTCCGTCAATGGGGTTCTAAAACACCAGGTCACCCAGAAGTGAACCACACAGACGGTGTCGAAGCAACCACAGGACCTCTTGGTCAAGGGATCGCAAATGCCGTTGGGATGGCCATGGCAGAAGCTCATCTAGCAGCTAAATTTAACAAACCAGGCTTTGACATCGTTGATCACTACACATTTGCTTTGAATGGTGACGGTGACCTTATGGAAGGGGTCAGCCAAGAAGCAGCAAGTATGGCAGGACATTTAAAACTTGGGAAATTGGTCTTGCTATATGATTCAAACGACATCTCTCTTGATGGTCCAACCTCTATGGCTTTCACAGAAGATGTGAAAGGACGTTTCGAAGCTTATGGTTGGCAACATATCCTTGTGAAAGATGGAAATGATTTAGAAGAAATTGCAGCTGCTATTGAAGCAGCTAAAGCTGAAACTGAGAAACCAACCATCATCGAAGTCAAAACCATTATTGGTTTTGGTGCCGAAAAACAAGGAACTTCAGCTGTTCACGGCGCTCCTCTTGGAGCAGAAGGCATTGCTTTTGCCAAAAAAGCTTACCAATGGACTCATCAAGATTTTGAAGTGCCTGCTGAAGTAACAGAGCGCTTTGCTCAAGGTCTTCAAGCGCGTGGTGAAAAAGCAGAACAAGCCTGGAATGACTTGTTTGCAGCTTATGAAGCAGAATATCCAGAATTAGCAGCAGAATACCAAAAAGCCTTTACTAACGAAGCTGCTCAAGTAGAACTTGAAGCGCACGAACTTGGTAGTTCAATGGCGAGTCGTGTATCCAGTCAACAAGCCATCCAACAAATTTCAGAACAAGTAGCCTCTTTCTGGGGTGGGTCAGCAGACCTTTCAGCTTCAAACAATACTATGGTTAAGGCTGAAACAGATTTCCAACCAGGTCACTACGAAGGCCGTAACATCTGGTTTGGCGTTCGTGAATTTGCCATGGCTGCAGCCATGAACGGTATTGCCCTTCACGGCGGGACACGCGTTTACGGCGGAACCTTCTTTGTCTTCTCAAACTATCTTCTTCCAGCTGTTCGTATGGCAGCGCTCCAAAACTTGCCAACAGTTTATGTCATGACACATGATTCTATCGCTGTCGGTGAAGATGGGCCAACGCACGAACCAATTGAACAATTGGCAAGTGTTCGCTCAATGCCTAACTTGAACGTTATTCGTCCAGCAGACGGTAACGAAACAAATGCTGCTTGGAAACGTGCCATTGCTGAAACAGATCGCCCAACCATGCTTGTATTGACGCGTCAAAACCTTCCAGTGCTTGAGGGCACAAAAGAATTGGCAGAAGATGGTCTTAGCAAAGGAGCTTATATCTTGTCAGAAGCCAAAGGCGACCTTGATGGTATCTTGATTGCAACAGGTTCAGAAGTGAAACTGGCAATGGATACTCAAGAAGCTCTTGAAGCAGAAGGCATTCATGTGCGTGTCGTATCTATGCCATCACAAAATATCTTTGACGAACAGTCAGCAGAGTATAAAGAAAGCATCCTACCAGCAGCTGTGACTAAACGTCTCGCTATCGAAGCAGGTTCAAGCTTTGGCT
Source organism: Streptococcus pyogenes (assembly GCF_002055535.1). NCBI lineage: Bacteria > Bacillati > Bacillota > Bacilli > Lactobacillales > Streptococcaceae > Streptococcus > Streptococcus pyogenes. Next base: position 1,464,413 of record NZ_LN831034.1, on the reverse strand, counting down.
GGGCAAAATATGTCGGCCTATCAGGAAAAACATTGACCATTGACACTTGGGGTGCTTCAGCTCCAGGAAATCGTATCTTCGAAGAATATGGTTTCACTGTGGCAAATGCAACTGAGTTATACAAATCACTCTAAGTTAAACATCCCAAACAGAGTAAATCATTTGATTTACTCTGTTTTTTTAAAATAAAATACCCAGTTCTTTCTTTTCCTCAAACTGCCTAATACACTTCTTTTGATAAGAAGTCATTGACAAAACGATTCATAAAAATTATAATTTAATTGTTATTGTATTAGCGTAAAAGTACAAAAAATAAAGGAGTATAAATGGAAAAGAAACGACAGCGCTTATACGATGTGATTAGACAGGCTTATGATTATCCAGAAAATCGTGAAAATGTGGCCTTGTCGCAGCTACTTTTAGCAGCTTCTAATAGATTAATTAAACACAGTAACCCACTTCTTGTTGCCTACCAACTAAACCAAGATGTGGATAATTACTTACTTGATAATGACATTTTACTTCCAAAATCGCTTTGCCGTTTTAAGCAGTCATTGGAAAAGTATATTTTAGAGGAAGCCTCATCAGTCTAGGGAGAAAAAGAGAAGAAAAGGAAAAAGGATACCATGATAGAATTTAAACATGTTTCAAAGTTGTATGGCGACAAAGAAGCTCTCAGCGATTTAAACGTCACCATCAATGACGGTGAAATTTTTGGCCTTATCGGACATAATGGTGCAGGTAAAACCACGACCATCAGCATTTTGACTTCTATTATCGAAGCGAGTTATGGCGAAGTATTTGTGGATGGTCAACTTCTGACAGAAAATAGAGAAGCTATCAAAAAACAAATTGCTTATGTGCCAGATTCTCCTGATATTTTCTTGAATCTAACTCCAAATGAGTATTGGCAGTTTTTAGCTAAAATTTATGGGGTGTCAGACGAGGACAGAGAAGAACGGTTAGCACAGCTGACAACACTTTTTGAACTGAAGGAAGAAGTTAATCAAACCATTGATAGTTTCTCACATGGGATGCGCCAAAAAGTGATTGTGATTGGTGCTCTTGTATCAAATCCTAACATCTGGATTTTGGATGAACCATTAACAGGTTTGGATCCTCAGGCTTCTTTTGACCTTAAAGAAATGATGAAAGCTCATGCAGCTTCTGGACATACAGTCTTATTTTCGACTCACGTGCTATCAGTCGCTGAGCAGTTATGTGATCGTATCGGGATTCTAAAAAAAGGGAAATTGATTTTTGTTGGAACGATTGATGAGTTGAAAGAACACCATCCTGACAAAGACTTGGAGAGCATCTACCTTGAACTCGCTGGGCGTAAGGCGCAAGAAGAGGGGTGATGGCATGAATTGGTCTACTATTTGGGAACTTATCAAGATAAACATTCTTTATTCCAATCCACAAAGTTTAGCTAACCTCAAAAAGCGTCAGGAAAAACACCCGAAAGAAAACTTCAAAGCCTATAAAAGCATGATGAGGCAACAGGCCTTAATGATTGCCATGTTTTTGGTGATTTACCTTTTTATGTTTATTGGTGTCGATTTCAGTCATTATCCAGGACTTTTCTCCTTTGACGTTGCTATGTTTTTTATCATGTCAACCTTGACAGCCTTTAGCTCTCTTTACACCATTTTTTATGAAAGTAATGACCTAAAACTTTATATTCACTTACCAGTAACGTCAGAAGAACTCTATATTGCAAAAATTGTCTCGTCGCTAGGGATGGGTGCTGTCTTTTTGATGCCTCTTATCTCTCTTCTCTTAATTGCCTATTGGCAACTCTTGGGAAATCCTTTGTCTATTTTAGTAGCTATCGTGCTCTTTTTAGTGTTACTAGTGAGTTCTATGGTATTAGCTATTTATATCAATGCTTGGGTAGGCAAAATCATTGTAAGAAGTCGCAAACGAAAACTCATTTCAACTATCATGATGTTTGTCTCAACTTTTGGCGCTTTCGTCTTAATTTTTGCGATTAATATTAGTAACAACAAGCGTACGATGACGGATGGCGTATTTACTGATTACCCAACTATTCCCTATTTCAAAGGATTCTATGATGTTGTTCAGGCACCGTTTTCTACTGCGGCCCTCCTTAACTTTTGGTTGCCATTGTTACTTATCCTAGCTATGGTATATGGTATTGTCACAAAAGTGATGCCAACTTATTATCGTGAGGCTTTTTATATTAGTAACGAGAACAAAGTCAAGCAAACTAAAAAACCAGTTAATCGTCCTCATCAGAATCAATCACTGGCGCAGTTGTTGCGAAAACATCACCTATTAACGTTACAAAATGCAACTTTACTGACACAAACCTATCTCATGCCCCTGATGTATGTGATGCTTTTTATCGGTCCAAGTTTGTCACGTGGCACAGGTTTCTTTAAGCATATTTCCCCAGATTACTTTGGGGTAGCCTTATTATTTGGGGTTAGTTTGGGTGTCATGTGTGCAACACCAACCAGCTTTATTGGAGTAGGTATTTCACTTGAAAAGGATAACTTTACCTTTATTAAAAGCTTACCAATAACGTTAAAAAAATTCTTGATGGATAAATTTTGCTTGCTTGTAGGTCTGCAGCTGATTGTGCCTATGGTGATTTATCTTGTGTTTGGTCTCTTTGTGTTGCACCTGCATCCTCTTCTAACGATTGCTTTTTGTCTTGGCTACGCCCTATCACTGATTGTGCAAGGGGAATTGATGTATCGTCGTGACTACCGGCTTCTGGATTTAAAATGGCAAGACATGACGCAACTCTTTACCAGAGGAGATGGGCAATGGTTAACAATGGGACTTATCTTTGGTAATTTAATAGTTGCAGGTGTGCTAGGTTTTGGAGCTGTTATCATTGCCAATATTATCCAACAACCTCTGTTGATTAGTATTCTATTGAGTTGTCTAATACTAATGGTTTTAGGTCTTGCGCAATTATGGATTCAAAAAACCTTCTGGAAAAGCTTAGAGAGGCTTTAACGAAGAGGGATCATTATTCGGAAAAACAGTCCTCTGGGGCTGTTTTTTATGCTATAATTTGGGTATGATGAAACGACAATTTGAAGATGTAACACGTATCGTAATTAAAATTGGCACTAGTTCATTAGTGCTACCAACAGGTAAAATTAATTTAGAAAAAATCGACCAACTGGCTTTTGTGATTTCAAGTTTGATGAATAAGGGCAAGGAAGTTATTTTAGTATCATCGGGAGCGATGGGATTTGGACTAGATATTTTGAAAATGGAAAAACGTCCGACCAATCTTGCTAAACAACAGGCAGTTTCCAGTGTTGGTCAGGTAGCCATGATGAGTCTTTATTCACAAATTTTTGCATACTACCAAACCAACGTGTCACAAATTTTATTGACGAGAGATGTGGTGGTTTTCCCAGAAAGTCTAGCCAATGTTACCAATGCTTTTGAAAGTCTGATTAGTTTGGGCATTGTGCCGATTGTTAATGAAAACGATGCGGTTAGTGTGGATGAAATGGATCATGCGACTAAATTTGGAGATAATGACCGTTTATCTGCTGTTGTTGCTGGTATTACAAAAGCTGATTTATTAATCATGTTGTCTGATATTGATGGCCTTTTTGATAAAAACCCTACTATTTATGAGGATGCGCAGCTACGCAGCCATGTTGCTAATATTACGCAAGAAATCATTGCGTCAGCAGGTGGTGCGGGCAGTAAGTTTGGCACAGGTGGGATGCTAAGTAAGGTGCAGTCTGCTCAGATGGTATTTGAAAACAAAGGACAGATGGTCTTGATGAATGGAGCTAATCCCAGAGATATTTTAAGAGTGCTTGAAGGGCAACCACTAGGCACCTGGTTCAAGCAGATAGAAGAGGTAAGGCATGACTGATATGAGAAGGTTAGGGCAAAGGGCAAAACAAGCTAGTCTTTTAATAGCACCTTTGTCGACGCAAATTAAAAATCGCTTTTTAAGCACCTTAGCAAAGGCATTAGTTGACGATACACAGACTCTCTTAGCCGCTAACCAAAAAGATTTAGCGAATGCTAAAGAACATGGTATTTCTGACATCATGATGGATCGCTTGCGCTTAACTTCAGAACGGATTAAAGCGATAGCACAGGGAGTTCAACAGGTTGCTGACTTAGCTGATCCAATCGGACAAGTCATTAAGGGCTATACTAACCTCGATGGCCTTAAAATCCTCCAAAAGAGAGTTCCTCTAGGGGTGATTGCGATGATTTTTGAGAGTCGTCCGAATGTTTCAGTGGATGCTTTTAGTCTGGCGTTCAAAACCAATAATGCGATCATCCTAAGGGGAGGAAAAGATGCCCTTCACTCAAATAAAGCTTTGGTGAAGTTGATCCGACAAAGTCTGGAAAAATCAGGGATCACCCCAGATGCTGTCCAGCTAGTTGAGGATCCCTCACATGCTGTCGCTGAAGAATTGATGCAGGCAACGGATTATGTAGATGTTTTGATTCCACGTGGTGGTGCTAAATTAATTCAGACCGTTAAGGAAAAAGCAAAAGTGCCTGTCATCGAAACAGGTGTGGGGAATGTGCATATCTATGTGGATGCTCAAGCTGACTTAGATATAGCTACTAAGATTGTTATCAACGCTAAAACAAAGCGCCCAAGTGTTTGCAATGCAGCTGAGGGATTGGTAATTCACGAAGCTGTAGCAGCAAGGTTTATTCCTATGCTTGAAAAAGCGATCAATCAAGTTCAGCCAGTAGAATGGCGGGCAGATGACAAGGCTTTGCCGTTATTTGAGCAGGCAGTGCCTGCAAAAGCAGAGGATTTTGAGACCGAATTTTTAGATTATATCATGTCTGTTAAGGTTGTTTCCTCTTTGGAAGAAGCTATTTCTTGGATAAATCAGTATACTAGTCACCATTCCGAAGCTATCATCACAAGGGATATTAAGGCAGCAGAGACCTTTCAAGATTTAGTGGATGCTGCTGCTGTTTATGTCAACGCTTCAACACGATTTACCGATGGTTTTGTTTTTGGGCTTGGTGCTGAAATTGGGATTTCTACTCAAAAAATGCACGCCCGTGGGCCAATGGGCTTAGAAGCCTTGACCAGCACTAAATTTTATATTAATGGGGATGGACATATCAGAGAATAAGCTACTATAAGGTCCCTTAATGACTAATGAAAGAGAAAAAGAAGAAGCAAAGGTTACTTTAGAAGAACTTTTACATCAGATTCAGGTGATTCATTTGGAATTGAAAATTGTCCGAAATTGGGGCTATTTTGTTTTTTTTTGGAGATGGTATGCTGGTTAGCTGGATCAAACGTCGAAATAATGAGCAAGGTCAACCAATTATTAATAGACTTACAAGTTACTCTTCAAAACTGCCGAAGATAGCTGGCAGACGTCGATAGGCTATTATTAGCTGACTTACCAAATACGATTTGGGATAAAACCTTTGGTATTTGGTTAGACAACCCGCTGACAGATTGTTGTGTGATTAAGGAAGCTAAAAATCTTTTACAAGCAGTTGAAACTCTAGAGGCAGTGGCTAAGTCAGTGCTTGCTAAGTTGGCTGATAGCGAACAAAAAGAACAAGATTAGAGAAGAGGAAGATTCCCACGAGAATGAAATCCTTTTCTCTTACTTTTTCATTTCTAAACCTTTTGAAGTATGGTACAATTAAAGTTATGACAAAAGAATTTCATCACGTGACCGTACTCCTTCACGAAACAGTGGACATGCTTGACATAAAGCCTGATGGGATTTATGTTGATGCGACGCTAGGTGGCTCAGGCCACTCAGCTTATTTGTTGTCCAAACTTGGTGAAGAAGGGCACCTCTATTGTTTTGACCAAGACCAAAAGGCTATTGACAATGCACAAGTTACCCTCAAATCTTATATTGACAAAGGACAGGTAACTTTTATTAAAGATAATTTTAGACACCTCAAAGCACGTTTAACAGCGCTTGGAGTTGATGAAATTGATGGTATCTTATATGACCTTGGTGTTTCCAGCCCGCAATTGGATGAAAGAGAACGAGGGTTTTCTTATAAACAAGATGCTCCATTGGATATGCGCATGGATCGTCAGTCGCTCTTAACAGCTTACGAAGTGGTGAATACCTATCCATTCAATGATTTGGTTAAGATTTTTTTCAAATATGGTGAAGATAAATTCTCCAAGCAGATCGCTCGAAAAATTGAACAAGCAAGAGCTATTAAGCCTATTGAGACAACAACAGAGTTGGCAGAATTGATTAAGGCAGCAAAGCCAGCTAAAGAGTTGAAGAAAAAAGGCCACCCTGCTAAACAGATTTTTCAAGCTATTCGCATTGAAGTCAATGATGAATTGGGAGCGGCCGATGAATCTATTCAGGACGCTATGGAATTATTAGCCCTTGATGGTCGTATCTCAGTTATTACCTTCCATTCTCTGGAAGATCGCCTAACCAAGCAGTTGTTTAAAGAAGCTAGTACGGTGGATGTGCCAAAAGGGCTTCCTCTAATTCCTGAAGATATGAAACCTAAGTTTGAACTTGTTTCACGTAAGCCGATCTTACCTAGTCATTCAGAGTTAACAGCTAATAAAAGGGCACACTCAGCCAAGCTACGTGTTGCCAAAAAAATTCGGAAATAAGCCTATGACAAATGAAAAAAGAACTCAGGCAGTTACAAATGCCTTGCAAAAACGAATAAAAACTTTCTCTAGAATTGAGAAGGCTTTTTATACTGCTATCATTGTAACAGCGATTACGATGGCAGTAAGTATTATTTACCTGCAAAGTCGTAAGTTGCAGCTACAACAAGAAATCACTAGTTTAAATAGTCATATTTCGGATCAAAAACTAGAGCTTAATAATGCCAAGCAAGAAGTAAATGAGTTATCTCGCCGTGATCGTATTATAGATATTGCTGGTAAAGCAGGCTTAAGCAACCGTAATAATAATATCAAGAAAGTCGAGTAATCTATGAAAAAATGGCAAAAATATGTTTTAGATTATGTTGTGCGCGATAGGAGAACTCCAGTCGAAAATCGCGTTCGAGTTGGACAAAATATGATGCTCTTAACTATCTTTATTTTCTTTATTTTCATTATTAATTTCATGATTATTATTGGAACAGATCAAAAGTTTGGAGTTAGTTTGTCAGAAGGGGCGAAGAAGGTTTATCAAGAAACCGTTACGATCCAAGCTAAGCGTGGGACCATTTATGATCGAAATGGTACAGCTATTGCAGTGGATTCTACGACTTATAGCATATACGCAATTTTGGATAAATCATTTGTCTCGGCTTCAGATGAAAAGTTATATGTACAACCTTCTCAGTATGAAACAGTAGCTGATATTTTAAAAAAGCATCTGGGAATGAAAAAAACAGATGTAATTAAACAGCTTAAGCGTAAAGGACTTTTCCAAGTCTCGTTTGGACCGTCAGGGTCTGGCATTTCATATAGTACTATGTCTACTATTCAAAAGGCTATGGAAGATGCCAAAATCAAGGGAATTGCTTTCACAACTAGTCCTGGTCGTATGTATCCAAATGGGACATTTGCTTCAGAATTTATAGGCCTAGCATCTCTAACAGAAGATAAAAAGACAGGTGTTAAGAGTTTAGTTGGAAAAACAGGTCTAGAAGCTTCTTTTGATAAAATTTTATCAGGTCAAGATGGTGTTATTACTTATCAAAAAGATCGAAATGGGACCACACTCTTGGGTACAGGTAAGACTGTCAAGAAAGCTATTGATGGCAAAGATATTTACACAACGCTATCTGAGCCTATCCAGACCTTCTTAGAAACCCAGATGGATGTTTTTCAAGCCAAATCAAATGGTCAGTTGGCCAGTGCAACACTTGTTAATGCTAAAACTGGTGAAATTTTGGCAACAACACAACGCCCCACTTATAATGCTGATACTCTGAAAGGACTTGAAAATACGAACTACAAATGGTACAGTGCACTTCATCAAGGAAATTTTGAACCAGGTTCAACCATGAAAGTGATGACTCTGGCAGCGGCTATTGATGATAAAGTTTTCAACCCAAACGAAACCTTTAGCAATGCTAATGGTTTGACAATTGCAGATGCTACTATTCAAGACTGGTCTATTAACGAAGGCATTTCCACAGGACAGTACATGAATTATGCACAAGGGTTTGCCTTCTCAAGTAACGTTGGGATGACTAAACTTGAACAAAAAATGGGTAATGCAAAATGGATGAATTATTTGACGAAGTTCCGCTTTGGTTTTCCTACTCGTTTTGGTTTAAAAGATGAAGACGCAGGTATATTTCCTTCTGATAATATCGTGACTCAAGCTATGAGCGCTTTTGGTCAAGGGATTTCTGTAACCCAGATTCAAATGCTTAGAGCCTTTACTGCTATTTCTAATAATGGTGAGATGTTAGAGCCACAATTTATCAGTCAAATTTATGATCCTAACACAGCAAGTTTTAGAACGGCAAATAAAGAAATTGTTGGAAAACCTGTATCAAAAAAAGCCGCTAGTGAAACAAGACAATACATGATTGGTGTAGGAACAGACCCTGAGTTTGGAACACTCTATTCAAAAACATTTGGACCAATTATTAAAGTGGGTGATTTACCTGTTGCTGTTAAATCAGGAACAGCACAAATTGGTTCAGAAGATGGAAGTGGTTATCAAGATGGTGGATTGACTAACTATGTCTATTCGGTTGTGGCAATGGTGCCAGCTGATAAACCAGACTTTTTGATGTATGTTACTATGACTAAACCACAACATTTTGGTCCCCTTTTTTGGCAAGATGTGGTTAACCCAGTATTGGAAGAAGCATACTTAATGCAAGATACACTAACTAAGCCAGTAGTATCAGATGCTAATCGTCAAACAACTTATAAATTACCAAACTTTGTAGGAAAGAATCCTGGTGAGACATCAAGCGAGTTGCGTCGAAACCTTGTCCAGCCAGTTGTCCTTGGTACTGGCAGCAAGATCAAAAAAGTATCGCATCAGCCCGGTCAAACGTTAACAGAAAACCAACAAGTTCTCATATTATCAGACCGTTTTGTGGAGGTACCAGACATGTATGGCTGGACAAAATCCAATGTTAAAACCTTTGCTAAATGGACTGGAATAGACATCAGCTTTAAAGGAACAGATTCTGGTCGTGTTATGAAACAAAGTGTTGATGTTGGTAAGTCCTTGAAAAAAATAAAAAAAATGACCATTACTTTAGGAGATTAACATGTTTTTAACCCTTATTGCAGCAATCATATCCTTTATGGTATCTGCTTTCACAATGCCTTATTTTATCAAATTCTATCAATTGAAAAAAATTGGTGGGCAACAAATGCATGAAGATGTCAAGCAACATTTAGCTAAAGCTGGAACACCGACTATGGGGGGAACTGTTTTTCTTTTAGTAGCTACGGCAGTATCGTTATTGGTTAGTCTATTTTCGATCAAAAACACTCAAAGTTTAGCTTTGATTTCAGGCATTTTATCAATTGTTGTCATTTACGGGATTATCGGATTTTTGGATGATTTTTTAAAAATTTTTAAGCAAATCAATGAAGGATTGACAGCCAAACAAAAGTTAGCCTTGCAGTTGGTTGGAGGATTGATGTTCTATTTTTTACATGTTAGTCCAAGTGGCATTTCCTCTATTAATGTGTTTGGTTATCAGCTGCCGCTGGGAATTTTCTACCTATTCTTTGTTTTGTTTTGGGTGGTTGGTTTTTCAAATGCCGTTAATTTGACAGATGGTATCGATGGCTTAGCTTCTATCTCAGTGGTGATTAGTCTAGTGACTTACGGCGTTATTGCCTACGTTCAGAGTCAATTTGATGTTTTGTTACTGATTGGAGCAATGATTGGAGCCTTGCTTGGCTTCTTCTGCTTTAATCACAAACCTGCTAAAGTATTTATGGGAGATGTAGGTAGTTTAGCCCTTGGAGCTATGTTGGCTGCCATTTCTATTGCGCTTCGTCAAGAATGGACTCTCCTGATTATTGGGATCGTTTATGTTCTTGAAACAAGTTCTGTGATGTTGCAAGTGTCCTATTTCAAGTACACCAAGAAAAAATATGGAGAAGGTCGTCGTATTTTTAGAATGACGCCTTTCCACCACCATTTGGAATTGGGAGGCTTGTCTGGTAAAGGCAAGAAGTGGTCAGAATGGCAGGTAGATGCTTTTTTGTGGGGAGTAGGAAGTCTAGCTAGTTTACTAGTTTTAGCTATCTTATACGTGTTCTAAGGGGGATTATCAAGAATAGTCACCAATAGCATTTTGATTAACATCATCAATAAGAGAGTGGAGATGACCCACAAATGCTGATTTTGCGAGTGTTGTCCCACTCCTTTTGCTTGTCTCTAACAATAATGATATAATATGGAAGAAAACGAGGTAAAACATGTCATTTAAAGATTATCATTTTAAGCAATACGTTCAGCAAGCGCTGGAAGAAATTGGCTTTGTCAATCCAACAGAGGTCCAGAAGCGGCTGATTCCTATTGTTAACTCCGGTCGTGACTTAGTTGGGGAATCAAAAACAGGTTCAGGGAAAACCCACACCTTTTTGTTGCCCATTTTTGAAAAACTTGATGAAGCTAAAGCAGAAGTGCAAGTCGTTATTACAGCACCTAGCCGTGAATTAGCAACTCAAATTTTTGATGCTTGTAAACAGATTGCTAAGCACTTCCAAGAAGAGATTCGTTTGGCCAACTATGTTGGAGGCACAGACAAACTCCGTCAGATTGAAAAACTAAAAGACAGCCAGCCGCATATTGTCATCGGGACCCCAGGTCGTATTTATGACTTGGTCAAGTCTGGTGATTTAGCGATTCATAAAGCAACGACCTTTGTTGTGGATGAGGCCGATATGACCATGGACATGGGCTTTTTGGATACGGTAGATAAGATTGCAGCTTCGCTTCCAAAATCTGTTCAGATTTTGGTGTTCTCAGCAACTATTCCACAGAAATTACAACCCTTTTTGAAAAAATACTTGACCAATCCTGTTATTGAACAAATCAAGACAAAGACCGTTATCGCAGATACCATTGATAACTGGCTTGTGTCGACAAAAGGGCGTGATAAGAATGGTCAACTGTTAGAGATTCTCAAAACCATGCAGCCTTATATGGCTATGCTTTTTGTCAATACCAAGGAACGCGCAGATGATTTGCATGCCTTTTTAACAGCTAATGGCTTAAAAGTGGCTAAGATTCATGGGGGCATTCCTCCAAGAGAACGTAAGCGCATCATGAACCAAGTCAAAAAACTGGACTTTGAATACATTGTTGCCACAGACTTAGCAGCGCGTGGGATTGACATTGAAGGGGTCAGCCATGTGATCAATGACGCCATCCCACAAGACTTGTCTTTCTTTGTCCATCGTGTAGGCCGAACAGGTCGAAATGGTATGGCAGGAACTGCCATTACACTTTACCAGCCAAGTGACGACTCAGATATCAAAGAGCTGGAAAAAATGGGGATTGCCTTTACACCGAAGGTGCTCAAAAATGGAGAATTTCAAGATACCTATGACCGTGATCGCCGTCAAAACCGTGAAAAAGCCTATCAAAAATTAGACACAGAAATGATTGGTTTGGTCAAAAAGAAAAAGAAAAAAGTCAAACCAGGTTACAAGAAAAAAATTCAGTGGGCGGTTGATGAAAAACGTCGCAAAGAACGTCGTGCTGAAAATCGTGCTAAGGGCCGCGCTGAGCGTAAGGCCAAAAAACAACATTTTTAAGAACAAAGAGCAAGCAAGTGATCAATTGGCATCTAATCTTGCTTTTTTTACACCTGCTACTTGTATTGTTTACCATTTGTTAACACAAAAAGTGATCATAGCTTTTGCTTATTGCTATAATACGAATTTACTATTTTACATGTGGGTCTAAGAGTGTTAGAATATTAAGACAAACAAATACAAAGGGGAAATACATGACATCAGTGTTTTTAACCAGTGGTTGGGCTTTTTATGATTACCTCATCTCACCGATTCCACATGGGAAACTTTTTAGTTGGCATGCTGTTTTTGATGCCATTCCAAATATTATCCAACGGCTTCCAATTACGCTTGGTTTGACACTATCAGGAGCAACCTTTGGCTTGGTTTTGGCTTTGATTTTTGCCCTTGTCAAAATTAATAAAGTGAAGCTACTATACCCTATTCAAGCTATTTTTGTGAGTTTCTTGCGAGGAACTCCTATTTTGGTACAGTTGATGTTGACCTACTACGGTATTCCCCTCTTTCTAAAATTTCTCAATCAGAAGTATGGCTTTGATTGGAATGTTAATGCAATTCCGGCTTCTATTTTTGCCATTACAGCCTTTGCTTTTAATGAAGCAGCCTACGCTAGTGAAACTATTCGGGCAGCCATTTTATCAGTAGATACAGGTGAAATTGAAGCAGCAAAAAGTCTAGGCATGACTTCTGTGCAGGTTTACCGTCGTGTCATTATTCCTAATGCAACTGTTGTGGCTATTCCAACCTTGATTAATGGGTTAATTGGCTTAACTAAAGGAACATCGCTTGCCTTTAATGCAGGGATTGTCGAAATGTTTGCCCAGGCTCAAATTCTAGGCGGATCAGATTACCGTTATTTTGAACGTTATATCTCTGTTGCTCTTGTCTATTGGTCTATCAGTATTTTGATGGAGCAAGTAGGTCGCTTGATTGAAAACAAGATGGCCATCAAAGCACCAGAACAAGCTAGAAATGAAAAGTTAGGAGAATTGCGTTGATGATTACAATTAGAAATTTGAGCAAGACATTCTCAGGGCAAAAAGTTTTAGATAGTTTGGCTCTTGATATTGAAAAAGGTCAAGTGATTGCTTTAGTTGGTGCTTCAGGAGCAGGGAAATCGACCTTCCTTCGTAGCCTAAACTATTTGGAAAAACCAGATTCAGGCTCCATTAGCATTGGTGACTTTACGGTTGATTTTGAGACCATTACCACAGAGCAAGTCCTTATTTTACGTCGGAAACTTGCCATGGTTTTTCAACAATTTAATCTTTTTGAGCGTCGTACAGCCCTTGAGAATGTCAAAGAAGGTCTTAAGGTGGTCAAAAAACTGTCTGACCAAGAAGCGACTAAACTGGCGCAAGCAGAATTGGCTAAGGTTGGTTTAGCAGATCGAAAACATCATTACCCACGTCATTTATCAGGGGGACAAAAACAACGGGTAGCTTTAGCAAGAGCTCTGGCTATGAAACCAGATGTTTTATTACTAGATGAGCCGACCTCGGCTCTTGACCCGGAATTAGTTGGCGAAGTGGAAAAGTCTATTACTGATGCTGCTAAATCCGGACAGACCATGGTTTTAGTGAGTCACGACATGAATTTTGTTTACCAAGTGGCAGATAGAGTACTCTTTTTAGATCAAGGGAAAATCTTGGAACAAGGAACACCTGAAGAAGTCTTTAGACATCCTCAAAAAGAACGAACCAAAGAATTTTTTGCAAGCTATTCAAAAACATACATTTAATGTTATTCTTTTGTTATAATAAAAAGGTCTAGGTATCCCTGGGCTTTTCTTGTTATGTTTTTTAGAAAAACTTATGGGAAAGAAATAATGACTAGGTGGAAATATGTTAGTAGAAATCTTTAGCCTTTATGTAAAAGGTCTCATTCTCTCAAGCCTTACTATGATTTTAATTTGTTTAATATGGACTTTATGGCGAGCAAAAACCAAAAGAGATAAAACATTGATTGAAAGACAAGCTTTTCTTTATGAGATGCTAATGGTTGCTATTTTAACCATCCCAATTTTATCGTTTGCTTTTATGAGTATTTTGGTTGTCATAAAATCCTAATCATTGCAAGAAGGGATTATCATTGCTAAAATATTGGCAAGAGTAGATTAAAGGAGAAAAATCATGTACGATACATTAATTATTGGTTCAGGACCAGCAGGAATGACTGCCGCTTTATACGCTGCTAGAAGTAATTTATCTGTTGCCATTATTGAACAAGGGGCACCTGGTGGTCAGATGAACAACACTTTTGATATAGAGAATTACCCGGGATATGATCATATATCTGGACCAGAATTAGCTATGAAAATGTACGAACCTTTAGAGAAGTTTAACGTTGAAAACATTTATGGTATTGTTCAAAAAATAGAAAATTTTGGTGACTATAAGTGTGTGTTGACTGAAGATGCTAGTTATGAAGCTAAAACGGTTATTATTGCAACGGGAGCTAAATACCGTGTACTAGGTGTTCCAGGTGAAGAATACTATACTAGTCGAGGAGTTTCTTATTGTGCAGTATGTGATGGTGCGTTTTTCCGTGACCAGGATCTTTTGGTCGTTGGTGGTGGTGACTCAGCAGTTGAAGAAGCTATTTATCTTACTCAGTTTGCTAAAAAGGTAACCGTTGTTCATCGCCGTGATCAACTAAGAGCTCAGAAAATCTTGCAGGACCGTGCCTTCGCTAATGACAAAGTTGACTTTATCTGGGATTCAGTTGTCAAAGAAATTCAAGGTAACGACATTAAGGTCTCCAATGTCCTAATCGAAAATGTGAAAACAGGCCAAGTCACTGACCACGCTTTTGGAGGTGTGTTTATCTATGTTGGTATGAATCCTGTTACAGGTATGGTAAAGGATCTAGAAATTACCGATTCAGAAGGTTGGATTATCACAGATGATCATATGAGGACAAGTATTCCTGGTATTTTTGCGATTGGAGATGTTCGTCAAAAAGACCTTCGCCAAATCACGACAGCTGTTGGAGATGGTGCAATTGCAGGGCAAGGTGTTTATCACTACCTTGAAAGTTTCTCTTCATAAGGTTAAAACTCCTTCATTTTTCCTTGTCTCACCCTTAAAAAAGCTAAATTGCATAAGACCTTTAAGAAATATAAAGAACAGTTTTCCTTAATATCTTTCCTAGATAAATGTTGAAAATTTTCTGAAAAAAGGATATAATAAATAGTATTTTAGTGAATGGAGTTTAGAATGTCTATAAAAGAACAAACAGACAATAACGAACTAGAAAATGGAATGGTAAGGGGCTTAGAAAATCGTCATGTGCAGTTAATTGCGATCGCAGGAACGATTGGAACAGGTCTCTTTTTAGGGGCAGGACGCTCTATTGCCCTAACAGGACCATCTATTATTTTTGTGTATATGATTACAGGTGCCTTCATGTTTATGATGATGCGTGCCATCGGTGAAATGCTCTATTATGATCCAGATCAACACACCTTTATCAATTTTATTTCCAAATACATTGGTCCAGGCTGGGGTTATTTTTCGGGTCTATCCTATTGGATTTCCCTTATTTTTATTGGAATGGCAGAAATCACAGCAGTAGGTGCTTATGTGCAATTTTGGTTCCCAAGCTGGCCAGCCTGGTTGATTCAGTTGGTTTTCTTAGTCTTACTTAGTTCGATCAACTTAATTGCTGTGCGCGTTTTTGGGGAAACAGAGTTTTGGTTTGCCATGATTAAGATTTTAGCTATTTTAGCTTTGATTGCAACAGCTATTTTCATGGTATTGACAGGTTTTGAAACTCACACAGGCCATGCTAGCCTTTCCAATATTTTTGACCATTTTTCCATGTTCCCAAATGGGAAACTAAAGTTCTTTATGGCCTTCCAAATGGTTTTCTTTGCTTATCAAGCTATCGAATTTGTGGGAATTACCACTTCTGAGACGGCTAACCCAAGAAAAGTTCTACCAAAGGCTATTCAAGAAATTCCAACCCGTATTGTGATCTTTTATGTGGGAGCCTTGGTCTCTATTATGGCAATTGTGCCATGGCATCAGTTACCAGTTGATGAATCTCCTTTTGTGATGGTGTTCAAATTGATTGGTATTAAATGGGCAGCAGCCTTGATTAACTTTGTGGTCTTGACATCAGCAGCGTCAGCGCTTAACTCAACCCTTTATTCAACCGGTCGTCATCTCTATCAGATTGCTAATGAGACTCCAAACGCTTTGACCAATCGCTTAAAGATTAATACTTTATCTCGACAAGGGGTGCCAAGTCGTGCCATTATTGCTTCAGCGGTTGTGGTTGGTATCTCAGCTTTGATTAATATCCTACCAGGAGTTGCAGATGCGTTCTCACTCATTACGGCCTCCTCATCAGGTGTATATATTGCTATCTACGCCTTAACCATGATTGCTCACTGGAAGTACCGTCAATCTAAGGACTTTATGGCAGATGGTTATTTGATGCCAAAATATAAAGTGACAACGCCTTTGACCCTTGCTTTCTTTGCCTTTGTCTTTATCTCTCTTTTCTTACAAGAATCCACCTATATCGGCGCCATTGGAGCAACGATTTGGATTATTGTTTTTGGGATTTATAGCAATGTCAAATTTAAATAATAATTAGCGATATAGAACTGAATCCATTAACTCTTTCTTATTTGAGGATGTCATGATGGATCAGTTCTTTTTTTACTTTAGCGATAACTCAAGTTATTTCTAAACCCTAGCCAAAGAGTCTTTTTTAAAATATGTTATAATAGTAACAATAATTCAAAGGAGTCCCCTTTATGTATAAAGATGATAGTTTAACTCTCCATACTGATTTGTATCAGATTAATATGATGCAAGTTTATTTTGAGCAGGGCATTCATAATCGTCATGCGGTGTTTGAAGTCTATTTCCGCAAGGAACCTTTTAACAATGGTTATGCTGTTTTTGCCGGTTTACAGCGCATGGTGGAGTACCTAGAGCAATTTCAATTTTCAGAAACAGATTTGGCTTACCTTGAAGAACTGGGTTATCCAGAAAACTTTTTGACCTACCTTAAAGAGTTACGATTAGAATTGACCATCCGTTCAGCTAAAGAAGGAGATTTGGTTTTTGCTAATGAGCCGATTGTGCAAGTAGAAGGCCCTCTAGGTCAGTGTCAGTTGGTCGAAACAGCTCTTTTAAACATTGTTAACTTCCAGACCTTGATTGCTACAAAGGCTGCTCGTATTCGTTCTGTGATTGAGGATGAACCCCTTTTGGAATTTGGCACCCGTCGTGCACAGGAACTAGATGCTGCGATTTGGGGAACCCGCGCAGCGATGATTGGTGGAGCAGATGCAACAAGTAATGTGAGAGCAGGTAAACGCTTTGATATCCCTGTTTCAGGTACGCATGCTCATGCTTTAGTGCAAGCCTATGGTAATGATTATGATGCTTTCATGGCTTATGCTAAGACCCATAAAGATTGTGTATTTCTTGTTGACACCTATGATACACTTAAAGTAGGTGTGCCAACAGCTATCCGAGTAGCCAAAGAAATGGGTGACAAGATTAATTTTCTAGGTGTTCGATTGGACTCTGGTGACTTGGCTTACCTCTCAAAAACAGTCCGTCAGCAGTTAGACGACGCTGGTTTTACCGAGGCTAAGATCTATGCTTCTAATGACCTCGATGAAAATACCATCCTCAACTTAAAAATGCAAAAGGCCAAAATTGATGTTTGGGGTGTTGGGACCAAACTGATCACAGCCTATGATCAGCCTGCCTTAGGTGCTGTTTATAAGATTGTCTCTATTGAGCAAGAAGATGGCAGCATGCGTGATACGATCAAATTATCAAATAATGCAGAAAAAGTATCCACACCAGGTAAAAAACAAGTTTGGCGCATCACCAGTCGTGAAAAAGGCAAATCAGAAGGCGACTATATCACGTTTACTGATATTAATGTTAATGAATTAACTGAGATTGAGATGTTCCATCCGACCTATACCTATATTAAGAAAACCGTTAAAGAATTTGATGCAATTCCTCTCTTAGTTGATATTTTTGTCAAGGGAGAATTAGTTTACCAGCTACCGACCTTAGCTGAAATCAAGGCTTATGCTAAAAAAGAATTTGACAAGCTTTGGGATGAATACAAGCGTGTCTTAAATCCTCAAGACTACCCAGTAGACTTAGCCCGTGATGTGTGGCAAAACAAGATGGCCTTAATTGATAACATTCGCAAAGATGCTTATGGAAAGAGTGAATGACATGACACTACAAGAAGAGATAATTCGACAATTAGGCGTCAAGGCTAGCATTGACCCACAAGAAGAAATTCGGAAAGCCGTTGATTTTTTAAAAGCTTATTTGCGTAAGCACTCATTTTTAAAAACTTATGTCTTAGGCATTTCGGGAGGTCAGGATTCTACCCTCGCAGGAAAGCTAGCCCAAATGGCCATTGCAGAGTTACGGGAGGAAGCAAGTGATCAAGCTTACCAATTTATAGCTGTTCGCTTGCCTTATGGGGTTCAGGCTGATGAAGCAGATGCGCAAAAAGCCTTGGCTTTTATTGCACCAGATCAGACCCTTACCATTAATATCAAGGCAGCTGTGGACGGTCAAGTAGAGGCTCTACAAGCAGCAGGCGTTGAGATTTCTGATTTCAATAAAGGTAATATTAAAGCACGTCAGCGAATGATCAGTCAATATGCCATTGCTGGCCAAATGGCTGGTGCTGTTATTGGAACGGATCATGCGGCAGAAAACATCACTGGTTTCTTTACTAAATTTGGTGATGGTGGAGCAGATATTCTTCCCCTCTTTAGGCTTAACAAACGTCAAGGAAAGGCTCTTTTGAAAGTTTTAGGAGCAGATGCTGCTTTGTATGAAAAAGTTCCAACTGCTGATTTAGAAGATCAAAAACCAGGCTTGGCTGATGAGGTTGCTCTAGGGGTGACCTATCAAGACATCGACGACTATTTGGAAGGGAAGCTGATTTCCAAAGTAGCTCAAGCAACTATTGAAAAATGGTGGCATAAAGGACAACACAAGCGTCACCTGCCAATCACCATTTTTGATGATTTTTGGAAATAAGAGATGATGTTCAAAGAGTAAAAAAAGAAAACAAAAAAAGTTAGGTTATCCTAACTTTTTTCTTGAAGAAAATCAAATAAGGTCTATAATAGAAGTAATCCTTTAGAATAGAATGGCTGGATAATAACCATCTTGCCAATATTATTTCAGGTGAAGCTTATCTTAATATTTTAGGAGGACAATAATGTCAGCATTAACAGAGACATTTACAGAACAATTATTTGCTCATTACGAAGCCAATGCAAAATTTTCAGCTATTGAGAATGCCGTTACGCATAATGGTTTGCTAAAATCATTAGAAACCCGTCAAAGTGAAGTGGACAATGATTTTGTGTTTTCTATTGATTTAACTAAAGATAAGGTATCTAACCAAAAGGCTTCTGGTCGTTGCTGGATGTTTGCTGCCTTGAACACTTTCCGACACAAATTAATCACAGAATTTAAGTTAGAAAATTTTGAACTGTCACAAGCTCATACTTTCTTTTGGGATAAGTATGAAAAAGCTAACTGGTTTATGGAGCAGGTCATTGCTACAGCTGACCAAGAATTAACCAGTCGTAAAGTTAAGTTTCTCTTGGATGTTCCACAACAAGATGGTGGTCAGTGGGACATGGTGGTTTCCTTGTTTGAGAAGTATGGAGTGGTGCCAAAATCTGTTTACCCAGAATCAATCTCATCAAGTAACAGTCGTGAATTAAACCAGTATTTGAATAAATTATTGCGCCAAGATGCTCAAATTCTTCGTGACCTGATTGCGTCAGGTGCTAAGGCAGACCAAGTTGAGGATCGAAAAGCAGAGCTTCTTCAGGAAATTTTTAACTTCTTGGCCATGACCCTTGGTTTACCACCTCGTCATTTTGATTTTGCCTACCGTGATAAAGATGACCACTATCATGTTGAGAAAGGTTTGACACCGCAAGCGTTTTACGACAAATTTGTTGGCTTAAAGCTTTCTGATTATGTGTCTGTTATTAATGCGCCAACTGCTGATAAGCCTTATGGCAAATCATACACTGTTGAGATGCTAGGAAATGTGGTCGGTAGTCGTGAGGTTCGCTACCTCAACCTTGATATGAAACGTTTCAAAGAACTAGCTATCAAGCAGATGCAGGCTGGTGAGTCCGTTTGGTTTGGCTCTGATGTGGGTCAAGTTTCAGATCGTCAAAAAGGCATTTTAGCAACTAATACTTACGATTTTGAAGCTAGTATGGATATCAATCTTAGTCAAGATAAGGCTGGACGTTTGGATTATAGTGAAAGTTTGATGACACATGCTATGGTTTTAACAGGTGTTGACTTAGATGAAACAGGAAAAACGTTAAAATGGAAGGTTGAAAATTCATGGGGTGAGAAGGTTGGTGACAAAGGTTACTTTGTTGCTTCAGATGCTTGGATGGATGAATATACCTATCAAATTGTTGTCCGTAAAGAATTCTTAACAGCTGACGAGTTAGCGGCTTATGAAAAAGAGCCACAAGTACTAGCTCCTTGGGATCCAATGGGTGCTTTAGCACAATACTAATTCCTTTCTTTGCGACTGTATGAAATCTAAAAGCTGGACAAAACGAACAGCAAACGGATTGGACTCCGCATAAGAAAGTGAACATGAAAAAAATTATTATGCTAAGAAAATGACATATGAAAAAACACGTCTTCGGTATATGGAAACGTGTTTTTTTCATGTATACTCTCTTATGGCATTAGTTGCTATTTATAACAATTTTAAATAAGTCTATTTTGTTTTAGGTTAACGTTTGAAAAATCAGTTGCTAATTCCCTTAACGTTGTACCTTTTCTTTAATACGATTAAAGAATTCTGTTTTTTGTTTTATATTGTATGTGGTAAGTCATTTGTGTCATATAAAAAGCGAGTCCTCACAGAACGTGGACTCGCTTTTTATTTAGATTATCACTTAAGGTAGATATTAAAAGTAACTAAATGGATATGTAATAAAAGGTAGGTACAGACAATAAGTAGAGGTTAGAGATTAATGAGTTGTCTTTTTATCATCGGTAGATGGATGACTGCCATTGTTGTCTGTATTGGTTGAATTACTTGTATCATTGCTACTACTAGTATCATCTGAAGTCGTTTGGCTAGAAGCTGTTGTCGTGTTATTGCTGTAAAGATTGTTGTAAACCGAATTAGTATAGTCGGTGTTGCTCGCATAGGTTCCGCTTAAGTAGAGGAATCCACCACTGCGATAAAGACCATTTGGCATCGTCCAATCTTCACTGTAACCATTTGTTAAGTAAGTCATCATGCTACGATAAACGTCAGATGCAATCTCTAGACTTGATCCGTATACTGGGGTCAAGCGGTTTTTGTAACCTGTCCAAACAGCCATGGCGTAGCGCTTAGTAAAGCCAACAAAGTTTTCGTCTGGCGCTAATGTACCAACATAATCTGGATAAAGGCCGTATTTTTCACCAATTTTAGCTAGTTCCTCATCAGTGTAGTTAGAAGTCCCTGTTTTACCAGCTTGCGCAACACCAGGAATGGCAGCAGCAGTACCTGTACCATAAGTGAGAACAGTTTTTAACATATCTGTCATCATATAGGCCGTGGTTTCTTTCATGGCACGTTTTCCTTTTTCATCAAAAGTTTTACTTGTACCATCACTAAATTCCACTTTATTGACATACCTTGGTTTATGATAAATACCACCATTTGCAAAAGCAGCGTATGCAGCGGCCATTTTTTCACTACTTGCACCATATTTTTTATCTGAGCTACTGTTATTACTTGAGATAGCGTTTGAGTAGTGCATTTCGGGATAGTTAATACCTAAACTGCTTAAGAAAGATCGAGCATAGTCAAGTCCTGCGGCTTCCAGTGCTCGGACTGCTGGGACATTTCGCGATAGCATAATAGCAGCTTGGATTGTCATCCATCCGTTATATCTAAGGTCCCAGTTAAACAATTGGGTAGTGGTTCCAGGCCAATAATAGACTGAGTCATTAGTCGACTGAGCAGTAGAAGTATAAACACCAGATTCAATAGCAGGAGCATAGGCTGTGATTGGCTTCATGGTAGAACCCCAGTCACGATCAGTTAAAACAGCTTGGTTAGTCCCAAATGAAACATTTTCATCTTGATTACGTCCGCCAAGCTGAGCAATAACATGACCATTTGTCACATCAACAATCGTTGAAGCAACTTGGAAATCTTGGTCTGGATAGTAAACATAATCACCAGAATGATAAATATTATAAAGAGTCTGCTGCGCATCGGGGATAATATTGGTATAAACTTTTAAACCAGCGGTAAAAATATCTTTATTCGTTTCTTTTTTGACTTCTTCAATAACTTGTTTTAGATAATTATCCATATATTTTGGATAAGTTGAGCGCTGTTGGAGTGATTGTAGACCTTCAGCGACGGGAGTTGCGATGGCAGTTTCATATTCTGCTTTCGTCAGATGTTTTTCCATGTACATCTGTTGCAACACGACGTTACGGCGATTTTGAGCAGCTTCAGGATGAAGGTAAGGATCATATTGACTAGGAGCTTGAGGGATTCCAGCCAATAGGGCTAGTTGGGCATAAGATAAATCCTTAAGATCCTTGCCATAATAAGACTTAGCGGCTGTCAGCATACCATAGTTGCCATTACCCATATATACTTTGTTGATGTAAAAAGTCAGGATTTCTTGTTTAGTATATTTTCGCTCCATTTGAAGAGCAAGCCAAACTTCTTGAGCCTTACGTTTTAAGGTTTGATCAGATTCATTAGTAGAAAAATAGGCTAGTTTAATGAGTTGCTGATCAAGCGTTGACCCCCCTTGAGTGGTCTGACTCGTTAGATTATGAAAGGCAGCACCAAAAATACGATAAAGATCTACTCCACGATGGTTAAAGAAACGTTTATCTTCAATTGAGGTAATAGCATTAACTAGATTAATAGGGATACTATCAGCTGTTACATTTTCACGCTTTTCAGAACCCAAATCAGCAATCAGATTGTTATTACCGTCATAAACCAAGCTAGAGTTTGTTGATTTTAACTGGGCTTCTGACAGTTTCGGAGCACTGCTAATGTAGAAGGTAAACAAAAGACCACCAATAATAATAACAAGGATAATAAGGCTAAGAATTGCACTTAATACATACTTTAGCCACTTAAGGATTTTTGGATTTTTAATTGTAATCACCGCCTAAAAAATTTTGTTCAATTATGTTTAAATAAGGGACTTGTGGAAAGGCTCCAAATGCTACCTTAAAGCCATTTTTTCTGATATAATCAATGGGCATCGATTTACTGCCATTATCTATCTGATAAAATGAAATCAAGGCTTGAGCAGGTAGGTAGTAAGTCTCCTTCAGTGTGGAAAAGTGAAGAAGGACAAAGCAGATTCCTTTTTGATGTAAAACGCAAGCCATATGTTCAATCTGATGTAAATGGAAATTTTTCATGGGCATAGCTGTTTTTTGCCTGGTTTCTTTTGCTTCAAAATCAACATAATGTCCTTTATAAACGCCGCAATAGTCAGTCGTTGAAGCTTGTCTAAAGTACGCTTCAACGATTTTTGCCCGACTGCGTTTAGGGTAATCCACTTTGACAATTTGGACAGGAGTAGGTTTTTTGTGAATGACAGCTATTTGACGAGATAAATAATAATCATTTGTCGCGTTGATAGCAGCTTCAAAGGACATACCTCTATTGGCGAAGTCCACCTTATTTTGCTTTTGAACGGAACTTACTTTTTGTCGAATAAGATTATGAGGATAATTAACCATTGTTCTCCTAATATTATCTAGTTAATGCTAAAAATTTAAGCACTTTTATTATAACATATTTTTTGAAAGGATAACACCTAATGACTGCGATTCTAATTACAGGTTACCGAAGCTTTGAAATAGGGATTTTTGACCATAAAGACCCACGAGTTTCAATTATTAAACAGGCTATTCGTAAAGATTTAATAGGTTATTTGGAAAATGGTGTGGATTGGTTTATCTTTACAGGGAACTTGGGTTTTGAACAATGGGCTTTGGAAGTAGCTAATGAGCTAAAAGAGGAGTATCCCTTGCAGATAGCTACTATATTCTTGTTTGAAACGCATGGAGATAGGTGGAATGAAAAAAATAAAGAAGTTTTAAGTCAGTTTAGGGCTGTTGACTTTGTAAAATATTACTTTCCAAATTACGAACAACCGACGCAATTTAGTCAATATTATCAGTTTTTATTAGAAAAGACAGAAGGGGCTTATGTTTTTTATGACACAGAAAACGAGACCAACTTAAAATATTTTCTCAAGAAAGCAAAAGATATGCCGCATTATCAGTTGCTATTGCTAACCTTTGATCGGCTAAATGATATGTCACAAAGCTAGCATTGTATTTTTAGGGGTATTGGTATTTAAATACTTGCTTTTTGAACTATTTTTCTGTATCATTGATAATAATACTGAAATATAATTTTGGTAAAAAGATTGACCGTTCGGAGAGTAAAGAATGACAAGTATTATTTATAGTCCTAAAGATATTTTTGAGCAAGAATTTAAGACTAGTATGCGAGGGTTTGATAAGAAAGAAGTTGATGAATTTCTTGATAATGTAATTAAAGATTATGAAAATTTCAATGCTCAAATTGAAGCTTTAAAAGCTGAGAATGAAGCCTTAAAAAAGGCGAAGTTTCAAGCTAGAAATACAGTTTCAGCGACTGTTCAACAACCAGTACCGCAACCGACTCGTGTTGCTCAATCAGCTACTAATTTTGACATCTTGAAACGTATTAGTAAATTGGAAAAAGAGGTTTTTGGTAAACAAATTATTGAGTAATGAAAACTGTGCAATTTTTGGATAATCGCGTAGTATTTTAATACTATGAGGAAAGTCCATGCTAGCACTGGCTGTGATGCCAGTAGTGATTGTGCTAGGCGAACACATAAGCCTAGGGATGTGCATACACATTACGGCGAAGGAAATGGCTAAGTCGTTTGATATGCCAAAGTACTTCTGAAAGTGCCACAGTGACGTAGTTTTTATGGAAACGTAAAAAATGGAACGCGGTAAACCCCTCAAGCTAGCAACCCAAACTTTGGTAGGGGCATGGGATAGTTGGAAACGAACAAGCTATCCTGACTGTCAACAGACGGTAGACAGATGATTATCGAAGGAAATAATTCCTAGTTATTTCCGGAACAAAACATGGCTTATAGAAAATTGCATAATAGGTTAAGCTAGCATTTGCTAGCTTTTATTTGATTTAAAAGAAAGAGATATATGAAAGAAACATTTAGATTAGTCGCAACTGCAGCCGCAGGTTTAGAAGCTGTCGTTGGTAAAGAAGTCAGAGCACTAGGCTTTGATTGTCAGGTTGAAAATGGGAAAGTTTATTTTGAAGGTGATGTAGAAGCGATTGTTAAAACAAATCTTTGGTTACGTGCAGCAGATCGTATCAAAATTATCGTAGGACAATTTCCTGCTAGAACCTTTGAAGAATTATTCCAAGGTGTCTTTGCCTTGGATTGGGAAAATTATTTACCGCTAGGAGCTAAATTTCCAATCTCAAAAGCCAAATGTGTTAAGTCTAAATTGCATAACGAGCCAAGTGTTCAGGCGATTACCAAAAAGGCCGTTGTTAAGAAACTGCAAAAGCATTTCCACAGGCCAGAAGGAGTTCCTCTTCAAGAAGTTGGGTCAACGTTTAACATTGAGGTATCTATTTTAAAAGACCAAGCCACTATTATGATTGACACGACAGGATCTAGCCTATTTAAACGAGGGTATCGCGTTCAAAAAGGTGGAGCACCGATCAAGGAAAATATGGCAGCTGCTATCTTGGCCTTATCTAACTGGTTTCCAGATAAACCTCTGGTTGATCCCACCTGTGGATCGGGAACGTTTTGCATCGAGGCAGCCATGATTGGGATGAATATTGCTCCAGGATTTAACCGTTCGTTTGCTTTTGAAGAATGGAGCTGGGTAGATAAAGATATGGTGCAACAAGTTCGTGATGATGCTGAACAAGAAGCTAATTATGAAATCGAATTAGATATTTCTGGCTTTGATATCGATGGCCGCATGATTGAGATTGCTAAAAGTAATGCTGAAGAAGCTGGTTTATCTGATGTGATTACCTTTAAGCAAATGCGTCTGCAAGACTTTCGAACAGACAAGGTTAATGGTGTAGTGATATCAAATCCTCCTTATGGAGAACGGTTGCTTGATGACAAAGCGGTTGACATCTTGTATAATGAAATGGGACAAACCTTTGCACCATTGAAAACATGGAGCAAATTTATCCTTACAAGTGATGAACTTTTTGAACTAAAATACGGGCAAAAAGCTGATAAAAAACGTAAACTTTATAACGGCACCCTAAAAGTTGATTTGTACCAATTTTATGGGGAAAGGGTAAAGCGACATCTGATATAGAGAGGTAGTAAGCGTGTCAGAAGAAAGCAAAGAAGTCGAAGTAACAAAAGAATCGCAAACATTGGGGCTTAATGAAGCCAAGTCAATGACAATTGGTGAAGCTGTACGCAAACAGTCAGAGATAAAAGCAGGTGTTACTAAGGATGATAGTATTTTAGATAAGTACATTAAGCAACACCGTGACGAAGTTTCTTCTCAAAAGTTTGATGCTAAGTATACAGAGCTTGATACAGCTAGTTTAGATAACTTTATCAAAAAACAAAGAGAAGCATTGAGTAAAGCCGGTCTTGTTGATGACGAACCTGTGTCTGCGGAGTCTGCTGAGCAAGATAGCACTTTGGTTGAAGAAGTAGCTGAAGACTTAGCTCCAATGGAGACTACTGCGGTGGTAACTGGGATTCCGGTGGAAGCGACAGTCCCTGTGTTAGATCTAGATCCATCAGAGAGGGTCATTCCAGAACCACAGATGACCAAGGAAGAACCAAAAAGAGATCAGTTTCTTTCTGAAGATAGCCACCATCCAGCCAAACAAAACACGAAAAAAGGTTGGTTAATAGCTTTATTTCTGCTATTATTGGCCATTCTTGCAGTTGTATTTGGTTGGAACCATTTCTTGAGACAAGACAGTGGTAAAACAACTCAAACAGCAAGTAAACAGACAAAGACCTCTTTGCAGACCGACAGTGCTAAAAAAGCAACGCGCTTGAAGGCTGCTGCTAAAGCTTTCGAAAAACTATATGGTACTTTTTATACAGATGCCACAAAGAGCAAATTAAAAAATAGTGCCTTTGCTACTTTGCCAGATTTAGAAGCTGCCTTGAAAGCTTTGGAAGGCTCTGCTTACTATGATAAGGCGAAAGCAAAAGTCGATTCCCTTAAGAAAGCTATTGCTGCTATTACAGCGGTTAACGGTAAATTTGTTTCCGATGTTGTTGTAGATGGTGAAAAGGTTTCGGCTGAAGTCAAGGCTGATGCTAATTTTGATGATTTATCAA
Organism: Streptococcus pyogenes; assembly: GCF_002055535.1. Classification (NCBI taxonomy): domain Bacteria; kingdom Bacillati; phylum Bacillota; class Bacilli; order Lactobacillales; family Streptococcaceae; genus Streptococcus; species Streptococcus pyogenes. The sequence continues at coordinate 1,437,276 of NZ_LN831034.1, read as the reverse complement.
GTGCAACCTTGACAACAGGAAATGCAAATCTTGATGCTGTCTTGCAGGCAAGCATCACAGAAGGTCGTCAGCAACTAGCCAGCAAGGCTGAGGCCGCTAAAGCAGCTAATGAGCAAGCAGTCCAGGATCAAGCAGCTCAAGGACAAAGTACATCAGTAGCACCATCTGGCTATGGCTTGACAAGTTATGATCCTGCAAGCTTACAACGGCATTTATCACGTGTACCTTACAATCAAGATGTTATTGCTGACAGAGCTAACCCATCTTGGGCATTTAATCCAGGAGTTCTTGAAAAAATTGTAGCAACCTCACAAGCTAGAGGTTATATTTCAGGCAACCAATATATTTTAGAGCCGGTTAATATTATTAATGGCAATGGTTACTATAATATGTTTAAGCCTGATGGCACTTATCTGTTCTCTATTAATTGTAAGACGGGTTATTTTGTAGGAAATGGCAAAGGTTATGCTGATGCTTTAGATTACTGAGAAAATCAAAAAAACTGAGATAAGGCAACTTGTCTCAGTTTTTTGATTAATAAAGTATGTTGTCTTAAAATCTGCAGATAGACTTGTTTTTTGTAACAAGTCAAATAGGTCAGTAGGATTGTTATGTTTGACAACACACTAGTATCAGATGACATGGCGACTAAAAGGATCGTCTGAAATCCCTTGATCAATAATCAATTGAGCCCATTCTTTGGCGGCAAAGAGGCTATGATCCTTATAGTTCCCACAGGATTCAAGAGTTGTTCCAGGAACATCTTCCCAAGTAATCCCAGTTGCAATTTCTTCTAGGCTGGATTTAATCACCTTGGCAATATCAGTAGAACTGTGTTTTCCCCACATGATAAGGTGAAAACCTGTTCGACAGCCAAAAGGAGAGCAATCAATCATCCCATCAATGCGTTGGCGGATGAGCTTGGCAAGTAAGTGTTCAATGGTATGCAAACCGGCTGTTTCAATAGAATTTTGGTTAGGCTGCACTAGGCGAACATCAAAATTTGTAATACGATCGCCCTTGGGTCCAAATTCTTCAGAAATAAGACGAACATAAGGGGCCTTTACAATAGTATGATCTAGCTCAAAACTTTCGACGATAACTTCTTTTGTCATTTCAATCTCCTTTGTTTTACACTTTATCATAACACAAATAGTGAGAAAGTGGCTACTTGTGGAGGAGAAAAGGCTAAGAAAACAGATCAAAGGCTATCACAATGACCTGTGCGATAAAAGTACTTACAGAAACAGTAATAAAGGTTTCTTTAAAAGCATTTTTGTGGTTAAGTCCTGTCAATGCTAAGAAGGTGAGAAAGACACCACTTTGGGGCACAATGGTAAAGATATTAGAAGCAATAGTGGCAACACGGTGAATCATTTCGGGATTAAGGCCTTGATCTAAATAATACTGGGCAAAGTTAGGCATGACAATTCCTAGAGCACCGGAAGAAGAGCCGGTAATAGCTGACATAGAGGAAGTCAACACGGCTAAACTAATAAGAGGATTACCGGGAATATTCAAAATGAGATCTGAGAAGAATGTGAAACCTGGGACAATCATCACAACGGCTCCGAAGGCAACTGCAGATGCTGTCGCAAAAATAGGTGCAATAGAGCTGCTAGCTCCTAAATTAAAGACAGCAATCTTATTAGGAATAAACTGTCTAAAGAGCCAGCTTGCGGTGAGAATGACAGCTAAAAGTGCTATGAAAATAATGTTCTTCTTAAAAAAATCGTTTCCGAAAAGGCTACCGGTTAGGGCGATAATAATGAGCAACAATAAAGGTAAGATACTGGCAAGGAAATGTGGGAGATTTTTTGTTTTCACTTGTATCTCATTGTCAAAAGCATAAGTGGCATAAGTTTCACCCCTTGCCATACTTTTTGCTAGACAATATTTCATATAAAAGAGCCCAAAAGCCACGCAGCCAATTGAGCCAACGATACTCGGAATGGCGGCAGCAGTTAGTGAGGTGTCCAAGTATTGAATAGGAATAACATTTTGAATGGCAGGTGTTCCGGGTAAAATCGTCATGGTAAAAGTTGCAATACCGAGCCAAAGAGGAACTTGAATTAAGTTCCAAGCCAAGTCCATTTTTTTGAATAGGCTTCGTGCAAGCGGCAAGACAGCAAACATGACAACAAAGAGGCTGATTCCCCCATAAGTTAATATAGCACTGATCAGAAAAATAGCAACGAGTACTTTATAAGGACTATCATGACCAACTTTTTTTAAAATATAATCTGCAATAGAAGTGGTTGCACCGCTTGTTTCCATTAATTTGGCTAAGATAGAACCTAATAAAAAGATAGCAAAATAATTGAGAATATAAGTGGAGAGTGCCCCCATAAATTGGTTGGGTTCTTTTCCAAGTAAGGTTGTGGTTGGATCCATTTGATTAAACAAAATGACCAAGCTGGTAGCAAGAGGCGCAGCGATGATAATGTTAACTTCTTTGACATACAGGTAAATAATAACAATAACACCTACCAAGACCCCCAGAGAACCAATAATTTCCATAGTTTTATGACCTCCTTATTAGAAAATAAAGAGACAGATCACAAGATACAGCCTCTTTATCTCTCCAAATTTATTGAGCAGTGTAGCCACCGTCTAAGATACAGGCTTGACCTGTAACACCTTTTGCCTTATCACTGGCAAGGAAAGACACATAGTCTGCAATTTCTTGAACGTCAATGAGGCGTTTTTGAGGAACAAGTGGGTATAGCACTTCTTCAAGAACATTTTCAAGGGGAATACCTCTTGTTTTGGAAAGGTCTTCAAACTGGCCACGAACCAGTGGTGTGTCAACATATCCAGGACAAATGGCATTGACCGTAATGCCTGAATCAGCAGCTTCTAAGGCAGTTACTTTGGTCAGACCGATCAAGCCGTGCTTAGCTGAATTGTAGGCGGATTTGCCAGCAAAACCAATGACACCATTGATAGAAGCCATATTAATAATACGACCGTGTTTTTGAGCTTTCATTGTAGGAAAAGCACGTTTAATGGCAATAAATGGTGCTGTCAACATGATTTTAATCATGAATTCAAATTTTTCAGTTGGAAAATCTTCAATCATGGCAACATGTTGAAGACCTGCGTTGTTAACCAAAATATCAATACGACCATATTTTTCAACAACCGTATCAATAGCAGCATTGATGGCTTCTTCTTTGGTGACATCGCACACAACACTAAAAGCGTCATAGCCTTCTTTAGTATAGTCAGCAACAACCTGATCCAGTTTTTCTTGATTAATGTCGGAAAAAACAACCGTTTTACCTTCTTTTAATAAGGTTTCCCCGATTTGTTTTCCAATTCCGCTTGCAGCACCAGTGATAAATGCAACTTCTTTAGTATGTGTCATGATACTATCCTCGTCTTTCTTTTGGTTAGTCTTTAGTTTGTTTTATCAATTAGGGTAACTTCGGTAACGTTTTGCACGTCTTCAAAGGTGTAATCTGGGTTAATTTCAAGGGCGCATAGACCTTCATCTTGATATTCAAAGACTCCCATTTCAGTAATGATTAGGTTAACAACATTTTGAGCAGTCAGAGGAAGGGTGCATTTGTCTAAAATTTTTGCTTTGCCTTTATTGGTATGCTCCATTGCAACAATGACTTTTTTAGCACCTACCAATAAGTCCATGGCCCCTCCCATCCCAGGAACCATTTTTCCAGGAATCAGGTAATTAGCAATGCTAGCTTCTTTATCAACTTGTAAGGCACCTAAGACGGTTGCGGCCACATGGCCGCCTCGAATAATACCAAAGGAAGTTGAGCTATCGAAGAAAGCCCCTCCAGGAGCAATACTAACAGGTTGCCCACCAGCATTAACAATAGTAGGATCGTAGTGATCATCTGTTAATCCAGTGAGACCGACAAAACCATTTTCGGACTGCAGGGTAATGGTTACACCTTCAGGAATATAGTTGGCTACTTTTGTTGGCAAACCTATGCCTAAGTTGACCAGTGTATTGTGTTCTAATTCTTGTGCAACGCGCTTAGCAATACGTGTTTGAATCTCTTCTTTTGAAAGAACAGTAGTTGATGTTCCCATGTTAGGCTCCTTTCACTAAGTAGTTAACAAAAATGCCAGGAGTATGGACAAAATTAGGATCCATTTGCCCCACGTCAACAATTTCTCTTGCTTCAACAATGGTGGTTTTCGCATTAGCAGCCATCACATGATTAAAGTTATTTTCAGAACCTGCGTATTGCAAATTGCCATTTTTATCTGCCTTGTTAGCAAAAATAAGTGCGACATCAGCTTTCAAAGGTTTTTCAAGAAGGTAGTCTTTGCCGTCAATAGTAATGACTTCTTTTCCTTTGGCAACTTCGGTTCCTATTCCAGTAGGTGTTAAGAAACCGCCTAGCCCAAAACCGCCACTGCGGATGCGCTCAGCTAATGTTCCCTGAGGTACAAGATCAATTACAGTCTCGCCCTCAGTCATTTGTCGGCCTGCTTCACGGTTGAGACCGATATGTGATGCAATAATAGTTGAAAACTGTTTATTGGCAACCATCTTACCAACGCCTTTGTCAGGAAAACCGGCATCGTTACAGATTAAAGTGAGGTCTTTGACACCTTTTTCCACAAGTGCATCAATTAATTTTTCTGGTGTGCCATTTGTCATGAAGCCACCAACCATAATGGTATCACCATCTTTAACGTGAGCTACCGCTTCTTTTATTGTGATTTCTTTACACATTTTTTCTACCAACTTTCACGAGACTAAGTATTGTTTTTCACGATAACAGCAGTTCCTTGTCCTCCACCAATGCAAAGTGTTGCTAGTCCTCTGGTTACTTGGCGTTTTTTCATTTCGTGGATTAATGTGACTAGAATGCGAGCGCCACTGGCACCAATAGGATGACCTAAAGCGATGGCTCCTCCATTAACATTCACGATTTCTGGGTTTAACTTTAAATCTTTTAAAACCGCCAAGGACTGTGCTGCAAATGCTTCATTGGACTCCACTAAGTCCAAATCAGAAATTGTTAATCCAGCTTTCTTAAGGGCTTTTTGAGTGGCAGGAATTGGTCCAGTTCCCATCAGTTCAGGTGCAACACCTGCACTAGCATAGCTTTCAATAGTGACTAAAGGTGTTAACCCTAATTCAAGAGCTTTTTCTTCAGTCATTAACATCAATAAGGCTGCACCATCGTTTATTCCTGAGGCATTCCCAGCAGTAACGGTTCCTTCTTTAGGGAGGAAAGCAGGACGTAATTGCTGTAATTTTTCAAGGCTTGTATCAACTTTTGGGTATTCATCTGTTGTAACAATTAAAGGGTCTTTGCGTCGTTGAGGCACAGAGACAGGGACAATTTCGTCAGCAAAACGATGATTTTCTAATGCTTTAGCAGCTTTTTCTTGGCTTTCTAAAGCAAATTGATCTTGCTCTTCTCTTGAGATGCCATATTTCTGAGCAACGTTTTCAGCAGTAATACCCATGTGGTAATTGTTAAAAGCATCTGTTAAGCCATCATGAACAAGAGTATCAATCAATTGACTATTACCAAGTCGCTGTCCAAAACGGTGCTGAGTTGATACATAGGCTGCTTGTGACATGTTTTCGACACCACCAGCAATAACGATATCAGCGTCACCAAGCATGATGCTTTGCGCAGCTAATTGGATTGCTTTAAGTCCAGAACCGCAAACCATATCTAATGTGAAAGCTGTTTTATCTTCAGGAATTCCTGAGTGGACTGCAACTTGTCTTGCCACATTTTGTCCTAGGCCTGCATGAAGGACGTTTCCTAGGATGACTTCATCAACCATTTCAGGCTTTACTTGCGTTTTATCAAGGATTTTTTTCAGTACAGTTGTTCCAAGTTCAACAGCAGAGACACTTTTAAAGGAGCCTCCAAAAGCTCCGATAGGAGTTCGTAAAGCTTCAACGATAACTATGTTTTTCATAAAATAAACATCCTTTCAGTTTTAGAAAAGCGCTTTCCATGTCTCTAAGATAACAAGAAAACGCTAAAAATAAAAATATAGAATTTTTATAAGCATATAAATTTTTTTGATAGAGTTGGCAATAGCATTTAACATCTACTTGTGTCATAATATAGGTAATTATACCGGAAAAAGCAATTGATAAGACAAGGAGAATCCTATTTGGATATTAAACAAATTCGTTATTTTATCGCAATCGTTGAAAATCATTTTAACTTGAGCCAGGCGGCGGAACTGTTGTATGTGTCGCAGCCGACACTTAGCATGATGATCAATGATTTTGAAAAAAGAGAAAATGTTAAGCTCTTCAAACGAAAAAGAGGTCGTATTATTGGGTTAACCTATCTTGGTGATAATTATTATAAGGACGCTCAAAAGGTTCTCAGTCTCTATGATGACATGTTTTTGAAATTGCATGATCACAGTAAAGGGTTAAAGGGAAGTATCAATATTGGTATTCCTCCTCTTATTTTATCAGTTGTTTTCTCAGAAGTAATGCCAAAACTGATTTTAGAAAATCCGGGGATTCAATTCAATGTTAAGGAGATTGGTGCTTACCAACTAAAAAATGAACTACTCGTGGGAAATGTTGACGTCGCAGTCTTGTTATCCCCAACAGGCATCGCTGATAATTTGGTTGAGACTTATGAAATCCAGAGATCAGAATTATCTGTATGCCTGTCTCCACGCCATCGTTTAGCTTCCAAAAAAGTTATTCAGTGGGAAGATTTAACAGATGAACAACTTGCCCTATTTGATCCTAGTTTCATGGTTCACCATTTAGTGCTTGAAGCTTGCGAGCGTCACCAAGTCAGACCTAATATTATTTTGACGTCCTCTTCCTGGGATTTTATGCTTAATTCTACCAAGATTAATCACAACGTCTTAACTATTTGTCCCAAACCTATTACAGAATTATACCAATTAAAGGACATTAAGTGTATTCCAATGGAACGTCCCATTTCTTGGCGTGTTGTCTTAACACGCCTCCGGAAAAAAAGTTATTCTGAAATAGAAGCCTACATCATGGACGACTTGCTACAGTCTTTTTTTAAGTAGGGTTCTCAACCACTTGGCCCAAATGTTAATTTTTTTAAAAATGAATTGGAATTGTGTAAACGCTCAATTTATGATAAACTAAGAGATGGCTTTCTATTAATGAAATCTAGAATATATTGAGGTACAAACATGGTTAATATTATTTTATTAATTGTTTCTGCCCTCATTGGTTTAATATTAGGTTATGCACTTATTTCGATTAGACTCAAGTCTGCGAAGGAAGCTGCAGAGTTGACTCTTTTAAACGCTGAACAAGAAGCTGTTGATATTCGTGGCAAAGCAGAAGTAGATGCTGAACACATCAAAAAAACAGCTAAACGTGAAAGTAAAGCAAATCGTAAAGAATTACTTTTAGAAGCAAAAGAAGAGGCAAGAAAATATCGTGAAGAGATTGAACAAGAATTTAAGTCTGAAAGACAAGAGCTTAAACAACTCGAGACACGCTTAGCGGAGCGCTCCTTAACTCTTGACCGTAAAGATGAAAACCTATCAAGTAAAGAAAAGGTACTAGATAGTAAAGAACAAAGTCTGACCGATAAATCTAAACACATTGATGAGCGGCAACTTCAAGTGGAAAAACTTGAAGAGGAGAAAAAAGCAGAACTGGAAAAAGTTGCTGCGATGACGATTGCAGAAGCGCGTGAAGTGATTTTAATGGAGACGGAAAACAAACTGACCCATGAAATTGCGACGCGCATTCGAGATGCCGAACGTGACATCAAGGACCGAACAGTTAAAACAGCCAAGGACTTGTTAGCGCAAGCCATGCAACGCCTTGCTGGTGAGTATGTGACTGAACAAACTATTACCAGTGTCCATCTCCCAGACGACAACATGAAGGGCCGAATTATTGGACGTGAAGGCCGTAATATTCGTACTTTAGAGAGCTTGACTGGCATTGACGTTATTATTGACGATACTCCTGAAGTTGTTATCTTATCAGGATTTGATCCTATTCGACGTGAAATTGCTCGTATGACCTTGGAATCTCTGATTGCTGATGGTCGCATCCATCCAGCTCGTATCGAGGAATTGGTTGAGAAAAATCGTCTTGAAATGGATAATCGTATTCGTGAGTACGGTGAAGCTGCAGCCTATGAGATTGGTGCACCAAACCTTCATCCTGATTTGATTAAAATCATGGGACGCCTGCAATTCCGTACCTCGTTTGGTCAAAATGTCCTACGTCACTCTGTTGAGGTTGGTAAGTTAGCTGGTATTTTAGCTGGTGAGTTAGGTGAAAATGTTGCTCTTGCCCGCCGTGCTGGTTTCTTGCATGATATGGGTAAAGCTATTGACCGTGAGGTTGAAGGCAGTCACGTTGAGATTGGAATGGAATTTGCACGTAAATACAAAGAACATCCAGTTGTTGTCAACACTATTGCTAGCCACCACGGAGATGTGGAGCCAGATTCTGTGATCGCTGTGCTAGTAGCTGCAGCAGACGCTCTCAGTTCGGCTCGTCCAGGCGCTCGTAATGAGTCAATGGAGAATTACATCAAGCGTCTTCGTGATTTAGAAGAAATCGCGACAAGTTTTGATGGGGTACAAAATAGTTTTGCTCTACAAGCTGGACGTGAGATTCGTATTATGGTTCAACCTGAAAAAATTTCAGATGATCAGGTTGTCATTTTGTCGCATAAAGTAAGAGAAAAAATTGAAAACAATCTAGATTACCCAGGAAATATTAAAGTAACTGTTATTCGTGAGATGAGAGCGGTTGATTATGCCAAGTAGAAAAAGAGGAATTATCCTCTTTTTCTTTATGACTTGCCTTTGAAAATGTTCTTGAAAAAGACTAGCCTTTTTGATAAACTATTAAAAAGCAACTAATAAGGAGAATACAATGTCTGAACGCGGTTTGTTAATCGTCTTTTCTGGCCCTTCAGGTGTCGGAAAAGGAACGGTAAGACAAGAAATTTTTTCAACGCCAGATCATAAATTTGAATATTCGGTTTCAATGACGACTCGTCCGCAAAGACCGGGCGAGGTTGATGGGGTTGATTATTTCTTCCGCACACGTGAAGAATTTGAAGAACTCATTAAAACTGGTCAAATGCTAGAGTATGCTGAATATGTTGGTAATTACTATGGCACCCCTTTAACTTATGTTAATGAGACTCTTGATAAGGGAATTGATGTCTTTTTAGAAATTGAAGTTCAAGGAGCTCTTCAGGTTAAGTCAAAAGTACCAGATGGTGTTTTTGTTTTTTTAACACCACCAGATTTAGATGAATTAGAAGACCGCCTGGTTGGTCGTGGTACAGATAGTCAAGAAGTCATAGCTCAACGTATTGAAAGAGCAAAAGAAGAAATTGCCCTTATGCGCGAATACGATTATGCAGTTGTTAATGATGAAGTTGCCTTGGCAGCTGAGCGGGTTAAGCGTATCATTGAGACAGAACACTTTCGTGTGGAGCGCGTGATTGGTCGTTATGATAAAATGATTAAAATAACAAAAAATTCCTTTAAAGCTAAATAGAAAAGAGTAAGCATTATGATGTTAAAACCTTCCATTGATACCTTATTAGATAAAGTACCATCCAAGTATTCACTTGTGATTTTACAAGCCAAACGTGCCCATGAACTAGAAGCTGGTGCCACTCCAACTCAAGAATTTAAATCAGTGAAGTCAACACTTCAGGCACTTGAAGAAATTGAATCAGGAAACGTTGTGATTCACCCAGATCCTTCAGCTAAACGTGAAGCTGTCCGTGCTAAGATTGAGGCAGAACGCTTGGCCAAAGAGGAAGAGGAACGTAAAATCAAAGAACAAATTGCCAAAGAAAAAGAAGAAGAAGGAGAAAAAATCTAAGGTTTCAGAAATCTTAGATTTTTTCATATTTAGTACGATGTCCATGACAGAAAAGGAGAAGCAAATGGAAAAAGTAGCTCATGTGATTGTAGATATTCCATTGATGCAAACGGACAAGCCATTTTCTTATGGTATTCCAAAAGAGTTAGTTTCTCTCGTGCAGCTTGGTTCTCGTGTGCATGTTCCTTTTGGAAAAGGGAATCGTTTGTTGCAAGGCTTTATTATTGGTTTTGGCCAAGAAGATTCAAGCTCTCTTAAACTGATTCAGACCGTTTTAGATCCTGAGCCAGTCCTAAACCAAGAGCAATTGACCCTTGCTGATCAGCTTCGAAAAACAGTTTTTTCTTATAAAATCACGCTCTTAAAAGCAATGATTCCTAATCTTCTTAACTCTAACTATGATAAAGTGCTAAGGCCAGAGTCAGGTCTAAAAAAGTCTGATAGGGACTTTCTTTTTGAAGGAAAACCATCTGTCTTATATTCTACCTTAGACCGCGAGAAGGAAAAAATAGCTCTTAAGGGCATACAAGCTGGGCATATTACTGTTAGTTATTTAGCCAAAGACAAGAAAAACCTAAAGACAGAAAAATATTATCACGTCGACTTAGACGCCTTAGCGGTACATCCCATCTCTAGTCGTGCCAAAAAGCGTCAATTATTAAAAGACTATCTGCTAACCCATACGAAGGAAGCTAAACTTGCAACGCTTTATCAAGCCTTTTCTAGAGATGTGGTGGCTTACTTTGTGACAAATCACTTAATTCGTATTGACGAACGTCCAATTGATCGCAGTGAGTCCTATTTTGACCAGATCAAACCATCTTCTTTTTTAACCTTAAATGAACAGCAGGCGTCAGCTGTTACTGAAATTGTTGAACAAATTGGGAAACCGAGTAAACCTTTTTTGATTGAAGGGATTACAGGTTCGGGTAAGACAGAAGTTTATCTTCATATCATCGAAGCGGTTTTAAAACAGGATAAGACAGCCATTGTTTTAGTGCCAGAAATTTCGTTGACTCCTCAGATGACCTCTCGTTTTATTTCCCGTTTCGGAAAGCAAGTGGCTATTATGCATTCAGGCTTATCAGATGGTGAAAAGTTTGATGAGTGGCGCAAGATAAAAACAGGACAGGCTAAGGTTGTGGTTGGTGCCCGCTCTGCTATTTTCTCCCCACTAGAGCGGATTGGTGCAATTATTATCGATGAGGAGCATGAATCAACCTATAAACAAGAAAGCAACCCTAGATACCATGCCAGAGAGGTTGCCCTGCTCAGAGCTAAACACCATCAAGCAGTTGTGGTTATGGGCTCTGCTACGCCAAGTATTGAAAGCCGAGCAAGGGCTAGTAAGGGTGTCTATCATTTTATTCAATTAACGCAAAGAGCAAACCCTCTTGCTAAGATTCCAGAAGTAACGATTGTTGATTTTCGTGATTATATTGGACAGCAAGCAGTTAGTAATTTTACCCCATATTTGATTGATAAGATTAAAGAACGTTTGGTTAAAAAAGAACAAGTTGTCTTAATGTTAAATAGACGTGGTTATTCTAGTTTTGTGATGTGTCGGGACTGTGGTTATGTGGACAAATGTCCCAACTGTGATATCTCTTTAACCCTTCACATGGATACTAAAACTATGAATTGCCATTACTGTGGGTTTCAAAAACCTATCCCAATTACTTGTCCTGAGTGTCATAGCAATAGTATCCGCTATTATGGCACTGGAACTCAAAAAGCTTTTGATGAATTGCAAGGGGTTATTCCAGAAGCTAAGATCTTGAGAATGGATGTTGACACCACACGAAAAAAAAGAAGTCACAAAACCATACTAGATAGTTTTGGTCGCCAGGAAGCAGATATTTTGTTAGGGACGCAAATGATTGCCAAAGGACTGGATTTTCCAAATGTGACTTTAGTTGGGGTACTAAATGCAGATACTTCCTTAAATTTGCCGGATTTTCGAGCGTCAGAAAAAACGTTTCAATTGTTAACACAGGTTGCTGGTCGGGCAGGCCGTGCCCATAAGCCAGGAGAGGTCTTGATTCAAACTTATAATCCCGATCACTATGCTATTCAATTAGCTAAGAAACAAGATTTTGAAGCTTTTTACCGTTATGAGATGTCTATTCGTCATCAAATGGCTTATCCCCCTTACTACTTTACAGTGGGTATTACGCTTTCGCATCGTTTAGAAGCATCGGTTGTAAAAAAAGCTTATCAAGTTACAGAACTGCTAAAGAGTCACTTATCGGATAATATTAAAATATTAGGACCGACTCCTAAGCCAATTGCTAGAACACACAATTTATACCACTATCAAATTTTGTTAAAATACCGTTTTGAAGATAACCTAGAAGAGACGCTCAATCGTATTCTTGATTGGAGTCAAGAAGCAGATAATCGTCATTTAAAACTAATTATTGATTGTGAACCGCAACAATTTTTATAAGGTAAATCACTAAATCTAGGATGATCAGTTATGATATAATAAAAATACAAAGAGGAAAGTCATGATAAAATTATTATTTATGGGAACTCCCCAATTTTCAGCAACTGTATTGAAGGGCTTGCTAGATAATCCTGCCTATGAGATTTTAGGAGTGGTTACTCAGCCTGATCGAGCTGTTGGACGCAAAAAAGATATTAAGGTAACACCTGTAAAGCAATTAGCTCTTGAGCATGGAATAGCAATCTATCAGCCGGAAAAATTATCAGGCTCTCAAGAACTCATTGAGATTATGGGACTTGGTGCAGATGGTATTATTACAGCAGCATTTGGCCAATTTTTACCAACAATATTACTTGATTCAGTTTCATTTGCTATTAATGTACATGCATCATTGTTACCTAAATATCGAGGTGGAGCACCTATCCATTATGCTATTATGAATGGAGATAAAGAGGCCGGCGTTACTATTATGGAAATGATTAAAGAAATGGATGCAGGTGACATGGTCGCTAAAGCAAGCACTCCAATTCTTGAAACCGATAATGTAGGTACTCTTTTTGAGAAATTAGCCATCATTGGTCGAGACTTACTTTTGGATAGTTTGCCAGCTTATCTTTCTGGAGAATTAAAACCTATTCCTCAAGATCACAGCCAAGCTACTTTTTCACCTAATATCTCTCCAGAACATGAAAAATTAGATTGGACAATGTCTAATCAAGAAGTGTTCAATCATATTCGAGGTATGAACCCTTGGCCGGTAGCGCATACGTTTTTAGAGGGGCAACGTTTAAAAATTTACGAAGCTCAACTAGCTGAAGGAGAGGGATTACCTGGACAAGTTGTTGTCAAAACCAAAAAATCTTTGGTAATAGCTACTGGACAAGGTGCTTTGTCCTTGATCGTTGTGCAACCGGCTGGTAAACCTAAAATGTCAATAATAGACTTTTTAAACGGCATTGGTAGAAAACTTGAAGTAGGGGACATCATTGGCAGATAATTGGAAAAAAAGTACGCGAGGCAAAGCCCTCCTTGTCATTGAAGCTATTTTTGATCAGGGGGCTTACACAAACATAGCGCTTAATCAGCAACTAAGCAATAAAGCTTTATCTGCTAAGGACAGAGCTCTATTAACTGAGATTGTATATGGTACCGTTTCACGTAAAATTAGCTTGGAATGGTATTTAGCCCATTATGTCAAAGACCGAGATAAATTGGACAAATGGGTTTATTATCTCCTTATGCTCAGTCTTTATCAACTGACTTATTTAGATAAGTTACCAGCGCATGCCATTGTTAACGATGCGGTTGGTATTGCCAAAAATCGTGGCAATAAAAAAGGTGCAGAGAAGTTTGTCAATGCTATTTTACGTCAATTCACCAGCCATCCTCTCCCAGATATGGAAACAATTAAGCGTCGAAATAAGTATTATTCGGTCAAGTATTCACTGCCTGTTTGGTTGGTTAAAAAGTTAGAAGACCAATTTGGTTCTGACAGATCAGTGGCCATCATGGAAAGTTTATTTGTGCGTAGTAAGGCTAGTATTCGCGTGACAGACCCTTTGAAGCTAGAGGAAGTTGCTGAGGCTTTAGATGCAGAACGTTCCCTTTTATCAGCAACTGGTTTAACCAAAGCGTCAGGTCATTTTGCAGCCAGTGATTATTTCACAAATGGGGACATCACTATTCAAGATGAAAGCAGTCAGCTTGTAGCTCCTACTTTAAACATTGACGGTGACGACATAATTCTTGATGCGTGTAGCGCTCCAGGGGGCAAGACCTCTCATATAGCATCTTACTTAAAAACAGGTAAAGTTATTGCCTTAGATCTCTATGATCATAAACTAGAGTTGGTGAAGGAAAATGCTAACCGCTTAGGAGTTGCTGATAACATTGAGACAAGAAAACTAGATGCCAGAGAGGTTCATCGTCATTTTGAAAAGGATAGCTTTGATAAGATTTTGGTGGATGCTCCTTGCTCAGGAATTGGTTTGATTCGTCGAAAACCCGATATCAAATATAATAAAGAAAGTCAAGATTTCAATGCTCTGCAAGCTATCCAGCTAGAGATATTGTCTAGTGTTTGTCAAACCTTGCGTAAAGGTGGTATAATAACATACAGTACTTGCACTATTTTTGATGAGGAGAATCGTCAAGTCATCGAAGCATTTTTACAGAGTCATCCTAATTTTGAACAAGTAAAACTGAACCATACACAAGCAGATATTGTCAAGGATGGTTATCTTATTATCACACCAGAACAATACCAGACTGATGGCTTCTTTATTGGACAAGTCAGACGAGTCTTGTAGTATTTTAGGAGGAAACTGACTGAGTCAGAAAAAACGTATGAAGATTTCATTAAAAACAGACATTGGGCAAAAACGCTCAAACAATCAAGATTTTATCAATAAGTTTGATAATAAAAAAGGCATCACTTTAGTGATTTTAGCAGACGGTATGGGTGGCCACAGAGCTGGAAATATTGCCAGTGAGATGACAGTCACAGACCTGGGAAGAGAATGGGTAAAAACAGACTTCACAGAGTTAAGTCAGATTAGAGATTGGTTATTTGAAACTATCCAGTCAGAAAATCAACGGATTTATGATCTAGGCCAATCAGAAGACTTTAAAGGAATGGGAACGACTGTTGAAGCAGTAGCTTTAGTTGAATCTAGCGCCATTTATGCTCATATTGGTGATTCACGGATTGGTCTTGTCCATGATGGGCATTATACCTTATTGACCAGTGATCATTCTTTAGTGAATGAGTTGGTTAAGGCAGGACAGATCACAGAAGAAGAAGCTGCTAGCCATCCACAAAGAAATATTATCACTCAATCTATTGGTCAAGCTTCCCCAGTAGAGCCTGATTTAGGAGTGAGGGTTTTGGAGCCAGGGGATTATCTTGTCATTAACAGTGATGGTCTAACCAATATGATTTCAAATGATGAAATTGTGACTATCTTGGGCAGTAAGGTTAGTCTTGATGAAAAAAACCAAGAAATGATTGACTTAGCTAACCTAAGAGGAGGCCTAGATAATATTACAATCGCTTTGGTTCATAACGAAAGTGAGGACGTCGAATGATTCAGATTGGCAAATTATTTGCTGGTCGTTATCGCATTCTGAAATCTATTGGCCGCGGTGGTATGGCGGATGTTTATTTAGCAAATGACTTGATCTTGGATAATGAAGACGTTGCAATCAAGGTCTTGCGTACCAATTATCAAACAGATCAGGTAGCAGTTGCGCGTTTCCAACGAGAAGCGCGGGCCATGGCTGAATTGAACCATCCCAATATTGTTGCCATCCGGGATATAGGTGAAGAAGACGGACAGCAATTTTTAGTAATGGAATATGTGGATGGTGCTGACCTAAAGAGATACATTCAAAATCATGCTCCATTATCTAATAATGAAGTGGTTAGAATTATGGAAGAAGTCCTTTCTGCTATGACTTTAGCCCACCAAAAAGGAATTGTACACAGAGATTTAAAACCTCAAAATATCCTACTAACTAAGGAGGGTGTTGTCAAAGTAACTGATTTCGGCATCGCAGTAGCCTTTGCAGAAACAAGCTTGACACAAACTAATTCGATGTTAGGCAGTGTTCATTACTTGTCTCCAGAACAGGCTCGCGGCTCCAAAGCGACGATTCAAAGTGATATTTATGCGATGGGGATTATGCTCTTTGAGATGTTGACAGGCCATATCCCTTATGACGGCGATAGTGCTGTTACGATTGCCTTGCAACATTTTCAAAAGCCTCTTCCATCTATTATCGAGGAGAACCACAATGTGCCACAAGCTTTGGAGAATGTTGTTATTCGAGCAACAGCCAAGAAATTAAGTGATCGTTACGGGTCAACCTTTGAAATGAGTCGTGACTTAATGACGGCGCTTAGTTATAATCGTAGTCGGGAGCGTAAGATTATCTTTGAGAATGTTGAAAGTACCAAACCCCTCCCCAAAGTGGCCTCAGGTCCCACCGCTTCTGTAAAATTGTCTCCCCCTACCCCAACAGTGTTAACACAGGAAAGTCGATTAGATCAAACTAATCAAACAGATGCTTTACAGCCCCCCACCAAAAAGAAAAAAAGTGGTCGTTTTTTAGGTACTTTATTCAAAATTCTTTTTTCTTTCTTTATTGTAGGTGTAGCACTCTTTACTTATCTTATACTAACTAAACCAACTTCTGTGAAAGTTCCTAATGTAGCAGGCACTAGTCTTAAAGTTGCCAAACAAGAACTGTATGATGTTGGGCTAAAAGTGGGTAAAATCAGGCAAATTGAGAGTGATACGGTTGCTGAGGGAAATGTAGTTAGAACAGATCCTAAAGCAGGAACAGCTAAGAGGCAAGGCTCAAGCATTACGCTTTATGTGTCAATTGGAAACAAAGGTTTTGACATGGAAAACTACAAAGGACTAGATTATCAAGAAGCTATGAATAGTTTGATAGAAACTTATGGTGTTCCAAAATCAAAAATCAAAATTGAGCGCATTGTAACTAATGAATATCCTGAAAATACAGTCATCAGTCAATCGCCAAGTGCGGGTGATAAATTTAATCCAAACGGAAAGTCTAAAATTACGCTCAGTGTTGCTGTTAGTGATACGATCACTATGCCTATGGTAACAGAATATAGTTATGCAGATGCAGTCAATACCTTAACAGCTTTAGGTATAGATGCATCTAGAATAAAAGCTTATGTGCCAAGCTCTAGCTCAGCAACGGGCTTTGTGCCAATTCATTCTCCTAGTTCTAAAGCTATTGTCAGTGGTCAATCTCCTTACTATGGAACGTCTTTGAGTCTGTCTGATAAAGGAGAGATTAGTCTTTACCTTTATCCAGAAGAAACACACTCTTCTAGTAGCTCATCGAGTTCAACGTCAAGTTCAAACAGTTCTTCAATAAATGATAGTACTGCACCAGGTAGCAACACTGAATTAAGCCCATCAGAAACTACTTCTCAAACACCTTAACAAAGAATAGTTAGTCTCATGTTTTACTGGCATGCCACTAACTATTCTTTTTAACTACTCGTCATATAAAGATGCAATTTTCCAGGAATTCTGATAAAATACAAAGAAATAAGGGGAAACTAATGAAAAAATTTCAATTCTTTTTACTTATCGAGTGTATACTGCTAGCTATGGGTATCATGACAATCTTGGATAATGATTTATCAAGTTTTATCCTAATTCTAGTTCTTATCTTATTAGCATTACGCTTTTATAACCAAGATAGCCGCAATAATTTTTTACTAACTGTCAGTTTATTGTTTCTTTTTTTAATTTTCATGCTTAATCCCTACATTATCATGGCTGTTCTTTTGGGGATAGTTTACATTTTCATTAACCATTTTTCACAAGTCAAAAAGAAGAATCGCTTTGCCTTGATTCGTTTCAAGGAAGAAAAGATTGAAGTGAACAATACCAAGCATCAATGGATTGGTACTGCTAATTATGAAAGTGATTATTATTGTTTTGATGACATTAACATCATTCGAATCTCAGGAAATGACACGGTTGACTTAACCAATGTTATTGTGACAGGAATGGATAATATCATTGTGATACGTAAAATTTTTGGAAATACGACTATATTGGTACCTATTGATGTCACTGTTACTTTAGATGTTAGTTCCATATACGGAAGCGTTGATTTTTTTAGATGTCAGCAATATGATTTGCGCAACGAATCTATTAAGTTAAAAGAAACGGATAACCAATCCCTTAAAAAAGTCAAAATTATCGTTACAACTATTGCCGGAAATGTTGAGGTGGATAGGCGATGAAAAAACGTTACTATGCTCTTGTTTGGCTCTACTCAACCATTACCATTTTATCTATTGTTTTTGTGGTCATGGATAATTTAGGAATCACTTTTAACTACCTTCGCAATCATTTATGGCAGGTCGAACGTCTAGGGTTTTCGATTTTATTGTTGATTGTTTCTGTGACTTTATTATTGTTGTTATTGTGGATTATTATGGATGATAACAGTAAGCGTAACATCAACCAAAATCTAAAATATATTCTCAATAATCGACGACTCTATCTAGATGAGACATCAGAAATCAATACTAATTTAAGTCGACTTTCTAAAAAAATGTCTCACCTGACTGCTAACATGCAAAAGAAAGAAAGTGCTTATATTCTTGATAGCCAAGAAGTTGTAAAACAAGAGCGCAAACGAATTGCAAGAGATTTACATGACACAGTCAGTCAAGAGCTATTCGCTTCGTCATTGATTTTATCAGGAATTTCGATGAGTTTGGAACAACTGGACAAAACACAATTACAAACACAGTTAACAACGGTTGAAGCAATGTTGCAAAATGCTCAAAATGATCTACGCATTCTCCTTTTGCATCTTAGACCTACCGAGCTAGCTAATCGGACTTTATCTGAGGGCCTTCATATGATTCTTAAGGAATTAACAGATAAAAGTGATATTGAAGTCATTTATAAGGAAACCATTGCTCAGCTTCCTAAAACAATGGAAGATAATCTTTTTAGAATTGCCCAAGAATTCATTAGCAACACGTTAAAACATGCTAAAGCTAGTCGAATTGAAGTTTATCTCAATCAAACCTCAACAGAATTACAATTGAAGATGATTGATGATGGTGTAGGATTTGATATGGATCAGGTAAGGGATTTGAGTTATGGTCTGAAGAATATTGAAGACCGTGTCAATGATTTAGCAGGAAACCTACATTTAATTAGTCAAAAAGGCAAAGGAGTTTCCATGGATATTAGACTGCCGATAGTGAAGGGAGATGACGATGAGTAAGATAAAAGTGATATTGGTCGATGATCATGAAATGGTCCGCATGGGACTCAAGAGTTTTTTGAATTTACAAGCTGATATTGATGTCGTTGGTGAGGCCTCTAATGGACGTGAAGGGGTTGATTTGGCATTGGCTTTGAAGCCAGATGTTTTGGTTATGGATCTAGTGATGCCAGAGTTAGGCGGTGTTGAGGCAACTTTAGAAGTCCTAAAAAAATGGAAAGAGGCTAAGGTACTTGTGTTAACTTCCTATCTAGATAATGAAAAGATATACCCTGTCATTGATGCAGGAGCGAAGGGTTATATGTTAAAAACATCGAGTGCGGCTGAAATTTTAAATGCCATTCGCAAGGTTTCAAAGGGAGAGTTAGCTATTGAAACAGAAGTTGACAAAAAAATTAAGGCGCATGATCAACACCCTGACTTGCATGAGGAACTAACAGCGCGTGAGTATGACATTTTACACCTTTTAGCTAAAGGGTATGATAATCAGACCATCGCTGATGAACTCTTTATTTCCTTAAAAACCGTCAAAACACATGTGTCCAATATTCTAGCCAAGTTAGAAGTTGGTGACCGAACCCAAGCGGTTGTCTATGCTTTTCGACATCATTTAGTCCCCCAAGACGATAATTAATGCTATAATATAGGGTATAGCAAATTGGAGGAAAGTATGGACGCAAAACTAAAATACAAAGCTAAAAAAATCAAAATGGTGTTCTTTGATATTGATGATACCTTGAGGGTCAAAGATACGGGTTATATGCCTGAGTCGATTCAAAGAGTATTTAAGGCTTTGAAGGCAAAAGGCATCTTGGTTGGTATTGCTTCAGGTCGCGCTCGGTACGGTGTTCCACAAGAAGTTCAAGATTTACATGCTGACTATTGTGTCAAATTAAATGGAGCTTATGTCAAAGACGATGCTAAAACTATTATTTTCCAAGCTCCGATTCCAGCAGATGTTGTTGTGGCCTATAAAAAATGGGCGGATGATATGGGCATTTTTTATGGAATGGCGGGTCGTCATGAAGCGGTGTTGTCCGCTCGAAATGACATGATTAGCAATGCTATTGATAATGTCTACGCTCAACTAGAGGTCTGTCCGGATTATAATGAGTATCATGATGTTTACCAGATGTGGACTTTCGAGGACAAGGGAGATGGCTTGCAGTTGCCTGCTGAATTAGCAGAGCACCTTCGTTTGGTCAGATGGCACGATAACTCATCAGATGTTGTCTTGAAAGGTACGTCAAAAGCGCTAGGTGTTTCAAAAGTAGTTGACCATTTAGGATTAAAACCTGAAAATATTTTGGTTTTTGGAGATGAACTCAATGACCTAGAGTTATTTGACTATGCTGGTATCAGTATTGCAATGGGAGTATCACATCCATTACTGCAAGAAAAAGCAGATTTTATCACAAAAAAAGTTGAAGAAGATGGCATTTTATATGCCTTGGAGGAATTAGGATTGATTGACAAAGAATTACAGTTTCCACAATTGGATTTGCCAAACCATAAAGGACCAAAAGCAACCATTAAAACAAACCATGGCGATATGACCCTGGTCTTGTTCCCAGATCATGCTCCTAAAACAGTAGCCAATTTCTTAGGTTTGGCTAAAGAAGGGTACTATGATGGGATTATCTTCCACCGTATTATTCCTGAATTTATGATTCAAGGGGGCGATCCAACAGGAACAGGAATGTGTGGACAATCCATCTATGGTGAAAGTTTTGAAGATGAATTTTCGGATGAACTCTATAATCTCCGTGGGGCCTTGTCGATGGCTAATGCGGGACCAAATACTAACGGCAGTCAGTTCTTTATTGTTCAAAATAGTAAGATTCCTTATGCCAAAAAAGAACTAGAACGTGGTGGTTGGCCGGCTCCAATTGCAGCTTCTTACGCTGCAAATGGTGGAACTCCTCACCTTGATCGTCGTCATACGGTCTTTGGTCAGCTTGTGGACGAAACTTCATTCCAAGTTTTGGATTTGATTGCTGGCGTTGAAACTGGCGCACAGGATAAACCTAAAGAAGACGTTATCATTGAAACAATCGAGGTATTTGACTAATGAAAATTGGCGACAAACTGCATGGCACCATCACTGGGATTAAACCATACGGAGCCTTTGTTGCCCTTGAAAATGGGACAACAGGTCTCATTCATATTTCAGAAATAAAAACGGGATTTATTGACGATATTGATCAATTATTGGCTATAGGCAACCAGGTTTTAGTACAAGTAATTGATATTGATGAATATAGTAAAAAGCCAAGTTTATCTATGCGGACCTTAGCAGAAGAAAAACAGCATTTTTTCCATCGTCATCGTTATTCCAACAGTCGGCACAAGATTGGCTTTAGGCCACTTGAAGAGCAGTTACCTCAGTGGATTGAAGAAAGCCTGCAGTTTTTAAAAAAGAACACTAAAAAGAGTCTGGAACCTTAGTAGTTCCAAACCCTTTTTTATTTCGTCTTAATTACTGGTACATCATAGAGTTCAGTCGATAAATAGCGTTCGCCATTATCTGGTAAAATAGTTAACACATGTTTGCCTTTTCCTAACTGTTTAGCGACTTCAATAGCGGCGTAAAGAGCAGCTCCAGAAGAAATCCCAACCAGGAAGCCTTCCTTAGCTCCTGTTAGTCGAGCAGTTTCTAAAGCATCTTTCGATTTAACACGGATAATTTGGTCATAGGCTTTGGTATCTAACGTGTTTGGGATAAATCCAGCTGATATACCTTGAATTTTATGTGGTCCAGGCTCTTGACCAGATAAGACAGCAGATTCTTCAGCTTCAACAGCATAGATAACAGTTTCAGGGTTAGCTTTTTTCAAGACATGTGAAACACCAGAAAGTGTTCCTCCAGTACCAACACCAGATACGAATGCATCTAAAGAAATCTCCTTAAAAGCTTCCAAAATTTCTTGAGCTGTTGTTTTTTCATGGATGCTTGGATTGGCAGGGTTATTAAATTGCATAGGCATCCAAGCACCTAGTTCTATTGCTAAAGTTTCAGCTTTTGCAATAGCCCCTTTCATACCTTCTGCTCCAGGTGTTAAGACAAGCTCTGCACCATAAGCCTGAATGATTTGCCGTCTTTCCAAGCTCATAGTTTCGGGCATAACAATAATGACTCGATACCCTTTAGCAGCACCTACCCATGCAAGACCAATACCTGTATTACCACTTGTTGGTTCGATAATAACGTCACCAGGACTTATCAGACCTTCAGCTTCAGCAGCTTCAATCATCGATAAAGCAATACGATCTTTAACAGAAGATCCTGGGTTAAAAGCTTCTAATTTTACATAAACGTCAGCAGCTTCGTTTGGAATTAAACGGTTAAGTTTGATAATAGGTGTTTGACCTACTAATTCTGTTATAGTTTTGTAAATTTTAGTCATAGTTTAGCCTCTTTTCTTGATACAAAATAAATACGCTGTGTATTTAAGTATAAGGAGAGATATTATTAAAGTAAAATACAGATTTACTATCACTCTGATAATAAAGCCATATCACTTTTGTTGATGATTAATCACAGGGGAATTCAATAACTTTGGATCCGATTTTCTCACAGCTTATCTGACCATGATAATAATTTGTTAAAGTATCAATGAGATTTTCCACACGTTCAGTATCACAATAAAGTGTTGTCTTTATCGTGTCTGAAAACTTAGTTTCTGTTTCGGTTAAAGCCAATTGATCTAGCAAGTTAGAGTATAGTTGATATTGGGGATAAGAAAGTGTGATTTCTAGTCCTATCTGCTGTTTAACTTCAATGATGCCAAATCGTTTAATAGCTGTTGCGGTTATGTTAGAGTATGCTCTGATTAACCCACCTGTTCCTAATTTAATACCACCAAAGTAACGCGTTACCACAACTACTACATTTGTTAAACACTGCTTTTCTAACACAGAAAGGATAGGTATTCCAGCAGTTCCTGAAGGTTCACCATCATCACTTGAGCGCTTGATCTGTCTGTTGTTACCGATAATCATCGCAAAGCAGGAATGATTAGCTTTGTAATGTTCTTTTTTGATAGCATTAACAAAATTCTTACCATCTTCTTCAGTGCTCACTCGTTTGATATGACAAATGAAACGAGATTTTTTAATACTTTCTTCGAAAAAACCACTGGCTTTGATTGTCTTAAAATGTTCCATAAAAAAATTGTACAAGAAAAGATAAAAATTAGCAAAAAAAAGCGAATAATAAAGTATGGAGTCTATTGAAAATAGTTATGGACGGTTGTTGCTAGAAAGCCAGTTACCAGATTCAGCAAAGCAGCTTGCTCAACCTTTAAAAAGTGTAGTAATATTGAGAGGAAAAATGATTTGTCAACGTTGTCACTATCAGCTTGATGAAGAAGCACGATTGCCAAGTGGAGCCTATTATTGCCGATTTTGTCTTGTCTTTGGACGAAATCAATCAGATAAATTGCTCTATGCTATCCCACCTATGCATTTTCCAAAAGGTAATTATCTGGTTTGGGGCGGTCAACTAACTGCTTATCAAGAGATGATTTCCCAACAATTATTAATCAATATGCAAAATCAAAAAACAACATTAGTTCATGCTGTAACTGGTGCAGGAAAAACAGAAATGATTTATGCTGCGATTGAGGCGGTAATTAACACAGGTGGCTGGGTTTGCATTGCCAGCCCAAGAGTAGATGTTTGTGTAGAGGTGGCTACTCGTTTATCCCAAGCCTTCTCCTGCAGCATCTGTTTAATGCACGCAGAGTCTCTTCCTTATCAAAGAGCTCCTATTATAGTAGCCACAACGCATCAGCTGCTAAAATTTCACAAGGCTTTTGATCTCTTAATTATTGATGAAGTAGACGCATTCCCTTTTGTAAATAATATTCAACTTCATTATGCTGCAAGTCAGGCTTTAAAAGAAGGTGGCGCAAAGATTTTATTAACTGCAACTTCAACTAGAACTTTAGAAAGAAAGGTAAACAAGGGAGAAGTAGTCAAGCTGACATTGGCGAGACGCTTTCATAATAGGCCATTAGTTATTCCAAAATTTATAAGAAGTTTTAATCTATTTAAAATGATACATCGGCAAAAACTTCCTCTTAAAATTTTAAAATACTTAAAAAAACAAAGAAAAACAGGCTATCCCCTTTTAATTTTTCTACCCACTATTATAATGGCAGAATCTGTTACAGCAATCTTAAAAGAGTTATTGCCCGCCGAACAAATAGCTTGTGTTTCTAGTCAATCACAAAACAGGAAAGAAGATATCACAGCTTTTCGTCAAGGGAAAAAAACGATTTTAATTACAACATCAATTTTAGAAAGGGGTGTGACATTTCCCCAAATTGATGTTTTTGTTCTTGGGTCTCATCATCGTGTCTATAGTTCCCAAAGTCTTGTTCAAATTGCTGGACGAGTTGGAAGATCTATAGACAGACCAGACGGAACGTTATATTTCTTTCATGAAGGTATCAGTAAAGCAATGCTACTAGCAAGAAAAGAGATTAAAGAAATGAATTATAAAGGGTATTCGCATGATCTGTCTACTATGTCAACAAATTAGTCAAACACCAATAAGTATTACAGAAATCATCTTTTTAAGACGTATCTCTTCACCGATTTGTCAACAATGTCAAAAAAGCTTTCAAAAGATAGGAAAAAGTGTTTGTGCGACATGTTGTGCAAACTCAGATATAATAGCTTGTCGAGATTGTCTAAAATGGGAAAACAAAGGATACAATGTAAATCATAGAAGCTTATATTGTTATAATGCTGCTATGAAAGCATACTTCAGTCAATATAAGTTTCAAGGAGACTATTTATTAAGAAAAGTTTTTGCAGTAGAACTTGCCGATGTTATCACCAAGTACTATAAAGGCTATATCCCAGTCCCGGTTCCTGTAAGTCCCGGTTGTTTTCGAGAAAGACAATTTAATCAAGTGAGCGCTATTCTTGAGGCAGCTAATGTTAGCTACC
Organism: Streptococcus pyogenes; assembly: GCF_002055535.1. Taxonomy (NCBI): domain Bacteria; kingdom Bacillati; phylum Bacillota; class Bacilli; order Lactobacillales; family Streptococcaceae; genus Streptococcus; species Streptococcus pyogenes. Next base: position 1,412,230 of record NZ_LN831034.1, on the reverse strand, counting down.
TTTCTCTTTTTGAAAAGCTAGATAATACTCACCAATCTTCCAGAACAAAAAAAGAGAGATTATTAGTAGAAAAATCTTATCGACTACTAAAAGTATCAAACATTCCTGATAAAATCCTTATAGTAGATGATATTTATACTACTGGTAGTACAATTATCGCTCTTAGAAAACAATTGGCTAAAGTAGCAAATAGTGACATTAAAAGTTTGTCAATTGCACGTTAAAACTTGCAAATTTTCATGAAAGCAGTATAATAGTATTAAAGATAAAGTAAGCGCTTCAAGCGCGAGAAAGAGGTATCCTATGATTAAGTTCAGTATTCGTGGAGAAAATATCGAAGTGACAGAAGCTATTCGCGATTATGTAGAATCAAAGCTTACTAAAATCGAAAAATATTTTGCTAAAGACCAAGAAATAGATGCACGTGTTAATTTAAAAGTTTATCGGGAGAGATCTTCAAAAGTTGAGGTAACGATCCCATTAGATTCAGTAACCCTTCGTGCTGAAGATGTTTCACAGGATATGTACGGCTCTATTGATTTAGTTGTTGATAAGATCGAACGCCAAATTAGAAAAAATAAAACCAAAATTGCTAAAAAACATCGCGAAAAGGTTCCAACTGGTCAAGTCTTTACAACTGAGTTTGAAGCTGAAGAAGTCGATGAGATACCAGAAGTACAAGTTGTACGTACTAAAAATGTGACATTAAAACCAATGGATGTTGAAGAAGCGCGTTTACAGATGGAACTATTGGGACATGATTTCTTTATCTACACTGATTCTGAAGATGGCGCAACAAACATTTTATACCGTCGCGAAGATGGAAACCTAGGATTAATAGAAGCTAAATAGTTCACAACTAAAACCTACAGGGATGATTATACGTATTTTAAAAGTGGGAAAAAGCTATTCATGTTTAGAGGTGACATGATGAAAATGAGATTAAGTGATAGATACGACAGTCATTATGCTAACAAAAGTATCTATTACAGTTCCTCTTTAAGTAAATCTTACGTAAAATTAGTTTGAAAAAAGATTAGTCCCAATTCTGGGCTAGAAATTCTCAAAAAATATGAAAAAGCGCGTTTTCAGAATATAAAGCGCGTTTTTTTCTTTTTCCATTTAACAATAAAAAACTCATGACGAACATGGTATCATAAGAGAATTTTTACTTTTTAAAAAAAGGTCAAAGACTTTCTGACACCAAATAAAAATAGAATTTTTTCTAACTAAAAATAATAGCACAATCTTTGGCAGCAATCTGAATTGTTTTTCCATAAAAGATTTAAGCACTTACGTTTGCTTAAAATATAGGTTATGTGACGTGCGTGCAAGATCAGATTATAACAAAATAGTTCCAAATAAGCCTATCACTGAGAAAGCATCACAGAAGGGTTAAACTTTTTTTGTATTAGCGTTTTATCAGTACAACCTAACACTTATTTTTATAAAAAAATAAAAAAGCTATTGACAATCTTATACAAGATATCGTATACTAATAAAGCTGTCAGAGAGGTTCCTGTAACACACTTATTGAAAAAAGATGAAAAAGTAGTTGACAGGCTATGAGAAACCTGATAGAATAAAGAAGTTGTCTCTTAGGAGACGTTAAGACCTTTGAGAACTGAATAAGACGAACCAAACGTGAGGGTGATATGGAGACATATTACCCGTCAAGAAACGAGAAATAAATCTGTCAGCGACAGAAGGAACGAGTAAGTTCAAACGCAAATTAAAGAGAGTTTGATCCTGGCTCAGGACGAACGCTGGCGGCGTGCCTAATACATGCAAGTAGAACGCTGAGAACTGGTGCTTGCACCGGTTCAAGGAGTTGCGAACGGGTGAGTAACGCGTAGGTAACCTACCTCATAGCGGGGGATAACTATTGGAAACGATAGCTAATACCGCATAAGAGAGACTAACGCATGTTAGTAATTTAAAAGGGGCAATTGCTCCACTATGAGATGGACCTGCGTTGTATTAGCTAGTTGGTGAGGTAAAGGCTCACCAAGGCGACGATACATAGCCGACCTGAGAGGGTGATCGGCCACACTGGGACTGAGACACGGCCCAGACTCCTACGGGAGGCAGCAGTAGGGAATCTTCGGCAATGGGGGCAACCCTGACCGAGCAACGCCGCGTGAGTGAAGAAGGTTTTCGGATCGTAAAGCTCTGTTGTTAGAGAAGAATGATGGTGGGAGTGGAAAATCCACCAAGTGACGGTAACTAACCAGAAAGGGACGGCTAACTACGTGCCAGCAGCCGCGGTAATACGTAGGTCCCGAGCGTTGTCCGGATTTATTGGGCGTAAAGCGAGCGCAGGCGGTTTTTTAAGTCTGAAGTTAAAGGCATTGGCTCAACCAATGTACGCTTTGGAAACTGGAGAACTTGAGTGCAGAAGGGGAGAGTGGAATTCCATGTGTAGCGGTGAAATGCGTAGATATATGGAGGAACACCGGTGGCGAAAGCGGCTCTCTGGTCTGTAACTGACGCTGAGGCTCGAAAGCGTGGGGAGCAAACAGGATTAGATACCCTGGTAGTCCACGCCGTAAACGATGAGTGCTAGGTGTTAGGCCCTTTCCGGGGCTTAGTGCCGGAGCTAACGCATTAAGCACTCCGCCTGGGGAGTACGACCGCAAGGTTGAAACTCAAAGGAATTGACGGGGGCCCGCACAAGCGGTGGAGCATGTGGTTTAATTCGAAGCAACGCGAAGAACCTTACCAGGTCTTGACATCCCGATGCCCGCTCTAGAGATAGAGTTTTACTTCGGTACATCGGTGACAGGTGGTGCATGGTTGTCGTCAGCTCGTGTCGTGAGATGTTGGGTTAAGTCCCGCAACGAGCGCAACCCCTATTGTTAGTTGCCATCATTAAGTTGGGCACTCTAGCGAGACTGCCGGTAATAAACCGGAGGAAGGTGGGGATGACGTCAAATCATCATGCCCCTTATGACCTGGGCTACACACGTGCTACAATGGTTGGTACAACGAGTCGCAAGCCGGTGACGGCAAGCTAATCTCTTAAAGCCAATCTCAGTTCGGATTGTAGGCTGCAACTCGCCTACATGAAGTCGGAATCGCTAGTAATCGCGGATCAGCACGCCGCGGTGAATACGTTCCCGGGCCTTGTACACACCGCCCGTCACACCACGAGAGTTTGTAACACCCGAAGTCGGTGAGGTAACCTATTAGGAGCCAGCCGCCTAAGGTGGGATAGATGATTGGGGTGAAGTCGTAACAAGGTAGCCGTATCGGAAGGTGCGGCTGGATCACCTCCTTTCTAAGGAAATGGAACACGTTTATCGTCTTATTTAGTTTTGAGAGGTCTTGTGGGGCCTTAGCTCAGCTGGGAGAGCGCCTGCTTTGCACGCAGGAGGTCAGCGGTTCGATCCCGCTAGGCTCCATCAGGATACAATCCTACTAAACTTAATACAAGTGAAGTTGAACACGCAACTCACTTCCTAGGAAAATGGACAATCTTCCCTTGTGTGCAAGGCCCACATGGTCAGATTCCTAATTTTCTACAGAAGTTTCGCTAAAGCGAGCGTTGCTTAGTATCCTATATAATAGTCCATTGAAAATTGAATATCTATATCAAATTCCACGATCTAGAAATAGATTGTAGAAAAGTAACAAGAAAATAAACCGAAAACGCTGTGACTATTTAATAAGTTTTCTAGTTTAAAAAAACTAGGTTAATAAGGTTAAGTTAATAAGGGCGCACGGTGGATGCCTTGGCACTAGAAGCCGAAGAAGGACGTGACAAACGACGAAATGCTTTGGGGAGCTGTAAGTAAGCGCTGATCCAGAGATGTCCGAATGGGGGAACCCACTAACTAATGGTTAGTATCCATAACTGTTAAGGTTATGAGAAGGAAGACGCAGTGAACTGAAACATCTAAGTAGCTGCAGGAAGAGAAAGCAAACGCGATTGCCTTAGTAGCGGCGAGCGAAACGGCAGGAGGGCAAACCGAAGTGTTTACACTTCGGGGTTGTAGGACTGCGACGTGGGACTTTAAAAGGATAGAAGAATTACCTGGGAAGGTAAGCCAAAGAGAGTAAAAGCCTCGTATTTAAAATTCTTTTGAGCCCTAGCAGTATCCTGAGTACGGCGAGACACGTGAAATCTCGTTGGAATCTGGGAGGACCATCTCCCAACCCTAAATACTCTCTAGTGACCGATAGTGAACCAGTACCGTGAGGGAAAGGTGAAAAGCACCCCGGGAGGGGAGTGAAATAGAACCTGAAACCGTGTGCCTACAACAAGTTCGAGCCCGTTAATGGGTGAGAGCGTGCCTTTTGTAGAATGAACCGGCGAGTTACGATATGATGCGAGGTTAAGTTGAAGAGACGGAGCCGTAGGGAAACCGAGTCTTAATAGGGCGATTTAGTATCATGTTGTAGACCCGAAACCATGTGACCTACCCATGAGCAGGTTGAAGGTGAGGTAAAACTCACTGGAGGACCGAACCAGGGCACGTTGAAAAGTGCTTGGATGACTTGTGGGTAGCGGAGAAATTCCAAACGAACTTGGAGATAGCTGGTTCTCTCCGAAATAGCTTTAGGGCTAGCGTCGATGTTAAGTCTCTTGGAGGTAGAGCACTGTTTGGGTGAGGGGTCCATCTCGGATTACCAATCTCAGATAAACTCCGAATGCCAACGAGATATCATCGGCAGTCAGACTGCGAGTGCTAAGATCCGTAGTCGAAAGGGAAACAGCCCAGACCACCAGCTAAGGTCCCAAAATAACTGTTAAGTGGAAAAGGATGTGGGGTTGCACAGACAACTAGGATGTTAGCTTAGAAGCAGCTATTCATTCAAAGAGTGCGTAATAGCTCACTAGTCGAGTGACCCTGCGCCGAAAATGTACCGGGGCTAAAACAGTTTACCGAAGCTGTGGATGACACAAAAGTGTCATGGTAGGAGAGCGTTCTATGTGTGAAGAAGGTGTACCGTGAGGAGCGCTGGAACGCATAGAAGTGAGAATGCCGGTATGAGTAGCGAAAGACAGGTGAGAATCCTGTCCACCGTAAGACTAAGGTTTCCAGGGGAAGGCTCGTCCGCCCTGGGTTAGTCGGGACCTAAGGAGAGACCGAAAGGTGTATCCGATGGCCAACAGGTTGATATTCCTGTACTAGAGTATATAGTGATGGAGGGACGCAGTAGGCTAACTAAACCGGACGATTGGAAGAGTCCGGCTAAGCAGTGAGGTGTAAGATGAGTCAAATGCTTATCTTTATAACATTGAGCTGTGATGGGGAGCGAATTTTAGTAGCGAAGTTAGTGATGTCACACTGCCAAGAAAAGCTTCTAGCGTTTAATGATACTCTACCCGTACCGCAAACCGACACAGGTAGTCGAGGCGAGTAGCCTCAGGTGATCGAGAGAACTCTCGTTAAGGAACTCGGCAAAATGACCCCGTAACTTCGGGAGAAGGGGTGCTGACTTAGGTCAGCCGCAGTGAATAGGCCCAAGCAACTGTTTATCAAAAACACAGCTCTCTGCTAAATCGTAAGATGATGTATAGGGGGTGACGCCTGCCCGGTGCTGGAAGGTTAAGAGGAGGGTTTAGCGCAAGCGAAGATCTGAATTGAAGCCCCAGTAAACGGCGGCCGTAACTATAACGGTCCTAAGGTAGCGAAATTCCTTGTCGGGTAAGTTCCGACCCGCACGAAAGGCGTAATGATTTGGGCACTGTCTCAACGAGAGACTCGGTGAAATTTTAGTACCTGTGAAGATGCAGGTTACCCGCGACAGGACGGAAAGACCCCATGGAGCTTTACTGCAGTTTGATATTGAGTATCTGTACCACATGTACAGGATAGGTAGGAGCCATTGACTTCGGGACGCCAGTTTCGAATGAGGCGTTGTTGGGATACTACCCTTGTGTTATGGCTACTCTAACCCAGATAGGTTATCCCTATCGGAGACAGTGTCTGACGGGCAGTTTGACTGGGGCGGTCGCCTCCTAAAGAGTAACGGAGGCGCCCAAAGGTTCCCTCAGATTGGTTGGAAATCAATCGCAGAGTGTAAAGGTATAAGGGAGCTTGACTGCGAGAGCTACAACTCGAGCAGGGACGAAAGTCGGGCTTAGTGATCCGGTGGTACCGAATGGAAGGGCCATCGCTCAACGGATAAAAGCTACCCTGGGGATAACAGGCTTATCTCCCCCAAGAGTTCACATCGACGGGGAGGTTTGGCACCTCGATGTCGGCTCGTCGCATCCTGGGGCTGTAGTCGGTCCCAAGGGTTGGGCTGTTCGCCCATTAAAGCGGCACGCGAGCTGGGTTCAGAACGTCGTGAGACAGTTCGGTCCCTATCCGTCGCGGGCGTAGGAAATTTGAGAGGATCTGCTCCTAGTACGAGAGGACCAGAGTGGACTTACCGCTGGTGTACCAGTTGTCTTGCCAAAGGCATCGCTGGGTAGCTATGTAGGGAAGGGATAAGCGCTGAAAGCATCTAAGTGCGAAGCCCCCCTCAAGATGAGATTTCCCATGATTTTATATCAGTAAGAGCCCTGAGAGATGATCAGGTAGATAGGTTAGGAGTGTAAGTGTAGCGATACATGTAGCGGACTAATACTAATAGCTCGAGGACTTATCCAAAAAGAAATATTGACAACGTTACGGATTCTTGTTAGACTATAGATATTCAATTTTGAGTGGGTTATGAAAATAGCACATTTACAAGTTAAGTGACGATAGCCTAGGAGATACACCTGTACCCATGCCGAACACAGCAGTTAAGCCCTAGAACGCCTGATGTAGTTGGGGGTTGCCCCCTGTGAGATAAGGTAGTCGCTTAGCTTAATGACACACTCAATGGGAGTTTAGCTCAGCTGGGAGAGCATCTGCCTTACAAGCAGAGGGTCAGCGGTTCGATCCCGTTAACTCCCATAGTATTGGAAAATACAGGTCCCGTAGTGTAGCGGTTATCACGTCGCCCTGTCACGGCGAAGATCGCGGGTTCGATTCCCGTCGGGACCGTTCAAAGAGTAGTCATATTTTTTGAAGGAAAGACTCGTTAGCTCAGTTGGTAGAGCAATTGACTTTTAATCAATGGGTCACTGGTTCGAGCCCAGTACGGGTCATAAAAGCGGGTTTGGCGGAATTGGCAGACGCACCAGATTTAGGATCTGGCGCTTAACGGCGTGGGGGTTCAAGTCCCTTAACCCGCATAAAAGATTAGCCGGCTTAGCTCAGTTGGTAGAGCATCTGATTTGTAATCAGAGGGTCGCGTGTTCAAGTCATGTAGCCGGCATACCAATAGTAATAATTTTTCCAAGCTATTAGCTTGGGCGCGTAGCTCAGGTGGTTAGAGTGCACGCCTGATAAGCGTGAGGTCGGTGGTTCGAGTCCACTCGTGCCCATTATCTATAATTATATTATTATGGTCCGTTGGTCAAGGGGTTAAGACACCGCCTTTTCACGGCGGTAACACGGGTTCGAATCCCGTACGGACTATAGCTATTTAGTAACTTTGGTTAAAGTAATCGAACTAACTTGGTTGATTGTATTTTAATGATAAAAAGCTTAAATTTGTTGTATAACAAATTTAAGCTTTTTATTGTTTATTTTTAATTGCAGATTGGGGTTTAAAAGACACTTTACAATGCTCTCAAGTCATGTGTTGTTGTAGGTTGTATGCATATATTACAAATCCCATTATAAAAGAAATTGTTTAATTAATGGATAGTAATGGATGGTATGGAGATCTTAATGTGGTTTTAATGGTAATTTTAGCAGTTATAGTAAGACAAAAGGTGACTTGGAAAAGTTTATGCAGACGATTCTTAACTCCCACAATATCTTCTGTCAGATTTTATTAGACTTCTTCTCAGTGTCATTTTTGTCTGTTTTACGAACGTGCAGGCTATTCAATTGCTTCTTAGTTTCTAAAGGATTAAACCGAGTATAAGCGTAGCCATTATCTGCGAAAAAACCTGAAGACGACGAGAATAGACATTAATCGTTTTAAGGATAATCTCAGGGTTATGGACGGTTTTCAAGTTTCCAAGAAGATGATTGAGGCCGATGGTATCGTTTTGTCTTGAATGATTCCTTATTTTAGTGGTTTCATTTTCAATACACGACGTCAAGCGTCCTACATACTTTGATAAAATTCTACCTAAAAGAGGTGTCTTGTCAGTTTTGGTTACAACATCAAGTGCCAAAAGACTTTGCGACTTAACAAGACACTTCTACTTTAACGCAAAGAAAAAGTAGTGAGTACTCTCTTTCGTCGGAGATTTCCTCGCTACTAAACTTAGTATTTTTTGATACTTTCCTTAGGTAGTGCTTAAGGCAGCGACTTTCTTTGGAATTCCATGCCTTATTTTTGAGATCCTAGGCTCAAAAATGCCAAGTGGCGTCAACATTAACATTGACGCCACTTTTACCACAACGAAAAACATCTGTTTTGGCTCACTCCACACGCAGAAATAGGAAATTGGATGTCAAATCAGCAGAGCTGTTCATGCTTTTTGAGCCTAAAACTGAGTTTGTCTGCGTTCTGAGCACTCCTTGGGAGTGCTGGACAACTCTTAACGATTCTTCAGTTCAAGATAACGTTTGTACCAAATAGTGATATAGGCCTTGGAAAATGGTCCTTTTTCATGATTAATCCAATCAACCAATATTTTGACATTTTCTTTTAGGATAAAGTCCATATCGGCTGAATACTGCATCTCTTTTTTATGAATCTCGTATTCATCAACATCAAGTAATCTCTTTTCACCATCCGCAAAGACTTTGACATCTAAATCGTAATCAATGTATTTAAGGGCCTCAGTGTCCATCATGTATGGACTAGCTAAGTTACAGTAATAAGAGACGCCATTATCTCGAATCATGGCTATAATGTTAAACCAGTATTTTTTATGAAAGTAAACGATTGCAGGTTCGCGGGTCACCCATCGTCTACCGTCACTTTCTGTGACAAGAGTGTGATCATTAACTCCAATGAGGGCATTTTCAGTTGTTTTTAGTACCATAGTATCGCGCCAAGTACGGTGCAAACTACCATCATGCTTATAACTTTGAATTGTAATAAAGTCGCCTTCTTTAGGTAATTTCATGCCTTACCAACTTTCTACAATTAAACTTATCCTCTATAGTCTATCATAAATGTGTGAAAAAATCACTTCTTTTGTCAGTCTATAAATAATTTCTTAACTTGCAATTAATGTCGTCGCTGTTGTAGCCTTTTCGGTAGAGAGCCTGATAGAGCTTTTGCTTTAAGGTATAACCATCATATTTGCGACTGAGTTTACGATATTGTTTGTCTAATTCTTTGTCAAGAAGATCTTCTATTTCTTGATTATCTTGGTCAAAATTAAGGTGATTGAGGCTATGTTTAGCTAGATCGTATGAAAAGCCTTTGGTCAGTAATGCTTGGGTGATTTTATCTTTCAAGGCTTTTGGTGGCAATTTTTCTTGATATTTGTCAAAGAGTTTTTGGCTTACTTTTTGAGCGAGTTGGCTAAAGTCAGTTTGAGATAAGATAGGATCAATGTCATGACTTGCAATGCCTTTTTGTAATAATTTTTGTTTTAAGACTTGGGGACCTTTATCACCATTTAACTGATTTTGGCGAATGTAGGTATCAGCCAATTTGGTGTCGTCTATCCATTGTTCTTCTTGGAGTTGAGTGATGATGTCAGCAATAATGTGTTCTTCAATCTCATGCTTGCGCAGGTAATCAGCAACTTGCTTGTTGCTGCGTTGTTGAAAGGAAAGAAAATAAAGGGCTAAATTTTTGCCGTAGGACAGTTGGGCAAAATGTTTCATGTCTTCAAGCTGATCATTGTCAAGGACTTTATCTTTACTCAACATAAACCGAACAATAGTATCTTCTGTTACATAAAGGGATTCGTCATTATCCAATTCGATAAGGTAGAGGCGTTTTTTCTTTTCAATTTTAGTGATTTTCATACTTTGATTATAGTATTTTAAAATTTATATACAAGCAAATTGTTTTAAAACATTGATATTACAGCGTTTTAGTTTTTTTGTTTAGCCATAAAAAGTAACAAAAATCATAAAAAGTAATATTTTGTCGGGGACTATGTCGGGGAATTTTTATTTTATGCTGCCCATAAAAGCTGCTGTGACATTTTCCCCTACCTCGTCTTTTATGTGGGTGTATTGGCTAGTCATGTAATTATTTGAATGACCTAAAGCCGCTGCCATATGCTCGATTGGGACACCGGCTATTTGGCCCTGTGTAGCAAAAAAGTGCCTCATCATGTGCGGAGTAAAATGAACGTCGCAATTTTTATTAATTTTTTTAAATAAGCAGTAGATGTAATGGCTACCGATTGGTTTTCCTACAAAAGATGGCTTTACTTTTTCGTCGTCTCCTAAAAATAGGAAATCAGCCTTATTTAAGATGCGATCGTTACACACGGCTATTTTGATAGAAGTATCAATAGCTTTTTTTAGCAGTTGTGATGTCTCAAAATCTAAATACACATATCGTTCCGAATAAGCTGTCTTTAGGCCTCCGCCATCTTTTCTACCTCTTGTCCTTGATTCGTCTATCTTTACGACCGCACAATCTTTATCATTAAAAGTTATATTCCCTAATTTTATGCCAGCTACCTCGCTTCTACGCAATCCAAGATATGTTATCCTAACCATTGCGTAGTCATAATCATCAAGCATTTTTCTGGCAACTTTATCCCAAGCTTTAAATTCTTGCATTGATCTACGTTTGTTGATAGGTTTTATTTCGCTATCGCCAATGTCAATAAATTTGATGATATTATCGTCTAGCATTTTATTTTTGACAGCATGATTTAACATAATACTAAAAACATCATATATGTGCTTTACTGTACTTCTTGAGTTGGTATTGAGCAGATTGTTAATGTAGTTTTCGTATTCTATACGGTTTATAGCATTCATTTTTTTATTGCCAAACTTTGGGCTGATGTGATTTTTAAAGATATTAGTGCGCTCAACGTATGTGTCAGGAGACCACACTCCAGCTTTTAATCTATTATCAACGTATATATCCCAGTATTCATCAACAGTCAAATTTTTATTATAAGCAAATTCATTGTTTTCTATTTTTCGCTCAATTTCAGCTAGCAACAAACGAGCTTCTTGTATCGTTTTTATGCCACTTTCAGTGGCCTCCTTTTTTTCTCCGTTCAAGTAATAGCCTCTACGGATATAGTATCGCTTACCTTTCAAGGTAATGTACCAAAATATGTTTGGGTATTTTGTTTTATTGTATTTCATTCTTAAATCCTTTCTTTTTTGACTTTTGGACGAGATCAGTTGAAAGGATATTGGCATCACCTCCTAAAAATGGTATAATTAGGTACAAGAAAACGAGCCATTTAATGCTTGTTTCTTATTGATTGCATATTGCCTCACGCTCAGAGTCGCCAAACTTTGAGAGCGTGGGTTTTTTTTATTCTTAAATGACTACATCTTTTTTAATTGACTCATAGTATTGTTCTGCAACAGCTAAATCTGTAAAATGTACAGTATTATTATGTTCTTTAAGAACAACTTCCTTAATTTCTTGAAGATCTACCTTAAAGAATTCTTTCCGTGGATTAACTTTATTAACTTCTTTATTCCGGAAGTAGTTGTGGAGTGTGCTTTCGAGTGCTGGTGCATCTTCACTAAAAATTAAAGCATGGACGTCAAATGGAAAAGGAACAGAAGCGCTGCTAAGTTCGTTGATTCTATCCATCGGCTCTAACCGTCTAGTCATGCCGATTTTATATACATTTTCCCCAAACGATCCAATATTAGAGATGATATAAACATAACCTGCTCGGGTGTTAGATTCACGCTTAAGCACATCCTCTTTATCTTTTTCAAGCTCCTTGATTTTATCTTCAAGCTCTTTAATTTTATCTGCATAGATTTGTTGTTCAATTTCGTTTTGAGCGCCATTTAGATATTTGAGCAGTTTAGACATTTCGTTATTGAATTGTCTTTCCTCTTTCTCGAGTTTAGCTTTGGCTTGTTGGATCTCTTTTTCGGCTTTTTGCTGCTCTCTAATTTCTTCTTTTTGTGCTTTTAGCAATTCTTTTTCAATTTCAATCTGCTTTTGGTATTTGTATAATATGTCAAGTTGTTTTAATTTTGATGTAAGTAATTCTTTGCTGATTTTTACACCATCAATTTCAAATAGCTTGTTTAGTGTTTCAAATGTTTTAGCGAGTTTATTTCTGTATGTATCTACATTTTTTATCGTTATATTTGATAAATAATAATCAGATTCTGCATTAAAAGCACGTAGCAGTTGTTTAGACTGTTTGGCTATATTGACTTTCGTTGTGGCTCCGAGACTATTTACGGCAATGCCAAGCTTTATTAATTCCTTTTCGTTTAACTGCACAATAGAAAGTTCATTTTTGATTTCATTAGAAGTGACATTGTCTGTAAAATCAACAGTTGTCTGAGATAGCAAAGATTTGTCGCTGTTTTCCTCTATAAAAAACTCTATTTCTTTTTTTTGAGAACTTAGCGACTTTATATCATTTTCTAGGTTTTGTTTCTTTGCTTCTCCGCTCGATACTAATGTATTGAATTTTTTTACAGCCTCCTCTTCAGTTTTTATAGCTATCTTACTAGCTTCGTTTTTTATTTCTGCTGCTCTCTCGTATGCATCGTTTTTGATAGCAGAGGCTTCAATTTCGCTCTCTTTTATCTCATTCCATTTTTTCTGTTGTGAAGGTGTTAGATTGGGATACGTTTTTTGCCTTTGTAAAAATAACCCCAGTCCAAACAAGATTGAAATACCATACGTGAAGGGGTACAATAAAATTATAATTAGAATAAACCAAAACCTAAAATAAAACGGCAATCCATCTGATTTCTTCATTTTCAAATCCTTTCTTAACTACCTGATACGATCTTATAAAATTCGTCTTGTATCATCTTTTGCCCCCACGTTGTCGATATTTGATATGTCGTAGCAAACTGTAACCAATTAAAATCAACGACATCGTGGGATGACAAGTAATTTTTGATCAATTCCCTAATCATAAATCTATCGGCTTGATTTTCATATTTTAGTAGCAATCTTTGATATTGCTTAGGATCGTGTTCGATATGGCCCAGCTCATGTAAAATAACTTTTTCTTTTTCTATTTGTGATAGATTTTGATTGACATAAATTATCCTAAGGTCAGGATAGTAAAACCCTGACCTTTTCCACATTGTGTCGGGAAACTCGAATAACTTTATGTTGTACTTACTAAGCATCTCATTTATCTTCACCATTCCCTACTCCTAAAGATATTTTAATAATAGCTTCAATTTTCTCTACGTCTTTGTCAGACAAAGGTTTGCCGTCGAACATCACAACCTTTTCGCGTAGATTGGATAGGTCAATAGTGGCCTGCCAATCAGTTTTTTCTTCAGCAAAACTTTCTGGGTTAATTCCAAGAATATCACATATTTTAAAAATAGTTTCTGCTTTTGCATTCATCACACCGCGCTCTAAAATGGAGCGCATTGTTGTGTATGGGATATCATTTTCAATAGCAAAAGCCCTAACGCTATTATATCTACTTTCGATAATCCTCTTTAAATCTTTTTCATCCATTTTTTTAATTTCCTTTTTTCTTTTTCTACTATATAATAACATACGAAAAATCATATTTCAAGACAAAAAAATAACAAAAAATTTAAAAAAACTGTTGACTATATACGAAAAATCATATATAATTAAATCAAGCTTAAGGAAACGACAGCTTTTTAAAATAAAATAATATACGAAAAATCGTATTGGAAAGGAATGATATGAAAAACATCGAACACATTCGAAAAGAAAAAGGTGTTTCATTGGTTGATATTGCCGACTGTTTACGGTTGAAATCTCAAACAGTTCGAGAAAAAATTAACGGTGACTCTGATTTTAAATTTGGTGAAGCATTGAAAGTTCAACAAACTTTTTTTCCAGAATTTGATATCGTCTATCTTTTTAAAGAGCGTAAAGAATCATCTGTCGGATGATATACGAAAATTCGTAGAAAGGAAATTATGAATCATCTAATTAACGTAACACTAAACGAAAATCAAGAACCAGTAGTAAGTGCAAGAGACTTACATAAAGAATTAAAAGTCAAAACTCGTTTTAGTGAGTGGGTAAAACAAAACTTTAAAATTCTTGAAGAAGGATATGATTTTACAAGTGTAGTTGGAACTACGGTTGTAAATAATGGGGCTGTCAGAGAAATCCAAGACTACGTTCTCTCACTTGATGCTGCCAAAAATTTGGCAATGGTATCCAAGACTGACAAAGGCAAAGAAGTCCGTAAATACTTCATCCAGGTTGAAAAAGACTTCAACAGTCCTGAGAAAATCATGGCAAGGGCGTTGCTGATGGCTGATAAGAAAGTGCACAAGCTGGAAGCACAAATCGAGGCAGACCGTCCAAAGGTGCTATTTGCTGATGCGGTTGAGGCTAGTGAGACATCTATCTTGATTGGTGATTTTGCTAAAATCTTACGTCAGAATGGTTATAACATCGGTCAAAATCGCTTATTCGCTTGGTTGCGTGAGAATGGCTTCCTGATTCGTAAAAATGGCGAGAGCTACAACATGCCGACACAACGAAGCATGGACATGAAGCTGTTCGAAGTCAAGGAACGGACGCACCAGGAGCCAAATGGCAGTATCCGTATCAGCAAAACTACCAAGATGACAGGTAAAGGCCAGCAGTATTTTATTAATAAATTTTTAAATGAGAAAGTGGGGTAGAGCATGAGACCAAAACGATATCCGTATAGCGGAGAGAAAAAGAGAGCCTATCATAAGATAGACCCTGAACTGATAAAAACCGGTAAAGTTGATTGCATCAATCTCCCTTAAGTACGCCAAGCTCTAACAATGCATTTGTCATAGCTGCGATAGTAGATTTAGAGGTTGACTTAGAAACATACTCCAAAATATTAACGATATGCTGAGCTTGCTTTTGTGTAATAGGTGCATTCATTTGATTAAGTTCCGCAACGACAAATTCAACTAATTGGTTGTCAACATTGAAATTTTGGTTGATATGTTTTGAGACAACTTTCATAAATTCTTTTGTATCCATAATTAATCTCCTTTCTTGCTTATTTGACTAAACAAGATTAGAAGAGTAGAGGTCTCTCGAGAGATCTTGTTGAATCATACGAATATTATATCAAGACTATATTGAAAAATCAATATATTGTATATAAAAAGTTATCAACAACTACATGTTGTGCTTAGGAGGAATTATGTGGGGTAAAATCGAAGCTCTATTAATTGAGAAAAAAATGACCAAATATGAACTGTCACAAAAGGCTGGATTGAACCAAAATTGCTTGATTGATCTAAAGAAAGGAAGAAAAAAATCATTGAAATTTGATGATGTCGTTAAAATCGCCGATGTCTTAGGTGTCAGCTTAGACGAATTTAGATAACAAAAAAGTCCGACGGGAATCGGACTCAAAACAAACTTAATTTACTTCATTATACCACAAGGAGGCAACTATGGACAATATCTTAATGAGTTTGTCCGACTGGATAAAAGAATTCATTGAAAAAACAGTTAACAAATTAGTCCAAATGAAGTTAGACGAACTCAATGCAGAATTATGGACCAGAGAAAAAGTAGCAGAGAGGCTTAACATGAGCCCCAGTACTTTTGACAAATACTACAGACGCGACAAAAATTTTCCAAAGGAATTGCCAGCTGTCCGTTGGAAAAAAGCTGAAATCATAGCTTGGCTAAATAACAAATAAGACTTTTGGACGAGATCGAGGAGAAATAACATGAAACTATTAGATTTTATTTTTGCAAAACCAAAAAAACAGGAACCGATTAAACACGACACGCTTAGAGCATCATCTGAAAAGCAGTGGGCCGAATTTGATGCCTATATGAGGAAACAGTATGGACGACAAGCTTAATCAGATATTGATAACCATGCGAAACTACCGAACAAATGGTGATGATAATCAGTATTTAGAAGATATGGAGGCTATTTTAGAAAGCGAGGAATAATGCATATTGATGAAGTTAAAAACAACCAATTTTATCAGTTCCCACAGTGGTTGTTGAAAGAGCCGTACAACGTTCTGAGCGATAAAGCAAAACTGATTTACATGTTGCTATTTGATCGCAGAACACTATCTGTTGAAAATAAGTGGTTTGATGATGACGGCAAGGTTTATATGTACTTTACAAACGAGCAATTTATGGAACTACTTAAATGCTCAAATAAAACCGTAGTAAAAGCAAAAAAAGAATTACATGATTTAAGCCTTTTAAGAGAAGTTAGGCAAGGTATAAACAAGCCTAATCGCTTATATATCAATGGAAGTGTAGAAAGTACACTTCAAGACGTGTATAAATTACACCACGGAAGTGTAGAAAGTACACTTCAAGACGTGTATAAATTACACACAATCAATACTAATATTATCAATACTAATATATCTAATTATTATGATGATAAAGGGACTAGTTTTTTAGAAGAAATTGAAAATCTTTGGGGGAGACAATTTAACGGTTACGAGGTGCAACAAATCAATAGATTTTTACTAGAAGAACACATCTCAAATGACTTGCTAAAAAAAGCTATCGAAACCTCTCTTGCTAACGGTGCAAGAAACATGAATTATGTCTCAGCGGTGATTAATAACTGGATTGACAGCGGTATAACAACAGTCGAGCAAGTTGATGCTGCACAAGAACTTAGATTAAAGCAAAAATCTAAGACTAATAGCAAAGACGAAGAGGTAAGCGAATATGATACTTGGTGACGAAGATGCACTTGCTAAAATCGCTATATCTTATCAACAAAACACCAAGAAACAAGATGCTGTCTGTGAAAAACACGGTTGTAGGTACATCACAGTCCTTAAGACTGGTTTGACAGTATGTCCAGATTGTCACAGAGAAGAATTAGACAATCAAAACACTTTGCACGTCCAAAAGCAATATGAGAGAGAACTTGAAAACAAGCGACTGTACTATCTCAAAAAATTATCAATTATGGACGACGAGTTGGAAAATGCATCATTTGACAATTTTAGGGCTGATACGGCTAAACACAAAGAGGTGCTTTATTGGGCAAAGACAATGGCTAACGATTGGTTTAGTGGTGGTAAGGGAAACATCATCATGACTGGCAAAGCAGGACGAGGCAAAAGTCATTTAGCTTATAGCATCATTAGGGGATTGTCTGATAAAACGAAAAAATTAGGCTTGCTTGTAAATGTCACTGACTTACTGTCAGAGATAAAGCGAGACTTTAGCAAGGAAGCATTTTGGATGGATAAGCTAAAAGATGTCGATTATCTGGTGCTAGATGATCTAGGTGCCGAAAAAGTTAGTGACTGGTCCACAAGCATTATTTACAGCTTGCTTAACAAGCGCACAAACACAATCATTACTACCAATCTGACACCTGCCGAAATTAGAAAAATTTATGGAGAGAGAATTGCATCCCGTATCAGAAAAGGCTGCGACAAAAGTCATATCATGGAATTTGATGGCATGGAGGACGAAAGGATGAAGCTATGGAATTGACACTAACAACATTTTTCGGGCTATCCGAGGAACATGCGGCAAAAATCATGGCGCTAGATGAAGATGTCCGAACAAAGAAAATTGAAGAATTGAGAGCGTGGAGAGAGTGCTCAAAAGTCACGTTTTAGGAGAGATTTAATATGGTAATGCCACTAGATGAGTTAGAAAAAAGAATATTTTGTTATTTGCCGATAGGAAGTAACATGATGGTTAATTCAAAGGAAATTTGTCGAACATTTGACATCAAAGACCCGAAAACCTTGAGAGACATTATCCACGGAATGGTAATGAAAGGCTATTTGATAGGTTCTAGCCGTCGAAAAGGCGGAGGGTACTATCTAATTGACAACGATGATGAGCGTGCAGAAGCTATCAGCTCACTTGAAAGTCAAGTTAGAAAAGAACAAAAGCGGATAAACATTTTAAAAAACGGAAACTTGAACGAATTCGTAGAAATAGCTAACGAGGTGCGAAATGGTTGGAATCAGAATTAACGGTGAGCTCGTAACCTTTGATAGCAATTTTAGAGATGCGCTTATCTTTACGATTGACTGTCTTAGAGGCAGCGAAGAACCTACGCTAAAACAGACTTATCAAACCTTTAAAGACTACACAGACGAAGACTTGATGGACTACATCGAGACAGAATTTGATGTATGGCCAGAGCTAATCGTTAATCGCAAGATTGACAGCAAGTGGTCCACTAAACAACACATTTTGGATGATTAAAATACAGAAAGAGGAAATAACATGGCTTATTTATATGAACTTGAGGGAATCGCCGCTTATCTGGAAAGTTTAGATTTAGACGACGAAACCTTTCAAAATACGCTTGACAGCATTGATTTTCAATCAGACTTAGAAAATACCATTGAGTATTTTGTCAAAATGTTAAAAAATGCTCAAGCTGACGTCGAAATGTATAAAGCCGAAAAAGAAGCTTTTTACAAAAAGCAAAAGCAAGCAGAAGCAAAAGTGGAAAAATACAAAGAGACAATCAGGCGTGCAATGGAATTGAGCCAAAAGAAAAAAGTTGACGCTGGAATGTTTAAGGTGTCTTTGCGAAAAAGCAAAAAAGTAGAGATTTTGGACGAAACAAAAATTCCTCTTGATTACATGCAAGAAAAAATTGAATACAAACCAATGAAATCTGAGATCTCGAAAGCTTTGAAATCTGGAATTGATATATCTGGAGTTGAACTAATCGAAACAGAAAGTTTGCAGGTAAAGTAAATGAGGAAATCAGAAAGTATAACAGAATATGCTAAAGCCTTTTGTAAAGCTCAGCTAGAGGTAAAACAACCGCTAAAAGATAAAGACAACCCCTTTTTCAAAAGCAAATACGTGCCTCTAGAAAACGTGACGGAAGCGATTACAAAAGCCTTTGCTAATAACGGGATATCTTTTTCGCAGGATCCAACAACAAACGCAGAAAACGGTTATATCGATGTCGCAACGCTAGTCATGCACACGAGTGGCGAATGGGTGGAATACGGACCTTTAAGTGTTAAACCAACAAAAAATGATGTACAAGGCGCTGGTTCGGCTATCACTTACGCAAAACGCTACGCACTATCAGCAATTTTTGGGATAACAAGCGATCAAGATGATGACGGCAATGAAGCTAGCAAACCCAACAAAACAAATCAATCGCAAAAACCAACAAATAAAACGTCAAAAGGGGCAAGCTTCCAAACCCCGAAAATCAGCAATATCCAAGTAGAGACTTATAAATCTGATTTAAGCGATATTGCAAAAGCCACAAATCAAAATGTCAAAGAGCTAACAAAATGGCTAACAGATACCTTAAAAGTTAAATCACTGGAAGATTTACGCACAGAACAGATTGTATCGACTGATGATTTGATTAATAAATTAAAAAAGAGAGCAGGGCAAAAAAATGATTAACAACATTGTGCTAGTTGGTCGCATGACCAAGGACGCAGAGCTTCGCTATACAGCGAGTCAAGTAGCTGTAGCTACGTTCACACTTGCGGTAAACCGCAGATTTAAAGAGCAAAACGGGGAGAGAGAAGCAGATTTCATTAACTGTGTTATCTGGCGACAGTCTGCTGAAAATTTAGCCAACTGGGCTAAAAAAGGTGCTTTGATCGGAGTTACGGGTCGTATTCAGACACGTAACTACGAAAACCAACAAGAACAACGTGTCTATGTGACGGAAGTTGTTGCAGAGAGTTTCCAAATGTTGGAAAGTCGAAATAGCCAGCAACAATCTGGTCAAGATAACTCTTCGCAAAACGATAACAGTCAACCGTTTGGCAATTCAAACCCAATGGATATTTCAGACGATGATCTGCCGTTTTAAATGATATGGCTAACAGATATAGACAAAGGATATATGCGGTCTACGACGGAGACTCTTTTGTAGATGTTGGCACAAAGCATGAGCTAGCAGAAAGACTTGGTGTTACCGCTGACACAATAGTTTTTATAGCGTCGCCAGCTCATAAAAAGAGGAGACCAGATGGCAGACACGCAGAGTTTATAGGATACGAAGACGAATTGGAGGAGTAGTGGTTAAGTTTATAATACCGATTGAGCCAAAACCGCAAAAACGTCCACGCTTTAGCAGATGGAGTGGAGCTTACGAGGATGGAGATATGATGGCATGGCGGAAGCAGGTCACAGACTATGTTAAAAACAATTACGAAGGGCCTTATTTTGACGACGGTTTAAAAGTTGATGTTACTTTTTATCTAAAAGCACCAGAATTGGTGTCTAAAAAGCCGTCAGAGCGTGCCAAAGATAAGACTAAACAAAAGTATCAGGATTATATAAATGAGCTCTTATATGTGCCAAAGAAGCCCGATTTGGACAACCTTGAAAAAGCAGTATATGACAGCATATCAAAATCAGAGGTTGTGTGGACAGATGACAACATCATTGTCGAGCACACTACACGTAAGCTGTATAGCCCAAATCCCAGAATCGAGGTAAAAATAAACGAATTATGACACTAGTAGATGATTTTTACAAACAAATGGAGCCGTCAATTAAAGCGTTTTTAGACGATAACATTACCATCGCAGACAAAGAAGAAGCTGACAGAGTCTATAGATCTGTCAAATACTATAAAAAACTAAACAGATTGCCGCCACCTGATGTATTGGAGTGGTTCCAACGAATTTACACGACAAAGGAAATGATAATGTTAATCAAGCAGTCTTACCGCCTTAAACAAAAAAAGACAGATGAGGATGACAAGATTTACGAAAAGTGGATGTTTAAAAACTACGGTGACGTTAAGCTCGTTAAAAAAATCAAACGCACGGACGCACTAGAAAGAGCTCGGAGAATGGGTCTATGAAAAGACACAGACAGTGGCATAACGATATTAAATATACACCTAGATCTTACGATAATCTGTTGCCTTACGATATATCAGAGCTGTTAATAGCTCACAGATGCAAAATAAAGATGTCTGATGACGTTTTAGCAGATAAGATAGGCATTTATACTTGGCAATTAAAAGCGCTCTTAGAACGCAGAATATTGCCAAATGAGAGCGTGTGTAAAACGATAGTAAATTATTTGAGAGAGGTGGAGTGATGATAGAAGAATTAGTACATAAACCAAAGCATTATAATCACGGAGAAATTGATTTGATTGAGTCGTGGTATAAGACGTACCCATGGGACCAGTTTGTCGCAATCATGGAAAGTCACATTGATAAATACATTAAACGACATAGATACAAAGGCAATGCGACTCAGGATTTAGAAAAAGCACTCGAATATACAAAGCGTCTCATTGAATATTGGTTAATCGAAAGCGTGGAAGAATGAAGAGATATATTGAAGTTAAGGACGAATGGAAAAGTGCAACAGACCACCTGAACGATTTTATCGACAAAAACAAGTACGCAAAAGTGACAGTTGTTGGTTATCAAGTCGTACAACTTTCTCCTTACGGAAGAGATTTGACTTATATTTTGGCAGAGGTGGAAGAATGACGATAGATGAAGCGTTGCAAAATTTACGTGATAACTTTAATAAAATAATGAATGTCCTAAAAAACGATTGGAAAGCACTATTGTTTCTTGCAATCGCAATATTTGGGATGATGGTAACCGTGTCGTATTTTAGCTATCGCGACGCACGACAATATTACGAGTCGCAAATCACAGGACTACGTACACAGCTAAGCAGGACACAAAAGCAGCTTAAACGTGCTAGCGAAGATAGAGCTAGACAGACAAAGCGAATTGCGGAACTTACGCACAACGGAGGGTAACATGATTAAGATCGATGAGATACATCGCATACTAGGCATCGACGAAGTTTATAAAGCACCCAAACGACTTACGGACATACTCTTTGATAAAGATAGTCGTGAGGATATATTTAGACAGTTTTTGAAATATGAAACAGATGTATCTTACGACTGGTTTATGCAATATTTTGAGGAAGAACAAGCTGACCGCAAAAATAAAAAGCAAGACTTTACGCCTAAATCGGTTAGTACACTATTATCTAAAATAATAAGTGGTAATCAATACTACGAGGTAGCAGTCGGGACGGGTGGGATACTTATCCAAGCATGGCAAGAACAACGATTAAATGACAGTCCATTTACTTATCGTCCGAGTAAATACTGGTATCACGTAGAAGAGTTATCGGACAAAGCAGTACCGTTTCTACTCTTTAATATGTCTATAAGAGGGATAAATGGTGTGGTGGTGCATGGTGACTCTTTAACAAGACAAGTTAAAAACATTTATTTTTTGCAAAATACAAAAGACGACATGCTGAGTTTTAGTGATATTAACGTTATGCCAAGGACTCAAGATATTGAGCAAGAATTTAATGTCAAAGAGTGGATTGGTGATGCGATAGTGCATGTAGAGAGTAAGTTAAATGCGAGGTAACAAAATGAACATTGAAGAAGCTATTAAAAAGATAAGAGAACTAGAGGCGTTTAATTATTTCGACTTTAAAGGTAATTTAATTAGAAGAATTGATGTATTAGGTATCATCGACCAACTAAAAATTATAGTACAACAATGTGTTGCAGATTGGTACGAAAAGCATAAAGATAATTTGGAATATGATTTATATTTATATCAAATGTCAATCTATGATGAAAAAGTTGAAGAAGATGATTTTTATTATTGGATGCAAAAATCAAAGAATCCAGTTCGTACTCTTATTAATATGCACCAATTTGGCTATGAAATCGAGCAAGAGCAGCTGTATACAGTTGATTTGCCAAACGGTCAGCCTTTAGTACGCGGTAAAAACACTTTGTATTTTAGTCAAAATCTAACAGCCGAAAATGCAAAACTCACTGAATCAGAAATCCGAAAAGACTTCGAGTGGGCTTGGCAATTTGCGAAAGAGGTGACTGAATGACTGAAGAGTTAGGAGTGTTATATAGCGAAAAATGGCATAAGTATTATTTATATAAAACTTGCAGGTATATATCTTATGTTGATAATCCACATCAGGCTACTAAATGCACCCGCAAACAAGCAGAACAGTTTCCACAGTTTAAATGGGTATCGCTGACAAAATTATAACCCCACGCAAGCGCTCAAGAGCCTGCGATGGCTCTGTGGGGGTGGACCGAAATTAAAAAATAGAAACGAGAACCTCCTTACACCAAAACAAATCTAAAGCGGGTTATCGGTCATCCGTGATTATCCAAGGCGTCGCTAATGCTTTAACACGACATCGTGCGCCTGTGTCAAAAAACAAAGGAAAGAGAGGACTTTTCTCCACAAAACAAAAAGACGTCCATACGGAACGCCCCCTTGGTTAAATTTAAGCTTAAATAAATTATACCACATTGGGGGGGCTTTCATGACGTTTTTTCCAGAGATTGATATCCAAAAAACAAAATCTAATGCCAAGCGTAAATTGAGAGAGTATCCACGCTGGCGAAGGATAGCTAATGATGTAGATACTCAAAAAGTGACAGCCACTTATTCCTTTGAGCCAAGACAACCGTATGGAACGCCAAGCAAGCCTGTTGAGAGACTAGCGCTCAACCGTGTGTCAGCAGAACAAGAGCTGGATGCGATTGAGCAAGCCGTCAGTATGATACTAGAGCCAGAGAGACGCAGGATTTTGTATGACAAATACTTAGCGCCTTATAAAAAGGCAGATAAGGTTATTTATACAGAATTGTGTATGTCAGAGAGCTTTTACTATGATACACTTGACATTGCTTTGTTATCTTTTGCAGAGCTGTACAGAGAGGGTGTGTTGCTTGTTGAGGAAGGAGTTTTTAGCTAGTTTTTATACAGTAATAAGATAGTTTATACATATTTTTACATGTTATTATAGTATTATCAAAATAGCAAGAAGAGATAACCTTTTAACTACTGACTATTTTATTTAGTCGCCAACTTTAACTACGATCAAACTTGTTATTTTATGGTATGTGGGACGTGCAGGTTCGAATCCTGCCGTCTCAATCACCCAGAGATTACACGCTGTGACATTGCGGAATGTAATCAAAGCAAAAAGAATCACGGAACTTTGCGATGTCCGCCGTGAATTAACACCCTTATTTGACATTGGCGTTCCCTTGAGGAGAATACGCAATCTGGGTTCGGTGTTAATGATTAAGACTTAGCAATGCCTCTTGACAATGCGTACCAGCGCTAAGTCGATGTCAAGGTTGGACAAGACAGTGCCAACCGACATATTAACCGCAAGTCCAAAACCAAGGGTCGCAACCTTGCTTGTGGTTAGCAGGGACAACGGTTGCAAGTCGGTTCGATTCCGACTGTTCCTGTTCGATAAATAGAAGTGTCCCAGAATGGGGTAGGCAATAGGCTTAGCATTCATTTGCTATTTATCTATGGTTAACCAATTAGTCATCACATTGTGGTGACTTTTTATTATGTAAAAAAGGAATAAAACATGGAGTTTGTGGACAAAAAATTAAGTGAAATAACACCTTATAAAAATAACCCTAGAAACAATGATGAGGCGGTTGGACCAGTTGCTGAATCTATTAAAGAGTTTGGTTTTAAAGTGCCTATTGTCGTTGATAAAAACGGCGAAATCGTAAACGGCCACACTCGTTATAAAGCAGCCCAAAAATTAGGGCTAGAAACAGTTCCTGTTATTGTCGCAGATGACTTATCTGAAGAGCAAATTAAAGCGTTCAGACTTGCTGACAATAAAGTTGGTGAGATTGCGGTTTGGGATTTAGATTTGTTAAACGAAGAATTAAACGACATTTTAGACCTCGATATGTCTGCTTTTGGATTTGACGTTTTAGATAATTTAGATGATTTAATCGAAGATGAAAAAGATTTAGACGATTTTACAGAGACTGTGCCAGATGAGCCAAAGTCAAAACTTGGTGACATTTATCAACTTGGTAGTCACAAGTTGATGTGCGGCGACAGTACAAATGGAGCCGATGTTAAAAAACTTATGAATGGAGAATTAGCTGATTTACTACTTACAGACCCACCATACAACGTGGCTTATGAGGGTAAAACAAAAGATAGTTTAACTATAAAAAACGACAGTATGGATAATGACAGTTTTAGACAGTTCTTGGTTAATGCTTTTAGTTCTGCAAATGAAGTTATGAAGCCAGGCGCTGTTTTTTATATTTGGCATGCTGATTCAGAAGGCTATAATTTTAGAGGTGCTTGTTTTGATATCGGTTGGACAGTACGTCAATGCTTAATTTGGAATAAAAACTCAATGGTTCTCGGTCGCCAAGATTATCATTGGAAGCACGAACCTTGTCTTTATGGCTGGAAAGATGGCGCTGGTCACTTGTGGGCTTCAGACAGAAAGCAAACAACAGTTATTGATTATGAGAAACCTCAATGAAATGGCGTTCATCCAACAATGAAACCTGTCGGACTTTTTGATTACCAAATCAAAAACAACACAAAGGGAAGCGACATTGTCCTTGATTTGTTTGGTGGCTCTGGGACAACGTTAATTGCTTGTGAGTCAAATGGTCGTCACGCTAGATTAATGGAATATGACCCAAAATATGTAGATGTCATTATAAAACGCTGGGAAGAATTAACTGGAGAAAGTGTTATACAACTAAACTAAAAACCCCTTAAAACCGTTGACTTAACAGTGTTTCAGAGCTATCATGTGATCACAAA
Source organism: Streptococcus pyogenes (assembly GCF_002055535.1). Classification (NCBI taxonomy): domain Bacteria; kingdom Bacillati; phylum Bacillota; class Bacilli; order Lactobacillales; family Streptococcaceae; genus Streptococcus; species Streptococcus pyogenes. Next base: position 1,386,582 of record NZ_LN831034.1, on the reverse strand, counting down.
GACAAAGAGGTAAATAACATGCTAGTAACAAAAGTAATTCACAAAATCTAAAATATTGAACCAAGCGAAAAAGATTCGGCCTTAAAATATAGATACGCCAACGAACTTGAGTATCTCGTTTACAATCTGTTTTATAGCGCAATTAAAGAAATAACTGCAAAAGATATCAAAAATAACTTTTTTTATCAAGATGATCAAGCCTTTATTATTAATTGGCTAGGACTATAAAATAATTTTAAAAGGGCGAAAGCCTTTTTTTTATATTTAAAAGTAAGGAAGTGAGGCGATGGCAAATGAAGATAATTTGATACCAAACTCCAAACGAACCCCGAGCGAACTCCGAGAAATTGCAAAAAAAGGAGGCATAGCTTCCGGCAAAGCTAGGAGGGAAAAAGCGAATTTGAGAAAAGCTGTGGAGCTGGTGTTAGGATCAACTGTACCAAGCGCCTTGCTTCGAGAACAATTAGAACAATTGGATATTTCCCCCACAAATCAATCAGCTATTGCACTCAAGCTTGTGGAAAATGCTTTAAAGGGTGATGTTAGATCTGCAGAGCTATTAGCTAAAATTACAACTACCGAGGTCAAAGATAGCCTGGATAGAAAAGAACAAAGACAGCGAATTAAGGCCGCGGAGCTCGCCACAGACGAGCAACGAACGCGCATCGAGCTGCTTAAAGTCAAACTTGACGCAGAGAAGGGCGCTAAGCCTGATACTAGCTTAATGAGAGCCTTGTTAGATGCTGTGGAAGGAGGTGATTAGCCTTGGAGATTATCTTTTCAAATAAACAAAAAGACGTCATTAGACGCCCTTTTAACTACGAATTAGAGGTCAACGAGGGCACTTGACCCCTCGTAGCGGAAAGACCACAGCTGGGCATTTTCGTTATGCTAGGTATCTGATTGAGTCAGAAGATGAAAATCACCTTGTGACTGCTTATAATCAAGAACAAGCTTATCGTTTGTTTATCGACGGCGATGGTACGGGTTTGATGCATATATTTGACGGTAACTGCGAAATAAAACACGACGAGCGTGGAGATCACTTGTTAATCACGACACCAAAAGGCAATAAGCGCGTTTATTATAAAGGCGGCGGTAAAGTTAACAGTGTTGGTGCTATTACAGGTATGTCTTTAGGATCAGTAGTATTCTGCGAGATTAACTTACTGCACATGGATTTTATCCAGGAGTGTTTTAGGCGTACTTGGGCGGCTAAGCTACGTTATCATCTAGCAGATTTAAATCCCCCAGCACCTCAACATCCAGTAATTAAAGATGTCTTTGATGTTCAGAACACGAGGTGGACTCATTGGACCATGGATGATAACCCAATACTAACCGCAGAGCGTAAACAAAACATTATCAACAGTCTTAAAAAAAATCCATATCTATACAAACGAGATGTACTTGGACAGCGGGTCATGCCTCAGGGAGTTATTTATGGCCTTTTTGACACGGAAAAAAATGTTTTGGATGCTTTGATTGGCGAACCAGTAGAGATGTATTTCTGTGCAGATGGAGGTCAATCAGATGCCACCTCTATGTCTTGTAATATCGTAACAAGAGTTAGAGATAACGGTAGGATAAGCTTCAGACTTAATCGTGTAGCTCACTACTACCACAGCGGAGCTGACACTGGCCAAGTAAAAGCTATGTCAACCTACGCTTTAGAGTTAAAAGTTTTTATAGACTGGTGCGTTAAAAAGTATCAGATGCGCTATACAGAGGTATTTGTGGATCCTGCCTGTAAATCTTTGAGAGAGGAGCTGCATAAGTTAGGAGTATTTACTCTGGGAGCTCCGAACAATTCTAAAGATGTATCTAGCAAAGCAAAAGGTATTGAGGTCGGTATCGAACGCGGCCAAAACATTATCTCAGATGGCGCTTTTTATCTTGTTAATCATAGCGAAGAAGAGTATGACCACTACCACTTTTTAAAAGAGATAGGGCTGTACAGTCGTGACGACAATGGCAAACCTATTGATAAAGATAACCATGCCATGGACGAGTTTAGATACAGCGTCAACGTGTTTGTGCATCGGTATTACAACTAAAGGAGTTGCTTAAATGGGAGTAATCCAAAAAATAAAAAATCTTGTTACAAGGAGTAAATACGTGATGACAACGCAGAGTCTTACAAATATAACTGATCATCCTAAAATAGCTATCAGTAAGCTAGAGTACGATCGTATAACAACCAATCTAAAGTATTATAAGAGCGATTGGGATAGTGTTTTATACTTAAACACGGACGGCGAGACTAAAAAAAGAGATCTTAACCATCTACCAATTGCACGGACAGCTGCTAAAAAGATTGCCAGTCTAGTCTTTAACGAGCAGGCAGAGATTAAGGTTGATGATGATGCGGCTAACGAATTTATTAGTGAGACACTAAAAAACGACAGGTTTAATAAAAACTTCGAGCGGTATCTGGAGAGTTGTTTAGCGTTAGGCGGATTAGCTATGAGGCCTTATGTGGATGGTGATAAAGTTAGGGTAGCATTTGTTCAAGCGCCTGTTTTTTTGCCACTGCAGAGTAATACGCAAGACGTTTCGAGTGCCGCCGTCGTCATTAAGTCCGTTAAGACAATCAACGGCAAAGAGGTCTACTATACCTTGATAGAGTTCCATGAGTGGCAGAGCTCTGATGATTATGTTATCTCAAATGAGTTATATCGCTCGGATGATAAAGCCAAAGTAGGTAGCCGAGTGCCGTTATCTGAGGTATACAAGGACTTAAAAGACGAGGCAAAAGTTACAGATGTGACTAGGCCTATCTTTACTTATCTCAAGACCCCTGGAATGAATAACAAGGATATTAATAGCCCACTTGGGCTATCTATCTTTGATAACGCCAAGACAACGATTGACTTTATCAATACGACCTATGACGAATTTATGTGGGAAGTTAAGATGGGTCAACGTCGAGTTGCTGTGCCAGAGAGTTTGACCGCTTTAACTGTTCGTACCGCTGATGGCGATGTTGTTCCAAGGCCTCGGTTCGAGTCTGATCAAAACGTTTATATCCGTATGGGCGGCAGGGATTTAGACTCAAGCGCAATACAGGACCTAACAACCCCTATTAGAGCTGATGACTATATCAAGGCTATCAACGAGGGCTTGTCGTTGTTTGAAATGCAAATAGGCGTATCCGCTGGGTTATTTAGTTTTGATGGCAAAAGCATGAAGACTGCAACAGAAATCGTCTCTGAAAACTCAGACACCTACCAAATGCGTAACAGTATTGTTACTTTAGTAGAGCAATCGCTAAAAGAGTTAGTTATCTCTATTTTTGAGATTGCTAAAGCTTATGATTTGTACCAAAGCGAAGTTCCAAGCATGGATAACATCAGCATAAGTCTTGATGACGGTGTTTTTACAGATCGAGACGCTGAGTTAGACTACTGGATAAAAGTTGTTAATGCTGGCTTTGGCACTCGTGAGATGGCCATCCAAAAAGTGCTAAACGTGACAGAGGAAAAAGCCCAAGAAATAGCTGCAGAAATTAATACTGGAATCGTTGACGAAATCAATCAACAGCGCACTGATACACATTTATACGGAGAGTGATTAGATGAAAAAGAAGCCTATTAAGTTAAATGACGAACAGCTTCTTTTGGAAGCTAGTCAGTTATCTGATATGTATCATCAGCTGACTCTTGATTTATTTGATCAAGTGATTGAGAGGATAAAAGCCAGAGGCTCAGCGAGCTTAGCCGATAATCCTTATCTTTGGCAAGCTAATAAGTTACATGACGTTGGACTGCTTAATGCAGATAACATCAAGCTTATTGCAAAGTATTCTGGCATTGCGGAAGCTCAACTTCGCTATATTATCAAGAATGAAGGATTTAAAATTTATAAAAACACGTCTGAGCAGCTAGAAGAGGCTCTAGGTAGAGAGTCTGGGGTAAACAGTACTATCCAAGACGACCTATCTAACTATGCTAGACAAGCTATTGATGATGTGCATAATTTGACTAACACCACCTTGCCATTTAGTGTTATAGGAGCTTATCAAGGGATAATCCAAGACGCTGTTGCTGGTGTGGTGACAGGCTTAAAAACGCCTGACCAAGCTATCAATCAAACTGTGATTAAATGGTTTAAAAAGGGGTTTTATGGTTTTACAGATAAAGCTGGGAGAAAGTGGAGAGCAGACTCTTATGCTCGTACCGTTATCAATACTACGACTTGGCGAGTCTTTAACGAAGCCAAAGAAGCCCCTGCTAGGGAGCTTGGCATTGATACCTTCTATTACTCAAAAAGAGCTACAGCTAGAGAGATGTGTGCACCTTTGCAATATCAAATTGTCACTACTGGCGAAGCGAGAGAAGAAGGAGGGATAAAAATCTTAGCTTTATCTGATTACGGGCATGGTGAGCCTGATGGATGCTTGGGAATCAACTGCAAGCACACTAAAACGCCGTTTGTCGTCGGTGTGAATAGTAAGCCAGAATTGCCAGAGCATCTAAAAAATATCACTCCTGCACAAGCTAAAGCTAATGCGAATGCGCAAGCTAAGCAGAGGGCAATCGAGAGATCAATACGTGAGAGTAAAGAGTTACTGCACGTTGCGAAGCAATTGGGTGATAAAGAGTTGATTAGGCAATATCAATCGGATGTTAGAAGTAAACAAGATGCACTCAATTATCTGATAAACAACAATGCCTTTTTACATCGCAATCAAGCCAGAGAAAAGCGTTACAATAATCCTTATACCAAAACTCAAAGTGAAGTCGAAGTTAGAAAAGAAAAAGCTAAATTAGATAAACGTAGGGATGTTGAAAGTGCTATAATAGGAGTAGAAACTAGTGAAGGGATACCGCTAAAAATAACAAAGCATTTAGCCGAAAGGGCGGTACTGAGAAATATAGCGCCTATTGATATTGTCGATTCTATAAAAGAACCGTTGAAGATAGCTCCTATTAAGTACGATAACCTTGATAGACCTTCCCAGAAATACATTGGTAAGTGTGTCTCGACAGTAATAAACCCGATAGACGGAAATATTGTTACAGTTCATGCTACTAGCACGAGAATCCGCAAAAAATATGGAGGAAATTGATGAAATTAAAAAGTATTTTAAATGATAGTCAAATCGATTTTGTCAAAAATGAACTTCCGGGATTACCTGTGGATATAGATGTTAATTCCGAAAAGTATGATGTTTTTTGTGAAGGTATAGAGACTTACTACCAGACAGAAAGCTTTGATGAAAAGTACAATATAACAGCTAAAGGTAAACTAGCTGAGAGTATTATTGATTTACTGACTGATAAAGGTTATTGGTGACTAGTACACCAAACTACGACTTATTAAATCTAGAGCATTTAGCTAAAAGCTAGGTGCTTTTTTGTACTTAAAAAATAGGAGGGAACATGAATAAACGCATTAAGAAAAAACGTAAACTAGAAACAGCAGTTGTGATGCTTGTTGCAGAAAATGCCACGCAGGTTGAAGCAATTAAAAATCAAAACAAACAAATCATGGAGCTAAAATCAATCGTTCAACGAAACGCTCTGGCAACAAACGAAGAGTTAGCGACTGTTAAAGCTGCTACTTTAGATAACCAATCAGTTATCAAGGCAATTGGTGACACGGTTGACTATATTAAGAAAAACTACAAACGGAAGTGGGGGAAATAAAGTTTAACCGTGTCGAATTCGACCCCTTTAGAAGTCAAAGTCGTAGCAATACGGCTTTTTATTATGCCTTTATCCGCAGGCGTTAAAGAACGGAAATCAGCGACCTATCGCATTTATAGGAGGGAATGCACATGGAAAATGTGACAAACGAAAATGTCGACCAAGAGACTACTGACTTGGAAAATAATCAACAAGAAGATAAAGCATTTACACAAGATGATCTCAACCGAGTGGGAACTAAAGAGCATTCTAAAGGCTATAACAAAGCAGTTAAAGACTTGGGTTTTGATGATGTAGAGTCTGCCAAGGATGCACTAAAAGCCTTCCAAGAGTGGCAAGAGTCACAAAGAAGCGAGTCAGAAAAACAAACAGAAATCTTGAATGCTAAAGACAAAGAGCTTGAGGAAGCTCGGGCAAACAATAAGGCTCTTAATGCAAAGCTAGCAGCAATGTCTTTAGGTGTGAACGCTGAGTCTATTGATGATGTGATTGCACTATCTGAGCGCCTTGTCACTGACGAGACAAGCATGGAGGATGCAATCAAAACGGTTTTGGGTAAATATCCTCATTTTGGCCAAACAAAGGATAAAGCGCCCAAAATCACAGTGGCAGGCAATCCGTCTGCTGATAACGGACAAGGTTCGGTGTCTAAGGAAGATTTTTCGAAGATGTCTTACCAAGAAAAACTGAACCTAAAACTAAAAAATAAGAGTCTTTATGACCAATTGAAAGGAAATTAAAAAATGGCAGTAGGAACAACTAAAATGGCACAAATGCTAGACCCTGAGGTTCTAGCGGATATGATTGATGCAGAGGTAGGGAAAGCGATTCGCTTTGCTCCTCTTGCTGAAGTAGATACAACTTTAGAAGGACAACCAGGTACAACTTTAACAGTGCCTAAATGGGATTACATCGGTGACGCAGAAGATGTTGCCGAGGGTGAAGCTATCCCAATGACTCAACTTGGCTTCAAAAAGACTACTATGACCATTAAAAAAGCCGGAAAAGGTGTAGAAATCACTGACGAAGCTATCTTATCTGGGTATGGGGATCCTGTAGGTCAGGCAGCGAAGCAAATCGTTGAGGCTATTGACCACAAAGTCGATGCAGACGTGCTTGACGCGTTAAGTAAATCGACTCAAACTGTGGAAGCTACTGCTACGGTTGATGGTGTATCTAAAGCGCTAGATATTTTTAATGACGAAGATGACGCAGAGACAGTCATTGTCATGAATCCGGCGGATGCCTCTACCCTACGTTTAGATGCCGCGAAGGAGTGGTTAGGTGCTACCGAGGTTGGAGCAAATCGTGTTGTCTCTGGTGTTTATGGTGAAGTTTTAGGGGTACAAATTGTGCGTTCTCGCAAATGCCCTAAAGGAACTGCCTACATGGTTCGCAAAGGTGCACTACGTATCATGCTTAAACGTAACACAATGGTTGAAACAGACCGAGATATCACAAAAGCGATTAATCAAATCGTAGCTAATAAGCATTATGGTGTTTATCTTTATAAGGCAGAAAAAGCCGTCAAAATTACACTTAAAGATGCCGCAAAAAAGTAGCTAAGGCTAAGGCTGCCAAGAGAGAGGAAGATGACGCTCTCGAGTCTTAGTCGATGGAGGTGGTTATTATCGCTTTTTTAACGCAAAAAGAATTTGAAGATTTGGGTTTTGACGATGTAGAAGATTTTGAAAAAATGGAAAAACGTGCTAGCCACGCTGTCAATCTTTACTGTCGTAATCGCTATGATTACAAAGATTTAAAAAAAGAAATAGTCCTAGTGCAAAAGGCTGTAAAGCGGGCAATCGCTTATCAGATAGCATATTTAAATGACTCAGGAGTAATGACAGCAGAGGATAAACAATCCTTTGCTGGAATATCTCTAGGACGGACAAGTATTAGCTACACTGTCGGGCATGGCCAAGGCAGCCAACAAAAAACTCTGGCAGACAGGTTTAATCTCTGTCTAGATGCAGAGAATGAGTTACTAGCTGTTGGGTTGGGATATACGGGTATTAGCTATGATCGATAAAAGACTGCTTATTGACGAACTGCAGGTAAAACTTGTCAAAGATAAAGGTGATTATGGAGGGTTTGTCTATGACGGACCTTTTACACTCTCTCCCGTTAGGTTTGACCGTAATCTTGCAACCGCAGGTAAAGATAATGCAAGGCAAGAGACTAAGCCGTCGGTTATCTTTATTTATCCTAAATACTGTAAGACAGTAGCCGATAGGTCATGGGTTGATGCTGTTGTCATTGATGGTGATACTGAGTACACCGTTGATAAAGTGATACCAGTCTACCACCCACTAACAAACAAAATTTTTTGTTTTGAAGTGGAGGTTATCTAATGGCTAAGGTAGTGGTAGAGTTGGGAGGCATCAAGCGTAAAGTATCTCCGCAAGCATTAGCTAAAGGAAAGCTCATCATGAACAACCAAGTCATGATGTCCATGAACCCTTATGTTCCTTACAGAGACGGAGCTTTGAGAGGAAGCTCGAGAGCTAACAGTGTAGGTGTTACGTGGAGCGGACCACACGCCAGAGCCCAGTTTTATGGTGGTGCTTACAACAAGTACAAGTCCTTTAAATTTAAAAAGTACACAACACCAGGAACAGGTAAACGATGGGATAAACGTGCACTAGCCAACGCTACAATCGTTAAGGATTGGGAAAAATCCTTACTGAGAGGAATGGGATTTAAATGACAAATGACTTTGCAACTGTTTTGAGGCAATTTGTCGAAGGATTAGACTTAGGCATAAAGCCTAGACTTGACTATCTAACAAGACAAGAAGATTTAGCCATTTATCCAATGCCAGGCGGGAAGGTAAATAACGAGTACATGGACGGTACTCGTGAGATAAGCCTGCCTTTTGAGATTGCAATCAAAACTAAAAATCAGGAGTTAGCAAGCACTGTGATGTGGACTATTAACAGTGCTTTGTCTAACTTTGACTTAAAATTACCAAGTCTTAATCATTCGTACACATTTACTAGCCTTGATGTCGAAAAGCCATTTTTAAATGACTTAAGCGACCAAGGCTTTTATATTTATGTGCTGGATATTACAGCACACCTAGAAATAGAAGGGAAAAACTAATGGCAAGACAAAAGAACGCCTTACGCGGGCATTTTATCGCACCTTATAACGCTGGAGTAGAGCCTGAAGCAAAAGGTTCTGAATGGATGGAAATCGCAAAATGGATTAAGGACATTTCTGATGATACCGACGAAAAAACCGAAGATGAAGCGTATTATGACGGTGACGGAACCGAAGAAACAACTGTAGTTGGTGTCAAAGGCGCATATACGTTTGAAGGGACTTATGACCCGGAAGATAAGGCGCAAAAGCACATTGCGGATATGAAGTATAAAACAGGAGAGGGCCGAAAGGTTTGGCACAAGGTTGTTGCATCAGATAACAAAAAACAATGGATAGGCCTGTCTACGGTTTCCGAGATTATTGCAGGTTCTGGCGCTGCAGCCGATTTTGAAGCCTTTAGTTGTAAGATTACTTATAACTCATTGCCAAAAGAAAGTGTCCCAAGTGAGGTTTTATAAGGTTGGGCTAACTGCTCAACCTTATATTTTTTAAGGAGGAATTATGTCTGAAATTATAGTTGACCTAAAGCGCACAGGTTTTCCGGTCAAAATTGGTCAGGTAGAGCTTTGGTTTGATACAAGCCAAGAGCGATTGATTGAGTTTTTTGATATTGAGACTGAAGTAAATCGTCGCCTCAATGAATATGAAAAACAGGTTATCGAAGCCAACTTAGACAACGAAATTGAAGATAAAGGGGTTACGAAAGATGTTGCCCAAAGTGCTTTAGATTTGGAAGCTAAATACTTAGAAATCAATTATGATCTACTATTCGGAGAAGGTACATTTGCACAGCTCTACGCAGAGTATCCCGACAAAGAAGCACTCGAGAATACTCTGGAAATTGTTTGCAGGGAAATTGAGGTCAAACTCAAAGAGTTAGCTATCGAAAGAGAAAAAATCGTTAAGCAGAAAACGAAAAAGTACAAAAAGGAGTAGCCTATGAAACTAAACGATCCATTAGTAGAGTCGTTTGAGTTTAGAGGTGAAATTTACTCCATTAATTTGAGTTTTAACAAGGTTTTAGATGTCTTTGACGTTATTGATGATGACTTTTTAAATGAGGCGGAAAAGTGTTTTTTGTGCCTTGATATTTTGCTAGATAGAACAGATTTACCTTTTTCCTATGCTGTGGACCTTTGGATTCATATCAAAAAAAATTATATTGATACGAAAAAGCCTGAGAAGCCTCAGCTTGACATCAAAGGGAATCCAATGCCTGTAGTAAAAGAAAAAGAGGATAACAAAAAAGTCATTGATTTGAGTTTAGACGCTGAGTTTATCTATGCGAGCTTTAGGCAAGCCTACCAAATCAATCTTTTAAAAGAGCAAAACAGATTGTCTTGGATTGAATTCAAGGCTCTTTTAAATGCTCTTCCAGACGATACTGTCATGCAGCGTATCATAGCCATTAGACAGTGGGAAGATGATGGTGAAGGCAGTAAAAAATACAGAGATAACATGCGTAAGCTAAAGGCTAAGTACAGTTTAGATGACGGAGAGGAGGAAGACGATGGCAGCTGATGGTAAGGTAACGATACTTGTTGACGTTGATGGTAAACAGGTAAAGGTGCTCAATAGTGAGTTAGATAAAGTTGCCAAGCACGGTGACAAAGGCAGCTCCTCTCTTAAAAAATTTGCGGTTGGTGCAGGAGTCTTTAAATTAGCTTCGGCTGCAGTTGATCTGGTTAGTCAATCTCTTGGCAAGGCTATCACAAGATTTGACACGCTTGAAAAATATCCAAGGGTGATGAAAGCAATGGGCCATAGCGCTGAGGATGTTGCGAGGTCAACAGATAAGCTGGCTAATGGGATTGATGGTTTGCCAACAACTCTAGACGAGGTTGTCGGAACCGCTCAACGTTTGACTTCTATCACTAAAGATATCAATAAGTCGACCAATCTCACACTAGCTTTAAACAATGCCTTTTTAGCTTCAGGAGCTTCATCAGAGGCTGCAAGCCGAGGGCTGGAGCAATATGCCCAAATGCTATCAGCTGGTAAGGTTGATATGCAAGCTTGGAAAACCCTCCAAGAAACAATGCCTTATGCCTTACAACAAACTGCGGAAGCTTTTGGATTTGCAGGGGCATCGGCTCAAAAGGATTTTTATGAGGCGTTAAAAAACGGGCAAATAACATTTGACCAATTTTCTAATAAGTTGATTGAGTTAAATGATGGTGTCGGCGGTTTTGCAGAACTAGCCAAAGAAAATAGTAAAGGGATTGAAACCTCTTTTAACAACATCAAGAACGCTATTGCAAAAGGTGTGGCCAATAGCATTAAGGCTTTGGATGATTTGTCTAAGGCTGCAACAGGTAAGGGCATAGCTGATCATTTTGATAGTTTGAAAGTTGTTATCAATGCCTCTTTTAGCGCCATCAATGCAAGTATTAAAGCTAGTACACCGCTATTTAAACTTTTGTTTAGTGTTATTGGTGCTGGAATATCAGTCGTCAAAGCTCTGTCGCCTGCCTTAGTTGGTGTAGCATCTGGTCTAGCTGCCATGAGGGCAGTTAATGAGACTATAACAATGATTAAAGCGCTAAATAGAGCTTGGGTTATGGCATCTGCATCAATGAGTATTGGAGCAACAACCATTAAGACTGTGACTGCGGTACAAGCGGTAAGTACCACGATGACTAAAGCAGATATGGTTGCAAGACTATCTCAGTTAGGTGTCTTAAAAGCCAGTACCGTGATTTATGGTGTTATGACAGGCGCTATCAGTTTATCTACTGCTGCAACCATAGCCAGTACTGCTGCGGTAACTGCGTTAAAAGCAGCACTTGTAGCCTTAACAGGTCCCGTTGGTTGGGTAGTAGGTGCGATTGGTGCGTTAGTTGCTGTTGGAGTAAGTTTGTGGTCATGGCTAACTAAAGAGTCAGATGAGACTAAAAAGCTGAAAAAAGAACAAGAAGGGCTAGTTGAAAGTAATAAACAGCTAAGAGATTCTGTCCGTGAGGGCGTGCAAGAGCGTAAGAAGGGCCTTGAGTCCGTCAAAGAAAGCACTGCTGCTCATCAAAAATTAGCTGATGAAATCATTAAGTTAGCAGCCAAAGAAAACAAAACTGCAGGCGAAAAACGAAATCTGAAGAATAAGATTGACGAGCTTAATGGATCTATTGATGGCTTGAACTTGGCCTACGATAAAAACTCAAACTCTCTTTCGCACAACGCAGATCAAATTAAGTCACGCATTAGCGCCATGGAAGCAGAAAGCACATGGCAAACAGCACAACAAAACCTGTTAAATATTGAACAGAAACGTAGTGAGGTTAGTAAAAAGCTAGCTGAAAATGCCGAGCTACGTAAAAAGTGGAATGAAGAAGCTAACGTCTCCGATTCCGTCCGAAAAGAAAAGATTGCAGAACTCACAGAAGAAGAAGCTAAACTTAAAAATATGCAGACTCAACTGCAGGAGGAGTATAACAAGACATCAGCTACTCAACAAGCTGCTGCAGACGCTATGGCTGCCGCTGAAGAATCAGGATCAGCAAGACAGGTTATAGCGTACGAAAATATGTCAGAAGCTCAACGAACTGCCATAGACAATATGCGCACTAAGTACTCTGAACTTTTAGAGACAACGATATCTATTTTTGATGCTATCGAACAAAAGACGGCATTATCAGTAGATCAAATGAATGCCAACCTTGAAAAAAATAGAGCTGCTACTGAACAGTGGGCTACTAATTTGGAGATTTTGGCTCAGCGTGGTGTGGATCAAGGTATTTTGGAGCAACTAAGGCGCATGGGTCCTGAAGGAGCCACACAGACGCAAGTTTTTGTGGATGCAACAGATGCCGAGCTAGCACCCTTGCAGGAAAACTTTAGAGCAGCCACAGAAACTGCTAAAAATGCAATGGGGAGCGTTTTAGACTCAGCAGGTGTGGAAATGCCAGAAAAAGTTAAAGGGATGGTCACTAATGTTTCTACGGGATTACAGGCGGAACTGCAAGCTGCTAACTTTGCTCAACTTGGCCAAGAAATCCCTAATGGAGTTTCTCAAGGTATAAGTCAAGGGGCAGGTAAAGCAAGTGACGCAAGTGTCAAAATGGGTCAAGAAGTTAAACGCTCTTTCCAAGGAGAGTTGGGTATCCACTCGCCATCGCGAGTATTTACTGAGTACGGTGGCCATATTACTGATGGCTTGAGTAATGGTGTGACAAATGGAACGTCAAAAGTTATGCAAACCATGCAGAGCTTGGCTCAACAGATGTCTCAAAAAGGACAGCAGATTGTTAATGACATGCGTAGCAAGTCGAACCAAATCACAGATGCTTTTAGCACGATGAGTGGTCCAATGCACTCTCATGGTGTTAATGCCATGCAAGGTTTGGCCAATGGTATTTATGCAGGGTCGGGGGCAGCTTTAGCGGCAGCTCAAAGCATTGCGGCACGTATCACCGCAACAATTCAAAGTGCCTTAGATATCCACTCGCCATCTCGTGTTATGAGGGATGAGGTTGGACGTTTTATCCCTCAGGGTATCGCTGTAGGTATTGATGCGGATAGAAAAGTCATTGACTCATCTATGCAAAAGCTAAAAGAGTCAATGACGATTAATGCGACCCCAGAAATAGCCTCTGGATTTGGCGGAGGAGTTGCGGAGATTGCTAATCAGACCACAAATAACTCAAATAACAGTTTTACCCTTAATGTCAAGGTTGATGAATCCGACGGTAATAGCCGCGAGAAATATCAACGTTTATTCAGAGAATTTAGCTGGTATATTCAACAACAACAAGGAAGGTTAGGTGATGTTAAATGACAGCTTTTATCAAGTTTGATGGTAAAAAATCTTCAGATTTTGATTTGAGAATTATTAATGACGTTGAGCATGACTCGTCCTTTTACGATGTTGATCAAGTTAAGGTACCTGGTCGTGATGGTGTGGTTTTAAAGGACAATAAAAGGCTTGAGGCTATTGAACGGTCTTACCCTTTACGTCTATATAGCAAAAGACGACTCACCGAAGTAGAAACTGACATAAGCAATTGGCTGAATGTAAAAGGTTGGAAAGACTTAGAGTTGTCATGGGAGCCTGATTATATCTATAAAGCAACACATATCACCCCTTTTAGCATAAAGGAGGTTTTAAGGAATTTCGGCAGACTGAAAATCAACTTCTTAATCCACCCTATCAAATATTTAAAAACAGGTAAGCAAAAAGTGACTCTTGTAAATGGTGGTACTCTACAAAATCCCGGCAATGTTCAAGCTAAACCTATCCTAAAAATCAAAGGCACAGGCAATGGTGTTTTAACCATTAATGACTTTGAGACAGGACTTGAAAATGTGCAGGGCGAGCTTGTTATAGATATGGAAAGGCACCTAGTCTATAAAGATGTCCTATCTGCTTGGGATAATATCGTAAGAACAGAACGCCACCGCATGCCGTTATTTGACGTTGGGCAAAATAAAATCTCGTGGACTGGTAGCTTTACAATTACCGCAGTGCCAAACTGGGGGGTTAAAGTATGATACCAGTTTTGTATGAGGCTAAGGAAACCAAATTTAGGACTTTTGGTCTCGGTGAGATTGCGGATGCTTATGAGGTTAAAGCCACTCGTGAGCGCAATGGTAATTACTCACTGTACATCAAATATCCGCTAGATGGTGTCTTTGCCTCAGTTTTTAAAGAGGAAATGAAGATTAAGTCTGACGCTGGTCGTAGAACCAAATGGCAGACTTTTGAGATTAATCGGGTACTACGAAATAGTAAAGACCACATCGAGATTTTTGCGCGTCATATCTCTATGCGCACACAGGATATTGCTTTAAAACCGTTTGTAAACGGTGCGAGCGTAGGAGCCGAATCAGCTTTAGAAATCTGGAAGAAAAACCTTGTCGGTGATGATAAGTTTGACGTTAAAAGCGACATCTTAACGCTTGGTAGCTTTAACTGGGAAATTGATAAAATCGGCAATGCCCGTGGTGCTCTAGGAGGTGTCGCTGGCTCTATCCTAGATGTTTACGGTGGTGAGTACGAGTTTGACAACCGTACAATCATCTTACGCAAGCAAATGGGGCGTAAAGCTCCCACGGTATTGGAGTATGGCCGTAATATCGTCAGCGTAGAAGAGGAGCGATTGCTAGATGGCAATTACACCTCTATCTATCCTTACGTAAGATATACGCCACAACCAAAACCGCAAGAGGAAACCCCTGGTAAGCCGCATGTAGGCGAGCATAAACAACCCGAAGAACAGCTAGTGACATTGCCTGAATTTATCCTAGATGGTCAGTATCTCAGCTTATATGCTCAGCGCAGAATCCAAATGGTTGATTTATCAAGTCATTTTAACGATGACAAAAATAAAAAAGAGCCAACAGTCGAAGAAATTAGAAAGTTGGCTCAGAAGTACCTTAAGGATAATAACGTAGGCGCCCCTAAAGTCAGCATTGAGGTTGATTATATCGACTTGTCACAAACACTTGACTACCAAGATTTTAGGGTCATGGAGGAGGTTGAGCTTTGCGATATTGTGCCGCTTTATTATCCAAAGTTTGGCATCACGACTGAGTCTGAAAAAGTAGTTGAGATTGTCTATGACGTCTATACAGATAGCAACCATACAATAAAGCTTGGCACGATTGGTCAATCAATCTCTAAGAGTTTGACAGGCGGGGTCTCAGAGCGTATCAATGCGTTGGAAAATAATCAAAGGGTTATTACTAATAACCAAAAACAGTTTGAACTCAATCTGCCTAAATACCTCAATGACATCAATGGTAAACGCGTTTGGTACGAAAAACCAGATGACAATATTGAGCACAAGATAGGTGATTACTGGTTCGAAAAAAATGGTAAGTATCAGCGCACTTGGATTTGGGATGGCCATCAATGGGTCAAGGTACTAGATACAGAGGATTTAAACCCTAACCAACGGGCCTTTGACGAGGCAATGGCTGAAATCGAAAAAGCCAAAAAAGCGCAGGAAGAAATTAACCAGCGTACTGACAAAGAGCTAGAGGAATTCCGAGCCACCCTCAAAAACCTAGCGTTACCAGAGGAAGCGATTAAAAAAATCACAGAGGCTATCAAAGTTGATGACATCCCGTCTATTAAACAAAGCTTTGATGACCTCAAAAACAAAGTCAGTGAAACGAGCGAGACGTCCCGTCTAAACGCCGAAATTTTAGGTAACAACGGTAAGACCCGCTATAACAAAAATTTATTGGTTGGCGACCCTAACCGCACCAAAACCTATGATGAGGATTACATCGAGGTAGAAGCCAACGATGGTGGTTTTAAACGTGGCGAGACGTACACGATTAGCTTTAGCCAGACTTGTGAGCTACTCCAAAAAGTGGCTATCACGCTGACACAGGCTAACAACAAGGGAGTTAAGTTAGTGCTGACACCAACTAAAGCAAAAACGGATGCACAGACGTTTGAGGTCACTAAGGATAAACAGTCTATAGAGGTATATCCTTTAAGTTATACAGGCGTTTTAACTGGTGACTGGTATAAACCTAAGCAAATAGATTTAAACGCCTCAGACACGCAGGAATTGGCTCTAGAGATGGCTTATAAAGAGGTTGTGGATGGTAAGGATGCCGCAATCACAGGGATATGGTCAGACAGCCCACAAATTATATTAGACGGAGGTAAAAAATGACAGAAACTATACCGCTACGAGTCCAATTTAAGCGGATGACTGCCGAAGAATGGACTCGCAGCGATGTCATCTTACTTGAGAGTGAAATAGGCTTTGAGACCGATACAGGATATGCTAAGTTTGGTGATGGTAAAAACCAATTTAGTAAGCTTAAGTACCTTAATAAACCAGATCTAGGTGCGTTTGCACAAAAAGAAGAAACTAATAGTAAAATCACCAAATTAGAATCAAGCAAAGCAGATAAAAACGCTGTTTACTTAAAAGCAGAGTCAAAAATAGAGCTTGACAAGAAATTAAATCTCAAAGGCGGCGTCATGACAGGTCAACTACAGTTTAAACCTAATAAAAGTGGTATTAAACCCTCATCTTCCGTAGGAGGAGCGATTAACATTGATATGTCTAAATCGGAAGGTGCTGGTGTTGTTGTCTATTCTAACAATGATACCAGTGATGGGCCGTTAATGAGCTTGCGGACGGGTAAAGAGACCTTCAATCAATCAGCGCTTTTTGTCGATTACAGCGGTAAGACTAATGCCGTTAATATTGCGATGCGTCAGCCAACCACCCCCAATTTTTCCTCTGCGCTTAATATTACTAGCGGCAATGAAAATGGTAGTGCGATGCAAATTAGAGGCGTCGAAAAAGCATTGGGAACGCTCAAAATCACACACGAAAACCCAAACGTTGAGGCAAATTACGATGAAAACGCTGCAGCGTTATCTATTGATATCGTTAAAAAACAGAAAGGCGGAAAAGGTACTGCTGCTCAAGGAATCTACATTAACTCAACCTCAGGAACGACAGGGAAGTTGCTTAGGATTAGAAATCTTGGTGATGATAAGTTCTACGTCAAGCATGACGGTGGTTTTTATGCCAAGAAAACTTCGCAGATTGATGGCAACCTGAAACTCAAGAATCCCACAGCGGATGATCATGCGGCAACTAAAGCTTATGTTGATAGTGAAGTCAAAAAATTAAAAGCACTCTTAATGGATAAGCAAGTGTAAAGAGGAGGAAATATGAGTAGAGATCCAACGTTGACATTAGACGAGTCAAATCTCGTTATTGGTAAGGATGGACGTGTGCATTACACATTTACCGCAGAGGACGACAACCCAAAAGTCAGACTAGCTAGCAAGTGTCTAGGCACAGCGCATTTTAATCAGCTCATGATTGAGCGAGGAGACCAAGCTACTAGCTATGTTGCGCCAGTAGTAGTTGAGGGTACAGGTAATCCGACTGGACTATTTAAAGACCTCAAAGAGATTAGCTTAGAGCTGACAGATACTGCTAATTCCCAGCTTTGGTCAAAAATTAAGCTGACTAACCGTGGTATGTTGCAGGAATACTACGACGGTAAGATCAAGACCGAGATAGTCAACTCCGCCAGAGGTGTCGCTACACGTATCAGCGAGGATACTGATAAAAAGCTAGCGCTCATCAATGATACCATTGATGGTATCAGGCGTGAGTATCGAGATGCTGATAGGCGCTTATCCTCAAGTTACCAGTCTGGCATTAACGGCCTAAAAGCTCAACTAGCCAATGATAAAATCGGTTTACAAGCTGAGATACAAGCAACCGCTCAAGGATTATCACAAAAGTATGATAACGAGCTAAGACAGTTATCGGCTAAGATCACAACAACCTCAAGCGGCACTACAGAGGCCTACGAGAGTAAGCTTGCGGGCTTACGTGCTGAGTTTACTCGTAGTAATCAAGGCATGAGGATAGAGCTCGAGTCTCAAATCAGCGGACTAAGAGCTGTACAGCAGTCAACAGCTAGCCAAATCTCACAAGAGATTAGAGACAGGACAGGAGCAGTCAGTCGTGTGCAGCAGAGTTTGGAGAGTTACCAAAGGCGTTTGCAGGATGCGGAAGATAATTACAGTAGCTTAACCCATACAATTAGAGGTTTGCAGAGTGATGTGGGGTCCCCGACTGGTAAAATCCAATCACGCCTTACTCAACTAGCAGGACAAATTGAGCAGCGGGTTACTAGAGATGGTGTCATGAGTATTATTAGTGGCGCTGGAGACAGCATTAAATTAGCTATCCAAAAGGCTGGCGGCATTAATGCCAAAATGTCTGGTAATGAGATTATCTCAGCAATTAACCTCAACTCCTACGGAGTAACAATCGCAGGTAAACACATCGCTCTCGATGGCAATACGACTGTCAACGGTACCTTTACCACAAAGATAGCAGAGGCTATCAAGATTAGGGCTGATCAGATTATTGCAGGCACGATTGACGCTGCTAGGATTAGAGTAATTAACCTTAACGCAAGTAGTATCGTTGGTTTAGACGCTAACTTTATCAAAGCTAAAATTGGCTATGCTATCACTGATTTGCTCGAGGGCAAAGTCATCAAAGCTCGTAATGGCGCTATGCTTATTGATCTTAGCTCGGCTAAGATGGATTTTAATAGTAATGCGACCATCAACTTTAACAGTCGTGATAACGCTCTGGTCCGCAGGGACGACACACACACTGCCTTTGTACATTTTAGTAATGCCACACCAAAAGGTTATACAGGTTCGGCACTCTATGCAGCCATAGGTATCACCTCATCTGGTGATGGGGTCAACAGTGCGTCATCTGGACGTTTTGCGGGTATGCGTTGCTTTAGGCACGCTACAGGCTACAACCACACTGCGGCAGTCGACCAAACAGAAATTTATGGTGATAGTGTACTTATTGCAGATGACTTTAGCATCAATAGAGGCTTTAAATTTAGGCCGGACAAAATGACTAAAGTACTCGATATGAATGACTTGTATGCGGCCGTAGTAGCCTTAGGCCGTTGTTGGAAGCACTTAGCTAACGTCGGCTGGAATACCGTTCATGGCAATTTTACAAATGCGGTCACTAACGAGTTAAATAATCATATCAACAAAATTTAATAGGAGAAACAATGGATTTAACATTAAAAAATAAAGAACTCAATACACTATATCGTGTACTAGACAAAATCAAAATCACTAATATGCGTGCTAATCGTGGCCGTGCTAAGCTGCTTGCCAAAGTAGTCGATAAAATCAATGAGTATGCAAAAGATGAGACCGACTTAATTGATATGTATGCAGCTAAGGATAAAGATGACAAATTTGTCATTGATGAGCACAAAAACATCAAGCTAGCAGACCCCGCTAAACTCGACGAGCTCAACGACCTACTCAACGAGCTAGCAGACGAAGAAATTGTGATTAAAGGGGGTGAGTACTCCAAGCGATTTATTGACTTTTTAAACTTTTTAGAAGAGTGTGAAGATGAATTTACATCATCTGAAATCATTCTTATCGACAACATTTTGGAACAATTCGAAGAAAGTAAAAAAGGAGAATAACTATGAAGACATTAACACTATCAGGCAAACCTTATCCAATTCATGAAGACGGTAAAGTTGTAAAAACAGAGGTTCGCTTAATCGGTGACAATGGGCTATTTATCCCCATTGAATTAATCGGTGATCAGACAGCTAAGGGAGCAGATGACCTTATTAAAGAGGGGCTAGATGCTTTTGTACGCGAGTATGTGACTAAATACGCCGTAGCAGAATCAGTGCAAAAAGTGGAAGAGTTGAGCCTCGCACAAAAAGAGATTGAGCAAAATGCGGAGCAAGCAAAGGTAACAGCAGAAGCCGCTGAAAAACAAGCTAAATCTCTGGAGCTTGTCATTGCAAAATCTCAAAAAATGGCTAATCTACAAGCAATCCATCTACTAACAAGCGGAAGCAAAGTGGAACCCGATATTTACAAAGGTCTTTTAGAGCTAATCGAGCCAGCCAAAAAAGGTGAGTATCAAGCCTATGATGTCTTTACGGTAGTAGACGAGTCGCACGAAGAGCAGGCAGGCGAAGGGAACCTAGTCTTTGTACACGTTAATGAAGCATTTGAGTATGACAAACAAACCTTAGAGGAGCTAGAGTCAGAAGCCAAAGTAACAGTTATCAAATATGCAGACTTAGTTAAGCAGGATTGAGGTGGTTAGATGATTATTGATTTAACAAGTCTTATTCACCTTTTCGGGGATTTAGTTCGTACCGTCGAAATCCACGTTTTTACACTTTTTGTCTGTTTTGACATTATCACAGGACTGACAAAAGGTATTACTAATAAGAGAGCAAACAGTACAAAAGGGCTATCTGGCATTATTAAACACTTTTTAGTTGTGTTGTTAGTCTATACTGTCTATCCTTACCTAATCTTGCTCGGAGCTAAGCCTTTAGCAGTCGCCTTTGTCCTATTTTTTATCGCCTGTTATGGTATTTCAATCGTAGAAAATTGGGGACAACTAGGTTTGCCAATGCCAAGTTTTGTCAGATCATTTTTCGAAAAGCTCAAACGTGATACAGACCAGTTTGATATTGCGACAATCAAAATTGATAAAACAGGTGTTAAACTCGAGGCGCCACAAGTTGACCTAAAGCAAAAAGAAGAGGAGTAGCATGAGAAAAGCAATCACACAACTAGCCGTCATCATAGCAATAGCGGTGCTATATTTTCCACTGGCCGTGATTTCTTTGATTTTGGCTCCTTTTATAGGAGAGGATGATAAATGGCATTTTTAGACAAAATAAAAAGCGCAGTTATCGCAGAGTGGCACACTCATAAGATTTTGCCATCCTTGACAACTGCTCAAGCTATTTTAGAGAGTGGGTGGGGCAAGCATGCTCCACATAACGCTTTGTTTGGTATCAAGGCAGATAGCTCTTGGACTGGTAAGTCATTTAATACCAAGACACAGGAAGAGTACCAGCCAGGTATTGTTACGGATATTGTAGACAGATTTAGGGCCTATGATAGTTGGGATGAGTCGATAGCTGACCACGGACAATTTTTAGTCGATAATCCACGCTATGAGGCAGTTGTTGGGGAGACTGACTACAAAAAAGCTTGTCATGCTATCAAGGAGGCAGGTTACGCCACAGCTAGTGGCTATGCGGAGCTGTTGATACAACTAATCGAGGAAAATGACCTGCAGAAATGGGATGAAGAGGCTATTGTCAGAAAGGAGGAGCAGATGATTAATTCTCAGTGTCGGGAAGTCATTGAATTTTTTATTAACTTAGCAAACGCTGGCGTTGGCGTGGATAAAGATAAGTTTGCGGGCTGGCAATGTGCAGATGTGCCTTGTTATGCAGCAAAGCACTGGTTCGATGTCGACCTTTGGGGAAATGCGATTGACTTACTAGATAGCGCTGCTGCCGTAGGTTGGGAAGTCCATCGCATGCCAACAGATGCAAATCCACGGACTGGAGCATTCTTTGTCCAATCAGTGCCGTATCACCAATTTGGACATACGGGAATTGTTATCGAGGATAGTGACGGTTACACCATGCGCACTGTCGAGCAAAACATTGATGGCAATCCTGATGCTTTGTATGTCGGTGCACCAGCTCGTTTTAACACTCGTGACTTTACTGGCGTGATAGGTTGGTTTTACCCACCATATCAAGGGGATACAGTCACGCAACCAGTCAGCACCGAGCCGCAAACTTCTGACACTATCGTAGAGACAGCAAAAACAGGCACCTTTACCCTTGATGTTGCAGAGATCAATATCAGACGCTGGCCAAGTCTAGCCAGCGAGGTTGTAGGTATCTACAAGCAAGGTGATACTGTCAGCTTTGATAGCGAGGGCTACGCTAATGGCTATTATTGGATTAGCTATGTTGGAGGCTTAGGTATGCGTGACTACCTAGCTATTGGACAGACTGATAAAGACGGGAACCGCATCAGTATTTGGGGTAAATTAAATTAGATAAGACAAATGCCCTCGCTTTTTGCGGGGGCTGTTTTTTGGTATCCTAATCAAGATGTAGTGTTAGCTAACTTTTTAGCTAACAAGATATAGTACTTGACAAATATGTTATAATTAAGAAAAAGGAGGTGTAATTGAGATGCATGCGTTATTTGTTGCAAATTATATAATTGAGTATTCAAATAAAAAAGGCTACAAAATTAATAACCTTAAATTGCAAAAATTATTATACTTCGTTAATGTAAGAAACATTCTTGAAAATGGAGCTCCGCTTTTTGAAGAGAGTATGGAAAAGTGGAAGTATGGACCGGTTGTTCCTGATGTCTATCATGAATATAAACGTTTTGGAGCTTTTTCCATTTCTACAGACGAGATGATTATGGAATATGTTGAATTCAGCGTCAGCCCATTCGGGGAGTTATCTGACTTAGAGATAACTGAATATGACTCACAAAAAGTAGAGAATACTCAATTGATTGAGAATACAGTTGATGCTCTGCATGGGTTCGGTCCGTTCGAACTTGTTGATATTACTCACGACCATACACCTTGGAAAAAGTATGAGGATAGAATAATGGACGGTGTCCAAGGAATTAAATATACAATCGAAGAAATAAAAGACTTTTTTGGACATAATCCAGGGGCTAAAATATGGGTACAATAGCTCCAGCGTTTATGGAATTATTACTAGATGCTAATTTTTGCAAAGCACCAGTAAATAATCAAGACACTTTATTAAAGGTTTATCATAGGGAAATGGCTAAAGATAATGTCACAATTCCTTATGAAATAATTGCTGAATATGTGTATAGTCACGAAGATAGCGTTGAAGAAAATGAGAAATTAAACTCAAATATCGACTTTATTATTTCGGAATTTTCAGGGACTGATACACAAAAAGATATTTTGATAAAAAACCTCGATAAAATAAAAAGCAATTATTCATTAGCTCAAACTTAGAAAAAATTTATACTTAAAAACTCTCAAGAAGCTAAAGATGTTCTGGAGAAGATTATCCCTGAGCTAAACACATTAGCAAAAGAAACTTCTAACCTTGCAGCTACAAATGACGAATTAAAAAAACAATCCGCAGAGACTGACGGTGTTTTGCAAAAAGTTAAGCAAGGAGTGGATGATGTTCGGAATACAAAATCTTCAATCTACACAGACTTTATTGCTATCTTAGGAGTGTTTTCAGCTTTTGTTTTTGTTATGTTTGGTGGTATAGATGTAGCAAGGGCGATATTTGACATTGGTAATGATCTTCAGACTCTTGATTTATCAAGGATGATTACTGTCTCAAGTCTAATGCTAATCGGTGTATTGACATTGATGTATTCTTTATTGCTGTGGGTAGCTAGAATTACAGGTAAAAATTTTGGTAACTGCTATTCGTCAAAATGTGATAATGGGTGTCGGCATAAATGGCGTCATTTTCTCATGAGACATTCATTTTATTTTTCTTTAATGTTCTTACTTGTTTTAACAACTGTAGTTAGTCACTGTCTCTTTAAATAAAAAGCCAACCGCTCTCTTGATTGAGGGCGGTTTTTTGTGTTATAAGTAATTATTTTTTTAATTTTTTTCTTTCATTTTCAATTTCTATTTCTCGTTTTATTAACCTATGAAGGAGGAATGGAAGTAGTGCTAAAATAGAACAACCTGTAAGAAATATTGCACTTACTTTGTCAGAACGATTAGTTGATAAAATGGTCGATAAATTATTTGATAGACTATTTGTCAAAATAGAAGCAAAATATAATGAATTGAAAGCCAGTAAAATAGTATTCTTCCATCTATCTACAGTTAGCTTTTTATATTCTTCCTGCAAACCATCATATGTTTTAATAAGTTCAAAAGCGGAAACAATTATCCCATTAAAAAAAATACTCATTAAAAGAACGATAAGTTCATTGTCATAATTAACAATATAAATTGGTATCACAGCTAAAGCCATTCCAACAATAACACTAAGTAACGATGCTTTTTTGGACCTTTTCATAAAATCACCCTTTTTCTTTCAATCTACTATACATATTACTCGATTCAATCATCCTCAACAAAGGCCGTTAAAACAGACTAATTTCTCAAAGTCCTATTTAAGGGACTTTCTAAATAGACGTTGTTTTTTTTAAAAAATAGCACAGATAGTAGCCTATACCAATTTTTCTTCAAAATTTAACTTTATACAAATTACCCCAAATATTAAATAAATAATCTAACATTTGGGATAATGTTCACAATCTAGATATTTTTATTAAGTATAAGTTTATGTTAAGCCGCTTCTTCAAACTCTTCGGTTTCTAAATTACTATCTTCTTCGTTTTGAGTTGAATCTAGCATCATTCCTGTTTGGTAATCCAATTCAGCTAAAGGAGATACGTTATCTAATGTAACTGATGTTACTCCAAAGTTGTCTACACTTTCTTTTTCACTACCTAACTTAATTTGAAGTAGATCTCCATTTTCATCAATTCCAACATACTGTAGAACTACTTGGCGAGGAACTAACTCATTTTTATGATAAACAGGAGTAACTTTATAGTCTAGCCAGAAGTTAGGGTGTAGAGCTAACCAGCTATCTAATCTATTTTCATAATAGAGCATTCCTAAAGGATTTTTGTCACTAAAGCCAGTATTAAGATATTTTGTCATTGTAACTAGGTTTTTAGGCTCGTCATTTAAGCCGCTAAATTGGTAACCAACTAAATGGCCACGGTCCATTAACCAAGTTGTTTTTCCATTAGCGTCAGTCAATTTGTAATTATGCCAGCCAGGAGGATTGAATTTAAGTCCTTTTCGTTTAATATTAGGCTCATCTTGATCTTTTAGCTGGATGTGTGCGAAGGTTGGCCTTTGCAGATTGTCAAGATCGCCCAAAACTAATTGGTAGCTACCAGTGAATGGTAAGATTCCTGGTGTCTCAGTCGCCTTCGTTCCTAACAAAATTTCCGTGGTATCAGGGAAATTTCTAATTTTTCTGGCTGCCGTAACAGTACTTGTGGTAAAAGTGGTGAGAATAGCTATTAAAATAACAACTAAACCTTGCCAAGTACGACGATTTGATTTAGACATATCCATGTCCTCCTTTTATTATTTACAGGTTAATTATATCACTTTAAATTAAAAAAACTTAAAATTAATAAAATTAATTTATCAATAATATTACGCTAAAATTTCTTTTTATTTAATATTCGCTAACAATCAATATTTTAGTTTGTAACAAAAAAGATGTTAATTAAATTTAAACGACCTTTAAATTTAATTATATTATTTCCTGTAAAATACGAATAAATAAGTAGGAGGGTAAAAATGCTAACATACGACGAGTTTAAACAAGCGATTGACCGTGGATATATCACAGGAGACACAGTTATGATCGTGCGTAAAAACGGACAGATTTTTGATTATGTTTTGCCACATGAGAAAGTAAAAAATGGAGAAGTTGTGACCGAGGAGATAGTGGAAGAAGTGATGGTGGAATTAGACAAATAAAAAAGACCTCGTCCAGAAGTCGGGGAATAGTCGAGGAACGACATTGTAAAGCCACAATTTTAGGAGTTTTATCTATATGTTCATTATATCAAAAATGGTAAAATAGAAGACGAAAATACTGCTAAAAATGTGTTGCTTGTGAATGCTTTTGGTGGTGAGATTAGGATACTAGAGGAAGTAAGGGGAAGAGATGGTCGTAAAGGTTAAACAGAAAATTCCTTTAAAAATTAAGCGAATGGGAATTAACGGTGAGGGGATTGGTTTTTATCAGAAAACTTTGGTATTTGTCCCTGGTGCTTTAAAGGGAGAAGATATTTTTTGCCAAATCACGGCGGTTAAACGGAATTTTGCAGAGGCCAAACTGTTAACGGTAAACAAGGCTTCTAAGAATCGTGTCAAACCAGCTTGTTCTGTTTATGAAACTTGTGGTGGTTGCCAAATCATGCATCTAGCCTATCCTAAACAGCTAGATTTCAAAGATGATGTGATTAGGCAGGCCCTTAAAAAGTTCAAACCAACTGGCTATGAACAATTTGAGATTAGACCGACTTTAGGAATGAAAAAGCCAGATCACTATCGGGCCAAATTGCAGTTTCAGCTGCGGTCATTTGGCGGGACGGTCAAGGCTGGTTTATTTTCCCAGGGAAGTCATCGCTTGGTTCCTATTGACAATTGCTTGGTACAGGATCAACTAACGCAAGATATTATCAATAAGATTACGCAGTTAGTGGACAAGTACAAGTTGCCCATTTACA
Source organism: Streptococcus pyogenes (assembly GCF_002055535.1). Classification (NCBI taxonomy): domain Bacteria; kingdom Bacillati; phylum Bacillota; class Bacilli; order Lactobacillales; family Streptococcaceae; genus Streptococcus; species Streptococcus pyogenes. The sequence continues at coordinate 1,360,182 of NZ_LN831034.1, read as the reverse complement.
ATGAGCGCAAGATTGCTGGGATTCGGACGATAATGGTTCGTAAGGCACAGGCTAGTGATCAGGTACAGATTATTGTTGTGAGTAGCAAAGAAGTTAGGTTAGCGAATTTCATTGGCGAATTGACTAAGGCATTTCCTCAGGTTAAAACGGTTGCCTTGAATAGTAATCGTTCTAAATCGAGTGAGATTTATGGGGACGAAACGGAAATTCTATGGGGACAAGAGGCGATTCATGAAGAAGTTTTAGACTATGGATTTGCGTTATCACCGAGAGCTTTTTACCAACTTAATCCACAGCAGACAGAAGTTTTGTATGGTGAGGTGGTGAAGGCCTTGGATGTAGGGAGCAAAGATCATATTATTGATGCCTATTGTGGGGTTGGCTCGATTGGCTTTGCTTTTGCAGGGAAGGTCAAGTCTGTGCGGGGGATGGATATTATCCCAGAAGCGATTGAAGATGCACAAAAAAATGCCAAAGCCATGGGCTTTGACAACGCTTACTATGAGGCAGGGAAGGCAGAGGATATTATTTCTAAATGGTATAAACAAGGTTACCGCGCGGATGCCGTCATTGTGGACCCACCAAGAACTGGTTTAGATGATAAATTATTAAAAACGATTCTTCATTACCAGCCTAAACAGATGGTTTATGTGTCTTGTAATACCTCCACTTTGGCCCGCGACTTGGTGCAGCTAACAAAGGTTTACGATGTTCACTATATCCAAAGTGTAGACATGTTCCCCCATACAGCTAGGACCGAGGCTGTCGTGAAGTTACAAAAACGTGTATGATTGAGTGGCAATAACAACTCAAGTTTTATAAGCTCAGGTAATGGGTTTGAGCAATAGCTTGACATAGTAGGGATGTCAAAAACGGTTTACTAAGCATAGTCATATTATTGATAACTCTATGTTTATTTTAGAAACATTCATGGTTAAAAAAGTTTGTTAGTTTGTCACTAAGTAGGGTCTATTTGAAGAGCAAGTACACACAGACAATATTAGGATAATTGGTTGTTGAAAAAAAGCTGTTTTTTGCTATAAATTAGAAAACTGAGTGGTCAGGAGGTTACATTACCAGAAGTTATTTTAGTATGCTAATATGAACGATGATATAGAGGATTTATCCTGATTTAATCTTTTAAGCTGTAAGAAACCTTTGCAAAAACTGTAGGCTGTGTGAGTCTTTATGTGTTAGATATTAAAGATAAATGCAACACTTTTTTATAATGAGATCAACAACTGATAAATCTGAGTTGATAACCAGTAAAATGATCGGAATGTAGAAAAGTTACTTAATCAAGCTTTTCGTAATTTAACTGTTAGAATGACAGAACTTATGATAAAATAAAGAATATGATTAAAATGAAAAAGCTCAGTTTATCTATTACGGAGTTCGAAATGAAAAGAAAATCGAGATGTGATAACATATTTTGAACGAGAAGGAGAAGGATAAATGTTAGAAGATTTTCTTCAATTTTTAGGATTTATATTTTTAGATATTATTGAAATTATGTTAACGTTAAAGCTTTTTAGCTTTGTAAGTGCAATTCCGCTTCGCCTGAAAAATATTTTTTATTTATCACTTAGTATGGTTTTGTTTCAAGTAGTTTTTTGGGCTTTCTTTCCAGACCATTTCATTCTTGATGTTGTGATGTTGGCTCAGTTTCTTTTCTTTGCGCTTATAGCCCTATACTATGGTAAATCAATAAAAGCTAAGTTTTTAATGTTTTATGCCTTTTTTCCACTAGTGTCTATTAGTTTGGTTAAGCGATTTATTGTATTTTTTGTTATGCCATTGTTTGGTATGCCTTATTCAGTTGTTAAACATAATACACTACTGATTTACAGCATTACTTGTTTTAGTATTTTTTTGATTTATCGCTGCATTCAAGTTTTTCATTTCGATTTTTCAACCTGGCGCCAATATTTTCAATCACATAGAGCTAGTAAACTATTAGTGTTTACTAACTCTTCGATGGCTCTATATTACTTGTGTGTCCAAGGGATAGATGTGATGTCGCCTTCTTTATCAGGACTTGCTACAACGACTGCTCGTTCAATCATAGTGCTCTTTTATTTCATTTTGTTTCTTACTTTATTAATTCATTTAGAGCGTTATGTAAAACAAAACTCTATTGAGGCAATTGTGCAACAAAAAGAATATCGTGAGCTGATTAATTATAGTCAGCACCTTGGATTGCTGTATCAAGATATTCAAGAGCTTAGGCGGCTATTAACTACCGTGTCTAGTCGTCTTAAGATTGGAATCGAACAAAATGATATCTCTATTGTGAGACTTACTTATGAAGGTATCTTGAATGCTGAAAAGAATAATGCTAAAGATGACAGACTTGATTTAACTTGTTTAGATAAATTACAAGTTGAAGCAATCAGACATATTGTTTTAGCTAAATTAATTGAGGCAAAAAATAAGAAGCTTAAGGTTGAGGTATCGATCCCTAATTGTATTGCAACGTTTTTTCTAGAAGTAGTAGATTTCACTAAGCTATTGTCATTTTTGTTAGATAATGCTATAGAAATGAGTTTGGAGACAAAGCAACCTTGCTTATCAATAGCATTTCTGGATCAAAACCATAAACTTGTCATAGTCATTCAAAGCAGTACTAAACAAGGACAAGATGATAGTCAAAGCGTGTTTGCTATACCGGCTTTGAAAAAAAGAGATGACTGGCAATTTGACTTAAGGAATGTCACGACCATTTTAAATCGTTATGACTATCTCACAATTAGCTCGCAGATTCATGATGGCATTTTAACCCAGTTAATAGAAATAGCTAAGCCTGACTGATGTTAAAGGTATGAATAATCACTCAAAATCAACTTAAGAGTCTGAGACAATAGTCCCAGACTCTTTTTGAATATGTTAATCTATTACTAATGATAATAGTTTATTGTTTCTTCCAAGCTAGAGTTAAAATTTCCGCTTTGCCAAGTTGGCTGGGTGTGCTTTGCTTGCTGTCTTTTTCTAACAAATTAGTGACCTTGGCATTGTAGTTTGGCAGGCTTAGGCTAAAGTCACAAGTTTTATCGTTTGAGAGATTATAGCTGCGCGTGATAAGGGCATTGTCTGCTAAGCGACGTTTGAAAGCTGTGAGGGCAACTTGGTCGTTTGTACCCGTCAAATAGCTATATTCTGCGGCTAATGTTCCCTCGTGTTGGTTTGTTTGTGTGGTAATAACAGGGACTTGGCCTTCTTGAGCTCGCCAGTAGCTGGCAAATTGTGTTTGCTTAGTGATGCTTTCAAAACTATAAGAAAGGCTGTGTTTGCCAAGACACTGGGCTTCAGGTGTTGGGAAGTAACCCCAGTCGCCCATTTCGCCAACAGAACGTAAGAGAGTGATGGCAATGGTGTTGGTATCTGGTAAGATCTCATATTCGTTGAGGCCATAGTTACCAATAGTGACTCCATTTTCACCATCAAAGAGACTCACAAAGCATTCTTGGTGCTGTGGGTTACTTGGATTCTTCCAAAAGGTGGCATCTGGATGATTTGGACGTTTGACAGTTTCAAAAATACTGTCAGCTAGATGATGGTCTGTTTTAAGGTGCGTTGGGAATAGGACGCGCAAGCGATGATTAGTCATTTGGTTATCAAAACGTGTGGTGAATTGGAGGCGAGGATTATTTTTCTCCATGCGGATAAGGGTTGTTAAGGTTAGCTCAGCCTTTTCTTGTGAACGTCTTGCTTGGCGTTCTGTGATGTCAATGACAGCCTCCATCTCAGCCTGTAAGAGCTTATCTGCGGAGATAGGAATGGCAAAGGTTTGCTGGATTTCAAGTTCAGCAACTTGAGCGGTGTTGCTAATGATGTTAAGCTTGATGGTCCCTTGATCCGCATAGAAAGGTTGGTCATGATTTGGCTGGCGAGAAATATATTCATTTCCAATATCGCCACAATCTTCAAACCGCAACAGGTCTTGATAGATTAGTCCAGATTGTTTATCGGTGATGGTTAGACGACCATCGGTTTGTATCATAACTTTTAGAAACCCATTTTCAAGGCACTGATTACTGTCATCGTAGAGGGAAACGGTTTCTGAAGGAGTTGTTTCATTTCCTAGCTTTAATGCTAAGGTTTTCCAAGACATGGCTGGGAGAGTTATTGGTAGCCGTAATCTCACTTTGATGGCGAAATAAGGTTCGCGGAAGGATCTCTTGGGCAAATCGTAGTCAAAAGCGATGCTTGTGCCTAAAATTTCTGCTTCGGGTCTCACTTGTCCACTAGTGTCAATAATTTGGAAAGATTGGGAGAGTCTTGCCAAATATTCTTGAGCTTCTTGGTAAACCTCTTTAGGAAAGCGTTGGCCAAAATGATATTTTTTCCAGGTCAGGCTGAGCTCAGCAACACTTGTTTTGGAATGGCCGCTGGTATTAAATAAGACGAAGGGTTGGCTATCCATTGGAAAATCCCTGGTATCAATGGCGTCAGCAATTTGCTTAGCAGCTTCTTTTGCTAAATAGTGTCCGACTTCATAGGCTTTTTCAAAGCGCGTCATCATTTCCCGATGAACGCTATCAACACTACAACCACAGATAGAATCATGAGGGTGATTTTGCATGAGGGTTTTCCAAGCGTAACGCAGTTGGTCGTGAGGGTAGGTACTTGTTACCTCATAAGCCATTGCTGCTAAGGGTTCGGTGATGTTTTCGAGTTGGCGAGAGACTCTGGTATTAGCCTGTTTGAGGTAAATACGAGCAGAAGCCGTGTTAGCTAGGGTATACCAGCCATCGGTTTCTTGACTGGTAATCTCTCCTTGGACGGTTGAAAGGTTCTCTGGTAAATCATCTGCGAGATCAGCCAAGTAATCTTCAAAGCAGGAATGCACAAATTCGTAGTCAGGATAGAGTTGGTTGGCTAAGGCGATTGCCTTGGTGACATCAAGTTGTACGGGTTGATGATCACACCCGTTCATCATCAGAAGGTGCTTGGTTGAGGCGAAGCGTTCGGCATCAGCAAGTTTTTTATCCCAAAAAAGACGCGCCTCAGCTTCTGTTGTCGGGATCTCATTGCCATTGCTGTACCAGTTGGCGAAGAGGAGTCCAAGAATACGACTGTTATCTGGGCCTTGCCAACTGATTTCAGAGAATTGGGAGCTGTATTTTTCACTGGTATCCACCTGATTGTTAAATCCAGTTGGACGAATGCCACGACCAAAGGCAGCAGCTTGTAGGCCGGCTTTTAACATCAGCTGTGGTGTTTGTCCCATATTTCCAAAGGTATCAGGAAAATAACCAAGTGGCACACTAGCGCCCCATCTGTCACAATCTTCCTTACCAATCAGCATATTGCGCACATTGGATTCACTGCTGGTCAAAAAATCGTCCTGTAAGATATAGAAAGGTCCGATACGGAGTTTTCCCGAAGCAATGGCTTGTCTAATCTCAGGTTCTCGTTCGGGGCGTACTTTTAAATAATCATCTAGGATAATGGTTTGCCCATCCAAATGAAAACTATGAAAATCAGGATCCGTTTGAAAAACTTCTAACAGGTCATCTATTAAGTTAATCAGACGCATGTGGTGTTGTTCGTAAGCCATGTACCACTCGCGATCCCAGTGACTGTGTGAAATAATATGTACTTTTTTAGTTGCCATAGTGGCCTCACTTTCTAAGGAGCAATACTAAAGCCCAGATAGTCAAGAAGTAGTTCACAGAACATCATGTTAGCCCAAGAGAACCACTCACGAGTGTATTGATAAGGATCATTGACATCGAAACCCTCGTGCATTAAGTGGGTACCAGCATCTGTTGCCACAAGCAAATCAAGCATCTCTTTTTTACTGTCTTGGTCAAGAGCGGTCAATCCTTGTAAGGCAAGGGCGATATGCCAGATATAATTTTCTGGTGTATGGGAAGAACCGATGCCTGCTGCTGCATTTCCCTGATAATAATAAGGGTTTTCTTGGCTGAGAATGGTGCGGCGCGTTGCCAGATAGATAGGGTCATCTTTAGTGCAAAAACCAAGGTAAGGTGCAGCAAGGAGGCTTGGAATATTAGCATCATCCATGATGGAAAACTGTCCCAGACCATCCACTTCATAAGCGTAAATGGTTTCTCCCTTGCTGTTTTGAACAAGGGCATGGTCTGCAATACCCGATTGAATAGCTTCTTTCAGCTGCTTGGCACGAGTAGCTACTGGTTCATTGTGAAAAAGGTTGTTATATAAATCTTCTAGATAGGAAAGCACAACCACTGCAAACATATTTGAAGGAATGAGGTAACCATATTGACAAGCATCATCACTTGGTCTAAAGCCTGACCAGGTCATCCCTGTTGGTGCGACAGGACTTCCTTTTCCAGCATGTGTTAGGGTATCTTCTTTGCGCCAAGTATCGCGTTCAAACAAGTAAGGGGACTGGGCGTGGTCTTGCTCAACTGTCCATAGGTCAAGAATGAGTTCTACCCCACGATGAAAATCGTCATTAAACTGATCGGTGCTTCCTGTTTCACGATAGAGCAGATAAGCCAGTTGAATAGGGTAGCAAAGGCAATCAATCTCATATTTGCGTTCCCAAATCCAAGGGTTCATTTGGGTATGATCTGTTTGGTGTCCTTTTTCGTTAGCTTCTTCGTTGAAGGCATTGGCATAGGGATCGATACAAATGTAGCGGAATTGGCGTTTGACCAGACCGGCAATAATCTTTCTAATTTCTTCATCTTCCTTGGCGAGGAAGAGGTAAGGTTTCATTTGCGCAGTGGAATCACGTAACCACATGGCAGGAATATCGCCAGTTAAAAGAAAGCTAGTGCCATCTTCGTAGGTTTTTAGGGTTGTCTCTAAGGTATTGGTAAAGCTGGTTTTGAAATTAAGAGCCCAATCAGGGTGTTGGTCTCCACAAAGGCTTTCCACCTTGGCCATAAATTGGCTGACGCTAGTTGGGATTGGTCGTGTCATGTCATATCCTCCAAAATGATATATCATTTATCTTCGGTTTCATTATAAATGATAAGTTAAACTTTGTCTATAGGTTTTTGAAAAGGTTTACAACTCTTTTTTGACATGTTATACTGATAACAGGAGTAAAGAATGACAAAATTATTATACAAAAAGATATATCATTTCATTAAAGAGCAGATAGCATCAGGTCGTTTGCAAATTGGTGACCGCCTACCTACTGAAAAAGAATTGTCAGAACAGTTCTCGGTTAGCCGTATCACTTCTAAGCGAGCGCTTGTAGAACTGGAGCAAGAAGGCTTGATTACGAGAAGTCGTGGGAAAGGAAGCTTCGTAGCTAAAAAGCAAGTGACGTCCCCTGAAGCGAATAAGGATTTATTGTTGATTCTTCCTTTTGCTTCTGATTATGAATTGGGAGATTATGCTAAGGGAATTATGACCTCCATTGCTGAAACAGGTTACCGTCTCATGGTTCAATTGGCCAGTACAGTAAGGTTAGACACCCTGTCAGACTATGCTGGGATTATTTATTATCCTGAAGATGTCAATCACAGTATTGATTTCCTGTTTTACTGCGACCATCATCACATTCCTCTAGTCTTGTTGGATAAATCTCTAGATCTTTTTCAGTTTCCGTCTGTTGTAGCGGATAATAAAGGCGGTGCCTGTCAATTGACTCAGCACTTGATTGAGCAAGGCTGTGACCAGATTAGTTTTGTGGCAACAGGCTCTTTTGGAGAAGTATCATCCGTTAGAGACCGTTATTTGGGTTACTTAGCGGCAATGGCAGAATCGTCTCTAAAATCCCATTATTTTCCTAAGACAGAGACTGAAACAACAGATGCTTATTTGGACCGTTTGGTGAAAACCTTATCGGAGACGACAGCCACTAAAAGGGGGCTTGTCGTGGAAAACGATTGGTTGGCTATTCAGCTGATTCAAAAAATCACACAGGTAGGCTTATCTATTCCTGATCAAGTCGCTATTGTAGGCTTTGATAATAGTCAAGCCTCCCGTTTGTTGAGTCCCAAATTAAGCACAGCAGCTCAAGATTTTTACCAAATGGGGCAAGAAGCAGCTAAAGTCTTGTTGCAGATTATTCATGAGCCAGACCAAGCAGTGGTGTCTTGCCAGTTACCTGTTCAAGTATTTATCAGAGAAAGTAGTCACTAAAAAAGACGTTACTAGCATGAGCTGGTTAGCTCAGGTAAAGGAGACCAGAAATGACCATTTATCACGCCTTAAAGGATTATCAAGAAGTCATGACAAGAGGAGACTATCTTGTCTTTGACACGCCATTGACTTGCCGATTTATTGGCCGTTTTTTCCGCTTTGAAAATCAAAAAGCCCTGCTGGCAGAATTGGCAACGTCAAAGTATTTTCAGTGGATTGAAGAAGGCCAAGCAGAGGTGACGATGAAACACTTTTTTAACCGTCAGCTGGCTAAGGATGCCTTTACCCTGAAGATTTCAGAAGATAAGGAAATCATTATTGAAAGCCAAAACCTTAGAGGTTTTCGTTACGCCCAAGAAGCTTTGCTTAAAGTCATGACCTTCAAAGGGGATAAACTTTATTTGCCCATTGTTTCTGTCAAGCACAGCCCTTCTTTTGCTATGCGGGGGATAATTGAAGGCTTTTACGGAACACCGTGGACACGAGAAGAGCGGTTAGATTGCCTGCGTTTTATTGGAAATAAAAGGATGAATACTTACATGTATGCTCCTAAAGATGATGATTACCAACGAAAACTGTGGCGCGATCTTTATCCTGAGGATTGGGTGACTTATTTCAAAGAGCTACTTGCAGTAGCCAAGGAAGAAGGGCTTGATTTTTGGTATATGATTAGTCCGGGGCTTGATTTTGATTATACCAAGGAAGCTGACTATCAGTTGCTCTATCAAAAATTGCAACAACTTCTAGCGTTAGGTGTTTGTCATTTTGGGCTTTTGCTGGATGATATTGACTACCAAATTGTAGATGCTGTTGAGAGACGATTCAAAAAGACTGCCTATGCCCAGGCCCACTTGGCAACTGAGGTTCATCACTTTTTAAACCAACAACATGCGGCGCCAGAATTGGTGATCTGTCCGACAGAATACGACAACCACCATGATTCTATCTATTTGCAAGAGCTGTCAGAAAGGATTCCTAAAGAAGTCGCCTTTTTCTGGACAGGCCCAAGCACGCTAGCGAGTCAAATCTCGCAAGCAGATATTGAAACTATGGCAGCAGTATATCAACGGCCTATCATTATTTGGGACAATATTCCTGTTAATGATTATCAAAAAGATCCAGAACGTCTCTTTTTAACCCCTTTTGCCAATCGCTCGCCATTTTTATGCCAGCCAGACTATCAGGTCAAGGGGATTGTTTCTAACCCTATGATTAGTTGGGAATTATCTAAGCTTACCTTGACAGATATGAGCCATTATCTGTGGGATGCTAACCGTTATCAGCCTAGTCATTCTTGGCTAGAAACCTTAACAGACTATACAGAAGATACTGAATTAGCCTTAGCTTTACAGGCATTTGCTTGGCATAATGGCAATCGTCATCTGCACAGGGACCTTCCTTTTGAAGTGGAAGAAGCTCTCCTGGCTAAGGATGTATCAACGTTATCAGCTTGGGTAGCTGAATTGGTCGAACGTGTCAATACGTTGAGAAAGCTAGATAAGCCAGCGTTTCAACAAGCTATTGCTCCTTGGTTTGAACGGGTGGCCAAAGACCAAGATTTTTGGCAGGCTATGTTAAATCAGGAGCCTCAGTTGGAAACACTCTATGCTGACTTACAAGAAGATAAACACCGTATTGGAAGTGACATTCCAAGTCGTTACTATCGCATCTACTATCAACAGCAAGATAAACTAACAGCTAATCAAGGTCAAGTTACCCAAGCAAGACCGGAAGACTATGCTTAGCATACGAGCTAGAAAGGAATGATATGTTAGCATTTCCAAAAGAGTTTTGGTGGGGAGGAGCCACCTCAGGCCCTCAAAGTGAGGGGCGTTTTGCTAAGCAGCACCGCAATCTCTTTGATTATTGGTATGAAGAGGAGCCTGACTTGTTTTACGATTACGTGGGACCTGATACGGCTTCGGATGCCTATCATCAGATTGAATCTGATTTGACCTTGTTAGCTTCACTAGGTCACAATTCTTACCGTACCTCCATTCAGTGGACACGTTTGATTGATGACTTTGAGCAAGCGACGATTAATCCTGATGGCCTTGCCTATTATAATCGAGTGATTGATGCTTGCTTGGCCAATGGTATTCGTCCTGTTATTAATTTGCATCATTTTGACCTGCCAATTGCCCTCTATCAAGCCTATGGTGGCTGGGAATCAAAGCATGTTGTGGACTTATTTGTCGCCTTTAGCAAGGTTTGTTTTGAGCAGTTTGGTGATCGGGTTAAGGATTGGTTTGTCCACAATGAACCTATGGTCGTTGTGGAAGGCTCTTATTTAATGCAATTTCATTACCCTGCTATCGTGGATGGGAAAAAAGCAGTCCAGGTCGCCTATAATCTAGCCCTAGCCACAGCCAAGGTTATTCAAGCTTACAGGCGAGGTCCAGCAGAACTTAGTGATGGGCGTATTGGAACCATTCTCAATCTGACGCCAGCCTACCCAGCTAGTCAATCAGAAGCGGATATGGCTGCTGCGCATTTTGCAGAACTTTGGAACAATGACTTGTTTATGGAAGCTGCTGTTCATGGGAAATTCCCAGAAGAATTGGTTGCGGTATTGAAAAAAGATGGGGTTTTGTGGCAATCAACGCCAGAAGAGTTGGCTCTTATTGCTGAGAATAGAGTGGATTATTTGGGATTGAATTTTTACCACCCTAAGCGCGTGAAGGCTCCTGATGCCATTCCAGTGATTAGCCCATCTTGGAGTCCTGAATGGTATTATGATCCCTACCTGATGCCTGGCCGCCGCATGAACGTGGATAAGGGGTGGGAGATCTATCCTGAGGCTGTCTATGATATTGCCATCAAGATGCGAGACCATTACGACAATATTCCTTGGTTCTTATCTGAAAATGGTGTAGGGATTTCAGGAGAAGACCGTTACCGTGATGAAACTGGTCAGATTCAAGATGATTATCGCATCCAATTTTTGAAAGAACATTTAACCTATCTCCACAAAGGAATAGAAGCAGGCTCGAATTGTTTTGGTTACCATGTATGGACACCAATTGATGGCTGGTCTTGGCTCAATGCCTACAAAAACCGCTATGGCCTTGTGGAAAATAATATCCATACCCAAGTGCGACGACCTAAAGCTTCAGCTTATTGGTTTAAAAAAGTAGCTACTCATAACCGCTTGATTTCATTAGAAGTAATGGAGGAGTTTGGAGGCTCTGCTTCTCACCTCAGTGATTGAACGTGTGAACGTCTCCTTTGAGACAAGTGAATAATGATGTTACCAATGATTAAACAAGGGCCTTTTTCCTCATGTTAAGAGGATCGAGGCTCTTGTATTTCTTTGGAAAGTGTTGGTATTTGCCGAACTAGATATAAGCGTTCTGTCTGGTTTAGCATCAACTACCCATCTTGTTTAATTTGACTCTTCAATTCTTTAGAGTATCTTGGCTAAGGATGCTTGTTTTTCATCTTGGTATTTTAGGATTTTCTTTCATATTTTTGGGCCAGATAAAAGTCCCTTATGGTTTCTAGTGACTGTTTGTTATGTCACTGTCCACGATAAGGGGACTATATGAGTGAGTTATTAAGTGAGGCTTTGCTTATTGGCGATAACTAGCATAGCTTCTAATAGCTCGAGCATTAACTGATGACCAATTCCTTTAACAGAAGCGTCAGCAACAATGACATCAACAAAGGGACCAGGCATCAGGCTGTGTTCATCAGCAGAGAGTCATTTAGGCAGAAAGCCAGTATCGTTGTAGCTAATCAGCAATCCTTTTAGGATGTCTTTGTAGATGTCAGAGGCGATTAGGGACAATAGGGGATAAGAGGGATTTAGCGGTCCATGGTTAGGCCTCCTTGTGTTCTTGGTAAAAATCAATGGCAGCTCCCAGAAGATTAGCTTCGTTTTTAAAGTGACAAATAGCTAATTGGGGTCTAAGGTCGGAGATTTCGACGGCTTGGTAGAGTTTGTCTAGTTCAGCTTCAATCGCTGACAGTAGAAAGTCAGCTTGGGAAACACCACCCCCGATTAAAATCAGTTGAGGATCAAAGGCGTGTTGAATGTTAAAAATACCGATGGCTAAACTTTGGAGAAAGACCTGCCTTTCTTTGAGTGCTAGGGGATCTCCTTGTTCTGCGAGGGCAAGGACAGCTTTGCCAGTATAATCTTTTCCGTTATTGACGATTGCACTATAGCGCTTGGCCATATTTACCACTGTCCCTAACTGACTAAAGGTTTGGTAGCGGTCGTTCATGATCATGAAACCAAACTCGCCCCCAAATAAGTGGGCACCATGGTAAATCTTGCCATCAATGACCAAGCTTCCTCCAACTCCAGTACCAAGAACGAGCATGGCTAGGCTACTAGCGCCTTTTCCTGCCCCTAAGGTAGCTTCAGCTAAGGCGGCACAATTGGCATCATTTTCGATAGAAATAGGGTAATGTAGCCGTTCTTCTAAGGCCTCTTGTATTTTAAAATGGTGAATGTAGGGAATAGCGCTGGCGCCTTCGATAACCCCCTTTTCTTTATTGACTGCCCCAGGTGAACTGATGGCAATACCTGAGAAATGGTAAGCAGAGTAACGAGCAACTTCTTGGTCGAGTAATTGGTAAAACTTTTCCAGACTAGAGGGAGTGGGAAAGCTGCTTTGCTGGCTTAATTGGCCATTGTGACAGAGGGCAAATTTAAGGGAAGTGCCTCCTATATCAATACATAACAAGCTCATGAGGTGTTCTCCTTTATTATAGTAGAATAGACGATCATGTCTCATCTTAGTATGACAGATTTAAGCAACAATGAAAAGGCTTTCTAAGTGATTCTATACTTTGTGTTATCATACCTATAATTTGTTGCTTTCAAATAATGAAAGCGCTTGATATACTGTAACTATAACGTGATTAACACAAAGGGAGGTTGGGAAATGATAAGACAAACCAACAAAAAGACATCCTTTTGGAAAAATGTGATTAAATACCGGGCCTTATTATTAATGGTATTACCAGGTTTCATCTGGTTCATCTTTTTCTTTTATATTCCAGTTTTAGCCAATGTGGTTGCTTTTAAAGATTTTCATTATTCAGCAGGGGGCTTTATGGAAAGTTTGAAGGAGAGCCCTTGGGTTGGTTTGGCTAACTTCAAATACCTCTTTGCTTCCAAAGATGCTTGGTTGATTACCAGAAATACCATTGCTTACAATGTGATTTTCTTACTCTTTAATGTTTTCTTTGCGATTGCTTTTGCCATTATCATGAGTGAGTTACGAAATAAGAGAACGGTTAAGGTCTATCACACCATGTCCTTATTGCCTTATTTCTTATCATGGGTGGTTATTGAATACTTTGTTTCTGCCTTTTTAAATACGGATAAAGGTTTCATTAATCAGCTCTTGACCGGAAGTGGAGCAGATCCAATCAAGTGGTATTCCAATCCCACTTGGTGGCCCTTGATTTTACTTTTCATGAGTGTCTGGAAGGGGCTAGGCTACAATAGCATTATCTACTATGCTTCAGTCAAAGGGATTTCTGATACTTATTATGAAGCTGCTATGGTGGATGGTGCAAGCAAATGGCAACAAATTAGGAACATCACCATTCCACAATTATTGCCAATGATGTCTATCTTATTGATCATTAATATTGGTAATATTTTTAAATCTGATTTCGGACTTTTCTACGTTATTCCTAAGAATTCAGGCCCACTTTATGACGTGACCAGTGTGTTAGATACCTATGTCTACAATGCCTTGACTGCTACAGGAGATATTGGGATGGCATCGGCAGCTAGCCTTTATCAGTCAGTAGTTGGGACCAGCATCTTGTTAGTCACCAATGCGATTGTTCGTCGCATGGACCCTGATGCAGCCTTGTTTTAGGAGGAAAACATGGAGAAAAAGAAAAAAGTCGAAAAGGTTAATGTTAGAACCTTTGATCGAAAAACCAATGCTATCTTTAATATTCTGATTGGTCTGTTTGCCATCTCTTGTATCATTCCTTTTATCTTCGTGATTATTATTTCCTTCACTGATGAAAGTTACTTGATTAATCATGGGTATAGTTTTTTTCCAGATGTCTGGTCAACTAAGGCTTACCAGTATATTTTTCAAGGAGCCATGTCCCATAGAATCATGAGGTCATTTGGGATATCCGTGTTTATTACAGTGGTGGGAACCTTTATTAACACGACCATGACATCAACCTATGCTTATGCGATTTCAAGACCTTATTTCCCATACAGACGTTTTTTTACTGTTTATGCACTTATCACCATGCTCTTTGCACCAGGGATGGTTGCTAATTACTTGGTGGTCAGCAATCTCCTTCATTTGAAGGATACGGTTTGGGCCTTGATTTTACCAATGGCTCTGGGCCCATTTGGCATCTTGGTCATGAGAACGTTCTTTAAAAAGACAGTTCCAGATAGCATTATTGAGTCGGCTCGTATGGATGGGGCTAGTGAATGGATGATTTTTATGAAAATTGTCTTACCATTAGCTGTTCCAGGGATTGCCACCATCAGTTTATTTTCTGCCTTAACTTATTGGAATGATTGGTTTAACGCCTTGCTTTATGTGCAAAGTGAGAATCTTTACCCAATGCAGTACTTACTGATGAAAATTCAGAGCAACCTACAGGCCTTGGCACAAAATGCTGGCATGAGTGCACAAATGGCAGATAGCTTAGCATCGCTGCCAAAAGAATCAGTTCGTATGGCTATCGTGGTTATTGCAACCTTGCCGATTGCCTTGACTTACCCATTCTTCCAAAAGTACTTTGTCGGTGGTTTGACCATTGGTGGGGTGAAGGAATAGGACTTAAGGAACTGGTCACAAGACCAGATTTTATCTAATCATTAGTAACAAAAGAAAACATTTTTTAGGAGGCTTCACTTATGAAAAAGTGGCAAAAAATCGTGTGTGTGACTGGAACTGTGCTTGCAGCGTCTAGTTTAGCAGCCTGCGAAAGCAAGTCAGCATCAAAGGATAGTGATGTCAAATTATTGATGTACCAAGTTGGTGACAAACCTGATAACTTCGATGAATTGATGACAATTGCTAACAAGCGCATCAAAGAAAAAACAGGTGCAACGGTTGACCTTCAATACATCGGTTGGGGGGACTGGGATGATAAAATGAGTACCATCATTGCCTCTGGTGAAAACTACGACATTGCTTTTGCCAATAATTATGTGGTCAATGCACAAAAAGGTGCTTTTGCTGATTTGACAACGTTAATGCCAAAATACGCTAAGAAAACGTATAAAAACTTAGACCCAGCCTATATTAAAGGAAATACTATTGACGGTAAACTCTATGCCTTCCCAGTAGATGCCAACGTTTATGCCCAACAGATGCTTTCTTTCAATAAAGAACTAGTGGACAAATATGGCCTTGACATTTCAAACATTAAGTCCTATGCAGATGCTGAAAATGTCTTGAAACAATTCCACGAAAAAGAACCAAATACAGCAGCTTTTGCTATTGGTCAAGTCTTTAGTATGTCAGGTGACTATGACTACCCATTAACCAAAACCCAACCCTTTGCTGTGAAAATTGATGAAGGCAAGCCAACCATCATTAATCAGTATGAAGATGAGTCCTTTAAAAACAATCTCCGCTTGATGCACAAATGGTATAAAGAAGGTTTGATTCCAACAGATGCAGCGACCAATACAGAAGGTTATCCCCTTGAAGGAAACACTTGGTTTATGCGTGAAGAAACCCAAGGTCCTATGGACTATGGCGATACTATCTTGACCAATGCTGCAGGAAAAGACATCGTGTCTCGTCCATTGACTAAACCGCTAAAAACCACATCACAAGCACAAATGGCAAACTTTGTGGTATCAAGCGTATCTAAAAACAAAGAAAAAGCAGTTGAAGTCCTTTCTCTTCTTAATAGCGATCCCGAATTGTTAAATGGGCTTGTTTATGGTGTCGAAGGCAAAGCTTGGGAAAAAATTGGCGACAAGAAAATCAAACTGCTCGATGGCTATCAACCAAAAATGCACATGGGTGCTTGGAATACTGGTAACAATAAAATCCTTTACACTCAAGAATCTGTTACTGACGACATGATTGCTAAACGTGACCAATCAATCAAGGATGCTAAAGAATCTCCAATCCTTGGTTTCACTGTTGACACAAAAGTTATCAAAACGGAATTGTCAAATATTTCAAATGTCATGAACCGATATAAAGCAAGTATCAATACTGGTACAGTGGATCCTGACGAAGCCCTTCCAAAACTTCTTGCAGACCTCAAAGGTGCTGGTTGGGACAAGGTGCAAAAAGAAGTTCAAAAACAATTGGACGACTTTGTAGCTAAAGACAAGTAAGGCATTCATTTTCTTGATTATAAGTTGAGGGCTGGGAAATCTCAGCTCTTTTCTTCTGATGAGTGGAAAAAACGGATCATCAAATAAGTGGAAGTTATAAAGGGAGAAAAATTAATGTCAATAATGTTACTACTCTTAGTAAAGCGGTTTCCAAAAGCCTATAAAGTGTGCTATATTAGAAGAGTCTAAACTATTAATCAGAGTAAAACTAATACCAGCATCTTACTGGGGGTGCTAAAACTAGTCTCGTAGCTGCTGGTCCCTGAAACTGCTATAAGTGTTAACAAGAAAAAGAGGACTATCATATGAATGGCATTGAAAAAACCTGCTTTTTAATTTGGAAAATGATCCAATTGACCCTCATTTTTCATCTCTTGTCCTTAGCTGGACTGATTGTGTTTGGGGTGGGGCCAGCCTGGCAAACCATTGTCACCCTATTTTTAAAAACACCTCAAGAAGAAAACCACTATTCTTTGAAAAGGGCTGTTCAACTTTGGAAATCTTATTTCAAAGAAGCTAATCTAAGATTTGGTCTTTTTGCCCTGACTTTCCTTTTTTTAACCTTTAATTTGCATTGGGCAGTACAGTTTCCATCCTTGTTTTGGTTTACCGTGTCTTTCTTGATTGTAATAGCCATGGTTTGGCTAACCATGACCTATCTTTACATGGTTTTTTATGCAGTGAGCTATGAGATTAACCTTTGGAATAATATGAAATTAGCCTTTATCAGCGTCTTTTTAAGTTTCAAATCCTTTTTACTCATGCTGAGTGTTTTGTTGGGAATTACCTTAGTGACTTGGCAATACAAAGGTCTTTATCTCTTTTTAACCTTCGGAGCTCTAGTCTTTTGCTTGGACTTTGTCACTAAGGCTAATCGTCGACTAGTAGATGGAGTGATTGATGAGTGTTAAAACATTGGGAAGGTATGTGACTAACCACTTTAAGCAGGGTTTTTTGATTAATCGACTGATGAAATTATATAGCCTGCTAATTGTAAGTTTTTTCACTTTAGCAGCTATTGGCTTGAGCAGTTATTCTATTAGTAGTACTTATAAAAGGGTGGATGCTGAGGCGCAGATGCGATTGGAGGAGACTCTAGGTAGATTGCAGTCACAAAACGATATTACCCTACGGGTTTTAGACCAGTTGGTTGGCCGTTCAGAAGATTACCATAATCTCTATCAATACATGACGTTAACCCCAAACCAATATTTTTCAAACGTTTTTGAAGACTGGGAAAAAGGAAAAGACACGGTCCTATTTTCTGAAGAGGTGAGGCGTCTTTTTGACTTGTACCCTGATGTGACTTCTATGACCCTACTGCTAGAGGACAGTAGTGCTTATCTGTACGCCGATAAGGTCATTAAGACGGGTCGTTTGCTTTATAGCAAGCCTGAAAAAGTAACCGGAAATGTTTTAGTTCGCTCTATTCGAAATCCAGAATCAGGAGATGTGACAGGTCGTCTTTACCTGACCTTTGACAAACCACCGACTTTGGTAGAGACACAGCAGGATCACTATTTAGCTACTTTTGCTTTTGATTACTATGGCCGCAAACTCTTCCATCAAGGAGGTCGGAGATTTCCTCATTTAGAGGCTGAGGTTAAAAAGGCTATCAAGGCAGATCGGGCAGCTGATCTTAGTAATCTTAGCAAGGCTTATCGGATGCAGTACAATCGCTCGGGAGACCTCTTGGCTTATGTGGCTGTCAGAAAATCCTATTTATTAGCGGAAGCTGTCAGGACAGTTTTTGTGTATGGCCTTGTTTCTCTACTTTTAGCTTGGCTGTTATTGCAGTTGCTCTTTAGGGTTTTCCGAAATTATATCCAGCAGGTTTCTGAAATTACGGATACTGTTGAAATGGTTGCAGCAGGCGATTTGTCTTTAACCATCGACAACAGCCACATGGAATTGGAACTGTATCATATCTCAGAAGCCATTAATCAGATGTTGGCCAGCATTAAAGCTTATATTGACGAAGTTTATGTGTTAGAGGTAGAGCAACGAGATGCCCAAATGAGAGCTCTGCAGTCTCAAATCAACCCTCATTTTTTATACAACACGTTAGAGTATATTCGGATGTACGCCCTTAGTTGTCAACAAGAAGAATTAGCAGATGTCATTTATGCCTTTGCGAGTCTGCTTCGCAACAATATTAGCCAAGATAAGATGACCACCTTAAAAGAAGAACTGGCTTTTTGTGAAAAGTACATTTACCTTTATCAAATGCGGTATCCAGATAGCTTCGCTTATCATGTAAAAATTGATGAGAGTGTTGCTGACTTAGCCATTCCTAAATTTGTCATTCAACCTCTCGTTGAAAATTATTTTGTGCATGGGATTGATTATAGTCGCCATGACAATGCACTAAGCATCAAGGCTTTAGATGAGACGGATCATCTCTTGATTCAGGTGCTTGATAATGGACGTGGTATTAGTCAAGAGCGCTTAGCAGATATGGAAAAAAGGCTTCAAGAGCACCAAACAACAGGCAATAGCTCTATTGGTTTGCAAAATGTTTACCTCCGTCTCTTTCATCATTTTCGAGACAGGGTTTCTTGGTCCATGGCTAAGGAGCCAAATGGTGGCTTTATCATTCAAATTAGGATTAGAAAGGATGCTTGATGTATAAGGTACTATTAGTTGACGATGAATACATGATTTTACAAGGGCTCACCATGATTATTGATTGGCAGGCACTTGGATTTGAAGTGGTTCAAACAGCAAGATCAGGCAAGGAAGCCTTAGCCTATTTGACTCAGTACCCAGTGGATGTCATGATTTCAGATGTTACCATGCCTGGAATGACAGGACTGGATTTAATAGAAGCAGCTAAAACCTATCATCCTCAGCTACAAACCTTGATTTTATCTGGTTATCAAGAATTCTCCTATGTGCAAAAGGCTATGGAATTAGAAACCAAGGGGTATTTGTTAAAACCTGTTGATAAGGCAGAATTACAGGCTAAAATGAAACAATTTAAAGACTGGTTGGATGCCCAGCAGGCAGAATCAATCCGGCAAGAAGCCTATCATGACAGCCTTTTGACCCTTTGGCTTACAGATGAATTGAGTGAGAAAGAATTTCAGCAGTTAAGTCAAGGCTTGCCAGCGGCTGCTTTAACTGGTTTTACAGTGCTGTATTTGGACTGTCAAGAGTGGCAAGCAGCCATCGATGCTTATTTTGAACGAGAAGGTCAGCCTTTTTATCTCAAAAAAGAAGAAGATAAGAAGGTTTATCTGGCTGTCCTACTTGGTAAAACTGATCAAGCCAAGGCGTTTACCTATGATCTACAAAAGCGATTCTCAAGAAACATGCATCAACTTATTTTGGGAGAAACAGTTGATGACTGGGAAAATGTTTATGAAAGCTACAATCAGGTGCTTAAGAGCCTCTTTTACAATTGTGAAGTGTCACCAATTAGAGCAAAAGATAAGTCCAAAATTGAACTACCAGAGTCCCGTTTGCAGTTCTTTGCTTTTAACAAGGCGTTGATGATTGGGGACGAACCTACAATCTTGTCTAAATTAGAAGCTATTTTTGACGAGATGAAGACCTTGAACTTTTCACCAGAGGATGTGAAGCATGTTTCGTTCTTGTTGTTTTCTGACATTTATCGTCAATTTCCCATTTTAGATAAAATGACTTATCTGTCCATGGTAAAAACTATTCATGACAGCCAATCCATTGATTGCATTTTGAGGGAACTAAAAAAAGTGTTGGATGTCACCAATCAGAACAATTCCCCTGAAAAACGCTATTCAGATTTAGTTAGTGAAACCATTGATTGCATTCGCAAGGAATACCATCAAGAATTAACTCTTAAAGCTATCGCTGATAGGTTACATGTCAATGGGGTTTATTTAGGGCAATGCTTTAAAAATGAAACCGAGCGTAGTTTTACCCAGTACTTAAATCATGTTAGGATTCAAAAAGCGCAACAGTTATTGCTTTACACCAACCAATCCATCAATGAAATTGCTTATGAAACAGGTTACAATACCAATCATTATTTTATCAAGATGTTTAAAAAGTTGAATGGTTTATCGCCAAAAGAGTTCAGAGATCGTTACAAGGACAATTACCAAGCCATCAAGGGCGACCAGTAACGTCAAACAGGAGATTGATATGACACCAGATAGCAAGGAGCAGACAGTGACTGGCTACCAATACCACTATATTGATCAAGAAGGAAGAAAGCAGCCCTTTAATCAAGGCTGGCGTTTTCTTATGGCAGATGTGGCGTGTGCTCAGGACCCTTCTTTTGATGATTCGAACTGGCAGGTGATTCATTTACCACATGATTTCAGTCTTACGCAGCCTTACACAAGAAATGGTGAAGCTGAAAGTGCTTATAAATTAGGTGGTGTCGGTTGGTATCGGCATTATCTCGTGTTAGATGAGGTTTTAGCTGGTTGTCATGTTGCCATTACTTTTGAGGGTTCCTATATGGAAACGGAAATTTATGTTAACGGGCAATTCATTGGCAAACACTTAAATGGCTATCAGGAATTTACTTATGATATCTCTGATGTTGTGACTTTTGGAGCTGAAAATCTTCTGGCTGTCCGGGTTGAAAACAAGGTTCCCAGTTCTCGTTGGTATTCAGGCAGTGGTCTTTATCGTGAAGTGAGTTTGTCTGTTCTTCCCCAGCTTCATTTTGTGGCAGACCAGGTAGCAATGACCTTGGCTGATACTGCTGTGCAGGAGAAAGGGCAACAGAAAGTTGATTTACGCTTTGCCCTCAATCAGTCTATTCAGACTTGCCACTACCAATTGAGCCTCTGTTTATGGGAACAATCACATTGCTCAAAAGACAAGAAACTCCTTTATCAAGAAACAGAAGTGCCTCTAGCTGATTTGGCTTTCCAAAGACAGTATGGTCTTACACTGTCTTTGGAAGAACTCCAATTGTGGTCACCAGATAATCCTCACCTCTACGATTTAGAACTCACTCTTTACTATCAAGGTCAGGTCATTGATTGCTTTTGCCTTGAAACTGGTTTTCGTCAGCTGACTTTTATGGCCAATCAGGGGCTTTTTGTGAATGGCAGAGCTGTCAAATTAAAGGGAGTTTGTTTGCATCATGACCAAGGAGGCCTAGGAGCTTGTGCTTACGAAGATGCCCTAGCCAGACAATTAGTCCTGTTGAAAGACATGGGGGCTAATACCATTCGTAGCACCCATAACCCAAGTAGTCCCAAACTTAGGCAACTAGCCAATCGTCTCGGCTTTTTTGTGATTGAAGAAGCCTTTGACACCTGGACCTATGCCAAAAATGGAAACGTTAATGACTTTTCAAACTATTTCCATCAGACTATCGGAACTGAAAATGCAAACTATCTTCAAAGAGTGAGGTCACCTGAAACGAGCTGGGCCCAGTATAGTATTGAGGCCATGGTCTGGTCTGCCAAGAATGACCCGTCAGTGTTGATGTGGTCGATTGGTAATGAATTGATGGAGGGTTTTTCAGCCGATGTCAGTCATTACCCAGAGCTGACAAGACAAATGTGCCAATGGATTACTGCTATTGACACCTCACGTCCCATTACCTTTGGGGACAATAAATTAAAAGAAGCTGACTTTTGCTGGCATGAGGAAGTGTCGCAAATGGCAACTCTTCTTAGTCAATTAGACCATCCTCAGGGACTCATTGGGTTAAACTATGCTGATGGAAAAGACTATGATAGGCTTCATGAGGAGCACTCTGATTGGCTGTTGTATGGTTCTGAAACAGTCTCAGCCATTACCAGCAGGGCTTATTATAAAGAGACAAAAAAAGTTCTTGACTCCGGTTATCACCTAACCTCTTATGATCATGCTAAGGTTGATTGGGGTGCCTTCGCTAGCCAGGCTTGGTATGATACCATTACCCGTGATTTTGTTGCTGGCGAATGCGTTTGGACAGGCTTTGATTATTTAGGAGAACCTACCCCCTGGAACAAGATCGACAGCGGTGTTGTAGGCCTTTGGCCTTCTCCTAAAAATGCCTACTTTGGCATTTTAGACACGGCAGGCTTTCCAAAAGATAGCTATTATTTTTACCAAAGTCAGTGGGCGCAGGGGCAGACCACCTTGCACCTGTTACCAGTCTGGCAGAAGGACCAGCTTTGTTTCGATGAGCAGGGATTGGTGGAGGTTGTGGTTTATAGCAATGCTGCCAGTGTGCAACTGATGTTTGAAGATGAGCAGGGCAACTTAACAGATTATGGAAGGAAGGCATTTCATACTTATAGCACGCCAACGGGACACACTTATCAGCTTTACCAAGGAGCTGACGCTGCTAAGAATCCTCACGAGAACCTTTACCTGACTTGGCGAGTGCCCTATCAAAAAGGGTTGCTAAGGGCAGTGGCCTACGACATTTCTGGTAAAAGCATTCCAAAAACCAGTGGACGTTCTCAGGTTAGAACCTATGGTTCAGTGGCAAAGCTATCTTGGAAAGCCTTTGAAGCACCTATTGACGCTCCTTGGGAATTGCTTTATCTGGATTTATCACTCTTGGATAGCCGAGGTGAATTGGTCAGCCATGCTCAAGATTGGTTGCAGGTTCAAGTAGAAGGACCAGCCCGTTTGTTGGCTCTTGATAATGGGAATCCGACTGACCACACCCCTTATCAGGAGCCTCTGCGCCAGGCATATGGGGGAAAATTATTAGCCATTTTAGCCCTCACTGGAGAGGCGGGACACATTAAGGTCACGGCAAAAGCCTCGCAGCAACTTAGCAGTGTTTTTCAGACACAAGTAGCCTGCCGTGCCCCCAAAGAACACTTAGTGACACTACCTTTAGAGAAATATCAGTTTAAAAAGAGCCGACTGACAAGTCAACAAGAAATTGGTCAATCTTGTCTAAAGACCACACAATTCCTTTCTGTTTTGGAGAACAAAGACACCCAGCAAAAAGCAGGTAAGGCTAGCACACCTCACATTCTTATCACTAGTTACCAGCACTATTTATCTCTGCCCTTGCAGGTTTGTTCTCAGGCATTTGATTTTAAAAAAGGCGACGATATCTTCTTGCCTCAGTGGCTCCAAGTCAAAGATGCCCAAGGTTCTCTTGTGAAAAAAGCTTTTTCAATGACGTGGTACCTAAAAGAGAAAATCTTTGCCAAGCCTATTCTTGTCACAGGCTATGTTTCTTGTTTTGGGCAATCAATACCGGTTGAGGCAAGGCTTAACCTAGCACAAGCTAGCAAAAGACGGCACCAGGATCTCAGTTTAGTCGCCAAGCAATCCCTGGCCGCAAGTCAAAAAAGGCTAACTTATTGCTACCAATATGATACGGTGCAAGCCATAGGAGCCATTAGCTTGCAAAATCACACAGGCACATCTCTTAGTGTTTCTGTGGCAATCAGTTATGGTAGTCAGAGCTCTATTAAGCAAGAAACCTTGATGCTAGCTGATAGCCACTTGAGCCAGTTAGAAGAGGTTATTTTCTTCGATGATATTTTGACTGTTTTGTATCTGGCAGTGACCCTTGAAGTCATTGAAGGACCTGACCTAACTGAAGACAGTATTCAAATTGGCCTTTGGGATTTAGCATGAAGCATGAGTAAAAGAAGACTTCTTTGGCACCAGGTCTGATGAATTCTGTAAAATAAGGTATAATAAAAAACAAATAGGCGTCCTTTATTACGTGAAAGGCGCCTTTACAAGGTTGAAATGGAAAGTGAGATTTCTAAATGTCAGAACGTTTATCAGGCCACACCCTGTTGGTCTCTTTGCTTGCTACCCCTATTCGTCATAGTTTGTCTCCCAAAATGCACAATGAAGCCTATGCTAAACTGGGGCTGGATTATGCCTACCTTGCTTTTGAAGTAGGGACAGAGCAATTAGCAGATGCCGTGCAAGGGATTCGTGCCTTAGGAATTCGTGGCTCCAATGTGTCTATGCCAAATAAAGAAGCTATTTTACCCTTATTGGATGACTTGTCCCCAGCTGCTGAGTTGGTCGGTGCAGTCAATACGGTTGTCAATAAGGATGGTAAAGGACATCTCGTGGGGCATATTACAGACGGTATAGGAGCGCTCAGAGCCTTGGCTGACGAAGGAGTGTCGGTAAAGAACAAAATCATTACCCTAGCAGGAGTTGGTGGGGCTGGGAAAGCTATCGCTGTCCAGCTCGCTTTTGACGGCGCCAAAGAGGTTCGTTTGTTTAACCGACAAGCTACACGTCTAAGTAGCGTTCAAAAGCTTGTGACAAAACTGAACCAGCTAACAAGGACTAAAGTAACCCTTCAAGACTTGGAAGATCAGACTGCCTTTAAGGAGGCCATCAGGGAATCTCATCTATTTATTGATGCTACAAGTGTAGGAATGAAGCCTTTAGAAAATCTAAGTTTGATTACCGACCCCGAGCTCATTCGCCCAGACTTGGTGGTCTTTGACATCGTGTACAGCCCAGCAGAAACCAAGTTACTAGCCTTTGCCCGTCAACATGGCGCCCAAAAAGTCATTAATGGGCTAGGAATGGTGCTTTATCAAGGAGCAGAAGCTTTTAAATTAATCACTGGTCAAGACATGCCAGTTGACGCTATTAAACCTCTTTTAGGTGATGAGTAACACTTTTTAAGTAAGCTTAATTATGATATATTAATAAGAGATGGAGCAGTCATCATGGGCTGCTAAAATTCTTTTTGCGAGAGCTGTTTTTAAGAGCAAAAAGCTTATTTGAAGAGCCTTATCCCTAACGTGATACAAGTCATAGTTCCTTTGAGGTCTGCCAGATAACCTACCGTTTTTTTAGAAAAGAAGCTCTTATAAAAGGAAAAGTTCAATGAATAAAGGAGAATAGCAATGGTAACAAAGGAAGTTGGGCATGACTTTTTAGCACGTCTAGGAAAAAAACGCTTAAGACCTGGCGGTGTTGAGGCGACAAACTGGTTGATTGAACAAGGACAATTCTCTCAGGATTGTCACGTTTTAGAGGTTGCCTGCAATCGCTGCACGACAGCAATAGAGTTAGCTAAAACCTTCGGTTGTCAGATTGATGCCGTTGACTTAAACCCCAAGGTTGTCAAAGAAGCACAAGAAAGGGTTGCTGTTGAGGGGTTAACCCGTCACATTACAGTATCCCAAGCCAGTGCTTTATCACTACCATTTCCAGATAACCATTTTGATATTGTGATTAATGAAGCCATGTTAACCATGTTGAACGCCCAAGCCAAGGAGAAGGCACTCAATGAATATTGGCGTGTGTTAAAACCAGGCGGGCGACTTTTGACACATGACGTAGCTTATGAAGATCCAAAAACAAGACAAGTACTTGACGAGTTACGTCAAACGATTCATGTCAATGTTGCTCCCTTGTCACTAACAGGTTGGCAAGCCTTATATCAAGAACACGGTTTTTCTCAAGTGACTTATCACCATGGGAAAATGTCTTTGATGACACCTCGTGGAATGATTAAGGATGAAGGTCTTATGAACACCCTGAACATTATGAGACGAGGCCTTAAGAAAGAGAACAGACAACAGTTTTTAAAGATGCGTCGTTTTTTTACCAGAACAGGCAAAAATCTCTGCTATATTGCTGTAAAAAGTGTAAAATAAACCTTAGACCAACCTGTCCATACAACTAAACAGACCATAGAGGAGTTCGAAGATGTCTTATATCAATAATATTGAGCACGCGAAGGTTCTTGATTTGACGCAAGAAGTAATGATTGAGCAAGATCAAATGTTAAGTAGAACACTAGTCCAAAGGCAAGACCTAGGAATAACAGTTTTTTCCTTAGATAAGGGCCAAGAAATTGGGCGACACTCATCACCAGGAGATGCCATGGTTACTATCTTAAGTGGCTTAGCAGAAATCACCATTGATCAAGAGACCTACCGGGTTGCTGAAGGTCAAACCATTGTGATGCCAGCTGGGATTCCTCATGCCTTATATGCAGTAGAAGCCTTTCAAATGCTTTTAGTAGTAGTAAAACCGGAGGCTTAACATGATTGAAAATCTCTCTCAATTGGTGCAATATCATGATCATCAGGTGGCTAGCCGATCCTTGAGCCGTCTACTGGGATTATCTCAATCTATTGTTTTATATGCCATGGCCCAAGGAGAAAGCATTAGTCAAGAGACTAGTCCAAGAGATAAAGTAATACTTGTTTTAGAAGGTCAGCTCATTTTCGATTTAGAGGATCAAAAACAGGTCCTAACTCAAGAAAGTCTCATAGCCATACCTGCCCAAAAAGTCCATCATTTAGAAGCTAAAACCGATTGTAAACTATTACAAGTGCTTTTAGATTAAGGGCTTATTGTCAACTGTATTGGGTGGCCTATGGAAAAGCAAAAGAGAAGGTGACGCTCATCTTCTCTTTTTACGTATTCAAAGCGATGACAATACGAATTTTAAAGCTTGGCTTTCTCATCTCCAGATTAAGCCCTTTAGCTTGGTTTATTTTAGAATTCACTAAAAAAACCTTAATGAGTTTCCTATCTCCTTATAGGTTTCTCATTAAGGCTTTTTAGACGAAATAATTGAACGACAGGCAAAAGAAAGATCTTTTTACGAGTGATACCGTTCTCCTATAGTTCCATAAATCCTCTTTTTGATGTTGCTGTTAGTTATTCTTAGCTAAAAGTTATATTGTTATCAAGACTTGTCTGTAGTAACATGTTTTAGGAGTTCCAGGATACCGTTATTCTCTTAGCAAGCTTAACTAGCTAGAGTGGAGTCACTATTTATAATAAACTGTCGAGCTTCTCGACAAATTGGTGATCGTCTTTGTTAATGGCTAGGGTGGTAAAACCGGTTTCTGTGGGTAATATAAAGATAATATGTTGCTCAGAATTCTTCTTATCTGTTTTAAAGACGTCAAAGAGGGATGTCGCAGAGACATCAGCTCTTTCAAGTGTTGTTGGTAACTGGTAACGTTCAAAAACTTGAAGGAGGCTATCCAAGTCCTCTTTTGGCAAGAGTCCTTTGGAAACAGCCAGTTTAGCATCAACCACCATACCGATAGCAATGGCTTCACCGTGATGGTAAAAATCATGGTGGCAGAGCGATTCAATCGCGTGGCCCAAGGTATGCCCAAAATTTAAAGACATGCGCAAACCATTTTCAAATTCATCTTGTTCAACAATCCGTTTTTTATTGGAAATGGATTGGTAAATCAGACGTTCAAGTCCCTGCTTATCGGTTTCTTTTTGAAAATCACGTAACTGCTGAAAAAGCGGTCTATCATGAATGAAGCCGATTTTGAGCATCTCACTGATGCCGCAGGAGAATTCCCGTTGCGGTAAGGTCTCCAAAAAGGTGGTTGAAATAATGATAGCTTCTGGAGGGTAAATGCTGCCAATCATATTGGTTAGACCTTTAAAATGGACTCCAACTTTGCCCCCGATACTGCTATCCACCTGACTAAGTAAAGTCGTTGGGATTTGAATGTAGGGAATACCACGGTAATAGGTTGCAGCGACAAAACCACCCAGATCCCCAACAACACCACCACCAATAGTAACAATCATATCTTTTTTGGAAAAATTTTCAGCGATGAGCTGGTCGTAGATAGCACTGACACGTTCCAAGGATTTGGATTGACCTCCCGGAGGGCAGACATGGACAAAAGCGTTGTATTGCTGAGCAAATTCTTCAAAGAGAGTCTGATACAAGTGGTAGACCGTTTGATCGGTGATAAACAAGAGTTTACGCTGCTTGCGCTCACCAAGGCAATCTGCTAAGGTTTTTAAAACATGGTCGGTAAACAGGATATCATAATCCTTGACCCGAGAATGGACATGAAGTGTTTGTGGCATAAGCACTCCTTTCATCAGTACTAGGTAACAGAGATAACGCAGTGATATTTAGAGCTTAATCTTGCCAAAGTTCCTGCCCCAACTGTTCTAATTGCTTATAATCAATTTGCTGGGCAGCATCTGACAGCGCATGGTCGGGATCAGGATGAACCTCCATCATGATGCCATTGGCACCGACAGCCTTCGCTATCTTAGCAGCAGGTAAGAGTAAATCTCGTCTGCCTGTCGAATGAGATACGTCCACAATAATCGGTAAATCTGTCTTTTGTTGAATAATAGGGACTGCCATAATATCAAGCATATTTCTAGTCTCCACATCGTAGCCACGAACGCCACGTTCGCATAAGATAATGTTAGATTTTCCAGTGTCTTGTAAGTAGGAAAGGGCGCCCAAATATTCCTCGATAGTAGCCATCAAGCCTCGTTTAAACAAAATAGGCTTATCGATGTGTGACAAGGTTTTTAAAAATTCAAAATTTTGCATGTTGCGGGCACCAACCTGAATGACATCGAGATAGTCATAGGCTTCTTCTAATTGGCGCTCGGACATGATTTCACTGACCGATAGTAAGCCAAATTCCTGACAAACCTCATGCAAGTAACGAATTCCTTGCAGGCCAAGGCCTTGAAAAGAAGCAGCAGATGTTCTTGGTTTATAGGCGCCTCCTCTAAAATAGTTGTAACCAAGTTTTTTGGCACTTGAAGCTGCTAATCTAATGTGATCATAAGATTCAATGGAACAAGGTCCAACAATAAAATTATTCTTAGAACAAGTCTTATTTTGAAAGTCAGACATAATGTCAATCATTCGTTTGATTCCTTTACTAATTCTGTATGGCGTGCTCTATGGGATAACGTCTTATTTAGGAATACAAAATCTCGTTGTTATCCATGAAGCACCCTTAGCCTGTGAAATGATACCATAAACAAGATGAAATAGCAAGTAAACCCTAGATTGTCTATGTTCTTAGTCATTTTTATTAAAAAAGGCTTACTAGCTATAAAAAAATACTGCCCTAAATCTTATTAGGACAGTATTTTTTTATAGATGCCACCACCGAGAATCGAACTCGGAACGAAGCATTACCATTGCTTTATTATACCATTTAACTACAGCGGCTACCTTTTTATAATACTATAAGTTATTAATTGATGCAAGCTTTTCTTAAAAATATTTCCTTAATTGTTTATCATCAAAATGAGGGTACCAGTTATTAATAACATGGCACAAGAGGCCTGCCTTATGGTATAATGGTAAAGATAATTTCAGAAAGAGGAAGCCAAGCATGTCTTATGAAAAAGAATTTTTAAAAGATTTTGAAGACTGGGTTAAAACTCAGATTCAAGTCAATCAGCTAGCCATGGCAACCAGTCAAGAAGTTGCCCAAGAAGATGGCGATGAAAGGGCTAAAGATGCCTTTATTCGTTATGAAAGTAAGTTAGACGCCTACGAATTTTTACTAGGTAAATTTGACAATTATAAAAATGGTAAAGCCTTTCACGATATTCCAGATGAGTTATTTGGAGCAAGGCATTATTAAGAAGGAGACACGAAATAGTGGCAAAACAAAAAAATCGTAAAAAAGCATTGAAATTAGAAATGAAGCGTAATGGCTTGTTAAAAAAAGCAGGTCAAGTTTTTGATAAGGCAGTTGAAAGTGTTGAAACAGCTGTGGATAAAACCATTTCTGCTGGTAAAAATCTTGTGGAAAAAGGCAGCCAAACAGTTGAAAACCTGACAGCAAGCAAGGAAAGACTTACTCTTGATGAGTTTGCAGGGCAGCCAGTTGTAGCTGGTATCCGCTCTGACCTTGTCGAAACCCTATATGCAGAAGGCATCCATTCAGCGCAAGCTTTTAAGGAGTGGACAGAAAAAGACCTCCTTGCTCTTAAGGGCATTGGTCCAGCAACGGTTAAAAAATTGGTCGAAAATGGTGCAAGCTTTAAAAAATAGTCATCTTCTCGTTGCTTAATGGCTATAAATTTGTTAGAATATTAGCAATCAGAGGTGCATTGAGTTGGTCTGTTACAGAGAGCGGTGGTGTTGAGAAATCCGCACAGATGTCAAGGCTAGTAGCTGAGGATCAGAAATCAGATATGAAAAGTAGCAGACCCATTTTATGGTCTGAAACAGTGGTGGTACCGCGGAAATCGTAACACGAAATTCGTCCCTGTCTAGGTTATCTAGGCAGGGATTATTTGGTTTCATTTGAAAGAAGATGATGGCTTATTGTTAAAATGTTGTTAGAAGTATATAATAGAAAAACTTTGCCCAAAGTGGAAACAGAACGGCTGCTATTACGTCAACGAAAAGGGGACAAGGCATTGTTCCAGAAGCGGCTTCAGCTCTGATTGAAATTGGTTTTACCTTACTTGATTTGCATAAAATTGAGCTGGGTTGCTACGACTACAACAAGCAAAGTCAGGCAGTGGCTCGCAAATTAGGCTTTACCTTAGAAGCCAATGCCCGTGACCGTAAGGACGTTCAAGGTCGCCGCTGTGGCGACATGCGTTTTGGGTTACTGAGAAGTGAGTGGGAGGAGCAGAAACAAAAATGAACCTTATCATCATTGGTGCTCAAGCGTCGGGCAAGATGACCATTGGGCAAGAAGTTGCCAGGCAGACAGGCATGACTTTGTTTCATAATCACGATTCTATTGACTTTGTTTTACGGTTTATGCCTTGGTCTCAAGAGAGCACTGCCTTGATTGAACGTATCCGTTTTGCTTTTTTTGAAACCTTTGCTAAGACAGGTCAAGACATGATTTTTACTATTGTAATTGACTTCAATGATCCAAATGATGTAGCAATGCTTGAAAAGATTCAGGCTGTTTTTCAGTCTTATGACCAAGAGGTTCTCTTTGTCGAATTAAAAACAGATATAGAGGAACGTCTTAAACGCAATCGCACAGAAAATCGTCTCAAACATAAACCTCTTAAACGCAACATCGAGTGGTCAGAACAAGATATTCAATCCACGATGGCATATGCTGTTTTTAATCCAGAAGAACCACCCAAAACGCTCACGCATTACCAAAAAATCAATAATACCCAGCTCACCGCTGCTGAAACAGCGCAGCTTATTATCCAAAAAATGACTCATATCAAGGAGAACTAAGATGACAGAACTATCACCTAAATACAATCCTGCCGAGGTTGAGGCAGGTCGCTATCAAAAATGGCTTGATGCAGATGTTTTCAAGCCATCAGGAGACCAAAAAGCAAAACCGTATTCTATCGTGATTCCACCGCCAAATGTGACTGGTAAGTTGCACTTGGGACATGCTTGGGACACAACACTTCAAGATATTATCATTCGTCAAAAACGCATGCAGGGCTTTGATACGCTTTGGCTTCCAGGGATGGACCATGCAGGAATTGCGACACAGGCTAAGGTAGAGGAGCGTCTGCGCGAGCAGGGGATTTCTCGTTACGACCTTGGTCGTGACAAATTCCTAGACAAGGTCTGGGAGTGGAAAGACGAATATGCCACTACGATTAAAGAGCAGTGGGGCAAAATGGGGCTTTCTGTGGACTACAGCCGTGAGCGCTTCACCCTTGATGAGGGCTTGTCAAAAGCAGTTCGCAAGGTTTTTGTTGACCTCTACAAAAAAGGCTGGATTTACCGTGGTGAATTCATCATCAACTGGGATCCTGCTGCCAGAACTGCCCTTTCTGACATCGAGGTTATCCACAAGGATGTTGAGGGAGCTTTCTATCACATGAACTATATGTTGGCAGATGGCTCACGCGCCCTTCAAGTGGCAACAACGCGACCAGAAACCATGTTTGGAGACGTTGCCGTTGCCGTAAACCCAGAAGATCCTCGTTACAAAGATTTGATTGGCAAAAATGTTATTTTACCAATCGTGAATAAATTGATTCCAATCGTGGGTGACGAGCATGCTGACCCTGAATTTGGGACTGGAGTTGTGAAAATCACGCCTGCCCATGATCCTAACGATTTCGAGGTTGGTCAACGCCATAATCTACCACAAGTGAATGTCATGAACGATGACGGTACCATGAATGAGTTAGCTGGCGACTTTGCAGGCATGGACCGTTTTGAAGCTCGTCAAGCTACCGTTGCTAAACTTGAAGAACTTGGCGCCCTAGTAAACATCGAAAAACGTGTTCACTCAGTAGGTCACTCAGAACGTTCAGGTGCAGTCGTTGAGCCTCGTCTATCCACTCAATGGTTTGTAAAAATGGATGAGCTTGCTAAACAAGCTATGGACAACCAAGAAACAGATGACCGAGTAGATTTCTACCCACCACGTTTCAACGATACCTTCCTCCAATGGATGGAAAATGTCCATGACTGGGTAATCTCTCGCCAATTATGGTGGGGTCACCAAATTCCTGCTTGGTACAATGCAGAAGGTGAGATTTACGTTGGCGAAGAAGCACCAGAAGGTGATGACTGGACTCAAGATGAAGATGTTCTTGACACTTGGTTCTCATCTGCTTTATGGCCGTTCTCAACTATGGGGTGGCCTGACACAGATGTAGAAGATTTCAAACGTTATTTCCCAACCTCAACCTTAGTAACAGGTTATGACATCATTTTCTTCTGGGTGTCACGTATGATTTTCCAATCGCTTGAATTTACCGGGCGTCAGCCATTCCAAAATGTCCTGATTCACGGTCTTATTCGTGACGAAGAAGGACGCAAAATGTCTAAATCATTGGGGAACGGGATTGATCCGATGGATGTCATTGAGAAATATGGTGCCGATAGCTTACGTTGGTTCCTCTCAAACGGCTCTGCCCCAGGACAAGACGTGCGTTTCTCATACGAAAAAATGGACGCCTCTTGGAATTTCATTAATAAAATTTGGAATATTTCTCGCTATATCCTCATGAATAATGAAGGGTTGACATTGGAAGATGCTGAAAGTAATGTGGCTAAGGTAGCTGCCTCAGAAGCTGGAAATGTGACTGACCAGTGGATTCTCCACAATCTCAATGAAACCATCGCTAAAGTGACAGAAAACTTTGACAAGTTTGAGTTTGGTGTGGCAGGACACATTCTTTACAACTTTATTTGGGAAGAATTTGCCAACTGGTATGTGGAATTGACCAAGGAAGTGCTGTATAGCGACAACGAAGCTGAAAAAGTTATCACGCGCTCTGTCCTTCTTTATACTTTGGACAAGATTTTACGTCTCCTTCACCCAATCATGCCATTTGTAACAGAAGAAATTTACGCTCAATATGCCCAAGGTTCTATTGTGACGGTGGACTATCCTGTGGTTCGCCCAGCTTTTGAAAATGAAGCTGCGCATAAAGGTGTGGAAAGTTTGAAAGACCTGATTCGTGCAGTTCGTAATGCGCGCGCTGAAGTTAACGTGGCACCATCAAAACCAATCACCATTTTGGTGAAGACAGCAGATAGTGAATTAGAAGACTTTTTCAACAGCAATATCAACTACATCAAATGCTTCACTAACCCTGAAAAATTAGAAATCAGCTCAGCCATTGCTGCGCCAGAACTGGCTATGACCAGCATCATCACAGGTGCTGAAATCTACTTGCCACTAGCAGATTTGCTTAACGTGGAAGAAGAACTTGCTCGCCTAGATAAAGAACTGGCTAAATGGCAAAAAGAACTGGACATGGTCGGCAAAAAACTCGGCAACGAACGCTTTGTTGCCAACGCCAAACCAGAAGTTGTCCAAAAAGAAAAAGACAAACAAGCTGACTACCAAGCTAAGTACGACGCAACCCAAGAACGGATTGCAGAGATGAAGAAAATTAAATCATAGTGTTTAGAACGCAGTTGAAAAACTGTGTTCTTTTCTTACTAATAGAGATATTAGATTGAAGTTTAATTATGAGAAAAACGCTTTCTTTATTTAAAGAGTTATGTTACAATACTATTACAATCATCGTACAAATAGTGTTATTTTGAGAGGCATATGAGAATGATTTTAGCACACTATGACTGTAAAAAAGATAAAAAGCAATCTTTAGATGAGCATTTATGGCATGTGGCCTGTTCTAGTCGACAGGAAGCATCTATAATTGGTCAAGGAGATGTGCTTTTTTTAATTGGTCTTTACCACGACCTGGGCAAAGCTGATCGAACCTTTCAAGATAAATTATTAAATAATCCAAATCGGCATGTTGATCACTCTTATGCAGGGGCAAAATACTTATGTTCTATTATTGGGCCTCATCTAAAAAACCGAGGGGTTGATAAAAATGAGAGAATGACATTCAACGAAATGGTGGGGTATGTCATCTCTGCTCATCATGGGATGTATGATTTATGCTACTATTTTGACGATGCTGAATATTATGGCTTTAATAAGTTTAAAAATCGTATCAATAGAGACTTAGATGGTTATCACTATCATGAAGATATTAAAGGGTACGCTCTAAAATTAGAAAAAAATTATGTGATTATGGCTACAAAGATTTAAGGGAGCTTATTGATAAAGCTTTTGATAATTACCAACAAGCCATGTCTTCCTTAAACTGGCAAGATAAGAGTGAGTGGGATTATTATCAGTCTTGTATGGTGAGACTTTACTTGTCACTCTTAAAAAACGCTGATATTTTGGACACAGTAAATGCCTATGGCCTTAAGATAAGTCCTATGGATAAAACAGAGCGATCCTTTCTAAAACACTCCTATTTAGCGGCCATTGAACAAAAATATGCTAGCTTTGGACAGCCAAACAATCAGTTGAACACTATTCGGACAGAAATCGCTGAGCGTGTTAAAGAAAGAGGTAAACGAGATTCCAAGGGGATTTATCGCTTAGATTTACCGACAGGAGCTGGCAAGACTAATCTTAGTATGCGTTATGCGTTTCACCAATTAGTTCATCACGACAAATCAAGGTTTTTTTACATAACGCCCTTTCTTTCGGTTCTTGAGCAAAATGCTTCCGAAATTAGAAAAGTTACAGGTGACCTTGGCGTTCTAGAACACCATTCCAATGTGGTGAAACAGGCTAATGAAGATGATGATGATAAGGACAGTTTATTGTCAGCTTATCTTAGTGATAGCTGGGACAGTCAAGTAGTCTTGACTTCTATGGTTCAATTTTTCCAAACACTTTTCAAAACAAAATCAGCTAATCTGAGACGTTTTTCAAGTTTGATTAATAGTGTTGTGATTCTAGATGAAGTTCAATCCCTGCCTATTGAAGTCACCACTTTGTTTAATTTAACGATGAATTTTTTAAATAAAGTTATGGATACAACCATCGTTCTTTGCACAGCGACACAACCTGCTTATGATTCTTCAGAGATTGACCATCGTATCTGTTATGGAGGGAACTTGGGAGAATTAGCTGAAATAGTTGAGTTAACGATTGAAGAAAAACAGATTTTTTCAAGGACAGAGCTTAGAAAATTTGATGATAGTGATCAGAAAGTTCACTTGACTGATGTTATTAACCTTATTCTAGGTGAGGAAAACTCAGTTCTTGCTATTTTTAATACGAAAAAAACGGTTCATAACTGCTATACTATGCTAAAAGACATGACTGATAGACCGGTCTATCAGCTTTCGACAAATATGTGTGCGCAGCATAGACTTGACTTGATTGCTAAGATCAAAACGGAGTTACAAAATAATATCCCTATTATTTGTATTAGCACGCAATTAATTGAAGCAGGTGTAGATGTTGATTTTCATCGCGTCATTCGTTCCTACTCAGGGATTGATTCTATTGTTCAGGCTGCTGGACGGTGTAACCGAGAAGGCAAACGAGATAAAGGGCAAGTCACTCTTGTCAATCTGACCAATGAAGAGGAAAATATTTCTAGGCTGACAGAAATAAAAACTAAAAAAGAAGCCACAGAATCTATTCTTCATAAGATTGGGTCTCCAATTGATATCTCAACTTTAAACCGTGACTTTTTTGAGTATTATTATGCCAATAATCAGGGACTGATGGATTATCCTTTGGAAGACAACCTATCAATCTACGACTATTTAAGCCTTAATATTTATCAGACGGCAAATAAAAAGTTCAAAGGTAAGTTAAAACAAGCTTTTAAAACAGCAGGAGCCAAAATGAACCTCATCAATAATGATATGATAGGAATTCTCGTACCTTATGGCGAAGCTGAGAAAAAATTGGCTTATTTAGAAGAATTAGGTGTGTCACATTTTTTATCAGCAAAAGATTATCAAACGATAAAATCATTACTAAAAGAGTTACAACCTTTTACGGTTAATGTCCGCGAGAACGATCCTCTCTTTGAGACAACAAAATCTTATCTAAATGGTCAGATTCTGGTTTTGACGTCGGAGTATTATGACACGGAAAGAGGAGTTAAATACGATTCAGCTAGCTTTTACTTCTAACTCAAAACGAAAGAAGATTAACAAAAGGTTGTTAGAGGACCTTGTTAACCTGCCAATCATCATTAGTAATTATTATCAATTTAGACTATTTAATAAAATTAGATTACAAAAAAACAGAAGGAGGAAAGTAGCTTGTACAGATCTAGAGACTTCTACGTGAGAGTAAGTGGTCAGCGAGCTCTTTTTACAAATCCAGCCACAAAAGGGGGATCGGAACGCTCATCCTATTCGGTTCCGACTAGACAGGCACTGAATGGTATCGTTGATGCCATCTATTATAAGCCGACCTTTACTAATATCGTCACAGAGGTTAAGGTTATTAACCAGATTCAAACCGAATTACAGGGTGTCAGGGCTCTGTTACATGATTATAGTGCAGATTTAAGTTATGTATCCTATTTGAGTGATGTTGTTTATCTGATCAAGTTTCATTTTGTTTGGAATGAAGATAGAAAAGATTTGAACTCAGATAGACTTCCAGCTAAACATGAAGCCATTATGGAGCGTTCTATTCGTAAAGGGGGACGTCGAGATGTGTTTTTGGGTACAAGAGAATGTTTAGGGCTTGTAGATGATATCAGCCAAGAAGAGTATGAGACTACTGTGTCGTATTATAATGGTGTCAATATCGACTTGGGAATCATGTTCCATTCCTTTGCCTATCCGAAGGACAAAAAGACACCATTAAAATCATACTTTACAAAGACTGTGATGAAAAATGGAGTCATTACGTTTAAAGCACAGTCTGAATGCGATATTGTTAACACGCTTTCTAGTTATGCTTTTAAAGCACCAGAGGAGATAAAATCGGTTAACGATGAATGCATGGAGTATGATGCCATGGAGAAAGGAGAAAACTGATGGATTTTTTTACTTCTCTCTTGAAGACTTATGAAAAAGCAGAGCTAGCAGACTTGGTTGATCATCAAAAAAGAAATAATGAGCCGGTTTTACTGCCGATTTATCATACGAGTTTAAAGTCAAATGGTAAAAATATCATTTCAGTGAAACTTGACAAAGATGGCCAGTTTCACAAGGCAGAATTTATGGCAGATAAGCAAATGATTATTTTTCCTGTAACGGCTGATTCTGTTGCTAGGTCAGGTAGTCATCCTGCACCGCATCCCCTAGTCGATAAATTTGCTTATTATAGTGCTGAAATGGGGCAGATTCAGTATGATTCTTTTCATAAGCAACTGAATAACTGGATTGATTATTGTGAGGAGGGTGATGTCAAGAAATTTTTAACCTTTGTTCAGCAGTTCATTTTGAAGCCAGAATTTCTAACATTGATTCTTGATTCTTTAATTGGTCCTGATTATCAACATAATCAATTAAAAGTCACATTTTGTGATGCCACTGGAAAAGAAAAATTAATTGATTTATCAGCTTGCTTTTTAGAATTTTCAATTGATCAGTTCCAGGGCTTTAAAAATGAATCGGTTTCGACATTTAAAGCCTTACACCAATCCTATATTTCTTTTGTTGAAGCCAATCGTGAAAATCTCGGTATTTGTAATATTAGTGGACGAGAGGAACAGCTTACCGATAAGCATAGAGGTTTGATGGGGAATGCTAAAATCATCTCTGTTAGTAATAAAAGAGAAGCTTATAAAGGACGTTTTAGAGAACGCGAAGACGTTTTTAGTGTTGGCTATGAAACTTCCGAAAAGATTCATTTAATGCTCAAGTACCTTTTAGAAAATAAAAATACCAGTACTTGGTTAGGGTCTTCTCAATATTTAATCAACTGGTTCAGCGATGATTTAACAAATGATAGTCGGTTGGATATTGTATCACCAATCTTTGATGATGGACTTGAAGAAGATGATGATGACGATACGCCTCCTGTTATAACATTAGCAACTGAAGACAATAAAAGAATTGGTAAATCATTCATCAAGGGACAAAAATTATTTGCTAATGATGCCACTTACTACGTTGCTATTTTGAATAAAACCAGCAATGGGCGGATTGCTTTAAAATATTTTCGTCAGCTTCAAGCGTCCCAATTACTCACCAATCTTAACAAGTGGCAGGAAACATACAGTTGGGAGTCGCGATCTAAGTTTGGGAAAAGTCGCTTAAGAACCCCTACTTTTCATGACATCCTTAATGTGTCCTACGGGGTTGATAGGGATCGCTTCCTTGAATTAGATAATGATAACTTCAAAAGTGATCAAATTCAAAAGTTAGTGGCAAGTTTGATTGATGGTAAACCGATGCCACAGTCCATTGTCAAAAAGTTAGGTAACAATGTTAAAGAACGACATCGTTACCGTAAGCACTGGTATCAAGTTGAGCAGGTCTGCTTAGCAATTTTACACAAACAAAATGGGGAGGAATTTTCACCGATGCTAGATCATACCAATCAAAATCGTTCCTATCTTTTTGGACGATTATTAGCAATTTTTGAATTAATCGAGACCTTGCGTTATGGCTTGGATGGAAACAATAACGACCGTATTACCAATGCTGAACGTTATTGGACAGCCTATACTGGACAACCAACAAAATTGATGATGTTATTGGAAAATAAAATTAAGCCTTACGAAGAACCATTGAAATTAAATCGTCGTGGCAGTTGGATGAAATTAGAAAAAGAAAAAGAAGAGATTTTAGAACTGTTAAATCCTCTGTTAGAAACAGAAACAATGGAAAAACCCTTAGATTACCGCTTTATTTTTGGGTATTATGCTGAGAAAAACTATTACTATACAAAACAAAACACGGAAGTAACAGAAAGTGAGGAGTAAAAAGATGTTGGAACACAAAATTGATTTTATGGTAACTCTTGAAGTGAAAGAAGCAAATGCAAATGGTGATCCCTTAAATGGAAACATGCCTCGTACAGATGCCAAAGGATATGGTGTGATGAGTGATGTCTCCATTAAACGTAAGATTCGTAATCGTTTGCAAGATATGGGGAAGTCTATTTTTGTGCAAGCTAATGAGCGTATTGAAGATGATTTTCGTTCACTGGAAAAACGCTTTTCGCAACATTTTACAGCTAAGACACCTGACAAAGAAATTGAAGAAAAAGCAAATGCATTATGGTTTGATGTTCGTGCTTTTGGACAAGTTTTTACTTATCTGAAAAAATCAATTGGGGTGCGTGGACCAGTTTCCATCAGTATGGCTAAGTCCTTGGAGCCAATTGTCATTTCCAGCCTTCAAATTACGCGTAGTACCAATGGTATGGAAGCTAAGAATAATAGTGGCCGCTCTTCTGATACGATGGGGACAAAACATTTTGTAGATTATGGTGTGTATGTACTTAAAGGTTCTATCAATGCTTATTTTGCTGAAAAGACTGGTTTTTCTCAGGAAGATGCTGAGGCTATTAAAGAAGTTTTGGTTAGCTTGTTTGAAAATGATGCGTCGTCTGCACGTCCGGAAGGCTCTATGCGAGTTTGTGAAGTCTTTTGGTTTACGCATTCAAGCAAATTGGGAAATGTTTCAAGTGCGCGTGTCTTTGACTTGTTAGAGTATCATCAATCAATAGAAGAAAAAAGCACTTATGACGCTTATCAGATTCATCTAAATCAAGAAAAATTGGCTAAATATGAAGCGAAAGGGTTAACGCTTGAAATCCTAGAAGGACTCTAGTATGGTCTATGCCGAAGATGATTATTTAATGCTGTCAGGTATTCAGCATTTCCAATTTTGTAAACGTCAATGGGCGTTGATCCATATTGAGCAACAATGGCTTGATAATGAAGCGACAGCGCATGGACAGGTTTTACATACTAAAGCAGATAACCCTTACATTAAAGAAAAACGAAAAGAGCTTTTGGTCTCACGTGCTATGCCCATTTCTTCTGCAGAACTTGGACTTTCAGGAATTATGGATGTTGTGGAATTTTATAAAGATGATCAAGGTGTGTCTTTGAGGGGAAAACGTGGGAAATGGTTACCAAAAGTTGTGGAATACAAGCGCGGAAAACCTAAAAAAGATACCAGAGATATTGTCCAGTTGGTGGCTCAGACCATGTGTTTAGAAGAAACGCTAGACTGCGACATTAACGAAGGTTGTCTTTATTACCATAGTGTCAATCAAAGAGTGATTGTTCCTATGACATCAGCTTTGCGTCAAGAAGTGAAGGAATTAGCCGCAGAGATGCATGAGGTTTATCAGAGTCAAATGCTACCTAAAGCAGCTTATTTTAAAAACTGTCAGCTTTGTTCTTTAGTCGATATTTGTAAGCCCAGGTTGAGTAAAAAAACAAGGAGTGTGTCGCGTTACATCAATGAGGCTATGACCAGTGAGGAGATGGACCTATGAAGAAGTTGCTAAATACCTTGTATTTGACGCAAGAAGATTTTTATGTCACTAAAGAGGGCGATAACATTGTTATCAAGCAAGAAGGTAAGGTTCTCAAACGGTTTCCGTTTCGGATTATTGACGGTATTGTCTGTTTTTCTTATTTGGGTGTGTCGTCTGCTTTGGTGAAGTTATGTACGGAGAATCAGATTAATTTATCGTTTCATACACCACAAGGGCGTTTTTGTGGTCGCTATATTGGTTCAACCAATGGGAATGTGTTGTTGCGTAGAGAACATTATCGTTTATCTGATCGTGAGGAATCTTTGGAATACGCAAAGCGGTTTATTTTGGCTAAAATTTCCAACTCAAGGAAATACTTGCTACGCTTTAAACGAGATCATCGTCAACAGATTGATACCAAGCTTTTTGAGGCTGTTAATGACGAATTGATATGGGCTTTAGAGATGGTTCAGGCAGCAGATAATAAAGACTCTTTAAGAGGGATTGAAGGCCAAGCTGCTAATCAGTATTTTCGCATATTTAATGACCTGGTGTTGACGGACAAAAAAACGTTTTACTTCCAAGGTCGGAGTAAACGACCACCCTTAGATTGTGTTAATGCCCTCTTGTCTTTTGGTTACAGTTTACTGACCTTTGAATGTCAATCTGCCTTGGAAGCTGTCGGATTAGACAGTTACGTTGGTTTCTTTCACACGGATCGTCCTGGGCGTGCTAGTTTAGCGCTTGATTTAGTTGAAGAGTTCCGCTCATATATTGTAGATCGTTTTGTCTTTTCATTAATTAATAAAGGACAACTTCAGAAAAAACACTTTGAGGTTAAAGAAAATGGTAGTATTTTATTGACGGAAAATGGCAGAGCTATTTTTATTGATTTGTGGCAGAAGCGTAAGCATACTGAGGTAGAACATCCTTTTACAAAAGAGAAAGTAAAACTTATGTTATTACCCTATGTACAAGCGCAGCTTTTAGCTAAGGCTATACGAGGAGATTTAGAAAGCTATCCACCTTTTATGGTTTAGGAGATGTTATATGATGGTTTTAGTCACTTATGATGTAAATACGGAAACACCTGCTGGTAGAAAAAGATTGCGTCATGTTGCCAAACTCTGTGTGGACTATGGGCAACGTGTTCAAAATTCTGTTTTTGAATGTTCTGTGACACCCGCAGAATTTGTGGATATAAAGCACCGCTTAACACAAATCATTGATGAGAAAACTGATAGTATTCGCTTTTATTTATTGGGGAAAAATTGGCAGAGGCGTGTGGAAACACTTGGTCGCTCAGACAGCTATGACCCAGATAAAGGTGTCTTATTATTGTAAAAATCTCTTGTGCGAAGCTAGCTTTCACAGAAACACCTTGCTTGCTCGCGCAAAAATAACTTAAAAAAGAAGCGAAATGGAGATAAAAAGGCTTAAAACACCTCTATGTGTGCCATCCGTTTCTCTATAAACTGTGTCATTTGGCGCAGTCTCACCCTTCATGGGTGAGTGGATTGAAATAAAAAGCATATCACGAAAATCACCAATTACATCAGGTCTCACCCTTCATGGGTGAGTGGATTGAAATAAGTCATTTTCTGCTTCTGCTAGGTTTGCTTTAGTCTCACCCTTCATGGGTGAGTGGATTGAAATTTTTTACTTTGATTACATCCCGCAATGTCACAGCGTCTCACCCTTCATGGGTGAGTGGATTGAAATTGTCCGCATACCTTGATTTGAGCGAGTAAACTCGTCTCACCCTTCATGGGTGAGTGGATTGAAAGATGAACCCGATCTCTCTTTTAATGAGGTCGGGTTTTTACATGCCTTTAGTCAACCATTTATCTGATAGCGTATCAAATTCAAGTTTTTGCATGTTCTAGTCTATGGTTTGCGCCACTAGCTTTCGGTAAACTAAGGGTAACTTAAGAGAGGAGTTATTTATGACACTATCACTTGTATTAATGGTATCGGTTTTTGGGGCAGGCTTGTTATCCTTTTTCTCTCCGTGTATCTTTCCGGTCCTTCCTGTCTATTTAGGCATTTTACTGGATGCAGATGATTCAAAGACGATTACTATATTTGGTAAAAAACTCTATTGGTATGGCATTGTCAAAACTTTAGCCTTTATTTTTGGTCTATCTACTATTTTTGTGATTTTAGGTTACGGGGCTGGTTTTTTAGGAAATATCCTTTATGCGGTATGGTTTCGGTACTTACTGGGAGCCTTGGTCATTATCTTGGGGATTCATCAGATGGGCCTCATTACCATTAAGAGCTTACAATTTCAAAAATCACTGACTTTCCATAATAACAAGAATCGCAACGGTTTGTTCAATGCATTTATCCTTGGTTTAACCTTTAGCTTTGGTTGGACGCCTTGTGTGGGACCTGTTTTGAGTTCTGTCCTAGCATTGGTGGCTTCAGGGGGAAATGGTGCCTGGCAAGGTGGCGTTTTGATGATTATTTATACTCTTGGATTGGGCATTCCTTTCCTACTCATCTCTTTTGCGTCAGGCATTGTTTTGAAACAGTTTAACAAGCTCAAACCCCACATACTTTTACTGAAAAAAGTAGGAGGCGTTCTGATTATAGTCATGGGAATCTTGCTTATGACAGGAACCTTAAATAACTTAGCACAACTTTTTGGATAAAGGAGAAACACAATGAAAAAAGGACTATTAGTAACAACTGGTTTGGCTTGTCTCGGGCTACTAACTGCTTGCTCAACCCAAGACAATATGGCTAAAAAGGAAATAACTCAGGACAAGATGAGCATGGCAGCTAAAAAGAAAGATAAGATGTCAACATCAAAGGACAAGTCCATGATGGCAGATAAATCATCTGATAAGAAAATGACCAATGATGGTCCTATGGCGCCTGATTTCGAACTCAAAGGCATCGATGGTAAGACCTATCGCTTATCAGAGTTCAAAGGTAAAAAAGTTTATTTGAAATTTTGGGCCTCTTGGTGTTCAATCTGTCTATCAACCTTGGCAGATACCGAAGACCTGGCTAAAATGTCAGATAAAGACTATGTGGTCCTAACAGTTGTCTCGCCAGGTCATCAAGGGGAAAAATCAGAAGCAGACTTTAAAAAATGGTTCCAAGGAACAGACTATAAGGACTTACCAGTCTTGTTAGATCCGGATGGCAAGCTATTGGAAGCTTACGGTGTCAGATCTTACCCAACAGAAGTTTTCATTGGAAGTGATGGTGTTCTTGCTAAAAAACACATTGGTTATGCCAAAAAATCAGACATCAAAAAGACCCTTAAAGGTATACATTAGGAAGGACCAGCTGATAGGCATTAGAAAAAAGGAGTTGAGTTTATGGAACATAA
Organism: Streptococcus pyogenes; assembly: GCF_002055535.1. Classification (NCBI taxonomy): domain Bacteria; kingdom Bacillati; phylum Bacillota; class Bacilli; order Lactobacillales; family Streptococcaceae; genus Streptococcus; species Streptococcus pyogenes. Next base: position 1,316,084 of record NZ_LN831034.1, on the reverse strand, counting down.
ATGGAAATTATGGCTATTTATCGTTGGAGTGGTCTTGTTAATAGGCGGAGCTTCTGTTCTCATTCAGAAAGGTCAAGCCAAGGCTTTTAGTCAAGGCAAGCCTCAACTACCAGCTAAAAAAGTCAAATCCACTAAAGTAGATCCCAATGCCCCTGTTGATCAAAAAGTGATTTACCTGGCTGGAGGCTGTTTCTGGGGCGTTGAAGAATATTTTTCACAAGTGGATGGCGTTCTAGATGCGGTGTCAGGCTATGCCAATGGTAGAGGCGATACCACCAACTACCAGTTAATTCATCAGACTGGTCATGCAGAAACCGTTGAAGTGGCCTATGATGCGAACCGTATTAGCTTGAAAGAATTATTACTGCATTTTTTCCGAATTATTGACCCAACCAGTCTTAATAAGCAAGGAAATGATCGCGGTAGTCAATACCGAACTGGGATTTACTATACTGACAAAGCAGATTTAGCTATTATTGATGAGGTCTTCAAAGAAAAAGCTAAGGATTACAAGAAAAAAATAGTGGTTGAAAAAGCACCATTGAAACACTTTATTAAGGCAGAAGACTACCACCAAGATTACCTCAAGAAAAATCCAAATGGCTACTGCCATATTGACATCAACCAAGCGACTTATCCTGTGATTGATGAAAGCAAGTACCCAAAACCAAGTGCCACTGAGATCAAGGAAAAACTATCTGCAGACGAATACCGAGTGACGCAAAAAAACGAAACTGAAAAAGCTTTTTCTAATCGCTACTGGGATTCTTTTGATGCAGGAATTTACGTAGACGTTGTGACAGGAGAACCGCTTTTCTCTTCAAAAGACAAATTTGAATCAGGTTGTGGTTGGCCAAGCTTTAGCCGCCCCATCAGCCCAGACGTTGTCCGCTACAAGGAAGATAAGAGTTTCAATATGACGAGAACAGAAGTGCGCAGCCGTTCAGGGAATTCTCATCTGGGGCATGTCTTTACTGACGGACCTAAAGACCAAGGCGGCCTTCGTTACTGCATCAATAGCTTGTCTATTACCTTTATTCCAAAAGCTGATATGGAAGCTAAGGGCTATGGTTATTTATTATCATCTGTAGAATAGGGTTAGGCCTAAAAATCTGATATAATAGAAGAAAGACTAGTATGAGAGGGCCATGCAAGGCCCTTTATAAAGATAAGGAGACACCGTGTGTACTCATTGTTAATTGTAGAAGACGAATACCTTGTGCGCCAGGGTATTCGTTCTTTGGTTGATTTTAGCCAGTTCAAGATTGATCGGGTCAACGAAGCAGAAAATGGCCAGTTGGCTTGGGACTTGTTTCAGAAAGAGCCTTATGATATTGTTTTGACGGATATCAATATGCCCAAATTAAATGGGATTCAACTAGCAGAACTCATTAAACAGGAATCCCCCCAAACTCATCTGGTATTTTTGACGGGCTACGATGATTTTAACTATGCCTTATCTGCTTTGAAATTAGGGGCAGATGATTACTTGCTCAAACCCTTTTCCAAGGCAGATGTAGAAGACATGTTAGGAAAGCTCCGGAAAAAATTAGAACTTTCCAAGAAAACAGAAACCATTCAGGAATTGGTTGAGCAGCCTCAAAAAGAAGTATCAGCAATAGCAATGGCTATTCATGAGCGGTTGGCAGATTCTGATTTGACCCTAAAAAGCTTGGCTCAGCAGCTTGGTTTTAGCCCTAATTACCTTAGCGTCTTGATTAAAAAAGAGTTAGGGATGCCCTTTCAAGATTATCTGGTACAAGAACGGTTGAAAAAAGCCAAGCTTCTCTTGTTAACCAGTAATCTTAAAATCTATGAAATTGCAGAGCAGGTCGGTTTTGAGGACATGAATTATTTTTCTCAGCGCTTTAAGCAACTGGTAGGCGTTACCCCAAGTCAGTATAAAAAAGGAGGCCAGGCATGAAGCGTTATCCCCTACTGGTCCAGTTGATTTCGTATGTTTTTGTGATCGTAATTGCCCTCATTACCACGCTTGGTTTGCTTTATTACCAGACGAGTTCTCGTAATATCAGGCAACTAATTGAACGTGATACCCGGCAGAGCATTCGGCAAAGTTCCCAATTTATTGACGCTTACATCAAGCCTCTTAAAGAAACAACTTCGGTGCTGGCGAAAAATACGGAAATTCAAGCCTTTGCTAGTCAAATTCATCAAGAAAATGACAAACAGGTTCTTCAGCTCATGAAGATGGTTCTTGCGACCAATTCCGATTTACAAGCAGCTGTTCTGGTGACTAAGGATGGTCGAACGGTGTCTACCAATTCTCAGTTGACCATGAAAACCTCCAGTGACATGATGGCAGAACCCTGGTATAAAGCAGCCATAGACCGTCAAGCCATGCCAATCTTAACCCCAGCTCGGCAATTATCCCTTTCTTCTAAAAAAGAATGGGTAGTTTCTGTGACCCAAGAGGTAGTAGATAGGGCTGGGCATAATTTAGGTGTGCTAAGACTTGATATTGCATACCCGACCATTAAAGCGTCTTTAGATCAGCTTCAGCTAGGCCGCCAAGGCTTTGCCTTTATTGTGAATGATAAGCATGAATTTGTTTACCATCCCAAAAAGAGTGTTTACAGTTCTTCTAAGGAGATGGCTGCGATGAAACCTTATTTAGCGATTCAGAATGGTTACACTAAGGACAAGACATCTTTTGTTTACCAAAAACTCATTCCTAACAGTCAATGGACTTTAGTGGGAGTGGCGTCACTGGATCAGTTGCACCGGGTGCAGCGCCAAATTTTTTGGTCCTTTCTTGGAACAGGGCTTCTAGCCTGTCTGATTTGTGGCTTTGCAACTGTCTTAGTCTTACGCAGATGGATTCGTCCCATTCAACAATTGCAGCAAGTTATTCTTGCTATTCAAAAAGGAGATCGTCAGTTACGTGCCCAAGAAACGGGTTCTCCAGAATTGACAGACCTTGCCCAACAGTTTAATGCGCTCTTAGATCAAATTGATAGCTTGATGGTTGCCGTTGCGGATAAGGAAAAGGCGATTGGGCAGTATAGGTTACAAGCCTTGGCTAGTCAGATTAACCCGCATTTTCTCTATAACACCTTGGACACTATTATTTGGATGGCAGAATTTAATGACAGCAAGCGCGTGGTAGAAGTGACCAAGTCTCTAGCTAAGTATTTTCGTTTGGCCCTTAATCAGGGGAACGAATACATTCGTTTGGCAGATGAACTGGATCACGTTAGCCAATACCTCTTTATTCAAAAACAGCGCTATGGAGACAAGCTAAGTTATGAAGTGCAAGGCTTAGATGTCTACGCAGACTTTGTTATTCCTAAGCTTATCTTACAGCCCTTAGTAGAAAATGCTATCTACCATGGCATCAAAGAAGTCGATCGCAAGGGCATGATCAAGGTTACGGTATCTGATACAGCTCAGCATCTGATGTTGACTGTTTGGGATAATGGTAAAGGCATTGAAGACTCTTCACTGACCAATAGTCAGAGCTTGTTGGCTAGGGGAGGTGTGGGCCTTAAAAATGTTGACCAGCGGTTAAAACTTCACTATGGTGAAGGCTACCACATGACCATTCATAGCCAGTCAGACCAGTTCACTGAAATACAATTAAGCCTTCCTAAAATGCATGAATTAATGGCAGACGACACACAGGAAAACGAGTAAGGTTACAGGAAGTGCATGTCAGCCATTTCCCTAAGTTAGGGTATTGGAGATAGGAACCTTAGAAAGGATATCATGAGTTTAGCAACTGACTATTTTAGCCGACAGACCCCCATAGTTGAAAAGCTAATGGCTTACGGTTTTGAGAAGCGAGACAACGGTTATTTCTATAACGAACGGTTTATGGAAGGGGAATTTGAGGCGCAGCTTAGGATTGATGAGGCTGGCAATATCTGGGATCGGGTTATTGATTGTGACTTGGAGGAGGATTATTTGCCTTTACAACAAGCAGCCTGGCAAGGAACCTATACTGGGCAGGTTAGAGCGGCCTATTTGGAACTTTTGGAGCGCTTATCAGTAGCCTGTTTTGAAGCCACTCCTTTTCAGTCAATGCAAGCTAATAGACTTGCTAAGCATATCACCAAAGAATGGTCTGACCCAATGGACTATCCTTTTGAAAAGCACCCAGACCTTGCAACCTATCGGGTAGGGGGCAAATGGTATGCTATGATTTTTTCTCTCTTGGCTGATAAATTAGACCAGATACCAGAGAGATTAGTAGGACAGACATGTGAAGTGATGACTGTCAAAGTTAATCCCAAGGCTTTCCCTCAGTTACTGCAGCAAGAAGGCATTTACCCAGCGTATCACATGTCAAAGAAAAACTGGATTAGTATTATTTTGGATGATAAGGTAACAGATGATAAGCTTTGGACGTTAGTGACTCAAAGTCGTCAACTAGTCAACCCAAACGGTCTTTCTAATCCTAATGGTCCTGATTATTGGGTTATTCCAGCTAATTTGAAATACTATGACATTGATGCAGAATTTGCAGCCAATGATGTGATTTTATGGACCCAAAAAGCTGGTATTGCCGTGGGAGACTACGTGCTGATTTATATAACAGCCCCAGTCAAATCCATTCGCTATGTCTGCCAAGTTCTAGAAACTGATATACCTAACGAGGGTTATCGTAAAAATCCTAACATTGACAAACTCATGCGTCTCCGAAAATGCCAACAGTACAAGGATGGTCTCTTGTCTTTTGACCTTATGAAAAAACATGGCGTAGCTGCAGTGAGAGGGCCAAGACGATTAAGCCCTCAATTAATTGCATTTTTAAAGGAAAAAGAGTATTTTAAAGAGAACAACTAAAGGAGAATAAGAGATGGTTGAATTTGTAGCAGATCAAAGTTTTTGGGAACTTTTTCCAGGTGCCAAACTAGGTGTCGTCTTATTAAAGGATGTTCAGAACCAAGCAGAGTCACCAGAAGATGTCAAACAGCTCTTAGCAGACAGCCATGAGTTAGCAAAAGCTTATTTAACAGCAGACAATTTTAGTGATAATCAGGTGGTTCAAGTCTACCGCAAGGCCTATCAACACTTTAAAACCAAAAAAGGAGCTCGCTCTAGCATTGAAGCCCTTCTCAAGCGGGTGTCAAATGGTCAAAGCATTCCGTCTATTAACCCACTAGTGGATATTTATAATGCGGCTAGTCTACGTTTTGGTTTACCTGCTGGAGCCGAAGATAGTGACAGTTTTATCGGAGATTTGCGTCTGACGATAACAGATGGTGGTGACGACTTTTACTTGATTGGGGATGCTGACAACAACCCAACCTTGCCAAATGAACTCTGTTATAAAGATGATATTGGAGCGGTTTGTCGTTGCCTTAACTGGCGAGATGGCGAACGCACCATGGTGACAGAACACACCAAAAATGCATTTCTGATTATCGAAGCTCTTGATCAAGAAGGTCAAAATAGATTGCAAGAAGCTCTGAAATTCATTGAAGGCAGCGCAAAAATGTACCTTCATGCAATCACTTCTGTGCATGTGTTGGATAAAGACAATCCACACGTGCCACTTTTTACAGAAAACTAGATTAGTAGGATGAGCTGTGTAAAAATAGAAGGTTAACAAAAAGCGAGTAAACGAATGTCCTGTCATTTAGGTTTTCGTTTACTCGCTTTTTGATGAGATTTTACTGCTGTCCTAGCAAAAGGTGAGGATGAGGTCGTATATCACATAGAGGTTTTCTGTTAAGCCTTATTTGTTACTAAAGAAGAATGGTGGCGTGTAATGACTAAGGGTTTCGTAACAGGCCTTAGCTTGCTCATTGTCTTCACAGACAATCAAGCAAGTATCATCACCACAGACCGTTGCTACAATTTCTGGAATTTGCATGGCATCTAAAATGGAGCCAAAGGATTGGGCTAGTCCAGGTAACGTTTTTAAAATAATTTGATGTTGAACTATCTTTAACATGACCAAAGCGTCTTCCATGTAAAAACGAAGACGATGTTCCCAGCGGGTTTGTGAAATGGCTAACGCTTCATAGTGTGTGTCGTTTCCAGAAGTTACTTTGACCAGGTTCAATTCCTTCATGTCACGTGATAGGGTAGCCTGAGTGATCGTGATGCCATTTTTTTGCAACCGTTCTTGTAATTCTTGCTGTGTATGTATAGTTGTCTCAGAGATGAGGGAACGTATGAGTTGGTGACGCGTCTCTTTCTTATTCATTGTTATAATCTTCCTTTAACGTAATTGATAACAATCCGAGTATAGCAAAAAGAGGAGAAGGTGTAAAGTTTTTGATGAACCGCTTACAAAATGGCTTTTTTATGGTAAAATAAAGATGATGTTTAGAAAAAGGAGATTTGTGTGATTCGAAGAGAAGATTATCAATACCTTAGAAAACTAAACGATTTTCGCTACTTTTCTATTGAACAATTTGACAAAATTGTAGGGCAGATGGAATTCCGAAAAGCTAAAAAGGACCATATCCTTTTTTTTGAGGGAGATAAAAGAGATAAGCTTTTTCTAGTGACCTCTGGTTATTTCAAGGTGGAGCAGTCCGATCAATCAGGAACCTTCATGTATACGGATTTCATCAGACACGGCACCATTTTTCCTTACGGTGGCCTCTTTACAGATGATTATTACCATTTTTCAGTGGTAGCCATGACAGACGTGACTTATTTTTACTTTCCAGTCGATTTATTTGAAGATTATTCGCTTGAAAATCGTCTACAAATGAAACACTTATATAGTAAGATGTCTAAGCTGCTCGAGTTACATGAGTTGAGGGTCCGAAACTTGATTACATCAAGTGCTAGTTCTCGTGTGATTCAATCTCTGGCGATTTTGCTGGTTGAAATGGGTAAAGACAGTGATACCTTACCTTTTCAATTAACAACAACAGATATTGCTCAAATAAGTGGGACGACAAGAGAAACAGTTAGCCATGTGCTTAGAGATTTGAAGAAGCAAGAATTGATTACCATAAAAGGTAAGTATTTGACTTATCTAGATAAAGACTATTTTTTACAATACACAAAGTGAATTAAAGGTCAGAACACTTTATTTTAAAAGTTTTTCTGACTTATTTTAATTTATAAGTATAAATTTTTACACTAAGATGTAAAAAACATACAAGTAAACGAATACAAATCTATAAAAATAAAAACAACGCTCAAAAAATGTAAGCGATTACTCAAAATAGCTGTGAGAAATACCCTATTTTTATCTTTTTTAAGGAGTACACTAGGAATATAAGCAAGAGTTAAGAATCTTGACGGTGAATTCACAAAAACCAATTAGAAAGAGGTAATTCTTATGACTGCTCAAACACCAATTCATGTTTATTCTGAAATTGGAAAATTAAAAAAAGTGTTGCTCCACAGACCCGGTAAAGAAATTGAAAATCTTATGCCAGACTACTTGGAACGCTTGTTGTTTGATGATATTCCATTCTTAGAGGATGCCCAAAAAGAACATGATGCTTTTGCCCAAGCTTTGCGTGACGAAGGTATTGAAGTCTTGTACCTTGAGACCTTAGCTGCAGAATCTCTTGTCACTCCAGAAATTCGCGAAGCTTTCATCGATGAATACCTAAGTGAAGCTAATATCCGTGGAAGAGCTACTAAAAAAGCCATTCGTGAATTGTTGATGGCTATCGAAGACAATCAAGAATTGATTGAAAAAACCATGGCAGGAGTTCAAAAATCTGAACTTCCAGAGATCCCAGCATCTGAAAAAGGCTTGACTGACTTGGTTGAATCCAATTACCCATTTGCCATCGACCCAATGCCAAACCTTTATTTCACACGGGACCCATTCGCAACTATCGGTACAGGTGTTTCTCTTAACCACATGTTCTCAGAAACCCGTAACCGTGAAACCCTTTATGGTAAATACATTTTCACTCATCACCCAATTTATGGTGGTGGCAAAGTGCCTATGGTTTATGACCGTAATGAAACCACTCGCATTGAAGGTGGGGACGAACTTGTTCTTTCAAAAGATGTGCTTGCGGTTGGTATTTCTCAACGTACAGATGCTGCTTCTATTGAAAAATTGTTGGTTAACATCTTTAAACAAAACCTTGGCTTCAAGAAAGTATTGGCCTTTGAATTTGCAAATAACCGTAAATTTATGCACTTAGACACTGTCTTTACCATGGTTGACTATGACAAATTCACCATTCACCCAGAAATTGAAGGCGACCTTCGTGTTTACTCTGTCACTTACGACAATGAAGAACTTCATATCGTTGAAGAAAAAGGTGATTTAGCAGAACTTCTTGCTGCTAACCTTGGTGTTGAAAAAGTTGACCTTATCCGTTGTGGTGGTGACAACTTAGTAGCAGCAGGTCGTGAACAATGGAACGATGGTTCTAATACCTTGACCATCGCACCAGGTGTGGTTGTGGTTTATAACCGTAACACCATTACCAATGCCATTCTTGAATCTAAAGGCTTGAAGTTGATCAAGATTCACGGAAGTGAATTGGTTCGCGGTCGTGGTGGACCTCGTTGTATGTCAATGCCATTTGAACGTGAAGATATTTAATAAGCTATGGTAAAGGTGGTTATAGGTCAGAAGCCTTTTTAAAGGGCAGCTAGTGTTTATCTTCGCTTCTGTGTCTTTGTCCTTCAATGAAATTTTGTCATGGCAGATAAATTTGATGCCAATGACGAAACAAGAACGGTTTATGCAGTCGTTTATGACAATGACCAGCCCGTTTCAACAGGACAATTTTTAGCTGAAACGAAAATAGAAGCACGATTGACACGCATTGTAACCTTAGCAGATTATTGTGGTTGCGGTTATGGTGCCAAAGTCACTGAAGCGCTCGAAACTTATACCAGACGAGAAGGCTTTTACCAACTAACCATTCACAGTGAACTGACAGCACAAACCTTTTATGAAAACCTAGGTTATCAGTCCTATGGTCCCAAGTGTTTAGAAGATGGTGAGTATTGTCAGTCCCTTGCAAAAACCATTCTTAAATGGGAGAAGAATATGGACATAGCAATGCTAATTGCGATTGTTGGTGGTCTATTAGGCTGCTATCTCTATCTCACAAAAAATAATTAATCAAAACAGATTACAGTTAACACTCGAAGGAGACAATAGATGACACAAGTATTTCAAGGACGTAGCTTCCTAGCAGAAAAAGATTTTACACGCGCTGAATTAGAATACCTTATTGATTTTTCAGCACATTTGAAAGATTTGAAAAAACGTGGTGTGCCTCATCACTACTTAGAAGGTAAAAACATTGCCCTCTTGTTTGAAAAAACATCAACTCGTACGCGTGCAGCTTTTACAACAGCAGCCATTGACCTAGGTGCTCACCCAGAATACCTCGGTGCCAATGACATCCAACTTGGTAAAAAAGAATCAACAGAAGACACTGCTAAAGTATTGGGTCGTATGTTTGATGGGATTGAATTCCGTGGCTTTAGCCAACGCATGGTTGAAGAATTGGCAGAATTCTCAGGTGTGCCAGTTTGGAATGGTTTGACTGATGAATGGCACCCAACCCAAATGCTTGCTGACTATTTAACAGTGAAAGAAAACTTTGGCAAACTTGAAGGCCTTACCCTTGTTTACTGTGGTGACGGGCGTAATAACGTTGCCAATTCCCTTCTTGTGACTGGTGCTATCCTTGGTGTTAATGTTCATATCTTCTCACCAAAAGAACTTTTCCCAGAAGAAGAGATTGTGACATTGGCTGAAGGCTATGCTAAAGAAAGTGGCGCTCGTATCCTTATCACAGAAGATGCTGACGAAGCTGTTAAAGGCGCAGACGTGCTTTACACAGATGTTTGGGTATCAATGGGTGAAGAAGACAAATTCAAAGAACGTGTTGAATTGCTTCAACCATATCAAGTCAACATGGACCTTGTTCAAAAAGCAGGAAATGACAAGCTTATCTTCTTGCACTGCTTGCCAGCTTTCCATGACACAAATACCGTTTATGGTAAAGACGTTGCTGAAAAATTCGGCGTGAAAGAAATGGAAGTCACTGATGAAGTCTTCCGCAGCAAATACGCTCGTCATTTTGACCAAGCTGAAAACCGCATGCACACTATCAAAGCGGTTATGGCAGCAACCCTTGGTAACCTCTTTATTCCAAAAGTGTAATAAGGACTGGTACTCCTTAACTCATTTCACATATCAATGTGACCCCTTTAATTTAACAATTTAACTACTTAAAAACGTACTTTAACTACATGACAAGTCGTTCTGGTTTTCGCGTCCTTGACCGGAACTAGAACGGCTTATTTTTATGAAAAGGTAAGAGGTAATCATTATGACAGAAGAAAAAAAACGGGGTTTTAGAATTCCTTCTTCTTACACCGTTCTTTTTATCATTATAGCCATCATGGCAGTGTTAACTTGGTTTATTCCAGCTGGCGCCTACGAAACCGCTAAGGGCGGTGGTGTTATTTCAGGAACCTACAAAACAGTAGCATCCAATCCTCAAGGATTTTTTGACATCTTGATGGCTCCCGTTCGAGGCATGTTAGGTGTTGAAGGCACTGATGGTGCTATTCAAGTGTCTTTCTTTATCTTAATGGTTGGGGGCTTTTTAGGAGTTGTCAACAAAACAGGTGCTCTTGACACAGGGATTGCGTCAGTGGTTCGTAAAAACAAAGGTAGAGAAAAAATGCTGATTGCTATTTTAATCCCTTTGTTTGCTCTAGGTGGAACGACCTATGGTATGGGGGAAGAAACCATGGCCTTTTACCCACTTTTAATTCCTGTTATGATTGCGGTTGGTTTTGACAGTATTGTTGCTGTAGCCATTATTTTGATTGGTTCTCAAATTGGGTGTCTAGCCTCCACTATTAACCCATTTGCAACTGGTGTAGCAGCTGATGCTGCTGGTGTCAGCATTGCAGATGGAATGATTTGGCGTGTTATCCAATGGGTTATTCTTGTCGGCATGTCTATTTGGTTTGTTTACAATTACGCTAGTAAGATTGAAGAAGACCCAAGTAAATCATTGGTTGCAGACAAGGAAGAAGAGCATAAGGAACTCTTCCAGTTGCAAAATTCTGGAGAAGACTTAAACAAGCGCCAACGAAACGTTTTGACCATTTTTACTTTGACCTTTGTCATTATGATTCTTAGTTTGATTCCGTGGGAAGATTTTGGCATCAAATTCTTTACTAATATCAATACTTGGTTAACCACAATGCCTATCTTAGGGGGAGTTATTGGGAAAACCATGGGAGCATTTGGTACTTGGTATTTCCCAGAAATCACCATGCTCTTTATCATGATGGGTGTCTTAGTTGCTATTGTTTATCGTATGAGTGAAGAAGACTTTTTTAGCTCTTTTTTGACTGGTGCAGGTGAATTTTTAGGTGTTGCCATGATCTGTGCTATTGCACGCGGTATTCAAGTTATCATGAATGGTGGTATGATTACAGCCACTATCTTACACTTAGGTGAAACAAGTCTTTCTGGTTTATCTTCTCAAGTTTTTGTGATATTAGCTTATATTTTCTACCTCCCAATGTCCTTCTTGATTCCATCAACATCAGGACTTGCTGGGGCTACAATGGGAATTATGGCACCGCTTGGACAATTCTCAAATGTCCCTGCTCACCTTGTTATTACAGCCTTCCAGTCAGCTTCTGGAATCTTAAACATGATTTCTCCAACTTCAGCAATCGTTATGGGAGCACTTGCGCTTGGTCGCGTTGACCTTGGTACTTGGTGGAAATTCATTGGTAAATTTATTGTAATGGTGATGCTTGTAAGCGTGCTATTACTTGTAGTTGCAACATTCTTTTAACAGATAGGAGGTTCCTATGGAATCCTATATCACACCTAAACATCAAGAGGCCTGTGTAGCTGCCATTAAACAGATCGTTTCTTACCCTTCTGTTTGTCATGAAGGAGAAAATGGCACACCTTTTGGACAGGCCATTCAAGATGTTCTCGAAGCAACCTTAGACTTATGTCAAGGTCTTGGTTTTCATACTTATATTGATCCTGAAGGTTACTATGGCTATGCTGAGTTAGGTGACCAAAAAGAGGTCTTGGCTATTCTTTGCCATTTGGACGTTGTTCCAGAAGGAGATCGTCAGTTATGGAAGACAGATCCTTTTGACTGTGTTGAGGCAGACGGCTGTTTATTTGGTCGAGGCACTCAAGACGATAAAGGGCCTACTATGATGGCGCTATTTGCCACCAAAGCCTTGATAGATGCAGGCGTTACCTTTAATAAACGCATTCGTTTTATTTTCGGAACAGATGAAGAAACTTTGTGGCGGTGTATGAATCGCTACAATGATGTAGAAGAACAGGCTACCTTTGGGTTTGCTCCTGATTCAAGTTTCCCTTTAACCTATGCCGAAAAAGGCCTACTTCAGGCAAAATTAGTGGGGAAAGGTTCTGATAAACTGTCACTTGAAATCGGACAAGCCTACAATGTTGTTCCTGCAAGAGCCTCTTATCAAGGTGATAAGCTTGAGGCTTTACAAAAAGAACTAGATAAGCTTGGCTTTGAGTACGTCGTCAAAGAGGGAGAATTAACGGTTTATGGTCTCGCCCAACATGCTAAAGATGCTCCCGATGGCATCAACGCTATGATTAGGCTTGCCAAGGCTTTAGTGGTCCTTGAACCTAACAAAACCCTTGATTTTCTTGCTAATGTCATTGATGAAGATGGCAGAGCACTTAATATTTTTGGCAGAATCGAAGATGAACCTTCAGGCAAATTAAGCTTTAATGCCGCAGGGCTTACCTTAACCAAAGACAAGGCAGAAATTCGCCTAGATATTCGGATTCCAGTTTTGGCAGATAAGGAAAAATTAGTCCAACAATTAAGCCAAAAAGCACAAGAATACGGCCTAACCTATGAAGAATTTGATTATTTGGCCCCATTATATGTGCCATTAGACAGTGAATTGGTAACAACCTTGTTATCTGTCTATCGGAAAAAAACAGGTGATCAAAGCCCTGCCCAATCATCAGGAGGGGCAACCTTTGCTAGAACAATGAAGAATTGTGTTGCCTTTGGTGCCCTTTTCCCTGATGCTGTTCAAACGGAACACCAAGAAAATGAACATATTGTTTTAGCGGATGCTTACCGCGCTATGGATATTTATGCGGAAGCTATTTACCGACTAACGCGATAACAAGATATGAGGAGTAATTATGACGAAACAAAAAATCGTAGTCGCACTTGGAGGAAATGCTATTCTTTCAACAGATGCGTCAGCAAAAGCACAACAAGAAGCCTTGATTTCCACATCAAAATCACTGGTTAAATTAATTAAAGAAGGTCATGAAGTCATCGTGACCCACGGCAATGGCCCACAAGTTGGTAATCTCTTGTTACAACAAGCAGCAGCAGATTCTGAAAAGAATCCGGCTATGCCTTTGGATACTTGTGTTGCCATGACAGAAGGTAGCATCGGTTTTTGGTTAGTTAATGCCCTCGATAATGAATTGCAAGCCCAAGGTATTCAAAAAGAAGTGGCAGCTGTTGTCACTCAAGTGATCGTGGATGCCAAAGACCCAGCTTTTGAAAACCCAACAAAACCAATTGGTCCATTTCTTACCGAAGAAGATGCCAAAAAACAAATGGCGGAGTCTGGTGCAAGTTTCAAAGAAGATGCAGGTCGTGGCTGGCGTAAGGTTGTGCCATCACCAAAACCAGTTGGTATTAAAGAAGCCAATGTCATCAGAAGTCTCGTTGATTCTGGCGTTGTTGTGGTTAGTGCTGGTGGTGGCGGTGTGCCCGTTGTGGAAGATGCTACTAGCAAGACCCTGACTGGTGTGGAAGCTGTTATTGACAAGGACTTTGCTAGTCAAACCCTTTCAGAATTGGTGGACGCAGACCTCTTTATCGTTTTGACAGGAGTTGATAATGTTTACGTCAACTTCAACAAACCTGACCAAGCCAAATTGGAAGAAGTGACTGTCTCTCAAATGAAAGAATACATCACACAAGACCAATTTGCACCAGGTAGTATGTTACCAAAAGTGGAAGCTGCCATTGCTTTTGTTGAAAACAAACCAAATGCTAAAGCCATTATCACATCGCTCGAAAATATTGACAATGTACTATCAGCAAACGCTGGAACACAAATTATCGCAGGGTAATCAAGAGGATTTTTAGTTCTGTTTAAAAGACTCATTTAATGGTATTTTCTGAAGAGTACGACTGACATAAAGAGTTGATACTGTTTTTAAAGGAAAAGAGTGTGCCATAATAAAAAACAATAATAGTATTAGAAAAGGCTAATTTTATTGAGAATTAGCCTTTTCTTTTAGCTTTGATAGGTGTATAATAACCATACTATTTTTTATTTTTCAAAATATTAGAATAAACAAAAGTGGACAACGTATAAAGAGAACTGCTAAGTCGTTGAGCTCATTAGTCCCAAAAAGATTACCAAAAAAGAAGGAAGAACTATGAAGAAAAGTTTTATTCATCAACAAGAGGAGATTTCCTTTGTTAAGAATACGTTCACTCAGTATTTGATTGCTAAGTTAGATGTTGTTGAAGTGCAAGGACCCATTTTAAGTCGGGTCGGGGACGGTATGCAAGATAATTTGTCCGGTACTGAAAATCCAGTATCTGTCAATGTCTTGAAAATTCCTAATGCAACCTTTGAAGTTGTGCATTCATTAGCAAAATGGAAACGTCACACCTTAGCCCGTTTTGGGTTTAATGAAGGTGAAGGCCTTGTTGTTAATATGAAGGCTCTCCGACCTGATGAGGATTCACTTGACCAAACCCATTCTGTCTATGTTGACCAATGGGACTGGGAAAAAGTCATCCCTGATGGCAAACGTAATCTCGCTTACCTCAAAGAAACCGTTGAAACCATTTACAAGGTCATTCGGTTAACTGAATTAGCTGTAGAAGCTCGTTATGATATTGAGGCTGTTTTACCTAAGAAAATAACCTTCATTCATACCGAAGAATTGGTAGCTAAATACCCTGATTTGACGCCCAAAGAACGTGAAAATGCCATTACTAAAGAATTTGGAGCAGTCTTTTTAATTGGTATTGGCGGGGTTTTACCTGACGGTAAACCACACGATGGCCGCGCTCCTGACTATGATGACTGGACAACAGAAACTGAAAATGGCTATCATGGGCTTAATGGTGATATTTTGGTTTGGAATGACCAACTTGGTTCAGCCTTTGAATTATCCTCAATGGGGATCCGTGTGGATGAAGAGGCCCTAAAACGTCAGGTGGAAATGACTGGTGACCAAGACCGCTTAGGCTTTGATTGGCACAAATCTTTGTTGAATGGACTTTTCCCTCTAACGATTGGTGGAGGAATCGGTCAATCACGTATGGTCATGTTTTTGTTGCGTAAACAACATATTGGAGAAGTTCAGACCTCCGTTTGGCCCCAAGAAGTTCGTGATAGCTACGATAATATTTTATAAGTAATCACATCATTTTGCTAAGTTTTCCACTTGTATAAGAGACTTTAAATAAATGATCAGAAATATTGAAAAAAGAAATCATTTTTAAGGTTTAGAGCTAGAAATTTGCTATAATAAATGTTATGAGAGTTGTATCAGGTGAATTTGGTGGGCGTCCTTTAAAGACGCTCGATGGAAAGATAACACGCCCTACTTCAGACAAAGTTAGAGGTGCGATTTTTAATATGATAGGACCTTACTTTAATGGTGGTCGTGTTTTAGATTTGTTTGCAGGTTCAGGTGGATTAGCCATTGAGGCTGTTTCTCGTGGGATGTCTGCTGCAGTTTTGGTTGAGAAGAATCGTAAAGCGCAAGCTATTATTCAAGACAATATTATAATGACTAAAGCTGAGAATCGGTTTACCTTGTTAAAAATGGAAGCTGAGCGAGCTATTGATTGCTTGACTGGTCGATTTGACTTAGTCTTTTTAGACCCTCCTTATGCCAAAGAAACAATTGTGGCAACTATTGAAGCTTTAGCAGCTAAAAACTTATTGAGTGAACAGGTTATGGTTGTCTGTGAGACAGATAAAACAGTCTTGTTGCCAAAAGAGATTGCAACGTTAGGTATTTGGAAAGAAAAAATTTATGGAATTAGTAAGGTAACAGTTTATGTTAACTAAAATAGGACTTTATACAGGGTCATTTGATCCTGTTACAAACGGTCATCTCGATATTGTTAAACGGGCAAGTGGCCTATTTGATCAAATATATGTTGGGATTTTTGATAATCCTACCAAAAAAAGCTATTTTAAACTAGAAGTTCGTAAAGCAATGCTTACTCAAGCTCTGGCTGATTTTACAAATGTAATTGTAGTAACTTCGCACGAACGTTTAGCTATTGATGTAGCTAAAGAATTACGAGTAACTCACTTGATTAGAGGCTTGCGAAATGCAACTGACTTTGAGTATGAAGAAAATTTGGAATATTTTAATCACCTTTTAGCTCCAAATATTGAAACCGTCTATTTGATATCAAGAAATAAATGGCAGGCCCTTAGCTCTAGTCGTGTGAGAGAGCTAATTCATTTTCAGTCTTCCTTAGAAGGTTTGGTTCCTCAGTCGGTTATTGCTCAAGTGGAGAAAATGAATGAAAAGACTTAAAAAAATCAAATGGTGGTTAGTGGGTCTGCTAGCTTTAATCTCTTTGTTGCTAGCGTTATTTTTTCCGCTACCTTATTATATTGAAATGCCTGGAGGCGCTTACGATATTCGGACTGTCTTACAAGTCAATGGCAAAGAAGACAAACGAAAAGGAGCTTACCAGTTTGTTGCAGTGGGCATTAGTCGTGCCAGCCTCGCTCAGCTATTATATGCTTGGCTGACACCGTTTACTGAAATTAGTACAGCAGAAGATACAACAGGCGGATACAGCGATGCTGATTTCCTTCGAATTAATCAATTTTACATGGAAACATCACAAAATGCAGCTATTTATCAAGCTTTATCCTTAGCTGGAAAACCAGTTACATTAGATTATAAAGGCGTATATGTTTTAGACGTAAACAACGAATCTACTTTTAAAGGAACGCTACACTTAGCAGATACTGTAACAGGTGTAAATGGTAAACAGTTTACTAGTTCAGCAGAACTTATTGACTATGTTTCTCACCTAAAACTAGGGGATGAAGTTACGGTTCAGTTTACGAGTGATAATAAGCCTAAAAAAGGAGTTGGCCGTATTATCAAACTGAAAAATGGGAAAAATGGGATTGGCATTGCCTTGACTGATCATACAAGTGTCAATTCAGAAGACACAGTGATCTTTAGTACTAAAGGAGTAGGAGGACCTAGTGCTGGTCTAATGTTTACTCTTGATATATATGATCAAATAACTAAAGAAGATTTACGCAAGGGCCGTACAATTGCAGGTACAGGAACTATTGGCAAGGATGGCGAAGTAGGAGATATTGGTGGTGCAGGTCTTAAAGTAGTTGCAGCAGCTGAAGCTGGTGCAGATATATTTTTTGTTCCGAATAATCCTGTTGATAAGGAAATTAAAAAAGTTAATCCAAATGCTATAAGTAATTACGAAGAAGCCAAACGGGCAGCCAAACGACTAAAGACCAAAATGAAGATTGTTCCTGTTACGACTGTTCAAGAGGCACTGGTTTATCTTCGCAAATAAAATAACTATGAATGTATTATATTCAATTATATTCACGCTATTAACTCATAAAAAACGGTTGAACCAGATAGACAGATCCTTGACCAGTCTTTTGGGTTCAATCATTTTTTACATAAAACATATCTAACTTGACAGCGTAAAAAAGATGTTATAAAAGTCTAGTGGTAAAAAGGCAATAGAGAATTGAGTAAACTTTAGTCGATTATCTGGAAATAGAGCATACTAAAAACACCTAGTGAAAATTGATTTTTTTCACTAGCTCATCCAAGAACTTGCGCAGATAATCATGAGTCCATTCCATGACTCTATTATTCTGGAAAGCCTTGCAATAGACAAGTTAACGTTATAACAACTAAATTAAAAACTTGAGATTGAAAAATCCCCATAAACTTATTTTACAAGGAGGTAAGGCTATGGTAACCATTAAACAAGTTGCTGAAGAAGCAGGTGTTTCTAGATCAACAGTCTCCAGGTATATTTCTCAAAAAGGATATGTATCTGATGATGCAAGGCATAAAATCAAAGCAGCGATAGCAAAATTACATTACACTCCAAATGTCTTGGCGCAGTCATTGAAGACGAAAAAAAATCAACTAGTCGGTTTATTATTACCAGACATTTCCAATCCTTTTTTTCCGAGGTTAGCAAGAGGAGCAGAAGAATATTTAAAAGAAAAGGGGTATCGGGTTATGCTAGGAAATATTTCAGACAGCGAAGCTCTTGAAGAAGAATACGTCCATGTCCTTCTTCAAAGCAATGCTGCTGGCATTATTACTACCCATGACTTTACAAAGCGGTATCCTACTCTTGCTATTCCAGTTGTAGTGGTAGATCGTGTTGACCAAGAGACCCAGTACGGTGTCTTTTCAGATAATAGGGCAGGGGGCTTATTGGCGGCTCAGACTGTCTGGCAAGCAGGGGCAAAAGAAGTTTTGTTAATAAGAGGTCCGCTGGATAATGCTGAAAACATTAATGAGCGGTTTGAAGCTAGTTTTTCTTACCTTCAAAAACAAGACGTGACTATGTATGTGTGTGATAGTCAGAATTTTGATTTTGAAAGTATTCAGCTAGAAGCTAGTTACAACCTCAAGTGTTACCCAACAATAGACAGTATTATAGCACCTTCTGATATCCATGCTATTGCTTATATTCATGAACTGCATTCTCAAGGTAAAAAGATTCCTCAAGATGTTCAAATAATAGGTTATGATGACATTTTAATGAGTCAATTTATTTATCCTTCTTTATCGACTATTCATCAATCCTCTTATTTGATGGGCCGTTATGCCGCCGAATTAGTTTATACTATTGCTAGTCAATTAACTGTGAAAGCAAATCGGATTAAATTGCCTGTTCACTACGTTGAGCGAGAAACAATAAGGAAAAGATAAGTAATAATATTAGTCCAGATTTTAGCAGGTATGATGAAGATTTATTGGGATTTACCTTCTACTTTAAAAGAAGTTATCTGTCATTACTTTCATCGCTATCAGTCAAAATGCATTCTTATGCAACTCTTAACCTTAAGCTTAATGTCTTTTTGATAACATAGAGGAATGTTACACGATGATGATGCAATAAAGCCTAAATATAGTAATTGTCGTGATTTTATAGCTAGTGAGTAATGAGATAGCAAGTCTCTCATTTACTTACAAAAGTCAAAAAATAGTGTATAATGGTTGAGTTACAGATAACACTGCAAAAAAGATAACAAGTGTCCATAATTATCTAAGACTATAAAGGCGATATAGACAGATATAAAAAAGATGACGAATCAGTTATCACTGGACAATTAACCGATTTAGTTACAACTAATGGATTTTTCAGAAAGGTGTCAAATGAAAAAAGAAATTTCGCCAGAAATGTACAACTATAATAAATTTCCAGGTCCCAAATTTATTCATTTTGAAGAGCAAGTTAAGGCTGAAGGCATTGATTTGTTACTCTTAGAAGATGTTAAGAACGCTTTTGATACGACTAGCTTTGGTCAACGTTATACAGAAGTTCTCCTAAAGTATGACTATATTGTTGGCGATTGGGGAAATGAACAGCTTCGTCTTAAAGGGTTTTATAAGGATAGTGACGATATCAAGAAAACGAATCGCATCTCACGTTTAGAAGATTATATTAAAGAATTTTGCAATTTTGGTTGTGCTTATTTTGTTTTAGAAAATCTTCATCCACAAGATATTAAATTTGAAGAGGAGCGCCAACCAAGACGAAAGAAATCACCTAAATCAAAATCAAATCGTCGCAAGCCAAACTATTCAAATCAGCAGCCCGCAACACCTAAGAGCAAATCGAAGCGGGCATCAAAAGAAAAGCAACCTGAAAACCAAGCGTTTACCAGTCAAAAACGTCGAAGTAATACTAAGCATAAAGAAAAGTCAAAACGTAATCAGACTAGTCAACTTAATACCAAAATTAGTCATTTTATCATCAGAAAGAAAGATAAATAATCCATGAAACCATCGATTTATAGCTTAACACGCGATGAACTGATCGCGTGGGCAGTTGAACGCGGCCAAAAACAGTTTAGAGCTACTCAAATTTGGGATTGGCTCTATAAAAAAAGAGTTCAATCTTTTGAGGAGATGACGAATATTTCTAAAGATTTTGTTTCTATTTTAAATGATAGTTTCTGTGTCAATCCTTTAAAACAGCGAGTTGTACAAGAGTCAGCTGATGGTACAGTAAAATATTTATTTGAACTGCCCGATGGTATGTTAATTGAAACAGTTTTAATGCGTCAACATTATGGTCATTCTGTTTGTGTGACGACTCAAGTTGGCTGTAACATTGGCTGTACTTTTTGTGCTAGTGGATTGATCAAAAAGCAACGTGATCTAAACAGTGGGGAAATTACAGCTCAAATCATGTTAGTCCAAAAATATTTTGACGATAGAAAGCAAGGTGAGCGGGTTAGCCATGTTGTCGTAATGGGCATTGGTGAACCTTTTGATAATTACAAAAATGTCATGTGCTTTCTTCGCGTCATCAACGATGATAATGGCTTAGCAATTGGTGCCCGTCATATTACAGTCTCTACCTCAGGGTTAGCTCACAAGATTCGGGATTTTGCAAACGAGGGAGTACAGGTTAACTTAGCAGTCTCGTTGCATGCACCAAATAATGATTTACGTTCAAGTATTATGCGAGTAAATCGCTCTTTTCCGCTTGAAAAGCTCTTTTCAGCTATAGAATACTATATTGAAAAAACGAATCGTCGTGTCACTTTTGAATACATTATGCTAAATGAAGTTAACGATAGCATTAAGCAAGCTCAAGAATTAGCAGACTTAACTAAAACTATTCGTAAGTTATCTTATGTTAACTTGATTCCGTATAATCCTGTTTCAGAACATGATCAGTATAGTAGAAGTCCTAAAGAGCGAGTTCTAGCGTTTTATGATGTGCTAAAGAAAAATGGAGTTAACTGTGTGGTGCGTCAAGAGCACGGAACAGATATTGATGCAGCCTGTGGCCAGTTACGTTCTAAAACGATGAAAAAAGATCGCGAAAAGGTTACAGCGACAAAATAAAGCCCAAAAAATATCTTTGATTGACAATGCTTGATGACAAAATATTCCTAGTCACTAAAATGACTAGGTTTTTTATCTGGCCTAAAAATGCTCTAGAAGCACAATCCAAAATAATCCAAAACTAAGATAAGGAATAAAAGGTATGCGCTTGATGCCTAATAGTAAGCAAGCAGTAATACCTGCTAAACTAGCAAGTTGAATTAGCCAAATCAACGACGTTAGATCCAATACTAAAGCTAAGCTAGCAAGGTAGAAAAAATCGCCTGCTCCAATTGAAAAAGGTCTTAAATGAGCTAATAAACCTAGTAGCAGTAATATCAATGATAAATAATTGATCGAATAAAACAGGAGTAGACTTACAAAGCTAAAAAGCCACAAGATAAAAGGGTATTCTTGAGAACGCCAATCAAATAAACTAAATAATAAAGAAAAGAGTAACAAGTAACAGTAACTAGCACTAACCCAATGTACCATACTAGCCCATAAGATAATTATTAGACCTATCTCTAAGCTAAAGAAGATTTTTTGGCTAGTTATAAAATGGTTTTGGAACTGCCGAAAAACGCGTTTGGCAAAAGTTAGTTGGTCACAAACAATGACAGTCTGTTTACTTAGCTGCTCTTGACCATTATCAGGAAAATAAAGTAGTAAACAGTAAAAAAGATGGGTCAATAAGATGCCCGAACATATACTAAAAAAAGCTATCATACTTATTTATTCGAAAAGAAATCAAATACTTGCAATCTTTCCTTAATCATTGTAGAATATAGATATAAAACGATAATGATTCTAATTAAGTGTCTAATCATCCAATTAGGATTATTCCGTTATTGTCGAATAGGATTAGGTCCTTAACCCTTTCTTATGTTTATCACGTTAGGGTTAGTTCCCTCTCCATTCTTGCCCTTTAAGCTGAAAAGTAAGGAGATGTTATTATGACAAACACACTCGTTGAAAATATTTATGCTTCAGTAACTCACAATATTTCTAAAAAAGAAGCATCAAAAAATGAAAAAACTAAAGCTGTTTTAAACCAAGCTGTCGCTGACTTATCTGTGGCTGCATCTATTGTGCACCAAGTACACTGGTATATGCGTGGTCCAGGTTTCTTGTACCTTCACCCCAAAATGGATGAATTACTTGATAGCTTGAATGCTAATTTAGATGAAATGAGCGAGCGTTTGATCACTATTGGCGGAGCGCCTTATTCTACCCTAGCTGAGTTTTCTAAACACTCTAAATTGGACGAAGCAAAAGGTACTTACGATAAAACCGTTGCTCAGCATTTAGCAAGATTGGTCGAAGTTTACCTTTACCTCAGCAGCCTTTACCAAGTTGGTTTGGATATTACCGATGAAGAAGGCGATGCTGGAACAAACGATTTGTTTACAGCAGCTAAGACAGAGGCTGAAAAAACCATTTGGATGCTCCAAGCAGAGCGTGGACAAGGCCCAGCACTCTAATTGATTATGCCTTAGGATAAAAGAAGTCAATGATAAAATTGGCTTCTTTTTTATGGAATCATCGATTCATTTTCAGAAACATAGAAAGCGATTCCATACTTGTCTTGAAATCTGCCGTAGAATTTGCTAAAATCTACTTATATGAAAACACTATATGATGTGCAACAATTGCTAAAAAACTTTGGCATTTTTGTTTACCTTGGCAAACGTCTTTATGATATTGAAATGATGAAGATTGAACTTCAGCGTCTCTATGATAGCGGCTTATTGGATAAGAGGGATTACTTAAATGCGGAGTTAATTTTGCGACGTGAGCATAGATTAGAATTGGAAAAAGAAGGATAGACAAATGAGTCAAAAATTACTGGGGATTGATTTAGGTGGTACCACCATTAAATTTGGAATTTTAACAGCAGCAGGAGAAGTCCAAGAAAAATGGGCAATTGAGACTAATATTTTAGAAGGAGGCAAACATATTGTCCCTGATATCATCGCTTCCATCAAACATCGCTTAGACTTGTATGGTCTAAGCAGTGCTGACTTTGTGGGAATTGGTATGGGATCACCAGGAGCGGTTGACCGTGATACTAATACAGTTACTGGGGCATTCAACCTTAATTGGAAAGAAACCCAAGAAGTCGGTTCCGTTGTTGAAAAAGAATTGGGCATTCCTTTTGCCATTGACAATGATGCCAATGTGGCTGCCCTTGGTGAACGTTGGGTAGGTGCTGGTGAAAATAACCCAGATGTCGTCTTCATGACACTTGGAACAGGTGTCGGTGGAGGCATTATTGCTGATGGTAACTTGATTCATGGTGTTGCAGGAGCAGGTGGTGAAATCGGCCACATGATTGTTGAGCCAGAAAATGGCTTTGCTTGTACTTGTGGCTCACACGGCTGTTTGGAAACAGTAGCTTCAGCAACAGGAGTTGTCAAAGTGGCACGTTTACTGGCAGAAGCCTACGAAGGGGATTCAGCCATCAAAGCAGCTATTGACAATGGTGAAGGTGTTACCAGTAAAGACATTTTCATGGCGGCTGAAGCAGGGGATTCCTTTGCTGATTCTGTTGTGGAAAAGGTTGGTTACTACCTTGGCCTTGCTTCAGCAAATATTTCCAATATCTTGAATCCAGACTCAGTGGTTATCGGTGGGGGTGTGTCAGCAGCAGGAGAATTTCTACGCTCACGTATTGAAAAATACTTTGTGACCTTCACTTTCCCACAAGTGAGGTATTCAACTAAAATTAAGATTGCAGAACTTGGCAATGATGCTGGAATTATCGGTGCAGCTAGCCTTGCTCGACAATTTATCACAAAATAGGAGGGGGATATGTCTCCAATCACACTTATCTTATGGTTACTTCTTGTCGGCATTGTTGGTTATTATACATGGAACTATTTCTCTTTTCGAAAAATGGCAAAGCAGGTTGATAACGAGACTTTTAAAGACGTGATGCGTCAAGGTCAATTGATTGATTTACGAGAGCCAGCGGCTTTTAGAACTAAGCATATTTTAGGAGCTCGAAATTTTCCAGCGCAACAATTTGATGCTGCTATTAAGGGACTACGCAAGGACAAACCTGTTCTTATTTACGAAAATATGCGTCCCCAGTACCGTGTGCCTGCGGTCAAAAAACTTAAAAAAGCTGGCTTTGAAGACGTTTATGTCTTAAAAGACGGTATTGATTATTGGGATGGCAAAGTTAAACAAACAACCTAGTTAAGAGTAACGTGGAGTTAAGGGGAATAAAGGCAGTCACTGTCTCAAAAACCTTAATTCCTTTTTTTGCTGTATCCAGACTTGCTGAAAGTCTGAAAACATTTACAATTGATTAAAACCAGTTTTTTAAAACATTTTGTGTTATACTTATCTAGTTAAAATATATTTACTTAGAGGAACAAATGACTAACTTAAGAAACGATATCCGTAACGTAGCGATTATTGCCCACGTTGACCACGGAAAAACAACACTTGTAGATGAATTATTAAAACAATCCCATACTCTTGATGAGCGTAAAGAGCTTCAAGAGCGTGCCATGGATTCCAATGACCTTGAAAAAGAACGTGGGATTACAATCCTTGCGAAAAATACGGCAGTAGCCTATAACGATGTTCGTATTAACATCATGGATACCCCAGGACACGCGGACTTCGGTGGTGAAGTTGAACGTATCATGAAAATGGTTGACGGGGTTGTTCTTGTTGTGGATGCCTACGAAGGAACAATGCCCCAGACGCGTTTCGTATTGAAAAAAGCACTTGAGCAAAACCTTATCCCGATCGTTGTGGTGAACAAGATTGACAAACCTTCAGCTCGTCCAGCAGAAGTTGTAGATGAAGTGCTTGAATTATTCATCGAACTTGGTGCCGATGATGAGCAATTGGAATTCCCAGTTGTTTACGCATCAGCTATTAATGGAACATCATCATTATCAGATGACCCTGCTGACCAAGAGCATACTATGGCACCGATCTTTGATACGATTATTGATCATATTCCAGCGCCAGTTGATAATTCAGATGAGCCTTTGCAATTCCAAGTGTCACTTTTGGACTACAACGATTTCGTAGGTCGTATCGGTATCGGTCGTGTTTTCCGTGGTACTGTTAAAGTGGGTGACCAAGTAACTCTTTCAAAACTTGATGGTACCACTAAAAACTTCCGTGTTACAAAACTGTTTGGTTTCTTCGGTTTGGAACGTCGTGAAATTCAAGAAGCTAAAGCAGGTGACTTGATTGCTGTTTCAGGTATGGAAGATATCTTTGTTGGAGAAACCATTACACCAACTGACTGTGTGGAAGCTCTGCCAATTCTTCGTATTGATGAGCCAACACTTCAGATGACTTTCTTGGTCAATAACTCTCCTTTTGCAGGTCGTGAAGGTAAATGGATCACGTCACGTAAGGTTGAAGAACGTCTTTTAGCAGAATTGCAAACAGACGTGTCACTTCGTGTTGACCCAACAGATTCGCCAGATAAATGGACGGTTTCAGGGCGTGGAGAATTGCATTTATCTATCCTCATTGAAACCATGCGCCGTGAAGGCTATGAACTTCAAGTATCACGTCCAGAAGTTATCATCAAAGAAATTGATGGTGTCAAATGTGAACCGTTTGAGCGTGTTCAAATTGATACACCAGAAGAATATCAGGGTGCAATCATCCAGTCTCTTTCAGAACGTAAAGGGGATATGCTTGATATGCAGATGGTTGGTAATGGTCAAACGCGTTTGATTTTCTTGATTCCTGCACGTGGTTTGATTGGTTATTCAACAGAGTTTCTTTCAATGACACGTGGATATGGTATCATGAATCATACTTTTGATCAGTATCTACCGGTTGTTCAAGGAGAAATCGGTGGCCGTCATCGTGGTGCCTTGGTTTCTATTGAAAATGGGAAAGCAACGACATATTCAATCATGCGTATTGAAGAACGTGGAACTATCTTTGTCAATCCAGGTACAGAAGTTTACGAAGGGATGATTGTTGGTGAAAACTCACGTGATAACGACCTTGGTGTTAACATTACAACAGCTAAGCAAATGACAAATGTCCGTTCAGCGACTAAAGATCAAACTGCAGTTATCAAGACGCCTCGTATCCTAACGCTTGAAGAATCATTAGAGTTCTTGAATGACGACGAATACATGGAAGTAACGCCAGAATCTATCCGCTTGCGTAAACAAATCTTGAATAAAGCTGCGCGTGATAAAGCTAATAAAAAGAAAAAATCAGCCGAATAGCTTTTGAAGTTAAACTAACTAAATAAAATAGCAAAAAGATATTTAAGAAAAGTCATTTTTTAAAGGTCTTTTTGCGTTTACAAGTTCCTATGGAATATAAACCAAAATAAAGGAGGACGGAATGTTTTACCTTATTATGGCTGTCTCGATTATATCTTATTATCTATACATGGCTCCTAAAAGTGTCCGTAACACCCTTGGGATGATTGGTTTAGTTGGCTTGGTTGCTCTGCTTATTGTTTTAGCGGGCTTGAGTTTTATCAAAATCATGCAAACCCCTCCTGAATTTTTTATTGGGATGGGAATGGTGGCATTGGGCTATTTTGCTTTAAAAGATGTGCGTAAAATGACCAAAAAACCGAGAGTTAAATAAAAATACTTAAATAAAAATACTTAAAGATTGATGATTTTGGTTTTTATACGATAAAAGGACTGATTTGTTTTAGACAATATCAGTCCTTTTTTAATAGTTCATTTTTTCTGAAAGAAAGCTTTTAGCCGATTTTCATTGAGTGTGCAACTAAAAAGAGATGCTTGGTAGTGACAGTTAAGACCTCTGACTAGTATTTTATCTTATTTTACTTAAAAAAACGTATCAATAATCTCACAAATATGGGCATGATGTTTGTATATTGGAAACGGATTCTAATTCTAAACTCAAGAACGGTATTTTTAAAATGTTGAAAAAGCATCTAAATAAAGGTAAAATAGAAATCAAATAGAATGGATAGTGTGAGCTTAGATGAAAGTGATAAGTAATTTTCAAAACAAAAAAATATTAATATTGGGGTTAGCCAAATCGGGCGAAGCAGCAGCAAAATTATTGACCAAACTTGGTGCTTTAGTGACTGTTAATGATAGTAAACCATTTGACCAAAATCCAGCGGCACAAGCCTTGTTGGAAGAGGGGATTAAGGTCATTTGTGGTAGCCACCCAGTAGAATTATTAGATGAGAACTTTGAGTACATGGTTAAAAACCCTGGGATTCCTTATGATAATCCTATGGTTAAACGCGCCCTTGCAAAGGAAATTCCCATCTTGACTGAAGTAGAATTGGCTTATTTCGTATCTGAAGCGCCTATTATCGGGATTACAGGATCAAACGGGAAGACAACCACAACGACAATGATTGCCGATGTTTTGAATGCTGGCGGGCAATCTGCACTCTTATCTGGAAACATTGGTTATCCTGCTTCAAAAGTTGTTCAAAAAGCAATTGCTGGTGATACTTTGGTGATGGAATTGTCCTCTTTTCAATTAGTGGGAGTGAATGCTTTTCGCCCTCATATTGCTGTCATCACTAATTTAATGCCGACTCACCTGGACTATCATGGCAGTTTTGAGGATTATGTTGCTGCTAAATGGATGATTCAAGCTCAGATGACAGAATCAGACTACCTTATTTTAAATGCTAATCAAGAGATTTCAGCAACTCTAGCTAAGACCACCAAAGCAACAGTGATTCCTTTTTCAACTCAAAAAGTGGTTGATGGAGCTTATCTGAAGGATGGAATACTCTATTTTAAAGAACAGGCGATTATAGCTGCAACTGACTTAGGTGTCCCAGGTAGCCACAACATTGAAAATGCCCTAGCAACTATTGCAGTTGCCAAGTTATCTGGTATTGCTGATGATATTATTGCCCAGTGCCTTTCACATTTTGGAGGCGTTAAACATCGTTTGCAACGGGTTGGTCAAATCAAAGATATTACCTTCTACAATGACAGTAAGTCAACCAATATTTTAGCCACTCAAAAAGCTTTATCAGGTTTTGATAACAGTCGCTTGATTTTGATTGCTGGCGGTCTAGATCGTGGCAATGAATTTGACGATTTGGTGCCAGACCTTTTAGGACTTAAGCAGATGATTATTTTGGGAGAATCCGCAGAGCGTATGAAGCGAGCTGCTAACAAAGCAGAGGTCTCTTATCTTGAAGCTAGAAATGTGGCAGAAGCAACAGAGCTTGCTTTTAAGCTGGCCCAAACAGGCGATACTATCTTGCTTAGCCCAGCCAATGCTAGCTGGGATATGTATCCTAATTTTGAGGTTCGTGGGGATGAATTTTTGGCAACCTTTGATTGTTTAAGAGGAGATGCCTAATGCCTAAGAAGATTTTATTTACAGGTGGTGGAACTGTAGGTCATGTCACCTTGAACCTCATTCTCATACCAAAATTTATCAAGGACGGTTGGGAAGTACATTATATTGGTGATAAAAATGGCATTGAACATACAGAAATTGAAAAGTCAGGCCTTGACGTGACCTTTCATGCTATCGCGACAGGCAAGCTTAGACGCTATTTTTCATGGCAAAATCTAGCTGATGTTTTTAAGGTTGCACTTGGCCTCCTACAGTCTCTCTTTATTGTTGCCAAGCTTCGCCCTCAAGCCCTTTTTTCCAAAGGTGGTTTTGTCTCAGTACCGCCAGTTGTGGCTGCTAAATTGCTTGGTAAACCAGTCTTTATTCATGAATCAGATCGGTCAATGGGACTAGCAAACAAGATTGCCTACAAATTTGCAACTACCATGTATACCACTTTTGAGCAGGAAGACCAGTTGTCTAAAGTTAAACACCTTGGAGCGGTGACAAAGGTTTTCAAAGATGCCAACCAAATGCCTGAATCAACTCAGTTAGAGGCGGTGAAAGAGTATTTTAGTAGAGACCTAAAAACCCTCTTGTTTATTGGTGGTTCGGCAGGGGCGCATGTGTTTAATCAGTTTATTAGTGATCATCCAGAATTGAAGCAACGTTATAATATCATCAATATTACAGGAGACCCTCACCTTAATGAATTGAGTTCTCATCTGTATCGAGTAGATTATGTTACCGATCTCTACCAACCTTTGATGGCGATGGCTGACCTTGTAGTGACAAGAGGGGGCTCTAATACACTTTTTGAGCTACTGGCAATGGCTAAGCTACACCTCATCGTTCCTCTTGGTAAAGAAGCTAGCCGTGGCGATCAGTTAGAAAATGCCACTTATTTTGAGAAGAGGGGCTACGCTAAACAATTACAGGAACCTGATTTAACTTTGCATAATTTTGATCAGGCAATGGCTGATTTGTTTGAACATCAGGCTGATTATGAGGCTACTATGTTGGCAACTAAGGAGATTCAGTCACCGGACTTCTTTTATGACCTTTTGAGAGCTGATATTAGCTCCGCGATTAAGGAGAAGTAAATGGCAAAAGATAAAGAGAAACAAAGTGATGACAAGCTCGTTTTGACAGAGTGGCAAAAGCGTAACATTGAATTTTTAAAGAAAAAGAAGCAGCAAGCTGAGGAAGAAAAAAAACTCAAAGAGAAATTATTGAGTGATAAAAAAGCGCAGCAGCAAGCTCAAAATGCTTCTGAAGCGGTTGAGCTTAAAACTGATGAGAAAACTGATAGTCAGGAAATTGAGTCAGAAACGACGTCAAAACCTAAAAAAACCAAAAAAGTTAGACAACCCAAGGAAAAAAGCGCGACACAAATCGCTTTTCAAAAATCCTTGCCTGTTCTTTTGGGGGCGCTCTTACTCATGGCGGTGTCTATTTTTATGATCACTCCTTATAGCAAAAAGAAAGAGTTTTCTGTAAGAGGAAACCATCAAACGAACCTTGACGAATTAATCAAAGCTAGCAAAGTCAAAGCATCTGACTATTGGTTAACGCTGTTAACTTCGCCTGGTCAGTATGAACGACCGATTCTTCGTACTATTCCATGGGTGAAATCTGTACATCTCTCTTACCAATTTCCTAATCACTTTCTATTTAACGTTATTGAATTTGAAATCATCGCTTATGCACAAGTTGAAAACGGTTTTCAGCCTATTTTGGAGAATGGAAAACGTGTGGACAAGGTCAGGGCATCAGAACTACCGAAATCTTTCTTGATTCTTAATTTAAAAGATGAGAAAGCGATCCAACAGTTAGTTAAGCAATTAACGACATTACCTAAAAAATTAGTCAAGAATATCAAGTCAGTGTCTCTTGCAAATTCCAAAACGACAGCGGATTTACTACTTATTGAAATGCATGACGGTAATGTAGTTAGAGTACCGCAGTCACAACTCACATTGAAACTTCCCTATTATCAAAAATTGAAAAAAAACCTTGAAAATGATAGTATAGTGGATATGGAAGTGGGAATTTATACTACAACACAGGAGATTGAAAATCAACCTGAAGTTCCTCTTACGCCTGAACAAAACGCAGCTGATAAAGAAGGAGATAAGCCTGGTGAACATCAGGAACAGACAGACAATGATTCAGAAACGCCAGCAAATCAGAGTAGTCCTCAGCAAACACCACCATCCCCAGAAACGGTCCTCGAACAGGCCCATGGCTAGCTAATATCTAAGTTGAAAAAGCAATGAAAACGTTAGAAATTCAACGATTCTAACCCATAATGAATTGCCTAAAAAAAATTAAGTTTATATAACAAAAAACGTAAAATGATAACATTTTACGTTTTTTTATGGTATAATATTTTCTGAATGATTCTGTTTTTTAGCAGTTTTTAGAATAGCAAAAGTTTGGAAAGTAAGTGAGGTCAAGTGAATGGCTAGAAATGGCTTTTTTACTGGTTTGGACATTGGAACAAGCTCGATAAAAGTTTTAGTAGCAGAATTTATTTCTGGTGAGATGAACGTCATTGGTGTTAGTAATGTTCCAAGTACCGGCGTAAAAGATGGCATAATAATCGATATAGAGGCAGCTGCGACTGCCATCAAAACTGCGGTAGAACAAGCAGAAGAAAAAGCAGGGATGACAATTGAAAAGGTTAATGTTGGGCTACCGGCAAACCTTCTTCAAATTGAACCAACACAAGGAATGATTCCTGTCCCAAGTGAGTCTAAAGAGATAAAAGATGAGGATGTTGATAGCGTTGTTAAATCGGCTTTAACAAAAAGTATCACACCAGAACGAGAGGTTATCTCTTTAGTTCCAGAAGAGTTCATTGTGGATGGCTTTCAGGGCATTCGAGATCCACGTGGTATGATGGGGATTAGATTAGAGATGCGCGGGCTTATTTATACTGGACCAAGCACCATTTTACATAATCTGCGTAAAACGGTAGAAAGAGCAGGCATTAAAGTTGAAAACATCATTATTTCTCCGTTAGCTATGGCTAAAACCATTTTAAACGAAGGTGAGCGCGAGTTTGGAGCTACTGTAATTGATATGGGAGGTGGACAGACAACTGTCGCTTCTATGCGAGCACAAGAATTGCAGTATACCAATATATATGCCGAAGGCGGCGAATACATTACTAAAGATATATCAAAAGTATTAAAAACGTCTTTGGCTATTGCAGAAGCACTTAAGTTTAATTTTGGTCAAGCGGAGATATCAGAAGCTAGTATAACTGAAACAGTAAAAGTTGATGTGGTAGGTAGTGAAGAGCCTGTTGAGGTAACTGAACGTTATTTATCTGAAATTATTTCAGCGCGTATTCGTCATATTTTAGATCGTGTGAAGCAAGATTTGGAAAGAGGTCGTTTACTAGACTTACCAGGAGGCATTGTTTTGATTGGTGGCGGTGCAATCATGCCTGGAGTGGTAGAAATTGCACAAGAAATCTTTGGAGTAACTGTAAAGCTCCATGTTCCAAACCAAGTCGGTATTAGAAATCCAATGTTTTCAAACGTTATCAGTTTGGTAGAATATGTTGGTATGATGTCTGAAGTAGACGTTTTAGCACAAACTGCAGTTTCAGGAGAAGAACTTTTGCGACGCAAGCCTATCGATTTCAGTGGCCAAGAATCTTATTTACCAGATTATGATGATTCAAGAAGACCAGAATCGACCATTGGCTATGAACAACAAGCGTCACAAACAGCATATGATTCACAAGTTCCGAGTGATCCTAAACAAAAAATTTCAGAACGTGTTCGTGGCATATTTGGGAGTATGTTTGATTAAAAGTAATAAAGTGAGGAAATAAAATGGCATTTTCATTTGATACTGCATCAATTCAAGGTGCAATTATAAAAGTAATTGGAGTCGGCGGAGGTGGCGGAAATGCCATTAATCGTATGATTGATGAAGGTGTTGCTGGTGTCGAGTTCATCGCAGCAAACACAGACATTCAGGCATTAAGCTCATCAAAAGCTGAAACGGTTATTCAACTAGGCCCTAAATTAACTCGTGGACTTGGTGCTGGAGGACAACCTGAAGTAGGACGTAAAGCTGCTGAAGAAAGCGAAGAAATTTTAACAGAAGCTCTTACAGGAGCGGACATGGTATTTATTACTGCCGGTATGGGTGGTGGCTCTGGGACAGGGGCTGCACCGGTTATTGCTCGTATCGCTAAAAGTTTGGGAGCCTTGACAGTAGCTGTTGTTACTCGCCCGTTTGGTTTTGAAGGTAACAAACGTGGTAATTTTGCTATTGAAGGTATCGAAGAACTACGTGAACAAGTTGATACTTTGTTAATTATTTCAAATAATAACCTTCTTGAGATTGTTGATAAAAAGACACCTTTATTAGAAGCACTTAGTGAAGCTGATAATGTTTTACGCCAGGGAGTTCAAGGGATAACCGACTTAATTACTAGTCCTGGCCTTATCAATCTCGATTTTGCCGACGTGAAAACAGTTATGGCAAATAAAGGGAATGCCTTGATGGGGATTGGGATTGGCTCTGGAGAAGAGCGCATTGTTGAGGCGGCGCGTAAGGCAATCTATTCACCCCTATTAGAAACGACTATTGATGGTGCACAAGACGTTATTGTGAACGTTACAGGAGGTCTCGACATGACACTTACAGAAGCTGAAGAAGCCTCTGAAATTGTTGGGCAAGCTGCTGGTCAAGGCGTTAACATTTGGTTAGGAACATCTATTGATGATACTATGAAAGATGACATCCGTGTGACTGTTGTAGCAACTGGAGTGCGCCAAGAAAAAGCCGAACAAGTTTCAGGTTTTCGTCAGCCTAGGACTTTTACCCAAACCAACGCGCAGCAAGTAGCGGGTGCACAATATGCATCAGATCAAGCAAAACAGTCGGTTCAACCAGGGTTTGATCGTCGCTCAAATTTTGATTTTGACATGGGGGAGTCTCGCGAGATACCAAGTGCACAAAAGGTAATTTCTAATCATAATCAAAATCAAGGTTCTGCTTTTGGAAATTGGGATTTGAGACGTGATAATATTTCTCGTCCAACAGAAGGTGAATTGGATAACCATCTTAATATGTCAACGTTCTCAGCTAACGATGACAGTGATGATGAATTAGAAACGCCTCCATTCTTTAAAAACCGTTAATAATGGATTTACTGACAAATAAAAAGAAAATTTTTGAGACTATCCGCTTATCTACAGAGGCAGCAAATAGGACTAATGATAGTGTTTCAGTTATTGCTGTAACAAAATATGTGGATAGTACAATTGCAGGTCAGCTTATCGAAGCAGGAATTGAGCACATTGCCGAAAACCGTGTTGATAAATTTCTTGAAAAGTATGATGCGTTAAAGTATATGCCAGTAAAGTGGCATTTAATTGGTACCTTACAACGTCGTAAAGTCAAGGAAGTTATCAATTATGTTGATTATTTTCACGCTCTAGATTCTGTGAGATTAGCTTTGGAAATCAACAAGAGAGCTGACCATCCTGTGAAGTGTTTTCTACAAGTTAATATTTCTAAAGAAGAGAGTAAACATGGTTTTAACATTTCTGAGATTGATGAAGCGATTGGAGAAATAGGTAAGATGGAGAAGATACAGTTAGTTGGTTTAATGACTATGGCACCAGCAAATGCCAGTAAAGAAAGTATTATAACTATTTTTCGACAAGCAAATCAATTAAGAAAAAACTTGCAGTTAAAAAAAAGAAAGAATATGCCTTTTACAGAATTGAGCATGGGCATGAGTAACGATTATCCAATTGCTATTCAAGAAGGCTCAACTTTTATTCGGATTGGTAGAGCTTTCTTTCACTAATGGAGAATAAGATGGCTTTTAAAGATACATTTAACAAGATGATTTCTTATTTTGACACGGATGAGGTTAACGAAGTTGAAGAAGATGTTGCAGCATCAACTGATAACGTTATTCCAAGATCACAACAATCAGTCAGAGCAAGTAGTCATCCAAAACAAGAACCTAGAAACAATCACGTACAACAAGATCATCAAGCGAGATCCCA
Organism: Streptococcus pyogenes; assembly: GCF_002055535.1. NCBI lineage: Bacteria > Bacillati > Bacillota > Bacilli > Lactobacillales > Streptococcaceae > Streptococcus > Streptococcus pyogenes. Next base: position 1,281,665 of record NZ_LN831034.1, on the reverse strand, counting down.
AGAACAGACAAGGTCACAAATGCATCCAAAACATGGCACTTCTGAACGCTATTATCAGCAGTCTCAGCCAAAAGAAGGCCATGAAATGGTTGACAGAAGAAAACGGATGAGCACTTCTAGTATTGCAAATCGCCGTGAGCAGTATCAACAATCAACTTGTTCAGATCAAACAACTATTGCCTTAAAGTATCCTCGTAAATATGAGGATGCTCAAGAAATTGTGGATCTTTTAATAGTTAATGAATGCGTTTTGATTGATTTTCAGTTTATGCTAGATGCTCAGGCTAGACGGTGTTTAGATTTTATTGATGGTGCTAGTAAAGTGCTCTATGGTAGCTTACAAAAGGTCGGCTCTTCAATGTACTTACTGGCTCCGTCAAATGTATCCGTCAATATAGAAGAAATGACTATCCCACATACTACACAAGATATTGGCTTTGATTTTGATATGAAAAGGCGGTAAATAAATGATATTAATACTATCTATTCTTCTTCGTCTGATCAAAGTTTACACTTATTTATTGATTGCTTACGCATTAATGTCATGGTTTCCTGGGGCATATGATTCAAAAATTGGGCGTTTGATTAGTGGTATCGTTGAACCAATTTTAAAACCTTTTAGAGCATTTAATTTACAATTTGCCGGTCTTGACTTCACTATTTTTGTCGTCATTATTAGTTTGAATTTTTTAGCTCAAGTTTTGGTCCGTGTGTTTATTTAATGGTTAGTCATAGTAAGATTTATCAGCATTTTCACCAAGAAGAATATCCTTTTATTGATAGAATGTCTGATATGATTAATAGAGTTGAAGATTACTATCTTTTAGAAGTTACTGAGTTTTTAAATCCTAGAGAAGTGATGATTTTAAAAAGTTTGATTGCTTTAACAGATCTAAAAATGTTCGTATCAACAGATTACTACCCAAGCGAATATGGTCGTGTCATTATTGCACCTGGTTACTATGACTTAGAACAAAGTGATTTTCAAATAGCTTTAGTAGAGATAAGTTATCAGGCAAAGTTTAATCAGTTGACACATAGTCAAATTTTAGGAACTTTAATTAATGAATTAGGAGTAAAGCGAAATTTATTTGGAGATGTTTTTGTTGAAATGGGATATGCCCAGCTCATGATTAAGCGGGAGTTATTGGATTATTTTTTAGGAACAATTACTAAAATAGCTAAAACTAGTGTGAAATTAAGAGAAGTTAACTTTGATCAGTTAATTAGGTCTATTGATAACAGCCAGACCCTGGATATTCTAGTTTCTAGTTTTCGATTAGATGGTGTAGTTGCTACTATCTTAAAAAAATCTCGAACGCAAGTTATAGCATTAATTGAAGCAAATAAGATTAAGGTAAACTATCGAGTTGCTAATAAAGCTTCAGATAATCTAGTCATAGGGGATATGGTGAGTATCAGAGGTCACGGGCGTTTTACTCTTTTAGCAGATAATGGAGTGACCAAACATGGCAAACAAAAAATAACACTAAGTAAAATGATACATAAATAAGGAGATACAATGGCACTTACAACGCTAGAAATTAAAGATAAAACTTTTAAGACAAAATTCCGAGGATACTGTGAAGAAGAAGTCAATGAATTCCTTGATATTGTTGTTGATGATTACGAAGCTCTTGTACGTAAAAATCGTGATAACGAAGCAAGAATTAAAGATCTTGAAGAAAAATTATCTTACTTTGATGAAATGAAAGAGTCACTTAGCCAGTCTGTAATCTTAGCTCAAGAAACAGCTGAAAAAGTGAAAGCAACGGCTAATGCGGAAGCAACAAACTTGGTTAGTAAAGCGACTTATGATGCTCAGCATTTATTAGATGAATCTAAAGCTAAAGCCAATCAAATGTTGCGTGATGCAACTGATGAGGCTAAGCGAGTTGCGATTGAAACAGAAGAACTAAAGCGTCAAACACGTGTGTTCCACCAACGTTTAATCTCATCTATTGAGTCACAATTAAGCTTATCAAATTCACCTGAATGGGATGAACTGCTACAACCGACTGCAATCTATCTTCAAAATTCTGACGATGCTTTTAAGGAAGTCGTGAAGACCGTTCTTAATGAAGACATTCCTGAATCTGATGATAGTGCCTCTTTTGATGCAACACGTCAGTTTACTCCAGAAGAGTTAGAAGAATTGCAACGTCGTGTTGATGAAAGCAATAAGGAGTTAGAGGCTTACCAACTTGACTCTCAATCTGATTCTACGACTGAGCCAGAGGTAAATCTCAGTGAAACACAAACGTTTAAATTAAATATCTAAATAAAGAAAAACAAGATGATTTGCTTATAATCACAGCAAGCGGGAGATGATGAGAGTCTCGTATTCCCTAAGTATTATCATTATCATTTTCTAAAATTTTCGCTGAACTACAGTAAGCGAGGAGGTTTGTTCACCTTACGAGCAAAGAGGGAGCGGTAAGTCTTATGATATATTATCGCTCTGAACTAAGGTGGTACCACGAGCTTTCGTCCTTTTTGAGACGAGGCTTTTTTCGTTATAGTCGCAAGTTTGTTTAAAAGGAGTTTGAAATAATGAAATTAAAAGAGACACTTAATCTAGGAAAAACAGCCTTTCCAATGCGCGCAGGTCTTCCTAATAAAGAGCCACAATGGCAAGCAGCTTGGGAACAAGCAGAGCTTTACAAAAAACGTCAAGAATTGAATGCAGGTAAGCCTGCCTTTCATCTTCATGATGGACCTCCATACGCTAACGGCAATATTCACGTTGGGCATGCCCTTAATAAAATTTCAAAAGATATCATTGTGCGTTCTAAGTCCATGTCTGGCTTTCAAGCGCCTTATGTACCTGGTTGGGACACACACGGCCTTCCAATCGAACAAGTCTTGGCTAAGCAAGGAATCAAACGTAAGGAGATGGATTTAGCAGAATACCTTGAGATGTGTCGTCAATACGCTTTAAGTCAGGTTGATAAACAGCGAGATGATTTCAAACGGTTAGGTGTTTCGGCAGACTGGGAAAATCCTTATGTCACTTTGGACCCACAGTTTGAAGCTGATCAAATTCGTGTTTTTGGAGCGATGGCTGAAAAAGGTTACATCTATCGTGGTGCTAAACCTGTTTATTGGTCATGGTCTTCAGAATCGGCCTTGGCAGAGGCTGAAATTGAATACCATGACATCGATTCAACCTCTTTATACTACGCCAATAAAGTTAAAGATGGTAAAGGTATCCTTGATACTAATACGTATATCGTTGTTTGGACCACAACACCATTTACCGTTACAGCATCACGCGGTTTGACTGTTGGTCCTGATATGGATTATCTTGTGGTGAAACCTGCTGGTTCAGACCGTCAATATGTTGTGGCAGAAGGTCTTTTGGATAGCCTTGCTGGAAAATTTGGCTGGGAATCTTTTGAAACTTTAGCTAGCCATAAAGGAGCTGATTTAGAGTACATTGTGACAGAACACCCATGGGATACTGACGTAGAAGAATTGGTTATCCTTGGTGACCATGTTACCCTTGAGTCAGGGACAGGGATTGTCCACACAGCACCAGGTTTTGGTGAGGATGACTACAATGTTGGGACAAAATACAAACTGGAAGTTGCTGTGACTGTTGATGAACGTGGCCTAATGATGGAAAATGCAGGTCCAGATTTCCACGGACAATTTTATAACAAGGTAACGCCGATTGTCATTGATAAACTTGGTGATCTTTTATTGGCACAAGAAGTGATCAATCACTCTTACCCATTTGACTGGCGGACGAAAAAACCAATCATCTGGCGTGCTGTACCGCAATGGTTTGCTTCTGTTTCTGATTTCCGTCAAGATATTTTGGATGAAATTGAAAAAACAACCTTTCATCCATCATGGGGTGAAACACGCCTTTACAATATGATTCGTGATCGTGGCGACTGGGTTATTTCTCGTCAACGTGCTTGGGGAGTTCCGCTTCCTATCTTCTATGCCGAAGATGGCACAGCTATTATGACTAAAGAAGTGACAGATCATGTGGCTGATTTGTTCCAAGAAAATGGATCAATCATTTGGTGGCAAAAAGAAGCTAAAGACCTATTACCAGAGGGCTTCACTCATCCAGGGTCACCAAATGGCGAGTTTACAAAAGAAACTGATATCATGGACGTTTGGTTTGACTCTGGTTCTTCTTGGAATGGAGTCATGAATACTAAAGAAAATCTTTCCTATCCAGCGGATCTATACTTAGAAGGCTCTGACCAGTATCGTGGTTGGTTCAATTCATCCTTAATTACATCTGTGGCTGTTAATGGGCATGCTCCATATAAGGCTATTTTATCGCAAGGCTTTGTTCTTGATGGTAAGGGCGAAAAAATGTCTAAATCAAAAGGCAATATCATTTCTCCTAATGATGTGGCTAAACAATATGGTGCAGATATTCTTCGACTTTGGGTAGCTTCTGTGGATACCGATAATGATGTCCGTGTTTCTATGGAGATCCTTGGTCAAGTCTCTGAAACTTACCGTAAAATCCGTAACACCCTTCGCTTCTTGATTGCTAATACATCTGATTTCAACCCTGCTACGGATACAGTAGCTTATGCAGATTTAGGAACTGTTGATAAGTACATGACAATTGTCTTTAATCAGTTGGTAGCAACGATTACTGACGCTTATGAGCGTTATGACTTTATGGCTATTTACAAAGCAGTGGTGAACTTTGTTACGGTTGATTTATCAGCCTTCTATCTTGATTTTGCTAAAGACGTTGTCTATATTGAAGCTGCCAATAGCTTAGAACGTCGTCGCATGCAGACAGTCTTCTATGATATCTTGGTTAAGATTACCAAGTTATTGACGCCAATCTTGCCTCACACTACTGAAGAAATCTGGTCTTATCTAGAGCATGAGTCAGAAGCATTTGTTCAATTGGCAGAAATGCCTGTGGCAGAAACCTTCTCGGCTCAAGAGGATATTTTAGAAGCTTGGTCAGCTTTCATGACTTTGCGTACTCAAGCTCAAAAAGCTTTGGAAGAAGCGCGAAATGCTAAGATTATCGGTAAATCATTGGAAGCCCATTTGACCATCTACGCTAGTGAAGAAGTGAAAACCTTATTGACTGCTTTA